>QQRW01000027.1 GCA_003602605.1 Candidatus Poseidoniales archaeon | reverse complement strand
CATCCGCATCGACCCACTGGGATGAATCGTCAGGGAAAGCATCTGGATTTGTGCCGTTTGGATTATCGCCACGGTTGTCTCCATCACGGTCAGCCCATTGCGTGCCGTCGTTTGGGAACGGGTCGCCAGCATTCGAATAACCGTCATCGTCCCAATCTGCACAACCAATTCGGTCTACGCTTGAAGTGCCAGCTTGGTTCGGACATTCATCGGCGTTGTTACCGGACTGGTTGCTGCCAAATCCATCGTTGTCCTCATCACACCATTGAGTGGGGTCATTAGGGAATGCATCAGCGCCGTAGCAATCAGTTGTTGCTGGCCATCCAGCATCAGGATCAGACCAGCCATCGCCATCGGTGTCAGGACAGCCTAAGCGATCAAGTTGAGAGTCGCCCCAAAGCGTCGGGCATCCGTCGGCTCGGTCGCTCATTTGTTCATCTCCGACCCAGTCTCCATCGGTATCAGCCCACTGGGTTCGGTCGAGTGGGAAAGTGTCGATGTTGTTGGCAACAGAAACAAGCAGACCTGGCCAGTTCTCTCCACGGAAATTATCCCATGAGGCGTTGACGTAATTGTCGCCATAGCCATCGCCATCGGTGTCGTTCCATTGTGTCCCATCGTTCGGGAAAGCATCGCCGGATTGGTTCATGTGGAGTTGTGCTTCGTTCAAATCGAAGTAGTAATTGTCACCGTAACCATCGCTGTCTGAGTCAGCCCATTGGAGGGGGTCTGCAGGGTATTCATCGCCATCATCCGACCAGCCATCGCCGTCTGCGTCTGGACAGCCGAAGCGGTCTTGAGTGGAAGTACCTGCAACCGCCACACATGCATCGGGCTCGAATGCTGGTGCGGGATTATCTCCATAGCCGTCGTTATCTGAATCGTCCCATTGGGTGCCTTCGCTTGGGAAAGCATCGACGACGCCATCGCCTTGGTCGGTGGTGTTGTAGCCGTCGTTGTCTTCATCGAGGTCAGCGAACCAAAAGTACAACCCTTCATCGCCTCGTCCGTGAGCTGTGACAATGTGTGAACTGTCAGGGCTCCATGCAATTCCGTTAATCTGACCACAACCGTCGCCACCACCGCAGCCTCCAGGTCTTGGACCATTGAATCGATCGATTTCTACACCGGAATCTGAATCATACACTACGCCTGAGTTCGCATCACCAAGGTACCAATACATTCCGGCAACAACTTGTGAACTGTCGTATGAAAAATCAGTGGATGCGCAAGAAGTCGTTGTTGTCTTCTGCCAAATAAGCGTCCAAGAAGTACCTGAGAACTCGTACATATCGAAACTTGCCTGGTTGCCTTCCCAACCACCACACATAGCGATGTAGTTGCCGTCAGGAGACCAAGCGATGGCGTTGACGTTTGCTGGAGGGCTGGAAATGGAGTACGTGGTCGAACCAGTTGCGATGTCGACAATGTAAAAATCATCGTCCGAGGCCAGTGCGATATATTCGCCTCCTGGTGAGAAGGCAGCATCCTCAAATTGATCTTCCGAGTTCGGGTTTAATCCGTTGCCTTGCTGGAGGCCGTCGCTCACCTTGATGAGTTTCACTTGACCGTTTGTGCCTCCGTTTCCTGATTGCCCAATGCTGACCGCAACAAGTGTGCTGTCAGGAGAAAATTCGACATCCCAAACATAGTCGCCGCTTCCAACATCGACGCTTATTGAGCCATGAACCGAGGTGAGGTTACTGGAATAGTAGATGTCCATGGTGTCGTCATCAAGCCCCGCTGCGACGTACATTCCGTCCGGCGAATACGAAACAGATGTGACTTCGCCGTTGCTCGAGTGAGCAAGAACGGAGCGAATGTTGACATGGGTAGTAGCGTTCCAAATTCGAAGGAAACCGTTCTCTGATGCTGTAGCAACGAATTCACCGTCAGGTGAATAATCAACATCCAAGTAGTTCTGGTTTGATGAAACGGTAAATTCGTTTTGGAAATTTGGATTATTTGTTGTCCATTTATCGTTGATGTCTGATGTTCCATCGCCATCACTGTCCGGACAACCTTGTTTGTCTACAGTGGAAGTTCCTGCTGCCCATCGGCAATCATCGACGGAGTCATCGAACCCATCACCGTCACTGTCAGCACCTGCTGCAAGGGGGGCTAATGTCATGAAAAACATCAAGATTGTAAGAAACATTGCCTTGCGGACATAAGCCATGACCTTGCGATACTTCACCACTAAAAGGCCTTATGGTCTAATTGTGCATTTAGCACACCAAGGCAAAGCATTGAGAAGCGCTACCGTGCAGCGGTGAATATGAGCGACGGTTTGCCTAAGGTCAGTGTCGCGGTCCAAGACCGTGTACTGCTACACCTCGCCGAACACATCGACCAAAACGACCGATATATCGTCGGACCGGAACTCACTCGCCCCGGCATCGCTCAAGCCTGTGCACAGCATCCACCGAATGTAAGCAGAACCATGCGTACGCTACTCCGAGAAGAAATGGTCACTGAACACACGCGCACAGTCCGTGGTGAAGACCGGCGACAGAAGACATGGCAACTCACGGACAAGGGTAAATCCTCATCAGAACTGCTTTCCAAAACCCTCGGCTCAATCAAAGTATTGTTGAGAGATTCGAACGGCGAACTGCTTGAAGTCGAGGCCAGCGAAGCACCTGAGCGCCTCTCTGCGGACATTTCCCTGTTGCAGGTACTCATGCATGCGCAACATGAAGGAGTACTCACGTACGGAGATATACGGTTTGGTGCCATCAGCAAACGCAGTGAAGAAAGTATTCCCAAGCCCGGACGATTAACTCCGATGACTGGAGCACACGCAACATACCACAACAAACCTCCAGTCACTCGACCAGTGCACGGGCGTACGGACGAATTGCAAAACCTTCACGAATGGTTCGATGAACGAAAACCATGTGCTGTCGTCCATGGTATTGCTGGTATTGGAAAATCAACACTTGTCGCACATTGGCTAGCACAACGCGTTGAAATAGAACCGCATCTGTCTATTTGTTGGTATCCGTGTCAGCCGTGGGACCGCTCGCTTGGCTTGGCAACAAGTCTCCTCCATCGGTTTGGAATCGATGAATCACACGACCCGTACAATTTGATTGAAACGCTCCCATTGACGCCAGGTGGAACGGTCAATGTCGACGCTTGGAGGCGACGGTTGCTCTCTTATTTGACCGATGCTCGAACGATTCGAGAACGTTACAAAAACGAAGCAGGCGGGCCACCCCCTTACTGGCTAATCGTCCTTGATGATGTGCACCATATGGAAGAAAACGCCAAGGATTTACTCGGGGCATTGATGCAAATTTCTCTCAAAGCGCCGCTTCGGTTGCTGTTTATATCTCGAACGACTTTGCGGATTTATGACCGCCGAGACGTCCATACACGTGGATTGGTTCGAGAAATGCCTTTGAGTGGCCTTACTCTTGAAGACACCAAAGACTGGCTCAGTCAATTGGAACATGGATCTTCCATCGGCGTTGACGAAGTCCACGCAGCAACAGGAGGTCATCCACTCGCTCTGGAAATGTTGGAACTCTACGGGCAAACAACACACGAAGACTGGTTACGATTCCTCGATGAGGAAATCCTCACTGCCCTTCCGCCAGCAGAATATGAACTACTTTCAACGCTCGCTGTATCTGAAAAACCAGTCCCTTGGGAAAAACTCGCTTCTGCGGTTGACTGGAGCGGTGTGCCGCCTGAGAATCTGGTTAAGCATGGACTGTTGCTTGAACTCGATGAAGGAATGTGGTTGCACGAAGCATTGCGAGAAAGGTTGCTCCGGGATGTTGGGGCTCAAAAGAGCGAACGAAGAAAACGATTGCAATAATCAAAAATCGTCTGCTGTCATGTATTCATCAATCCAGCTTAGGAGTTGAGGCTTTGGCATTGCTCCACTCTTTTGGCTGACGAGGTTTCCATCACGGAAGAGGAATAGGGCTGGAATACCTCGAACACCGAGGCGGGCTGCATTCATAGAGTTGGAGTCAGTATCGACCTTTGCAACAAGGAGTTCACGTTCGCTAGCAACTTGTTCAAGAACAGGGCCAATTGCTTTGCAAGGTCCACACCATGGAGCCCAGAAATCGACCAGTACCCATCCGTTTCCATTCACTGTTGTTTCAAATTCTGCATCGGTAACTGCCCGTACTTCACCCATGTTCGCACCGGGCGTTCCTCCATAAGGAGCATTAAGAGCCTTCGCACTATATTGACTAACAAAAAAGAAACGAAATACTCATGGTAATGCGATGCTTGGGATGGCTGGGGAGAGTCATGATTATCGCACCGAGCGTTCTTACTGCTGACCTTGCAGACCTTGCTCAATCGTGCCAAGAAGCGGTTGACAGCGGATTAGATTGGCTTCACCTTGATGTGATGGACGGTAATTTTGTACCGAACCTTACGTTTGGCCCCCCAGTCATTCGCTCGTTGAGAAAAGCCCTCGGGCCGGAGCCAGTGTTCGATGCACACCTCATGATTTCAAACGCTGAAACATGCTTCCAAGACTACATCGACGCAGGGTGCAATCACCTCTCAGTCCATGTGGAAGCTGCTACACATTTGCACCGCCTTGTCACCGCCATCCGTGCAGCAGGCGCAAGCGTTGGCGTTGTTTTGAATCCAGGAACTCCCGTCGATGCGGCCCTCGAAGTACTCTCTGAACTGGACCTTGTGCTCGTCATGAGCGTCAACCCAGGCTTTGGAGGCCAATCGTTCATTCCAACAGTCGAACAAAAAATCCGTCGCTTGAAAACGGCAATTGACCTGCAAGTGGCTGCCGGCGGACGACCGGTTCAAATTCAAATTGATGGCGGTGTCAAATCGCACAACATCGCTATGCTGCAAGAATGGGGCGTTAGCAACTGCGTTGTTGGCTCCGGTCTTTTCAACGAGAAGGCGAGTGTTCAAGAGAACCTCGAAATCATCAAAGCAGCACTTGAACAGTGAACGAGGCGTTAGAATGCGAGTTCTCGTCGTATCGCTGCTCTATCCCTTACCAACGAACACTGCCCGAGGCACATTTGTTGCCGACCAAGTTCAGAGTTTCGTCAACAACGGCCACGATGTTCGCGTTATCAATCCACTCCCGAGAATGTTGCGATATCAAGAAGCACGGCGTTCAACCCTCACCGGCGCTGCAAAAGCTCCACGCACGTTTGAGCACGGTGGAGTGAAGATCTTCGCTCCCCGATACACTGCACTTCCGAATCATCCTTGGCCGTCGTTTACTGCCCGAAGCGTCCGAAGGCATTCGAAAAAGGTCGAATCGTGGCTTGACGGATGGAAACCTGACGTCATTGTTTGCCATACCCTATGGCCAGTAGCAGCGTTGGCAAAGTCCCTATCGTTACGATTCAAAGTTCCTTGGACCGCTGTGGTCCATGGATACGATTTTGATGTTGGATTAACGCATGAAAACATCGCAAAGGTAACGCACAAACTTGCAACTTCAGCCGACAAAGTCGTCGTGGTGTCGCAACGCCTCCACGACATTGCCGTTCAAGCGGGCGTCGATTCTGAAAAACTGAAGATGATTCCTTGCCATTGCGCAGTTGAAGACGAATGGCTCAAACCGCTCAAACCATGGAACGGCCGATGGCGTAAAGACCGCATTGACATCCTGTTCCCGGCCGACCCCCGCCGACCTGAAAAGAACCACTTGCTCGCCCTTCAAACCGGCGAGATTCTTGAAGAACGCGGGTGGATTGTTGGTATGACGACGCTCAAGATACAACCTCGACCAATCGTTTGGGACCGTATGTTGGTCGCCGATCTTACGCTCATCACCTCGAAGCGTGAATCCGGGCCTTTGGTCGCTAGAGAATCAATCGCTTGCGGAACACCTGTTGTTTCCGTTGATGTAGGCGATGTAGGTACTTATCTTCCAAAAGAACTCGTCGTTGCCGACTATGATGCCTGCGCACTGGCAGATGCATGTGAAGCAGCGTTGAAGGAAAGGTGGGAGAATGGATTTACTCTGCCTCAATCGTTTTCTGAAGCGTACTTCCTTGAACAGTGGAACCAATTGCTCGAAGAGCTTGTGGCATGAACATGAACAGCACGATTCCAGTTACGGCGAGGAGCGAACCATTGAGAAGACCATAACATGACAACGTCATACACGATGCGGCAATCAACCATTCACCGCTTCGCTTCAGTACAAGATTCCATGAGCGTGACAGATGTATCGATGAGAGTAGAGCAAAAAGAGCCGAAAAGGTGGAGGCGTAGGCGGCAGCGTACAAGCCTTCAGTGAGTCCTTCATCGGCTTGCCAACCGATGAATGCAAATCCGATGGCCGCCGAAAATCCTACGACGATAAGGATAAAGAAAGTGAAACGCCATGGATGCAAGCCAGCTTGTAATGCGGTATAGGTCGGGGTTGCAAGAAGGGTGAAACACCAGCCAAGTAACAACACAATGAACAAGTCGTCTGCCGAAGCACCGAGGCTACCATCGAGGTATTGAGAAGGGAAAGCGAGCGGTAGAAACAGTCTGACAATTGCTGCACCTGCGAAGATTCCAATCGGTAAAAGACCGAAACAAACGTCAAGTGATGCGTTCATTTGACGAGAAAATTCCTCGGGCTGATGACGCACTTTGCCGAGTATCGGAAGCAGTGCTGCTCGCAGTGCTTGTGGGATGACCAAACCTGCCAACCACGCCAGTTGAGCAACATGAAACAATGCCGCTGATTCAACTCCCAATTCAAGGCCAACGATGAACTTCTCAATGCGTACAACGTAGGGCAGCACGCCAAGAGTAATGGCAAACGGTAGAGCTTGTAGGAGTAGGTTCCGGTTGTTCAACCATGCCTCACCCATTTCGCCTTGAGCCCCTGCCTTGCCCTCATAGATACGCAATGTCTTCCAAACCCACCACAAAGCGAAGAGAAGGCCGCACAACGCACCGAAGAGGAAAGCAACGGCATAGGCTTCAACCGATGTGATGCCAAGTGCGTACAGCGAGAGGTAAGCGGCCGTCGTAATCCCTCTTTCGAGTATTTTTGTCCATGCCTCAAGTCGCGCCTCTCCGGCAGCTCTCAATCCTGAGCGAGGTGCGTATGCCGCAATATGTACTAACGCAATCATTCCGCAAACAACCATGATTGGAGCGTGACTTGACAATTCAGAACCTGCGAAAGGAAGGTAAAGCAATGCTGCGATAAGGAACGGTATTGCTGCCTTCACCTGTAAGTTGTAAATGCGTAAAATAGATGGCCATATTCGATGCGGTGCTCGAGAACCGTCGCGAGCAAGTAAGGTAGGCAATCCGAGGTCAATGACCAAGAAGAGCGTTGCAAAAACATCCAGCGCTAAAACGAACAATCCGTACGACTCTGTCCACAATGCTCTGGTAAGGACGACCTGCCCAAGTAGTGCGAGAAAAACCGCAATGATATCCGCACCTGCAAGCCAAGCGGAATCTCTACCCATGTGAGGAAGGCGAGCATTGTTCGTCACATTGCCCTCCATAGACACCGCTGATGGTTACGCTCCTTGAAGCATCGGATACAAACGCGAGGTTCAAAGCCCACTTCTCCTACCGAGGTATGAGGCGTGAAGATGGTAGCGACAGAATGGATTGAGGCCGAAGTACTCAAAGCAGTTCCAGATGCACAAGTTGAAGCGATTGATTTGCACCGTTCCGGAGACCATTTTCACGTTCGTGTGATTTCTGAATCCTTTGATGGAATGCGTCCATTGCAACGCCAACGTCTCGTTCTAGCGGTGATGAAACAACACATCCCTCACCCAATACACGCACTCGATCTCAAATGCATGACTCCGGCACAAGCAGAAACTGCTGGCGATACTGCGTTTGACCCTCACGGCGGTGGACAAGGCGTCCATATTCGTCGAATCGAGAAAAACAAGGAATGATGAAAATGAATTGGACACCTGAAGAATTGCAAGCCATTGTTGATGAACACGCTCTCGTTTTGTTCATGAAAGGAACACCGAATGAGCCTCAGTGCGGTTTCTCAAATCGCGCAGCACAGGCATTGCAGCAATTTGGTGAACCGTTTGCTGCAGTCAATATTCTCACCGACCAACGAGCCATCCCCTCTGTTTGTGCTTGGTCTGATTTCCCTACAATGCCACAAATCTTCGTCCAAGGTGAACTGATTGGCGGCTCTGATATTGTAATGGAAATGTTGCAAGACGGAAGCCTGCAAGAAATGTTTGATGAAGGCCGTAGTGCTTGAAACTCAAACAGATTCATCCTTGCTCAAGTGCTTCAAGAATCATTGCAGCACCGTTCTTTTTCGTCACGCGGAGCCATGGCTCAACAGTCGCTGTTTCACGCTCCCGCCTCATTCGCTCTACTCCACCGCCGCTGATATTGAGAACAGTCACAGCGTCGTGCTGAATTTCTCCAGACGCGAGTGCCTGCTGTAAACTCGCAAGTGCTACTGCTCCTGGAGTCATGATATCGATACCCTCAGCCGATTCGAAAAGGGCCTTTGCAGCAACCGCGTCGTTGCGCTCAACAACATAGGTCTGCCCGTTTGAACCCTTGAGGATGTCATGAACGCCGCCGACCTGAGCATAAGCAGGACCTTTGTTCATCAAATAATCAGAATAGACTTCAACATCATGCGGAGGAAAATCTTCGGCAACCAAATGGTCTCGCTTGGCTTGCCAAGCGTTGTGTATTGGAGAATGTTCGACGTTTTGTGACAGGTGTTGCCGAGGCGCAGGCCCTTCAAATTGACCGGATGCAATAAGTCGCTCAGCCATCTCATGGACGCCAATCGGGCCTGGGCCCCCTCCGATGCCTTGGAAATAATGTTCAGGCATCGAACCAATGGTGAATGCCGCATCGAGAATGAGGGAACCGATGCCGTCTCGGCGAGCGACGTTATGGACACTGCCTTCCATTTGCCAGCCAGTAAGTTGCTTTGAGATGGCTTTTGCCACCGTTTTAGCATCGTAGTAATCGCCGTCTTCAACAACAACCACTTTCACTGAATCTGTTGGGTGGCCTGCTTTGGTCCAAATCCGGTGGCCGTGATCTTTGCCAACAACGACGATCAATGGCATGTTAGCAAGCCCACAAAAATGAGTGAAGCCGCGCGCAGTGTTACCCGCACTGGCACAAATAAGACCTTTACAACCGTGGTCGTGAAGACGTTGGATGGTTGGTACAGCTTCCATGTCCTTGAAACTTCCAGTTGGGCACATTGCGCCTCTTTCTGGCCAATATCCGTGGAAGGTGACCCAAAGATTTGGCATTCCAAGCTCCGTTCCGAGCGCTTCAGCCTTGTAGGTCGTTGTCCCAGCGACGTAGTCGTTCGCCTTGGATACTGGCAGCCATGAGAGATATTTCCAAACGCCTTCCGCTTCTTGAATTTGGAGGGGTTTGTCGTAAATCGCACGTAAAAGTGCGTTTTCGGTATGGTGAAGGGTATACTTGTCGATAAGAAGTTCACCGGTTTTGAGGCATTGAAGTTTGTATGTCATTAAAGTCCCCAAAAGTGGCACTGCACTGTTTAGAGGGCCGAAGGGTCCTTGCTTAAGGCTTTCCTCATGTACCTCGACATACCTGCAGAGGAATAAAAAAAATCAAAACCTGAAATAAATGAAATCAACCGTTTCTGCAGGCCGTAAATAAAATGCCAAACACAACATAAAGCCAGAAATTGTGCCCCAAATTATGGGATGTTGACGTGCAAACCACTCCTTTCCACCACCGACCTTGCCACTGATGCCGTGAAGGAGGATGAAGCATGCAGCGATAAAGAACGTGAGGAGTTTTATCTCAGGGAGAATGTCAAAGAATTCTTGGAAGTCAAAGTATCCACCGATTCCGAGGAATGTCTTCATTGATGGTACGAGAACCTCAGTGTTTTCAACTCTAAAAATGAGCCACGTAAAGAAGATGAGGAATTGTGTGACCAACCATGAAAGGAGTATTCCGAGTCGACCTGCTGAAGTAAAGAAACGATTTACGAAACCGACTCGACTACCAAATCGGTGAGCAATCAAGAGAAGGCCATGAACAAAGCCCCATAGGACAAAATTCCAAGAGGCTCCGTGCCATAATCCACCCAACAGCATCGTCATCATAAGTGCGAAAATCATCCTGTTTCTCCCGTTACGCGACCCACCCAGAGGAATGTAGAGGTAATCTCGCAACCATGTCGAGAGTGAAATGTGCCAGCGACGCCAAAAGTCCTGTGGCGATGTTGCTGCATATGGCGTTTTGAAATTCTCTGGAAGTTCGACACCAACCAGGTGTGCGGAGCCAATGGCGATGTCAGTATAGGCTGAAAAATCACAGTAGATTTGGATACCAAAACACAGCGTTGCCCACCAAATTAGACCGATGTTTCCGAGATGCGCCCCTTCAATAAAAACGGCATTCGCATGAAGAGCGACATTATCGGCGATGACCAGTTTTTTGGCTATGCCGTAGATAATAAGGGTCAATCCAAGGCGAAAGCGGTATGGATTTGTTGAAAGCGGCTTCTCAATTTCTTTTCTGAAATGATCTGCTCGAACGATTGGTCCTGCAACCAGTTGAGGGAAGAAGGCAGCATAGCAGGCAAAATCAAGGAAGGAGTCGTATGGTTTTTGTTTTTTCATATAGATGTCAATCGTGTAAGACATGGTCTGGAAAGTATAGAA
>QQRW01000026.1:12881-30964 GCA_003602605.1 Candidatus Poseidoniales archaeon | reverse complement strand
CGGGGTTGCCTACTGCACATGAAACCTCGCAGGTTTTTTTCAGCAAGGAGCGTTCTTTGTTCACCAGGCGCCGTGGACGTATGGCTTGCCGTTGTCTGGGTCTCTGCGGTTGGCCAAGTCCCATATTCGCTCAAATCGGTAAATGCCGCTTGAACATCCTTGCGTCCATTCGAAACCCAAGGCGTAGTTGCCAACGGTTCGAACTTTCGGTTTTTCTTTTGGCAGTGCTTCGACTTGACGGCGAAGCGTTTTGCTGGTTTCGTCTTGATTTCGCATTGGTGAACATTTTGCACACGGGCATGCATGGCGCAAATCGTCGTAGGTAATATCGAACTCAGATTCGTCATCATAGGTGAGCTGAACGTCAAGTTCTCTGCGTTCAAACCGTGTCATCTTTGGCATTTCTTCGGACATAATTCCACCATCAAATAATCTCAAGACCGACCGAATCGGTGTCAATAATTTGTTCTTGAAGGGCTGCTACAACACCGGCGAAAGCGACAGCGGATGCGCCTTCGGGTTCGCTAACGATTCGGTGGACGCCGTCATCACCACCGCGAACAAATCCCGGGTCGAACGGAAGTGCTCCTAGGAACGGTACGCCAAATTCTTCTGCGGTTGATTTCCCTCCACCTTCTTTGAAGATGTCCAGTGTAACGCTGAAGTTTCCTTCTTCATCGGTAGTTGCCTTCAGAGTCTTTCCAGCTGGTGCTGCAATTTCGATTTCCGTACCAGGTGCTGCTTTACCAGAAACGGTGTATCCACTCATGTTTTCAACAACGCCGAGAACTGGAACTTTGAGTGACTCGGAAAAGGTAATCGATTTGCGACTGTCAAGCAGTGCGACATCTTGTGGTGTGGTGACAATCACCATTCCATCGATGTCCGGCAGAGACTGAGCGACCGTAAGCGGCTCGTCGGATGTGCCAGGTGGGAAGTCGATAATCAGGTAATCCAAGTCGCCCCATTCGACATCACCGATAAATTGCTGGATTGCACCGAGTTTAATCGGGCCACGCCACACGACTGGAGTGTCTTCATTGTCGAGCAAAAACGCCATCGAGATGACCTTGACGCCGAGGTGGCCTTGAGCAGGGTGAATGCGGCCGGATTCGACATGCAATCGTCGTCCGTCGAGCCCCATCATTTTCGGAACGTTTGGTCCAGTGATATCGATGTCAAGAATACCAACAGAGAGGCCTTGTTGAGCGAGGGAGAGAGCGAGTCCAGTCGAGACAGTTGATTTTCCAACGCCGCCTTTTCCGGAAAGAACCATGACCTTGTGCTTGATTTTCTTACCGATTTCCTGCATTGACATTTTACGCTTCATCTGGGCATAGGCTTGCTCCATTTTCTTCTGCTCTTGCGGCGATGGCTCAGCAGATTCTTGTGGGGCTTTAGGGTCATGCGTGGATACCGGTGAATCCGACATATGCTGAGCAGCAATCGGCTCTACTTCAACCCATCTTTGACGCCTTGTCAAGTCCAATCACTTTACGATCGATGAAATGAACTGCAGTAGCGATTGCCAGAAACAGAACGGTTCGGGTGATGTCGAACGACTGTTCAGCGTAAGCCCAAGCTAATCCAATCGCTAATGGAAGTGCAAAACACAATCCAATGGTATTGGCACGAAGTTGGGCGTCCTTACCTTTGATTCTTCCAATGCAGCGGATGCAGATACCTACGCTGAAGGTAAGGATGGTGATGAGTGCTGCAACCGTTCTGAAAGCGAGGTGCATATCCTTTGCAGCTGCAACGATGTGAGCGAGGAAAAGCACAGCATATACCGTGGCAGTGATACACGTTGCGCGAAACAACCCACTGTCTTTATCTTCCATGTATTTTGCAACCCCTCCTCCCTTTAGACTGTTCTCACTATGCGAATGAATAAATACACTCGCAGGTATGAAACATCATGCGCCTTTTGTTTGTCTGTGTTGGGAACTCATGCCGTTCACAAATGGCGGAAGGAATTGCTCGTAAAATGGGTCATACTGCTGATTCAGCAGGTACACATCCTGCAGGTGCAATCGCTTCCAATGCGGTTAAAGTGCTATCTGCGCGAGGGATTTCAACGCAAGGAATGAAACCAAAGAGTGTCGATGATTTTTCTGCTGATGATTACGACATGGTCATTTCGATGGGATGTGGAGTTCACTGTCCGTTGATGCCGATTGACCAAGATTGGGAACTTGAGGACCCTGTGGGGCAAGCACTTCACGTCTATGAATCGACTGCGGATGAAATTGAACGTAGACTGAGGCTGCTTGAAGAGTAGTCACTCTTCTTCACTCGGAACTTCGCCTATGCCGTCCAATTCGATGGTCAACACACTGACCGTTCTGTCTTTCTGTCCTTCTTGAGTGAACACTTCAGAGGTGCATTGGATTTCACCAATACTGACCGTTTCCGGTAGACCTTGTGCGATGACGCCGTTACGGCGCCGACAGATTTCTGCAACATCAACAGCCCTTCCAATCGTTGCGCCACGAGCCACCAATTGCAACTGGCGTTCTCCCTCTTCCATTGCCATGACAACTGCCCGGACATAAGCGTGAAGTGGTTTTTTGCCGATAAAGATTGAACGTCGCTCTGCCATGGAACTCCCCTAATATGATTATTTAGGCCACAGCCGTTAATACTTAGGGACGCTCTTTCGTTCTTGAGAATCGAATATTTGCATGAAAAACGCTTTACTGCGTTACAATGGTGCGAGCGCCGGGATTTGAACCCGGGTTCAAGCGTTGGCAACGCTCGGTGATAACCGCTACACTACGCTCGCAGGGATAATCACCCCAAAGAACAGGGGTATAAACGGTTGTCGGCTCATCCGTGTGCTCACTTAAATCCGAAACGGTCTTCTCCATCTTGGTTTTCAGGTCGGTTTCGAATGGAAACAAAGATCACAGCCGCACCAGCAATTGCGCATACGGCCAACAAACCAACCAGTACACCAGTAGAAATGAATGAACCCTCAACGCCAGGCAAAACGCCGTCGTCTTTGGTCAGTTGCACTGCCAAGGATTCAGTTGGGCTTACTTCACCGAACACATCCGATGCTTGAATGAGAATTTCATGCGTGCCCAATGGAATACTGTTCCGTACCTGCATTTCGACGGAATAAATGCCGTCACCAGCGATTTCATCACCGTTGGTTCCGTCATCGTACATTGTTTGCCATGTGTCTTGTGATGTGAACGAAGTAAACACGCCAAGGTTTGCTCGTGCAACAAGAACCCCATCGTAGTCGCTGATTGGAACTTCCAAGACGACGATTCTGCTTTGCTCTTGACGGATGATTGAAAGGACACCAGGATTGGTAATGCTCGGAGGCGTATTGAGAACATTGATACTGATCTCTTCCATGACTTGATCCGAGATATGGTGAGGCCCGTAGATCGATTGCAGGCTGGTATTCATCCCATCAGCATGCCAATGAGTGGTGAATGTTCTCTGCCCTAAATTGTCTGTGAGGACAAAGGTTAGTGCTTGTTGTCCGGGCACAATGGATTCCGGTACGGTGAAATTTCCTGCCCACACGCCGTTGGTATTGATGAGCGGGACAAGTTCACCCCCGAGTTCTCTCAAATCGATCTCTACGGTTGAAACACCGTGGCCATCATAGGCTTGTGCATTGACAATCATGATTGCTCCACGTGGGCCTGTGTCCGGCAGTATTTCCAGGGCGTGCAGACGAGGCCCTTGGTTGATGACTTCGATGGCCCCAGTGCCTGTTGCAGTAAGTCCCCATGCATCGGTTGCGGTGACATTCACCGAGATGTTGCCGACTTCCAAACCTGGAACGAGAATACGGGTTGAAAAACGGTTGTCTCCAACGGTCGTATCGCCATCCAGTCCACGGTCGTTGAGGACGGTCATCTCTCCGCCGATAGGGGAAAGGTCAACAAGAACTGATTCGATGTTAAATTCAGCGTCGCTGATGTGGGCAACAAGTGTTCCTGCGCTTCCCCCTTCCCCGTACATGACGCCTTCGACGACGTACAGTTCAACCAAACTCGGAGCGGTATTGTTTTCAGCTGTTATAACCGATGGAGAGACAATTCGCTCGACGACTTGTGACTCTGTGAAATTTGCAGATTCGTTGCCTTCTCCATATGGAAGTTCCAATACTCTGTTCACGCTTGAGAGCAAGCCCATAAGTGGGCCTTGGTCGACGATTGATCCCGATGCTGTTCCAACGTTTTCATACGCTCCGACCCAGTTGACGACATGCAGGTTGAATCCATCACGTGGGTCGTTGCCGGTTGATTCTGCGGTGATCAGAAGCGACAAACCTTCCTGATCAGCAAGTCGGACGATGTCTCCGGGGATGAGTGGTATGGGCATCAACCCTGTTTCTCTGGAGATGGTGATGTTTCCAAGAATCTCCTCAGTTTCGGGCTGTGTAGCATTCCTCTGAACTGGACTGTTTTCTGGTCGTTCATCACCGTTTGAAGGATCGGCACCAGTTTCGATCCACACCAAACGCACCGTTCGATTTTCCCAATCGGATTGAACGACTTGGTAATCCCACGATTCGTTGTGAGTTGCTCCTACACCTTGGCCATCGAAGAAATCGCCACCGTTGATGCCGGTGATGTTGAACCACGTGTCTTGGTGAATCACATTGACCATGAATTCAACCTGAGTTGCATTGGCTTGCATTCCAGACTCTTCAATCGTCCGAACAATACCAAATGTGCCTTGTGCATCACCGGTGATGGTTCCATCCATGTGCAAATCGTCTATGACGGTTAGACCGTCTTCTGTTAAGACATGGAAGTCGTGAATCGTTCCGTTAATTGTGATACTGGCATTGTCATCTTCGTCATTCAGTCCAAATGTTCCTTTTCCAACAAGTTCATTCTTCTCTGCAGTTCGCACGCCCTCTTCCCACCGTTCAAGAACGGTAAGGCCGTCAAGTGAGATGTCCATTGCAAAGTCATCTTCGGACAATCGCATGTCTGCAAGAGCTTCAAACTGAGTGTGCTGCAACTTTCGAACACCGTTCTCATCCCAAGTCTCTAGGAAAAAGACGCTGATGTCACCGGTAACATTGAGCGTTTCTTGGTCGTTTTCATCGGTATCGATTATTTCCAAGTCTCCGGTTGCTTCAATTCGCAACCGTTCTGACAGGTCACCGTCAATCATCGAACGATTGAACCAACCTTGAGATACATTGGCTGTGATTTCACTTTCCGAAGTTCCATCAAATGTGACCAGATGGAGCAAACCACTGCCCTTGGCGTCAAACACTTGAGAGGTCAAGACACCAGATTGAACAGTTTCGTTTTTCCATATGGAATCGAGATTGAGCGTGAGATTTGTCGAACTGTCGTCGGTGTTTTCGAGCGTAGTGAGGGTTCCGTTACCAAGTTCCCACGAATTAAGCACAACGCCTTCTCGCATTTGCCAACCTTGTCCGTTGAACGCTAATGAGAAGCCTTGTTCTCCGTCTTCGGTCATGTAGGTTTGGTCGAGATCCCAAGAGGTCTTCAATAACACTTCATGGTCCGCCATCGGTTGATTCCATGTCCCAACAGTGAAAGAGCGAGAAGTTTCGAGTGGTTCTGCAAGTACCGTTCCGTCCCACGACAGAATATCGACAGTAACGGTAACTTCATCGCCCCAGGATAAGGTAGAATTGGTTACAGCACGAGCGGTTCGCTTTCCATCAACAGATGACCACGAGATGAACGCTTCGTTTGCGAGTGCTTCACCGTTGCGAAGGTGGGTGATTTCAAGTTCAATTTGATACGAAGCGTTGTCGGCAAAGGTGACCGTGTAAGCATGCTCGTTGAGGCCATTGTCACCTTTGATCCATGAGGTATTGATGGTTGGAGGAGCAGGTTGACCTTCAGCGGTTGCAGTGTAGACCAACGGTACGAGCATCATTGCGAACAACATGATGGCAAGCGCAGGTTTTCGAATGCTCATGGTAGGTTGTCGTATCTACTCCTCTTCAAGACTTGTGTCTACGTGCATTCAAATCCGTTCATCAAGTCACAAATTGAGTACGTATCCAAACAACAACGGAGCAACGATTGTTGCATCGCTCTCAATAACGAACTTCGGCGTATCAACGGAGAGTTTCCCCCAAGTGATTTTTTCATTTGGCGGCGCTCCAGAATATCCTCCGTACGATGCACTCGATTCACTGATTTGACAGAACCAAGACCACAGCGGAACTTCCCGTTCCAAATCTTGATGCAGCAGAGGTACGACACAAATTGGGAAATCTCCTGCGATGCCACCACCAATCTGGACGAAGGCCAACGGATGCTGTGTATTTTCGTACCATTTGGTAAGTTGAATCATGTATTCAATACCGCTTTTGACGGTTGACGGTTTGACTTTCCCTTCAACACACCGGGCAGCAAAGATGTTACCGAGCGTTGAATCTTCCCATCCTGGCACAAACAACGGGAGATCGCTTTCTGCAGCAGCGAGAAGCCATGAGTTGCCTGGTTGTGCTTCATACTCGTGTTCCATGACGCCACTGTTCAACAATTCATAGAAGAACTCGTGAGGTAATTTTGACGCGCCTGCAGCATCAGCTTGTTGCCAGCTGGACAGGATGTGGTGTTCGATTTTCCGGAATGCTTCTTCTTCTGGGATGCAGGTATCAGTGACTCGATTGAGTTTGCTCTTGAGCAGAGCTGCATCGTCTTCTGCGGATAAGTTACGCCAATTGTCGATACGAACATAGGAATCATGGGCGACCAAATTGAACACATCCTCTTCCAAGTTTGCGCCGGTGCAAGAGATTCCAGCGATGTGACCTGCACGGATCATGGGGGCAAGGCTACGTCCAAGTTCTGCAGTGCTCATGGCGCCTGCCAATGTGAGAAACACCTTTCCACCCTTATCGAGGAAATCGGTCAAGGACACTGCAGCAGAGGCCAATTCACCTGCGTTGAAATGCCGGTAATGTTCATCGACAAAGTTTCGCACAGACATCTTATTCACCTTCATACAGAAACCGTTCTTGGTGATGCCGTCGCTTCAATGAAAGCATGGGCATACATTCCATCAATCGCTGATGAATGATATCTGCGAGTTGATTTGGGTCCGAATTTCCACATGTGAAGCAATCCAATGCAAGCCAACCTTTCTCTGAATAGCAGTGGGCAGAAACGTGGCTTTCATCGAGCAGTATGACTGCAGCAAAACCTGGCGGAGAGACAGCACCGTCAAATTGTTCGACATGTGAGTGGACGTTTCGGATTTGGCATTCTTCGACAGCTTGTTCCATCAGTGCCAGCATCCATGCACCGTCGTCTTCTTGTTGACGAGTATAACCAGTATAATCAAGAAATACATGGGCTCCATGTGCATTGAATTGGTCCATTTTTTCACCTCAGTCTCTAATTTGTAGCGTTCCCAATTCTGGTGACAAAGAAGGTAGATGGTTTGGTATCACGGCTTTTCCCAGCCTGTGTGCTGTGTGCTGCCCATCGCCCTTCTTGACGAGCTTTGGTGTGCGAAACAATGGCTTTTGTCGCCAACATGGCAGCGGTAAACTCAGTGAGTGGGGAGCCTTCATGCGCCACAATTTCATTGACATCAGCACTGATAACGACAGCTTTCGGGGCATTGAATACCGCTTGAATCGTTTCGATGGCTTGCCAGTACGACAATCCACCCGGTACAGGAGTTCCAGTTGCAGGAACTAAACTTCCATCCAGTCCATCGATGTCAATGGTTAGATGAACGGGGCCTTCGAGTGAGGACAGTACAGAAAGCCAGGCTTTCCAGGAATCATGCCCGTGGGTTGGCGATTGGGTGTCGCGAGCGAAAAACGTCGTTATTCGTTCGTCGTTTTCTATGATCTCAGCCTCTTCTTTCGAATACGCTCGAATACCAACTTGCAACAGTCGTCCTACACCGAGGTCTAAACTGCGACCTGCTGCACAAGCATGTGAGTACGCTTCACCATCCAACTCGGGGCGCAGGTCGGCATGTGCGTCGATTTGGACAATGGTCAAGCGATGAAGCTCCCCATCGATGAGTGGATGGTGGCCCGCAGCATGGACCAGAGGAGGTAGAATACCGTGTTCACCGCCAAGAACGACCGGAAAACAATCTCCTCTGTACCACGGCTGAAGGTAAGAACTGATGTTGTCGAGTTGTTCAGCAAGGCTTCCACCCTCGCCGTCCCATTCTGGAGCAGTGTAAATGTTGAGGGATGCAGGCAGGTCAAGACCAAGTTCAGCGTCGAACAATTCAACATGGCCACTCGAGGCAATGCATGCTGCTGGACCTTGACCTGTACCTTGTCCATAGGAAGTAGTGAGTTCATACGGAAGAGGTAGAACGACTACGTCTACATCTTCGCCCGTTTCCGGTAGCCCGAGGAAATTCCCCTCGACATAGTCTTCGCTCACAACCTTGCCCTAACACATGTGTTCTTGAGGCTGTTGTTTGATGTGGTTTAAGACAAGTCGCCAACTGGAGGGGTTGTTCCGGAGCATTGCTGCCTCCGGAGATCAGGCGTTGGAGTGGTCAAAATTACTGTATTTTCTACATTTCATGGAAAAACGGCGATGGGTCTATATGGGTTGGATGACAATAAAACATACTGTCTGCGAGGAATAAAGCGGCAACGGGGGAATAAAAAATGACAATGACATTATCAGAACTCACACGAGCAATTCAACAACACATCGATTTGGATATGGATGCTGAGGTCGCTCAAGGTATGGCAGAGCACGCTCTTGGGTTCTTTGGATTCTACAACAGAATCATTGACAATGCCCTCGAACCAACAGATAGGAACTTGTTTTACATGTTCCAAGACTACGATTTACTCACCACTGAATCAGAAGAAACAACGCTTTGGGACGGACGAGAGTGGAGAATTCACTATTGGAAGTTTAAGCCGGACTTGCGAGAACGAGTCGAGGCATACATGCAACGTAATCTCGAACCAGAGGAAATAGACCCGTTCGCAGATATTTACGGCGGAAAGACCGAAATCAATTCGATCTGGACTCGAGAATCTGAGAAAGTCACCAACCCGAATGCTTTCACCAGCGATTGGTGAAGTTAACGGTTAGGCAAGCGTTTTTGATGTTTAGACGGTAGGCGCTAACATGAGGGTTGCTGTAGGCTTGGTTCTATGCTTGCTGCTTTCGGGTTTACCCGTTGCATCCGCTCAATCTGATTCAAACGAAGACACGGCCTGGCCGGGTGACCCGATTGACAGCCATGTTCACATGACATGGGCCGCATTGACCCTTGAGGTGAACGAATGGGCGGATAACAATCCCGATATCGTAGACCTTGTCAGCGTTGGCGAGTCTGAATTAGGCAAATCGCTGTGGGTCGTACGTTTGTCAGACTGGTCTGTCGAAACGAAAGCGAACGGCAACGCAAAAGAAATCGTGTACATCGATGGAGGCCACCATGGTAACGAATATCTTGGAACCTCGTTGGCTTGGTTGACAGCTAAGTGGTACATTGACGGATGGGCCGAAGGTAAGCAAGAAGTCATCGATGTTTTGCAGAACACCGAAGTTCACGTACTCATTATGTTGAATCCGGATGGAAACGACATCGACACCAGATGGAACATCAATCAGGTTGACTTGAATCGAAATTACGACCATTATTGGAACACCTGTCCAACAACGCAACCAGGCAGCAGTGCATTCAGTGAGTCTGAGACTGCTGCGAATTCGGCCTACATGAACACAGAAGTCCCCGATGCCGACTTGTATGTCACCATGCACACCGGTGTTTGGATTATGCTCTACCCGTGGGGCAAGTGGCCTGAACAACCAGCAGACTGGGAACTGTACCATCAAATTCGAGAGGATGTCAACAACGATATTTCCAGTATCCCAATTCAAAACGCCAACCAAGGACTGTATCCTAACTGCGGAACCAGCAGAGATTATGGTTACGGTGTCATGGGATATCCGACATTCACCTTCGAAACCGATGATGAACAATTTGTTCCGGGTTCGGTTGAGAATCTCAATGAGCGATTGGCGGAAGAACTGGATGTCATGAAGTATCTGATCTCGAATGTTTGGTATTGGAGAGCTCGATTAGATGTGCAGTCACTCGAGATTTCAGACGATGAAATCACCATCGATGTCAGTAATTACGGCCAAGCATCTACCTCGAATGTTAGCTTGCGTTATGTAGATGTGAACGGTGAACAACTTTGGGAATCACCTTTCTTCGCAGTGAATGCAACTAATTCCTCGATGATTGCACTCGATGGCAAGAACCTTTCAATGACTGATGACGGTTCGTGGGAATTATACTATCAGGTCCGAGTCATCGAATCTTCTCGCTGGGTTACTGAACCAATTAACGCCTCTGTTCCAGTGATAATCGGAAGTGAGGAAGACAATTTCCTCATCGGATACGGCTTATTCAATCCAGTAACGATGATTGCAGGCTTCGCTGCGATTGCTGCTCTTCTCCAACGTGAAGAGTCCGATGAAGAATGACGGTTTTCACTCTTTGATGCTGAAAGCCGGGCGCGAGGTTTCAAGTGCTTCAAGTCCTTGGTCGGTTTAGGTGAACCCATGAAAGTAACCGTAAGCCCAGGACACAACATAAACGGAACTCTACTCTTGCCCCTCTTTGAGGGCTCTGAAAGTGTACCTGCGACACTTGAAGCAGGCCTTCACACCGCACTGAAGAGTCAAATCAATCGAATCCTCTCAGAAGGAGACTTCAAAGCAAAGGCCAAATCGACCATGTCGATTATTGGCAGTGAAGGTGGAAAAGCAATGCTTGTTGGCCTTGGTAAAGAAGAAGACGTCGACGCTCACGCTTACAGGAAGGCCGGTGCGTCGGTCGTAGCGAACCGTAAGAAAGCCCACGGCACTGATTTCACTGCACGTTTCAGTGGAGCATCCATTGAATCGATGGGTGCATTTGCTGAAGGTATGCTTTTGCGAGACTACACCTATGACCATTACAAGCAGAAGGATGATGACGATGATGAAGACAAAGAACTCACCGTCCGAATTACCTGCGACGAAGGTCAAGAGAAGGAATTGAGTTCGCTCATTTTCACTCTAGCAGGTGTCACCTCCGGCGTTCACCTGTCAAGAGATCTTGGGAACTGTCCTCCGAACGACATGTATCCAGAAGCATTCGCCGATCAAGCATGGGAATGGGCCAAGCAATACGATAACGTCAACGTGACCATCATCAACTATGACCAAGCTGTAAAAGCCGGCATGGGCGGATTGGTTGCAGTCGGTATGGGCTCAGCACGAAAACCATGTATGGTCATCTTCGAGATGAACGCTGATGTAAAGGGTCGTGGGCCAATGCTTGTAGGCAAAGGAATCACCTTCGACACTGGCGGTATTTCGCTCAAGCCTGGCGCTAATATGGATGAAATGAAGTACGATATGGGTGGCTCAGCAACCGTATTTGGAACAATGGAAGCTCTTGCATCAACCGGATACGGTGGAAAAGTCACTGCAATTACTTGCATGGCAGAAAATATGCCATCGTCCAACGCTCAACGCCCAGGTGACGTCATCAAGACGCTGTCAGGCAAGACAATTGAAGTCCTCAACACGGATGCTGAAGGGCGACTTGTGCTTTCTGATGGTTTGTGGAAAGCAGGGGAATTCGACCCAGAATACATCATCGATTTCGCAACCCTCACCGGGGCTTGTGTCGTTGCCCTAGGCCACGAAGCAACCGGTCTGTGGTCCAACGACGATGATTTCCGAACCCGTATCCATGAAGCAGGAAATGCAGTCGACGAACTCGCTTGGCCTATGCCACTTCTACCCGCATTCGAGAAGGAAATGACCAACTCAAAGATTGCAGACACACGAAACCTTGGTGCTGGACGATGGGGCGGTGCAAACACTGCAGCGGCATTCCTCAAACAATTCGTACCAAACCGTGGTTACGAGAAGGACGGAGAGCAAATCCCTTGGGCTCACATGGACATCGCTGGAACATACTGGGGTGCGAAGACCAACTCAATGGTTGGAAACGGTGCAACTGGAATTCACGTTCGTACCATGTACCATCTCATCACCAACGGATGATACTCGTTCGGGTTGACACTCATGAAGAGGCGTGCATCAATTCCTGCACGGATCAACATTGTCGGTGAACACACTGATTACGCAGGTGGTCTGGCTTTGCCGTTCGCTGTTGATGTTCGCATGGTATTGGAAGCAACTGCCCTTGACGAAGGATTTGAGGGCGGAGAAACCGTTCTTGCGCTATGGAAAGCAGCAGGCGGTTGGCCGGCTCGGCTGACCATTGAAAGCGACATTCCCATCGGTGTTGGAATGTCTTCATCTGCTGCACTCTGTTTGGCGGTTGTCTTGTGCGTCAACGGTCCGATGAAACCGTTTGACGCTTGTCTTGAAGCACAACGGCTTGAACATGAAGTTCTCAAAACACCGTGTGGGCTGCTCGATCAGATGGCGATGATGTTCGCCAAAGAAGGCTACGCTTCCCTCATTGACTTTTCCAATAACACGGTAGAGTCCGTCGCTGTTCCCTCTGAATGGATGTTCAAGTTGGTCGATTCTAGGATTCACCGAACGCTCAGTGATACTTCGTATCGGAATTCAAGAGACGATTCCATTGTCTCAGCCCATGTCGCCTCAGAGAATCAACGCGTCAAGTTGGCCACTGGAGCAACTGCAGAGGAACTCGGTGAACTGCTCAATCTCTCTCACGCCTCATTGAAGCGAATGGGTGTGAGCCTTCCCAAAATGGACGCTCAAGTTACTGCACTGCAACAAATCGACGGAGTCCACGGTGCTCGGATGATGGGTGGCGGATTTGGGGGGATGATTCTCGTACTCGTCGCATCGGATGATGTCCTTCCCAATCAACGCCTTTACCGCCCCTCACAGGGTGGTTTCGTTGAGGAATTCTTCGAGTGAAGCAAGACCATCAGGCGTTCCCATGTCCCAAAATTTGGTGTTGTCAATATGAACTGCAGCTTGTCCTTTGAGAGCAGGGTAAGCGGTCTCTTCCCAACTCCACTTGCCGTCTTTGCCATGTTCGAGAAGGGTTGACTTTTCTACGACACTCGTTCCAGCCTCATATCCGTTCAGTTTGGAGGAGTCTTTGGATCGCTTATCGTATGCCAACAGAACGTTTCCATCGTGTTCGAGATTCGATGAACTGTGAGATTCAGTCACGGTCATGGTGAGTGGGGCATTTTTTGTAATGTGTTGCATCATCAACGGTTGATAGTCGATTGGATGTAAATCATCACCCCAGACGAGGATGAAGCGTTCTTCAAGCAGTTTTCGAGCATTCCAAAGTGCTCCACCTGTTCCAAGTGGTTCATCTTCTCGATGGAAGGTAAGGCACATTCCTGGGTGGGTCATACCCTCAAATTGCTCTCCGTGGTGACCAGTTAGAACCAGTGCATGCATGCAACCTTGGCGTTTTGCCCAGTCGAGAATGTGTCGTAGAATTGGTTTTCCGTTGACTTCAATCAATGATTTTGGAACCTTTTCAGTCATACTTCCTAAACGAGTTCCTAAGCCTCCAGCCATCACGACAAGTTGTGGCATTGAATGGGCTTTGACGATTGCAGCATACTCCTTTCCACTGTCTTTCAGTGTTCTTTCTTTTGTCTCAAAATCAACATGATAGAGTCCAAATCGTTGGTCATATCCTTCAGCCCATTCGAAATTATCCATCAAACTCCAATGATAGAATCCGCGAACATCTAATCCATCATCGATGGCTTCAGCGGTAATTTGTAAATGCCTTCGAATATGTTCCGGACGCATATCATCGTCATCGTCAGCGACACCGTTTTCAGTGACGATAATCGGAAGGTTGAGGCTTCGAACCATTTCGAAGGCACGGCGCAGTCCCACAGCATACATCGGATATCGGAAGTCAGTTCGTTGCTCCCAAGGCCGAATCAACGGGTCGATTTCGACTTTCGTAGGCATGAACGGAGTTGTCAAAAGATGCGTGTAATAATTGACACCGATAAAATCACTGCTGCCCTTGAGTCCATCTACTCGCTTGGAGAAGAATCCGGATGGAGGCTTGAACCGGCCGGTAGCAAGGCCCTTCAGCCAACATCGATTGAACATGCCGTCAAGCAGTTTCGTCTGCATCCAGTGCAGAGGATTCCATCGTCGATATGGGTCGAACAAGTTGATGTTTTTCACCAAACCAATTTGACATCGGTTGCCGTTTTCCATGGCTTTGAGAGCTCGATAGCAGCGAGCATGTGCACGCATGAGGTTCATTGAAACGAGTCGGGTCTTCTTGAATGAACGAACACCAGGTGGGAACTCTCCCAATACATAACCCATTGAGGCGTAGACTGCCGGCTCGTTGATGGTACACCACCATTCGACTCTGTCACTGAGCAGTTCAAACATTTTGACACTAAAATCAATCCAATGTGTGATGTTTTCCTCACGTTCAAAGCCACCCCTTTCGTCCCACCACAAGGGTTGAGTGAAGTGGTGGAGGGTGGCCATAGGTTGGATCCCTTGACTCAGCAAATCATCGACGAGATCAGAATACCATTGCAAGGCATCCTGATCCCATTCCCCTTGTTGCGGTTCAACCCGTGACCATTCGATTGAGAATCGGTAATGCGATACGCCGAGTTTCTTGATGAGCCCGACATCCTCGGTTCTTCGGTTCCAATGGTCGCATGCCTCGCCGCTCAGTTGTTGGCTTTTTGAACGAGGTTCAAATGCAGACCAATTGTTGACGTTCCCGCCCTCAATTTGGTGAGAGGCAGTTGCTACACCCCACATAAATTCCTTTGGAAAAGCACTGCCATCTTTCAACGATGTGAAATCAGCAGCCTCCCAATCTCGGTGTTCCTCAGTCCACACAGACATTCCACCTGAGGCGGTATCATGAGGGTTTGGTTTAGGCATACGCCCAAACTGCACATGAAGGAGGTGCGGATAGCGGGAGTCGAACCCGCGACAAGAGGTTGGAAACCTCCTATGTTACCACTACACCATATCCGCACGATGTGATGTTCCTGCCGAGAAGCCTCTCCTCTTTGAGTGAATCGGTTGTTCAATCACAAATCAAGTACGAGGCGGAGGAGGAGGAGGTACTCGACCACTCATGTCGAGGCCAAGATTGACTTCAGGTGCTCCGTTGATACGGTTGTAGCGAGCAGTCAGTACTTCTCGGGCTCGTTCTGCACGTTGTTCGGCCATCTTTGCTTCGGATGCCTTTCCACGAATCATCAACATGCCCATGAGGAAGAACAGCACCAATGCTCCAATCAAGGCTTGGACAATTGGCATCTCCATGGCGTTGTTGAATGCACTGGAATCATCAGTGACGAGTGAATCTTCATCGACAATACGTGAATCAAACACTTTCAGAGAAACCGTATCCGAATCCATTGCGACCTCAGCACCCGGTTCTTGAATGCGGACAAACAGTTGGTAGTTGCCGGCACTGCGTCCCTCGCCGTTGAAGACTACCACTTGCGTATCGCCAGTCGTTTCAGTGAAGGTTAGAACTTGAACTTGAGTTGCACTGATGATCGAAGACATTGGTTGCCATTCCGCCCGGATTGTAACGTTCGGTAAGACACTCACAATACTGCAACTGAATGAGAAGTAATCTTCTGCAGCGAGGTCTACCTCGATCGATTCTGGAGTGCATGTAATCGATCCTTCAGCAGCGTTACGGGTCGGGTCATCTGGCCAATGGTCGGGCTTAATCGCACCAGTGGTCATGTTTTCTCCCCATCCATCACCGTCTGAGTCGAGCCATTGGCTTGGTTCATTTGGGAAATCATCGTTGATGTCAGCGAACTTGTCACCGTCTGTGTCAACACATCCTCTTGAATTTCCAAGCGATGCAGTTCCAAACTCATCGGGACAGATGTCGCCGTCGGTTCCCAGTGGGTTATCTCCCCAGGTGTCGCCATCGCTGTCAAACCATTGAGATGCATCGTTAAGCCAAAGGTCGTTTAGATCGCTGGCTCCATCGCCATCGCTATCGAGGCAGCCAAATACGTCAAGAGTTGATGTTCCAAACACGCTTGTACAGTTGTCTGGCTGACTTCCATTTGGATTGTCTCCATAACCGTCACCGTCAGTATCGAGCCATTGTGTAGGATCGTCGGGGAAGGCGTCTCCGCCCTCCGAAGAACCATCGTTGTCTTCATCGTAGCAACCGAAGATGTCAACGTTGGAATATCCTTCAACAGTTGGACACGAATCGGGTTGGAATCCGCTGGCGTTGTCGCCGTATCCGTCACCGTCTTGATCTTCCCATTGTGTTGGTTCTAGCGGTAGTGCGTCAGCTCCATCTGAGACGTTCCATCCGGGGTTTCCGTTTACAGACAGAGTTGGGTCGGAGTAACCGTCGCCGTCACTGTCTGGGCATGCCGTACGGTCCTCTGTCGAGTTGCCTGGAAGTTCTATACAGTCATCTTCAAGGTCATCAAAACCATCTCCATCCGTGTCTTGAGTTCGAGTAGGGTCGTCCGGGAATGCATCGCTTTCGTTCGACATTCCATCTCCGTCCGAATCGATGCACCCGTATCGGTCAATTGTTGAGTTTCCTGGGACTCCTGGACATGCATCCGGTTGTGGTCCAGTGGCGTTGTCGCCGTATCCATCACCGTCTTGGTCGAGCCATTGGAAAGCCAGGAGCGGCAGTTGGTCGCTGACGTCATCCCACCCGTCACCATCGGTGTCAAGGCACCCGAATCTGTTGCCCATGGTGGAGTTTCCAGCAACACTTGGACAGGAATCAGGTGTCGTGCCAGCGAGGTTATCGCCGAATCCATCACCGTCGATATCGGACCATTGTGATGAATCGTTCACATGTGAATCAATGATATTCGCCCATCCATCTTGGTCATCATCTAAGCATCCAAGAACATTATTCTGCCACGAGTCTCCGTTTTCATTTGGACAGTCATCAGCGAGATTTCCTGAAGCATTGTCGCCGAATCCATCACCGTCTGCGTCTGAAGACTGAGTGGGGTCGGTCTTGAATGCGTCAGAGCCGTTGTCGGTAGGTGTCCAGCCTGGCGTAGGGTCGGAAATTCCATCACCATCGGTATCGGGACATCCTGTTCGATCAACGGATGAGTTGCCCCAGTAATCCGGACAGTCATCGTCGACTTGGTTGTCAATTCCATCTCCGTCCTCATCGGACCAACGCAGCGGGTCGCTTGGATGAGTATCCGCACCTTGAGCAGTTGAGTGCCCAGTGTCTGGATCTGAGTAGCTGTCGCCATCCGAATCGAGGCACCCGTATCGATCAGAGGAAGAGGTTCCTGCATTGCTTGGGCAACTGTCAGGGAAAACGCCGCTCGGATTGTCACCGTATCCGTCTGAATCTGTATCGACCCATTGTGTTGGCTCGTTGGGCCAAACATCTGCACCGTTCGCAGTAGTCCACACCGAGCCGTTGTTTCCTAATGGGTCGGCATCGGAGAATGAATCTCCATCCGTATCGGGGCAACCAAATCGGTCGCTTGTCGAATTGCCGTGCGTTGTAACACATGAATCAGGGTTGAATCCAAGCGGTTCATCGCCAAAACCGTCTGAGTCTGTATCGTTCCACTGCGTTGGGATGAGAGGGAATGCGTCAGCGCTGCCTGCAGGATGTGCAAGCCATCCGGCGTCGTAGTCAGAATAGCCATCACCATCGCTGTCCGGACAGCCTATACGGTCGATGGTTGAACGAGGAGTTCCACTTGGCAGTCCATCGTTAACACATGCATCTGGGTTTGTTCCAGATTGGTTGTCTCCGTATCCGTCTCCGTCTGAGTCAAGCCACTGGGTTGCGTCGTTCGGGAATGCATCGGCAGTTCCGGAAGGATGAGCCAGTGCTGTGCTGTCAGCGTCGGAGTAACCGTCACCATCGGTGTCAAGACATCCCGTTCGATCTACCGTCGAGGTGCCGAGAACAGTCGGACAATCATCACCGTTTGATGCCGGTGGAGGATTATCCCCGTATCCGTCATCATCGGTGTCTGCCCACTGGGTGATGTCGCCGAGGAAGGCATCCGCACCGTTGGAGACCAACCAGACCGAGCCGTTTGTCCCGGTTGGGTCAGGATCGCTGTAAGTATCTCCATCTTCATCAGG
>QQRW01000026.1:0-12742 GCA_003602605.1 Candidatus Poseidoniales archaeon | reverse complement strand
CCGCTTGAGGTCCCGGAGACGGTTATGCAAGAATCTGGGTTCGTTCCACCAAGGTTGTCACCGTACCCATCTCCATCCTGATCGGCCCATTGCGTTGGTTCATTGATGAATACGTCAGCACCGTTTGCAATTGACCAGTTGAAGCTTGGGTCGGAATATCCGTCACCGTCGGTATCCGGGCATCCTTGACGGTCAACAGAAGAAGTTCCGAAGGTGAAAGCGCAATCGTCATCTTCGTCTACGGTTCCGTCCAAATCAGCGTCTTGGGTAAGGTTAACCATTGCATAGCCAGAATTAACGGCTACTGAGAAGAACTGCGGTCCAGACGGAACTGAAGTTCCGATGATGTGAATTTCCCATACACCTTGAGCAGGCGAAGCAAAAGTCAGTCCTTTCAGATTGTTGATGCTGTCTGAGAGGTTTGTCCAAGAGCCACTTGGGTCTTTGACAGCCAAATCCACATCGTTGACGAGGTTTGCAGATACGACAGGGCTGCTGGTTTCGTCGTTGTATGAGAGCATGACTTGCATGGTTGGTGCTGATGCTGGTACGCTGACGCTCCAACCTCGCTCGTCACCAGTACTCAACGATTCACGGTCCACGAACGATGCTGAAATTGCGCTCGAGAGGTTGATTCGTCCCCAACCTTCGTGGTTATTTGGTGCAGTTTGACCTGCACCGTTGGTGACATCATTGTACTGGCCAATCATGTCGACCGAAGTTGCAGCAAAGATTCCTTTCACCAATGCTGAAGATGGGTTGGGAACATTTTGATTTTCGATGAGATGCTGAAGCAAGAGTGCGGTAGCACCGGCTGAGACAGGTGTCGCCATGCTCGTTCCACTCATGAAGGTGTAATTTCCACTACCTCCTGCCCCCGGATCGCGAGAACGTGTGGAGAGAATGTTGGTGCCTGGGGCAGAGAAATCGGGTTTCAATCGACCATCGTCAGTTGGACCACGAGATGAGAAGGTTGCCATTCCTGAAATGTTGTCAGATGCCGATACAGGCCATGAACCAGTTGCGTTCGACCGTAGGTTTTCACTGGCCCCAATGGAAATGACGTTCTTTGCCGTCGCTGGAGAGCCCATGCTGTCTTCATCGATTTTACCATCGTTATCAGCGTCAACTCCTTCGTTGGCTGCAGCAAACATGATGACGAGTTCATCGTTTTTCAGTGCGTTCACGTCCGATTGCATTGAACTTGTTGTATAGTATCCTGCAACGCTTGAACCCCAAGAGTTTGTGTGTATGCGGCTGCCGTTAGCGACTGCAAGGTCAAACATGTCACCGAGGTTGTTTGGGATTCCTGCCAACGTGCCACCGTGTTCGATTGCATGAACCAACAATTGTGCTTCTGGGGCCATGCCTTGGACGTCCGGCCAAAGAGTTCCATCGCCGAGTACTGACCCTGCAACGTGTGTGCCGTGGCCGTGGTCATCGTTCGCACCGTCGTCGCATGATCCGGGGTTGGTTGGTCCTGTCCATGTGCATTGCGAGGGCGGTATTGGGAAGGAGAGAATTCCTTTGATGTGGTCTTTGAAATCTGGGTGCGTGTTGGAGTTGTTAACGCCGTTATCGAGTCCAGTATCCCCAACAGTGACTACGATTCCACTTCCGTCAAGACTACCCCATCCGGGGTCACGTGCTGACATGAAGCTTGAGTCTTGAAGGTCATCAGCATGGATGATTTGTGCTGCGACATCGTTGTTCAGGGTGAAGTGTGGATTTGTCTCAATCCATTCAACTGCACCGTTTGAGGCCAGCCATTGGATTCCAGATGTTTCTGCGACGAGGGTTGCGAAACGTCCGGAGTGGGAGTCGAGAACAAGGTCGTTACGATTTTCAAGTCCCTCGGGTAGTGAAGTTCCAGAAAGGACAATATTGACGATGGCCTTGCCTTCGACGGAATATGGGTTGAAGAATTGCTTTTGCTCTCCAAGGACGCCACGCACCAAATCCTCTCTCAACTTGTCGACTGCGTCGATTTGAACCAATCCTTCAACATCGAGTTTTTCCAAGTCTACAGTTGAATGGCCTTTCAGTTCACATTGGAATCCGTTTGGAGGCATAAATGTGAAACAGTCTATTCCCGCATCTTCCAGTTCATAGAACCATTCAGTAGGAATTGGAGTTGAGTGCGTGAGTACGTACCATCCGTTCAGGGTAGAACCTTGTCCGGTCCATGCTGACCAGTCTTCAACTGCAACAACACTGGCATCTCGGTACAAGAGGCCGATTTCTCCAACGCCATCTGCTGAGTCGAACCATCCATGGGCCGTATCAGCACTCGGTGTAAGTCCAATACCGTTCAACAAAGCTAAATCCACATCGGTGTCAACCACCGAGTTCGGAATTAATGATGGCGTTGCATAGGTGATTGGGGCCAAAACTTGAATCAGCATGAGTGCCGAAAAAGTGATTGCACGTATACTTCGCTTGGTCGTCATGTAACGACACAGTCGCGGCTCCCTCATGAATGATTTGTTCACTGGGGAATTGCGCATTTCAATAGTAACAATATCCATACCGAGGGTTCAAGAGCATCGCATCCTGCGATTGGACTATGTCGCGACGCTCGAACCGTGGTCCAAAGGTCGAATCACTCGAGCCTGAAGAGTTGAACGAAAGCGTGCAAGTGCTTGGCAAGCAAGTGTGGAGGGTCGTCCCTTACGCTTTCCGCTATCCTCGTCGCCTCTTGGCAGGGTTCGTAGGTAACGCTTGTGCACGTGTTGTTGACCTTGTACCGTTCGTCGCCATCGGATGGGCAGTGGACTACTTCACCTCTGATGTGATGGTCGGGCCTATGCTTATTCAAAACGCCGTCAATTCCATTCATTCAGAACCTGCTGTAGGTTATGGTGTCATGATTTTCTTAGGCTTCGTCATGCTCGCTTTCTTCCAAGGTGTCTCAGAATACTCTTGGCAAACGCTCGGCTACAACATCCAGCACGACTTGCGAATGGATGCCACTCGCTCACTCATCGCAATGGAGGCATCGTACTACGACATGCGTCAAACAGGACAACTGATGTCGGTGCTTTCCAGTGACGTCAACCAGTTAGAAGATGTTGTGTCTGATTCTTCGACATCGATTATACGAATCGTTTTCACCTTCCTTACTGCTTTTGTGATTCTTGCATCGATGTCACTGAAATTGGCTGGAATCTTGTTTGGGCCGATCCTGTTCATCATTCCATGCGTTTATTGGTTTTCAACCAGAGTTCAACGCAAGTACCGCAAACAACGAGAATCGACTGGAGATATTCATGCCGTTCTTGAAAATTTGATTTCAGGAATTTCTGTTGTTCAAGCATACAACGCCCAATCTTGGGAATCCGAGCGTGTTGCACGTGAATCTGGTAACTATCGGGATCAAGCAATGGGCGCAAGCCGAGATCGAAACCGGTTTTTACCGATGATTTATGTCATTGCGGGAATCGCATTTGGTCTCCTTGTCACTGCAGGCGGATGGTTGGCAGGCGAGGGTGAAATCTCGACCGGTGAACTGGTCACGTTCCTGTTGATCAGCACCCGAATGACCATGCCGATGTTTATCTTTGGTATTCTCATCAATCAACTTCAACGCGGCGAAGCAGCTGCTAAGCGAGTCTTTGCCACCATCGACCTTGAACCTACAATTTTCGACGAACCGGATGCAATCGAACTGAATACACCGATTACATCCGTTGAGTTCCGTGATGTCCATTTCACTTATCCTGGTACCTCAATTAAGGTGTTGAGCGGCATTTCGTTCAAGGCAGAAGGTGGAGATTTCCTTGGTGTCATGGGCCACACAGGCGCAGGAAAAACCACTATTCTCAAACTCTTGATGCGATACTATGTGCCTGACAGCGGTGATGTTCTCGTCAACGGACAATCGCTCAACAATTTCACACTGCACTCCGTTCGTGATAAAATTGGATTTGTCAGTCAGGAACCGTTCTTGTTCTACGGCACAGTAAGTGATAACGTCAGATACAACCAAGAATCCACTGATGAGGAATTGAACACTGCTCTCAAACTTGCAGGAGCGTGGGACTTCATTCAAGAGTTGGAAAACGGTTTGAGCACAATGGTTGGTGACCGTGGCGCAAAACTCAGTGGCGGACAACGTGCTCGTGTATCGTTGGCTCGTGCTCTCCTCAAGCAACCAAGTCTGTTGATTTTAGACGAAGCTTCCAGTGCTCTTGATGCGGAGACCGAACGCAGAATACAAGAAAATCTCCTCGCCAGCGGCAGCGACCGAGCAACCATTGCCGTTGCCCACCGTTTGAGCACAATTCGAAACGCCAACGAAATACTTGCCATGGTTGATGGCGCAGTGGTTGAGCGTGGTTTGCACGATGATTTGATAGAAGCAGACGGCGTTTATGCCAGCCAATGGACCATTCAAACCGGTGATATGGCCGGACTTTCGGAAGCCGATGAATGAGTTACAATCGTTCTTGTATTGGTCGTAGGACTGTTGATCCGACAGGTGCCTTCTCTTCATGCTGCATGAAACGGTCGCCCAGAATGATCCCCATCGAAATCAATATGAACAACGGGATGCCAATAACCAGTGACCATATCGCCATTGACAGATTGTAGATGAAGTAACTCTCCATGACTTCAGAAATGACGATAATAGCGACAAACAGCAACACTCGTAGGGTGACGAGGCTGAAGCGAATGAGCGACCAGATTTCATCTTCATCCGTGACATCATCTGGCTTGTCAAGTTCAGCAAACCGTTGTTGAAATCGACTCGCCATGTACGGTCTTGGCCTTCACCATGACTAATGCTTTACCCTCAACATTCCAATGAGGCGTACATTTCTCACCTATCGGTATCAAGCCGTCCGGATTCTGTCGTCAATCTGAGCCCCTTCTCCGGCTCTTCCACCAGTGCGTCGAATCTCTCTCCACGCTTTGATGACACCTTGTCCGTATGCCCATTGAGCAAGGAAGACAAACAGCGGTGCCAAGAATACTGTCCCAATAGAGCGGTGCGGTGAAGTGCCAATGGCTGCACCAAGCCAACTGATTCCAATATAGGTGCAAACAAGACCCAGCGGTATGTGGAACGCAATCCGTGAGAGATCCCATTCTCCGGAGAGTGAAAACCAGAGGTCTGCATCAGCACCGCCGGTTAGACCGCCGTAGAGCATAGCAAGCAACGCCGTCACCACGATGATGGGGAAGAAACCAATGGCGGTGTGGGACCATGCAGAGATTTCTGGCCAGCGCTTGTTCGCTACCATTCGTGTATATCCGTAGTTTCGCATCTGCTTCATGTACGGTTTGAACGGACGTCGGCGACGGTGCGGCATGACGTTGGACGGGTCGATGAACAACTTGTGTCCAGCTCGCTGTATTTTCGCATCCAAAACCACATCTTCAGCGCCAATACAACCCGGTTCAAAGAAATCAACTTCTCGTAGGTTCGCCATCCGATGTGCACAGTTTACGCCAGGATTGTGGGTAATAGGAACAAGTTCGCCCTTGGGTTGAGCGCCGTAGCGTGTGCCGGCAGTCATGAACTTGGTACAAAACGCTACATCAGCACACTTTGCACCAAAAGGATCGTCGTCAGGAGCGAAGTTTGGACCGCCGACAGCACCAACTTCAGGGTTGTCGAACCAGCGAACGAGTTTCTCGACCCAGTCGAGAGGTGGTACAGTATCGTCGTCAGTGAACAAGACCAAGTCATGGTCCATTTGTCGCAGAGCATAATTACAGGCATCAGCACGGTTTCGAGACGGGTCTTCAATCCACGTTGCGCCGTATTTTTCACACACGTCTTTGGTGTGATCTTTTGATTTGGAGTCGGAAATTACGACTTCAAAATCGGAGTAGGTCTGCTCAGCGAGTCTTCCTAGCACGATGTCAAGTTCATCGGCATTGTTGATGGTCGGTATCAACACGGCGATTTTGAACGCTTTGCCGTCTTCTTTGAGCAGCGGTGTCACGGAGCCTGATGCTTCGCCCATGTTCATTGGAGTTGGGCCGCCCATATCAAGTCAAGGGAGGGCTTGAGAGGAACAGGGAGATTATGTATGCGCGGAAAACGATTATTTTAGAAAATACCGCGCCGGACGGGGTGCTTTTTACGCTGACGAGATGTTAAGTTCATAAGCCGTCGAAGGAGCAGACTAATTGGAGAGGGGTGTATCTCATGTTGAACGTCACGGCCCGACAGGACTTGATGAGCAAAATTATCGAAACGCTAAGTGTAGTAGTAGAAGATGCAAGGTTTGATTTCGGCGAAAATGGATTACAAGTCCGTGTAGTCGACCCATCACACGTTGCAATGATCCAAATGGACATCGACGCTGCCGCCTTCGACACCTGGGAACTTGATTCAACAAGCCTTGGTCTCGAGATTCGAAAAATCAAGGAATTGGTAAGTTTGGGAGGTCCAACTGACCTCATCGAAATGGCCTATGGCGATGAAACTGGTGTCTTGACCGTTAACCTCGGTAAGATTGACCGTAACATCCGTCCATTGGACAACTCGACGATGACGCCTCCGACCCTTCCTGCATTGGAATTGCCGTGCAAAGTAACCATCTCTGGTGCTGATTTCACACAAGCATTGCGTGCAGCCCGTCAGGTTGGAGACCTTGTCAATTTCAGCATCGATGAAAATTCTTTCACCGTTCACGTGCAAGGCTCGACTGACTCTGTGACCGTTGCTTTCGATAAAGAGGAATTACAACACATCGAATGCGGTGCTCCTGCTCGAAGCCAATACTCTCTCACATACCTTGTTCCGTTGTCGAAGATCTTCGGAAACTTGCAATCTGTTGAAATTGGCTTTGGCGAAAATTACCCGCTTTCGATGTCATTTAGTTTCCACGACGGTGCGGCTGAAATCCAGTATTTCCTCGCACCACGTGTTGAAAACGATATGTGATATCAATTCAAGTTGGTCGAACACGTCGGTTGAGTAGACGAATACCAACACCACTTGGCTATTGGACAACTGGCCTTAGGATCAGTATTCCCGCCAACCGTGACCGCAGTTCTTGCAGGTCAACATTCGGGTTTCAGGTTCATCCGACGAGCGTGTTTGCTCAAGATATGAGAATACTTCAATCCCATCGCACTTGGGGCACATATATGTTCCAGTCGTAAGAACACCGTGGAGTTTGTCGGAATCCTTGATGACTTCATAGACTCGATTCTTTGATTCTGTTTTGGAAGTAGCTTTTGAAAGGTCGACGTCCTTTCCATCTGTGCCTTTAATAACTACATTTGCTGGACCGTTGTATCCGCATTTGTAGTTCGTACACGAGATATCACCGCTTGGATTAGGGAAGGATAATGTTCCACATTGGGGGCAAAACATAGCAATAGGGCATGTCAAGGGCTACTTAGGTTTGTCGGAACTTCAATCTCCGCTTATATGCGTTTTTAAACCATATTTTCATACTGAATCAGCACAGATGCGCAGAGGGAAGGGTGAATAGATGGTGCCCAATCGGAGAATCATGTGGCTTTGGTATGACTGGCGTGCAGCAGCGATTGCGGATGACCACGGCTCCATTCTTGACGATGAACAGTGGGACGGTTTTCACGACCAAAGAACCATTGTCGAACGGCTTGAATGTATTGCTGCAGGTGGACTTACCCCTGAAGCAATGCTTCTTCTCGAACGATTCCCTGAAGCAAAACCTCGTGTCCACGGTGAGCCGGACTTGCCAGATGCTGACTGGCCTTTGCCGGGCAACGAAGCTCAAGAAGCAGCTGATGAAGCGGCAATCGCAATGGCCACTATGGGTGTTGCACAAGCTGCAGGTGATCCTGACCGGCGTCTCGAGCATTTGATGAGAGCCAGTGATGAAATGCGCAGTACTTTCATAACTATGGAAGCACGTCTTGTCGAATGGGTCGGGCTTTTTTTACCAGAGGCTCGTTTCGGTCAAGATCGCTCGTCGCTCGGAAAAACAGTTTCACAAGCTGAATCACTCGAGCATCTTTCACAATCACTTGGCGTCTCACTTCCTCCGGTTGGACCAGACAAACCAGAATGGAAGGCACTCAAAGAATGGGGGCAAAGCGTATCTGTTTTCCGTGGTCAACTTGACAGGCTGGAAAACGGCATACGCCATCTCTCTGAACAACATCTTCCTTCGCTTTCGGCGTTGCTCGGTCCTCTGCTCGCTGCCCGATTGTGCGTAGAGGCTCACGGTAGAATGCGTTTAGCTCGCCTGCCTGCCGGAACCGTTCAGGTCTTGGGTGCCGAAAAGGCGTTCTTCAACCATTTGAAAACCGGTGCACCTCCGCCAAAACATGGTCACATCTTCATGCACCCATGGATTTCCCGTTCCCCTCGCTGGGTCCGAGGTAAAATCTCTCGAACTGTGGCTGCTAAAGCAAGCATTGCCGCCAAGATCGATGCCTTTGAAGGCGAGCCTTGGGGTGAAGACGAAATGAGAGAACTTGAACAAAAAGTTGAGGATATTCGTGAGGCGTATCCATCTCCACCTTCACGCCGAGGTTGAGGTGATTTCATGGGACGATACAACAACCGCCGCAAGACCATGCTCTCATGGGCCGTTATGAAAGACGGACGAGCGCTATGGACCATGAATGCAGTCCCGAAGCGGGCAGTGTACGGTGAATCGTTGCGTTCGTTCTCCGGAACGGAGTTTCGTCGATGGGACCCGTCCCGTTCAAAACTTGGTGCAGCTATCATGCGCACCCGTCGAGACCCTTCGTGGTTGCTTCCAGAGGAGGGCACGGATGTGCTTTATCTAGGCGCAGGCCACGGTACATCCATCAGCCATCTCCACGACCACCTTTGCGGTCAACATAACGATTTGAAAGGTCGATTAGTCGCCATCGACCTCGCTCCTCGATGTCTTAGGGAGTTGACTCACATGGCCAAGAGTCGACCAGGATTAGTACCTGTTCTTGGCGATGCTCGAAAGCACGCTGCTTGGGGCGTTCTTCTGCCACGAAAAGTGGATTGGTTGTTCCAAGATGTTGCTCAAGCAGGTCAAGTTGATATTTTCATCACTGCTTGCCGCCGATTCCTCAACCGAGACGGTACAGGTCTTCTGTCCCTGAAAGCAGCGAGTGAACGCTGGACCGGTGAAGGTGAAGAGGCTCTGTTCGATGCAGTTGAAAATAAACTTGCGACATCTGGATTTGAAGTCGAAGAACGAATTGAATTAACAGGCTACGAGGATAACCACGTACTTTTTGCAGTTCGCAAGATGGAGTGATTTGATGCCTGAACTGCCTGAAGTTGAAACGGTCCGAACTGGCTTGGAGCAAGCTTGGGTCGGCCGTGTTATGACGGAAGTCATTCTTCGCAGAGACGGGTTACGCTTTCCTTTCCCTAACGACATGGTTCAGCAGTTGACAGGGAAGAAGATAGAGTCTGTGCGCCGCAGAGCGAAATACCTCCTTATCGATACCAATGATGGGCTTGTTTTTCTTTCACATCTAGGGATGTCAGGTCGCTATACGCTGATTACGCCATCAGAAGTACCTCGTTATTCTGAAATACAAGGCAGCCCAAACCACTCAAAGTTTGGAGAATTAACCGGCTATGACGGGCGCCACGATCACATGGAGTTCCGATTTGATGACGGCTCTGTTGCCGTTTACACTGACCCTCGCCGTTTCGGAATTGCAGATGTATTCCCTCGGGCTGAAGAACAGATTCAGCCACTCCTCGAACATCTCGGCCCGGAACCGCTTGAACATTGGACTGCGGAAGACGCTGCTCGTCGCTGTCAGGGTAAGCGCTCTCCAATCAAGACCACTCTGCTTGACCAACGGTTTGTAGTGGGTGTTGGCAACATCTATGCTTGTGAAGCACTGCACCGTTCTAACATTTCACCAACACGACCAACCAACAAACTTGTCCGCAAGGACGGCCGTCCCACCAAAGCTCTCACCTTGCTGGTGGAACAAGTCAAAGAAGTCCTCAAGGCAGCCATTGAGGTTGGCGGTTCAACACTCAACGATTTCGCTGCCGTTGACGGCACTCTTGGCTACTTTGGCCATCATTTCCAAGTCTATGACCGAGAGGATGGACCTTGTCTCAAAGAGGGTTGTAACGGCACGGTTGAGCGTATCGTACAAAGCAACCGCTCGACGTTTCTTTGTCCACGCTGCCAGAAATAATCATATCAGGCTGTAGATGACACTCGCAGCGAAAAACCACAGAGCAAGTGCCGTGGCCTTGTAAACAAATTCACCTTTTTGTCGTAAATACTCGAGCGCTGGGGTGCCGGTAAGAACCAAGGCAACAATGAGGTACCACAGCGTATCGATGGTCATTCCAAGCATGCCGATAGCCAGTTTCGTGCCAATGCCCATCCCGGGCTTCAATACTTGCGCCAACACGGCAACGAGGAACAACGCAATCTTCGGGTTGAAGAAGGCGATGGCGAATCCCTCCGCAAAACCCTGGCGCTGATGTTGCCCAGCAGTTGCTTCGATTTCTTGAAGGGCGTCCATTTCTGCCGTCCACATTTTGATTCCGTACCAGATTAAGAGGAAGACGCCGATGATTTGCAGGACAAAGAACACATCAGGGGAGTTTTCCAGTAACAAGATCAGTCCAAATACGGCACTGCCTGCATAGATTCCGAAGCCGATTCCGTGCCCGATAGCGCATGCAACACCTTGGCGTCTTCCACCGATGAGTGTGTTACGTAGGATGACGATGAGACTGGGTCCTGGCGATGTAGCACCGAGTACAAAAAACACACCAGCAGCAAGGATTGCTTCCCACGCCAGTTGCTCCATGGTTGGTCGTGACGGTTCGCCGTCATCAACGCTTCTCACGAAAGGCCTTCACCTCTCTGCTTTGGAGGTAGACATGCGGGTTGCAGAGAGGTGAGGCGTGAGTTGTTTAGAGTCCGTAGAAGAGAATTGTCGATGGACGACCAGCGGAGAGTCGCTCTTCAGTTTCTCTGGAGCTCTTGAGGAAATCTCGGTGGAGTCTCTGTTGTTTCATGACGAGGGCAAATGCCGTTCGTAGGGTCTCCATGGTCGAAGGATTGGCGTTGACTAGGGTTTCGTCTTCCATGTCGGGAAAATCAGCATACTCCCTCTTTAAGGTTCGCTTACCTGCATCATACATTCTCATTGCCCCGTTTTCCGGAAATGATGACAGGTTTTTCCCTTTCTTGGAATGACTTTACCGTTTTACTTCCTTTTTGTGTGCACAATCAAGAACTAATTTTTCTTCTTCCGTCTTTTTTGTTCGGTTTATCGGGGATTTGGACATGATGTTTACCTGCATGGCTCGAACCACTCCGCGTGTGAATTCTAAATCCTGTTGGGCCAGGAAGGTGGGGAGGAAATCGTTCGCTCTCAGTTCCAGGCCCCAGTCGTATTCGTTTTCCTTTGTGCACCCAGTCCGCTCGCGCTTCCTCACTTTCGATGAATGAGTCATCAGTGTGTTTCGCTCGCCTTTCAAGATGCGTAAACGATTGATCATTTGGCGACAGGACGACGCCAGCCATTCGCAGCCGGTGCCGTGCTTTCTTTTCCGTCATGTGCTCCTTTCGGTGACTTGCTTGCAACACACCCAAACCGTAGTGTTCAGCGACCCAAGCCTCTTTTCTCCCATCGGGTTGTCGCCAGAACTTCTTTTTTCTCTGACGACCGAGTTGCGAATCGAACGATTCAAACCATCGTTCGGAACGGATAGTGGGTTGCTTGATGACGTTCATTGAGGTCACATCAAAAGCTGCGAGCCCTGGTGAGACGTGGTTGTATGCTCCGATATCCATTCCAACCCATGCAGGTCTACCGTCATTGAGTTGAAACTTTGAGAAGGCTACCTGACCCGCATTTTTACCAACTTTCGTTGTCGTCGAATGGCCGAACAAGACCATTCGTTCTGGGTCAACTGGCTTGTCATGCTGGAACCATCGTTTACGAATCCAAAGCAACTCCTTTTCCCCTTGTGAATCCAAGGGCATACGGGGATCATATCCTGCATGCACAAGTCGGACATTGTCCAAAACGATTTGTGTCGGAAGCGAGTCCATCCACATTGCGTCATCAAAGAAATTCGATTTCGCCTGCCACAAGTCTCCTTTGGCTCGAACTATGTATGAGCCCCATGTTGATTTTCCACCTCGCCGCATCCATGGTTGCCACAATTCAATTTCGCCTTTTTCAGTGATGCTGCGCAATGCCATTTGTTCATGATTCCCCTTGATGCAGACAATTCGTTCATCGGTTCGAAGCATTTGGACAAGGCCAGCAGAATCTGGACCTCTGTCGATCATATCGCCCAGGCATACGACTCGGTCCTCATTGGTTAATTGCAACCGGTGTATGAGTGCCCGGAAGGTGGCGAAGTGGCCGTGAATATCGCCGATTGCAAAGATACGATGTCCGGCATCGAGGCGTGCTTGCAAATCTGCCTCAAGACTCGGGTCTCGACATGAAGGGCCAAGGGGGATATCCAATCCACAGCTCATTTTTCCACCGGGGGATGCTTCCCCGGGTTGACCATTCTGCTGTCGTTATATTATCTTCGCATTCCAATTGACATTTTGATGGCGTTTTGTCGACCTTTTGGTGAAATACCGGCGATGGAATCAGTTTCGATGGGTGTTCGGAGTTCAATGTTATTTTCTTTCTATGTATGACACGCGCATACACGGGAAAGGGTGTGTTTCCGCGCATACGCGTCTTACTTAGATTTAATTTTACATTCATTGTTGCTGTTCGTTTCCATCGGATTATGCGTATGGGCGGTATTCACTGATTTCAA
>QQRW01000025.1:39416-43163 GCA_003602605.1 Candidatus Poseidoniales archaeon | reverse complement strand
GGTTTCATGTGCAGTAGGCAACCCCGAAGGGGTTGGGGTTCGTATGGACGGCATCTATCTGACTTGGATGATCAGTGCTTTGACACTGGGCATACTCCTCATGCCGGTGTTTAAACCGCCGTGGGTCAAGGTGACCCTTCCGACATTCATTGACTTCTTTCGACGCTATTGGGTACACATGGCCATCGTGTTCATCATCTACAACTCGAAAGACCTCTTGGACCAAGTCGACCGAATCATCATTGCCAACACCGGTCTTGACATGACGCCACTCATCTACGGTATCGAAGGAAGTTTGGTCTTGGATGTTCAACAGACCTTTGAGGCAAAGTGGCTTACCGTGGCACTGACCCACTTTTATGTCGCAGGCTTCATGTTCATATGTTATGTTTCAGTGTTTTACTTCGCCTTCTTTGATGACCGTTGGATCGCAGACCGAATGACCTTGAGTATCGCTTGGGTCTACATATTAGCCATACCGTTTTACCTGTTCTTCAACGTCAGAGTTACCGGCGATTATGTTCCGGGAATGGAGACGCTTGCCTACGACTTAACACCTGAAATCAGTGATTGGTTCCGTCGAATTGACCCGTTCACAAACGGCATGCCTTCCCTGCACATTGGCATTCCCTTTGCCGTTTGGTTGTGCCTTACTCGATTTGACGAAGACCGGCGATGGAACAAATACCGAGCCATGGTGCTGACCTATACCCTGATCACTGCTTTTGCCATTATTTACTTGGGCATACACTGGTTCTCTGACATCATCGGTGGAATGCTCATAGCCGCATTGGCTGTATCGTTTGCTGACCGCACCTCCAACGGTTGGTGGAAAGTGTTTGACGAGCGAACAATGAACGCACGAATCGTCACGCTGCTAACAAATCCAAACAAGGCCTATTCGATTGTATCCAGCCGAATATCCTCCTCTGTCAAGCGTTATCGGAGCCCAAGCAGCAGAGAAACTGGGCGCATGGCGATTTTCGTATTCATTCTCATGTTTTCGATTATCACATGGGAACTGAGTCACCAATCGCTGCCTGCAGGTGGAATTGAAGCACCAGAAGTCGTAGCCGCCGATGACGGTTGGATGGCAACCATCGACAACCGCAGCACTGGCCCGGTTATGGTGATTCACGACTTAACAGATCTTGACACAACATGGGAAGTGATGAACGGAAGCATCGAAGTAGACTCGCCCTACGCTATTTCTGGATCTCTCATGGCGATTTCCAACCAAACCACTCTGTCGGTGTACAACCTCAAGACCATCAGCGTCACTAGCCTGCCAATGACCACCATGGACATGCCGAGAGTCGACAGCGTGATTCTAACCGGAACGGCGGATGTCAAATACATCATCACCAAATCCAACGGTGAACTACGAGCGTTTGACCTTGAAGGTAACGAACAGACACTCGGTTTTGAAGCGGAAGGAATCGAACACGTACGTGCAAACGGCCTTGAACTTGCCATGGTCTTGGAGAATGAGCCAACCAGCATTCAATTCTCTCGCATCGGTTCGTCAGGCTCCATCACCATCAAAGAAATCAATGCGAGTGGACCTGCTGAACAAGATGAAATCCTCGAATTATGGGGGACTCCAGCTGATGTGGAAAACGCCACAATCACCGACTTCGTGTACGATGATGCGTATCTTGCCGTCACCGTAAATGTCACTGCAACCGAACGCTTGGTGGTCTACAACCGCTCAAGCGATGAACAGTGGCTGGCCAGCGACGCAAAATATGCAGTAAGTGACCCTTCGATGAAAAATGGAATTTTGGCTTGGTCGATACGGGACCATCTTGACCCCACCAACCCTCTCGAGAAATACATGGACGGCGAGATTCAATACGTCAACCTCACCGAGAATCAAACGCAATCGTTGACTGCTGATTCACTGCATCAATGGAATCCCAAAGTTCTCGAGCATCATTTGGTGTACTTCGAGGAATCTGACGATGGCGAAATTACGGTTCGCATTCATTCTTGGGAACCTGAAATCACAGTCTACTCCAACATCATCCTCCAAATTGGAATCGTCGTAGGCGTACTCTTGGTCTTCGCCTATGTCGTTCAACGGCAGTCGGAATGGAGAAGTTCCAATGAACGGTCTCAAAAGAAATAATCACTTTTTGATGCTTAGCATTCGTTCAAGTGCCCACAGCGAGCCTTCCTGAATATCGGGTGACACTTGGATTTGGTTTGGTGTTTCACCGTCGACGATACGCTCGAGAACATCCATCAAATAAGCAGGGTGAATCATGTACATGGTCGAGCATGGACAGATTTCCGCATCGAGGCATTCGATGTGTTTGTCTGGGTGTTCATCGGCCAGTCGCGCCACCATGTTGATCTCCGTCCCAATAGCAATGTTTGAGCCTGAAGCCTGTTGTTCGACGAAGTTACGAATGTATTGGGTCGAGCCGTTGGCATCGCTGGCCTCAACCGTTTCAATTGGACATTCGGGGTGAACCACGACGATTCCCTCTGGATGACGTGTACGGAAATCTGAAATTTGCTCAGGAGTAAATCGCTTGTGAACCGAACAGAAGCCGTGCCACAGAATAATGCGGCTGCCTTTTAGTTCCCCCATGGCCCCAATTCCTGGCGTCCATGTAGGCATTAAATCGAGAGAAATCCCCATTGCGTTTCCTGTATTACGGCCGAGGTGTTGGTCAGGGAAGAACAGAACTGCACCGTCTTTGCCTGCTCGTTCAAACGCCCAGTTGAGGATGCCTTGTGCGTTGCTCGAAGTACAAACAATTCCACCGTGGCGCCCAACGAAGTCCTTGAGGTCGGCGCTGCTGTTCATGTAAGTCACTGGAACAAGGAATTTCTCGCCCGGACCAGCAACAGCAGTTGGGTCATCACGATTAATTGGGTCATCTAAGCCTGCTTCTTCAAGCAGAGTTGACCAAGCTGCTTCGACTTCCGGAAGCGTAGCCATATCCGCCATCGAGCAACCTGCACGCATGTTTGGCAGCACCACTACTTGCTCGTCACTCGTGAGAATGTCTGCAGATTCTGCCATGAAATGAACGCCACAAAAGACGATGAATTTAGCATCCGATTCAGCTGCTTTTTGACTGAGCATGAACGAGTCACCAAGGAAATCAGCATGCTGTACAATGCTGTCACGCTGGTAGTGGTGGCCTAAGATGAGCAACTCATCGCCTAGTTCAGCGCGTAATTCCTCAATCCTATCGGCAATGGCTTGCTCTTCAGGCGAAAGAGAGGTGTCCATGAAATCCACGGAACACATTGGCAGTGATACAGTCATGCGCCTCAACTACTGCACGAAGCCGACCTTATTGAAACAAACCTTTGCTGAAGCGTTGATAAATAGGGACCTTGAGCGCTGTATATGGCCTTTGAACCGACAGAGCGGTTGCACCTCGGTGCGGAAGCAGAAGTATGGGCTGGGACATGGATGGGCAAGGATGCAGTGCGCAAACTCCGTCGTCCGAGAAAATGGCGACATCCGGACTTGGACCATCGCCTGGGTCATCGCAGAATGATGAGCGAATCTCGCCTGCTCATCCGCCTCAAACGCAGCGGAGTCCGAGTACCTGCGGTCTTCGACCTTGATCCAGAGAACGGTCGTATGATTTTGGAACGGATGCCTGGCCTTCCACTCATCGAAGTACTGCGAGATTCTACACAACCTGTGAACTTCATATCGACCGTCTTGAACAATACTGGTCGTTTGATACGCCGTTTGCACCGAGAAGCCATCACCCA
>QQRW01000025.1:0-39285 GCA_003602605.1 Candidatus Poseidoniales archaeon | reverse complement strand
TGGGTGCATCGCATCCTGAGCACGAAGGGGCAATCGAAACATTACTGGAAGGATATGCGGCCGAAGAAGCGATTCTTGGCGCTGCGCCCGAACAGTCCGGCGGAGCTGTTCCTACCGCTGCTGAAGTTCTAAAGCGCCTCGACGACGTACGGTCAAGAGTCCGTTATCATGGGTGATTATTCCATGAGAAGGCGAAGTTCTTCCAAACTACGCAACTCTGCGAGATAGATTTGTTCAATTGCATCGTACATCTCTTGGTCACCGACCGAATCGATTTCAAGCATGATTGAGGCATAGACTGCCGCAGCTTTGGTTTCGGTTTCCAATGAATGAACAAGCATTTCATCGTAGAGAGTGGTGTGAATAATGGGGTGTGCGTTCCGCTCGGTCACTGGAATGCCACCAAGTTTGACAATCGCCTTTCGAACGATGTCAGCGTGCATGGTCGATTCAGTTGCTTCAGTGGTAAACATTGGAGAAAGTTGTAGGCGGTGAATTCCGCGAATATTTGCAGCATAGTGGGCGTACATGTTTGCAGCTCGTAGTTCCCATCCGAGGGCTTCATTCAGTGTTTTTATGAGGTTGTGTTCAGTCATTGTATCAACTCTTAGGGTAAACGAAAACCAACGGTCACGCTGTCCGTAGCGGTAACAAATACAGAGTCCTACATAAAGTCATTTCATCAAGCAAAAACAGATTCTGCAACTTTCCAGCCAAGGAGCGCCAAAACTGGACTCAGCATCATGGTCATGAGAACATAAACCATGGCTGATGTGTTGTCCCCTTGATCAAACATCTGGATGGTTTCAACCGAAAAGGTCGACATGGTCGTAAACGCACCGAGCACACCAGTACCAAGCAGTAAAGCCATGTTGCTTGTCAAAAGATTTTGAGCCAACCCAACAGCGAGAATGCCGAGCAAAAAGGAACCTACAAGATTGACTGAAAGAGTCGCATATGGGAAAGAATCTGAAGTCAGGAGTTCGCTCACTGCATAACGCAATGCTGCACCAAATGCTCCACCAAGTGCGACCAGTCCTATCTGTTGCAACATGGGCCGTGCTTGCCACGAAAGGACTTGAAGCCTCGCCTTGCCTCGACCTACCACCAAACGTTTCGAACCTATACCTCAATATGCACAAGCCTTAGCAGGGCCATGGCTCGGACTGTATGGTTCCTCACTGGGAACTCTGGTAAACTCGAAGAAGCAACGAATCACCTAGAACCCCTAGGATATGAAGTGAAGCAACTGAACGTTGAAAAAGGGACTATTATCGAACCACAAGTCGACACGTTGGAAGAAGTTGCGCGGTCAAAAATCACTCAAGCGATTCCGCATCTACCCGGTGGCGAAGACTCAAACGATTTGCTCATGGTCGAAGATGCCGGTTTGTTTGTCGATGCACTCAACGGCTTTCCTGGCGTCATTTCAGCCTACGCCCTAAAGACCATTGGATGCAATGGAATGCTCAAATTACTTGAACATCTAAAGAGCGAAGATACTGTCCAGTCGGCACAATTACGTTCCGCAGAATTCCAAGCGGTCGCAGCATTGTGGAACAAAGGTGAAATCCTCTACGGAAACGGTCGATGTCCCGGTTGGATTGCACTTGCGAGCAGCGAAGGAGAAGGATTCGGTTTCGATCCCATCTTTACACCCTATGACCTTGATGCACTCGGTGAACCACTTCCACCAGGCAACTACGGGGAAAAAAGTACCCATGGGAAGACCTTTGGAGCGATTCCAATGGATGAAAAACAAGTCTATAGCCACCGAACAAGGGCATTGAATGACTTGTTGCGACAATTGCCATCAGCATGATAAGTCAAAACCAATTGGATGGATGTGAGGGACATGGGATTCGCACGTACTGTTACTGGGTTAGGAGCCCTCGGTATCACTGCGTTCTATCTGATGTTTTCAAGCTCACTCACTCCTAATTTCCAATGGATATGTATTGCTGCAATCCTCTTGCTCACTTTTGCATGGATTACCATGGGGTCTTCAAACAAACAGGTGTATGCACGGGCTCGGCCTGTCCAAAGAAACGAAGCGCCTGCCGAAGTAGCAGTACAATCAATCGCTGGACAAGAGAACGAAATCGACATTCCAGAACCGGTTACAGAAAACGAACTGGATGGAGCGACATTGCGTGAACGCAAACTTGCAAAGATTCAATCTGCTCAAGCAAAACAAGAAGAAGTAATTGCAGCGACTTTGGCTGCAGAACTCGATACATCCGGAGAAGAAATTGTCGAAGTGACGGTAGAAGTGGAAGATGTCCACGTCGCTGATGAATTCGTGGTGGAAGTCAGTCCTGAATCCGTTGAGAATGCTGATATCGAAATGGCAATCTCACAACGAAAAATCAAACATGACGAGATTCGAAAGAAGATTGAAATGCGACGTAGAGGACAATTGGCGGATATTCGCGCTTCCACTGCAAGAATGTGGGAAGAACAAACCGCTGGTGAAGACATTGTCCAACTGCTGCAGACACCAGGACACGGCCATTCTGTGCTTGATTCACCAGAGCATCCGACGCCCGGCCACGTCTACGGCGCCACGTTTATTCGAATCGATGAATCCCGTATTCTCAAACTTCGCACACCACTTGATGATGGATTCCAACAGGTAAAGAAGAAAGTTGAGCCTGCCTTACCTGAATTGCTTGGACCGGATGGATTGCCTCTGCCTCCTCTGATGGGCGCAGATGGAGCACCCCTTCCACTACCGGACCTCCCGATGCCTGATGCAAGCAGTGCATTAGCCCAGTTGAAAAAAGAAATGAACGATTGAGCCGCAATACGGGTCAACATTGAAGTGACTTATGCTCAAAGTCAACTTGAAAGGTTATGTCCAGTGAAGCCACCTTGGAAGGAAAGACTGGCCATAGCGCACGTAACACGGCCTTGCTCGGATTAATCTTGGTGAGCATTGCCCCGAGTATTTCTGTCACAACTGGATATGTGTTCAAAGCGGGAATTCTCTCTGTGTTCGTATTTATTTTTACAAAACTCTGGATATTCGGACTTCCTGGATTTTGGTATTTGAAAATCGAAAAGCAAGCGTTCTCTTGGTCACCAGCAAAAAAAGGCGGCTGGGGCATGTCTCTGTTGCTCGGCGCCGGCATGATGATTGTCGTGTGGTTGGCTTATTTTCTGCTTGGAGAACAGATGTTGCAACCGAATGTCCTGATCTCAATACTCGATCCAGTAGGACTCACAACACCATGGAAGTTCGCTGCTGCAATCGTATTCTGGGTGTTCATTAATTCCGTTCTTGAAGAATATGTATTCCGATGGTTTATCACATCCAAAGTCGAAGAATTCTTTGATGGGAAATGGCGTTCTACGTTCATTTCATCAGCCATATTCACCCTTCACCACTCGATTGCCTTGTTTGTCTTCCTCGATCCTGTAGGGGCTTTCCTAGCATCTTTGGGTGTGTTTATTGGAGGTTCAATCTTTTCATGGTTGTATCTTGAATACCGCAGCATTTGGGTTGCTTGGGTCGCGCATGCGTGTGCAGATGTAGCAATTTTTGCCATTGCCTGGGACATCGTCATAGGCTTCTAATCCGCCTTTATCGGTCACTATATCCAATAGATAGGATGGCGAAAGCCATCAGGAAGGGTAGCGACCTACGCTCATTGATGTTCCCATTCAGGGGTTGTACGATTGAGAAAGGCGTTGACGCCAATCTCTTTGTCCTTCGAATCAAACAGGCTGGCGAAAGCTTCAGCCTCGATGGCAACACCCTCTGTCAATCCAACATCAAGCGCAGCTCGAATGGTTGCCTTACCAACTCGTAGTGTGTTGGACGATTTGCTTCCAATGGTCTGAGCCATCTTGAGCGTGAACGCATGGAGTTCATCGGGAGTGCAAACATGATTTGCTAAGCCAATTCGATGTGCCTCTTCTGCACTGACCATCTCTCCGGTCATGATCATCTCCATCGTCTTACCGTAGCCGACTAAACCGACAAGGCGTTGTGTTGCACCGTACCCTGGAATCAACCCGAGATTTATCTCAGGAGTTCCAAAGCGGGAGCGGTCGCTGGCAATCCGAACATCACACGAGCATGCAACTTCACAACCACCGCCCAAAGCAAAACCATCAACCATAGCAATGGTTGGTTTGCTGAGGTTCCACAACGCTTCAACGGCATTGTCGGAGAACATCACTCGAATGTCATCGCTTTTCTTGCCAACAAATTCCGTGATGTCAGCACCTGCTACGAATGCATTTGGTTTGGCACGCTTGCCTTCAGCTGGTTCGTTTGGCTGGGCACCAGTGATTACGACAACACGTACCGAATCCGTTGCTTCTACCCATGCAACCATGGCCTTCAAGCTGGACATAACATCTGCATTGAGTGCATTCAGTTTGTCCGGTCTATTGATGGTGACCCAAGCGATAGAACCGAGGTCTGCTTCGTTGTTTACTGGAATTGTTTCAATGGATAATACATCCGATTGGGGTGCGCTCATGGTTGTTCCAAACGGTTTCAGTTCATCATTTCACCGTTCAATGTTCACAGACCAAGAACTCAAAGACCACGACCGTTTACACACCTCATGGTTGAATCGCTCGCACCTCTGGTCAAGGCAATTGACATGGCCAAAAAATACGGCGATTTCATCGCTCTGCATCCATTAAATGTCGAAGTTCATGCTGGAGAGTTCTTCGGCGTATTCGGGCCAAACGGCGCGGGAAAATCAACATTCATCAAACTGCTTACCGGGCAACTGCGGCCGAGTAAAGGCCGGATTGAAGTGCTTGGTGTAGATGCCGTCGCTGATCCACAGAAAGTCAAAGCCAACATCGGAATTGTCCCGGAATCAGAATCGCCACCGTCTTTCCTTACCCCCGTTGAATTCCTTGAATTTGTGGCTAAATTACGCAGTGTGGAGAAAATCGATGACAGCGTCGAATACTGGATTGACTGGTTTGGACTGGACGAGAAGCGAGATACAATGTGCAAGGATTTGTCCAAAGGCCAGCGACAAAAGGTGATGCTTGCAGCAGCCTTTATCCATAAACCGAAACTTCTGTTCCTCGATGAACCGTTTGCAAATCTCGATCCCATTTATCAGCGGAAATGCCGCCAATGGTTGCTGGAGCATGTCAAGAGTGGAGGGACAATTTTCCTTTGCTCTCACGTTCTTGAGATGGCAGAGCGTATGTGCAATCGAATGGCGATTATCAACAACGGGAAAGTTCTCGCTGCTGGCACCGTAAAAGGACTCAAGACCTCGGATGAAGAGACATTGGAAGATGTATTCATCCGTTTGGTTGGGCGTTCAATTGAGGATGTTGAGCGTTTAAACAATGAAGGCATCAAAGACGGAGATACTGAGGAGGAGTAACCGTGCCCGGAGTAAACGTTGTTTCTCGAGATTGGGATGAAGTGGTTGGGGAGCAGCATTCGCTCCAAGAACCGCTTGGTACCAGTTCACATGAACAACGCCTGCATGAACCACTGCGCGGCTGGAACGCCTTTTCCGCCACCTTTCGAGTGATGTTCAAAGAAGAAGGAAGAAAGAGCATCGAGTTTGCCAAAAAGCGTCAAATCGTATTGTTTCCGCTTTTGTTGACGCTGGTCACCGCTGTGACGACCATTGGCTTGCAATTCTTGGTCGGCGACTCATCGGCTCAAGTAAGCGATTTGGAATCAAAGACCTTCACTTGGAACGAACTTCGATTTGCTCTTCACCTTCCATTGTTAATGTTCAGTCTCGGGATGGGGACGTTTGCATTCATGGGACATGACGCTATCGTTCATCGAGCTGGAACCAAAAATTACCTGCTGGCTGCACCAGCACTGCAACCTTTACCTAACTCAGTTGCCCATTTCGCCTACTTTGTCAAAGACTTGTGCTTCTATGTCATGCTGATTCTTACACCGGTTGTCTCTGGAATGGCGCTCGGTATTCTGCTCGAATCCGTCGCCAATATTACTACGCCGTTGGAATGGTCAAGCCTACCTTGGACCTGGTTTGCGATGATTATCACGCTGGCCCAAGGACTCGCTATCGCCTTCTTTGCATCGGCGCTTTGGATGCGTGGCCGACCGTATACCATCGTTGGACCCGTCGCAATTGTCATTCTTGGAATTGCGATCGGCTTGGGGAAACTCGATATCGGCTCGATGCTTTGGGGTCTCGGCGTTCAAAACTCACAGAGCCCCACCACCGCTCTGCTTGCACTTGTGGGAAGTGTTGGTTTGGGATGGATTTCTTCAACCCTTATCATCGATGACTTCGATGTTTCAGTGGTTGAGCGAAAAGAATTGTTCATGCCGATTTACAATCGTCTTGGTTTCCTCGGACGCGGAGAAATTCGTCTTATCGTGGCCAAAGAATTTGTTGACTTATTCCGGTCTGGCTCGCTCAAGAAAATGACCGTGTCCTATGCCATTCCACTGCTGGTTTTGCTCGGCATGGCGTGGCTGGTTGACTTTGCAGAAGCCCCAATTCCAATCAACTTGCTTTCTTATGCCCCGTTCCTCGGATTCTTTGGATTCAATTTCTATTCATGGCTAACGATTCTTGATTCACCGGAGTTCATGAACGGCCTTCCTCTTCGTGTACCGCAACTTATTCGCGCCAAAGTCGTGGTTTACTTCTTGGCAACCTCATGGATTTCACTGATCTTCATCGTGCTCATGGCTTGGAGATTGGACGAATGGGGGGCGCTTCCAACGAGCATCATTGTCATGTTTGCAAACTCAGTGTACATCGTTGCACTGACGGCTTTCTTGATGGGACTGCGACCTAATAAGGCCATTTTCGATGCATCGATAATGATCTGGTTTTGGATTGGAACCGTCGTCCCACTGCTGCTGTTGTTCCTGCTTTCGTTCACGCAAGGCGATGTTTCGTTGTATGGGAACTGGTGGGAGCGAGCCTCACAAGATGGCTTAGCAGCTACCGCAACGATGTACGACCAGAGTGTGGTTGAACAAGGCTACAAAGGCATGATTTCCATTTCAGTCGGCCTTATCCTCGCCTCAGCACTGCTTTGGAAGTTAATGGACCGACGATGGGGCAAGGCCGAGTTCTCGAACTGAACAACCAACTTTGGCCGCTTAAAGGAGGTATCTTGATGAGCATTCGTCTGCGGCATTCAAGCATGGCACGAGTCGTTGCAGTCTGCGGGATGCCAGGCTCAGGCAAAGGCGAGTTCGCCAATGTGCTGCATTCTCACGGCATACCGGTGCTATCGATGGGCGACATGGTTCGAGCAGAAGTTCGACGACTTGAACTCAAGGAATCGCCAGGAATATTTGGAGAGATTGCTGCTCAATTACGTGCTGAGCACGGCGAAGATGTTCTTGCTGTACGGCTTGCAGATGCTGTTGATGAGCACCTCAAGAACAACTCAATTGTCTTGATTGAAGGAATGCGAGGTACTGCAGAGCGGGTCGTGTTTGAACAACGTTGGAAGAAGAACTTCTTCTCACTGGCAGTCGATGCCTCGCCAGATACCCGATTCACTCGGATTCAGAACAGAGGACGTTCAGAAGATGGGGACAGAGAAGCGTTCGAGATTCGTGACAAACGTGAGCGAGGATGGGGGCTTGAAGAGATCATCGCAGAATCGGATTATATGATTGACAACAACGTCGAACTTCAAGCGTTTCAAAACTCGTGTGAAGAGTGGCTTTCAGCGTTTCAAAAGGAAGAATAATACCTTCGTACAAAACGGCGCTTCTGGAGAAAATATTCTGCTCGCAGGTAACGGTTTTCGGGGTTGTTTTCACCCAAGGGTTATAGTCGGCCATAGCGTGTGATGAAATGCTTCGGCAGAGGGTGCGCGTATGGCAAGAAAACAAAACAAAGGCGGAGGCAAGCGTCAGCGAGCCAAACAACGCGCCCAATACGATGAGCTCGACAAGTACCCAGTCATGCCACCGCACGCCTTTGCGCGCATCGTTCGTGACAAGCAAACACTCAACATCATCTACCAAATCATCGAACCCCCGATGACCAAGAAGGAACAAGAATACAGGGATGAAATCCTTGACATCTTCATCCGCTCGCTTACGGCCAACATCGAAGAAATTGATGCAAACCCAGAAGCCTACATTCGTACTGCAATGGACAAAGTGATCAAGTCCTACGGCATGAAAATCAATAAGAAATCCAAGTCGAAGATTTTCTACTACTTACGCAGAGACTTGATTGGATACGGGCAAATGGATGTTCTCATGAACGACATCAACGTAGAAGATATTTCTCTTGACGGTACTGGAGTTCCTATCTTCGCTTACCACCGAAAATTCGAATCGGTGGAAACAACCTGTGTTTGGAACACGGACCATGAACTGGAATCGTATGTTATCAAACTCGCCCAACGGTGTGGCAAGCACATTTCAGTTGCCGATCCTTTGCTGGATGCAACGCTGATGGATGGTTCTCGAATTGTTATGAAACTCGGTCACGAAATTTCGACTCGTGGTTCAGCATTCTGTATTCGACGTTTCAAGGACGACCCGTTCTCTCCCGCCGATATCGTGGCGTTCAGAACCATGTCTTCGCTGATGGTTGCATATCTGTGGATTGCCTTCCAAAATGAAGTCCCAATGCTGTTCGTCGGCGGTACTGCGTCTGGAAAGACGACTACACTCAACGCAATGTGTATTTTCATCCCTTGGCAGATGAAGATTGTTTCAATCGAATCAACCCGTGAAGTCAACATCCCTCAGCCTAACTGGGTTCCGGGTCTTACTCGGCAAGGTTTCGGTGGAGAATCCACAGATGGTGTTATCGGGGAGTTCGAGTTGCTCAAGGCAGCTCTTCGTGAACGGCCAGAATACATTATTGTCGGTGAAATCCGTGGTGCTGAAGCATATGTTCTGTTCCAAGCGATGGCAACAGGCCACTGTGCGTATTCAACCGTCCACGCCGACTCTGTTCCGTCACTCGTCCACCGGTTGGAGAACAAGCCGATTGACATCCCACGTGTTCTGTTACCGGCACTGGAAGCATGTAGCATACAGATTCAGACCCGTATTAACGGTAAGCGTGTTCGTCGAACAAAACAACTTGTCGAAATCGTCGGTATCGACCCGAACTCGCTTGAAATCATCACCAACGAAGTGTTCCGATGGGACGTCACCAGTGATGACTTCATCTTCAGTGGAAAATCCTACGTTCTTGAGAAGATTATGGTTAAACTCAACTATTCTCAAGACGACATGCGACGTGAACTACGGACGAGAAAGCGTATCCTTGAATGGATGGTCTTGAACGACATTCGTAAAGCAGACCAAGTTTCACAAATCGTTACTGAATATTACGTTCGACCTACGGAAATCATGGCACGGGTTGACGGACTTCGCTGAACAAAAAGAGGGGTGATTCGATGGACTTGACGACATGGCAAAGGATTTGCAACCGAGTTCTCGGTCGCTTCCTGCGTAAGCGTGCTCGTGATGACAAGGCCCTCTCCGAAAGCCTCGTCAAAGGCGCAATGCCGATGATGCCGGAAGTGTATCTTGCTACGGCAATTATGACAACCATAGCGATTACCTTGGTTTCATGGGGATTCGTATCACTGTTCTTCATTCCGGACATCGGAGTGATTGCCTATTGGGAGAGCATTCAAGACCCTGCAACCATCAATTACTGTTTCGAATGGGAATACTGGAATCAAGATTTAGTTGACCCAAACAAACCTGGAAACGGCTGTGATGGATTTGCATACCAAGTGTTCCCACCAATCCTCAAGGTACTCATCGTTGCCATTGGTGGAGTTATTGTCCCCTATGGTGCTTTCAAGTACAACAAAGGCGGTGCAACACGTGAAGCTGCTCGCCGAGGCTCAATGATTGAGAAGTACCTTCCATACGCAGCATCATACACCGCTGCAATGTCTGCTGCTAACGCAACACCTTCCAAGATTTTCCGCTCACTTGCAATGAACAAAGACATCTATGGAGACGTCGCAGATGATGCTGCGATGGTGTATCGAGATGTCACACTGCTGGGTTATGACCTCATTACGGCCATGAAGATGAGCGTCGATCGTGCTGCTTCAGTTTGGCTGACGGAATTCTTCCAAGGCATGGTCGGTACCCTCACTGCTGGTGGTCAACTCAAATTGTATTTCCTCAACAGAGCAGAGCACTACATGCGTGAGAACAGAACACGACTGCAAATGTTCCTAGAATCAATTGCACTGTTGGCAGAATCGTACATTGTTGTCGCTGTTGCTATGCCGCTGTTCCTGATTGTTATGCTCGTCATCATGTTCTGGGTTTCGGGCAGCGGGGCGCAAATGTCAGAAGGCATGCTCTATGGAATCGTTCTTGGATTCGTACCAATGATCCACATTGCATACGCAGTATTGGTCTGGACCAGCAGTAAAGAGCAAGAAATGTGAGAGGAGGTGAGATATTGGCCAAAAAGAAAAACAAAATCACCGTCAAACTCGACCTTCCAAAGGACGATTCTACCCTCACTAAACTCTACGCAATTCTCTTTATTTCGATATTTTTGGGGTTATGCACAGGAACTGTTTGGGCGACCAACTCCGGATTTATCCCAACTTCCAACGGCGAACCAATGTTCACCAACCTGTACTGTGGAATCACTGCGGAAGACTCCCAAGGCAACTCAGTAGGCGAGAAATTCAACACCAACATCAAGCCAGACTATTCAGCCAATCAATCGTGCTCAATTCTCCAAGATGCTCCTGATCGAGTCGTGTGGGAAGGAGAAGAGTGGAGGACGTTCACCAAACAAGGAAAGAACTTCGACGTTCCCGGTGTCAACTCTGACCAAACTGGAGGCGTCATGGTGCTTCAGCCACTGTGGCTCAACTGCAGCGTCGATGCCGATACTCCTACCGATTACATCGTCGCAATTCGTTCAAAAGGCGGTGACATTCTTGATAGTCACAGCGGTACAACCGATACGGACAACAACCCCGACAACGACGGCTGTGGAATCACACTCGATAACATCCCTCCAGACACCAGATACGAACTCGTCGCCTTCTCCCTTGAAGAAGGAAAGCGAATTTCGGAAATGACCTTTGATGTCACGGTCCACTACTACGACGGTATTCCATCGAATATGAACAATAAATCCTACTGGCTTGGACCTGAGTTGGACCTAGGGTTCAAGTCCATTCGTCCGTTCATTTTCCTCAATTTCTTCGGAATGACCTTCTTTTTCCTCCTGTATCCGGCCTCATATTATTGGGAACGGGTTGAAAACGCAAAGAATGAAGTCGAAGAAAAATTCCCTGATTTCCTGCGTGACTTGGCAGAATACTGGAAAGGTGGGCTTTCGATGACCGTCGCGATTCAGACGTTAGCGACCTCAGAGTACGGTGCATTAAACGACGAAGTCAAGAAAATGTCCGACCAACTCAGTTGGGGTATCAANTTCAGTGATGTCATCAAGCAATTCGCAGACCGCGTAGGTACACCACTGGTCCAGCGAGCGATTGCACTCATCGCTGAAGCAGACCGTGCTGGTGGAAAGATTTCTGACATCCTTGTCACGGCTGCAAACGACTCTCGTGAATTAAAGTTCTTAGAAGGCGAACGAAAACGAGCAATTGGCTCGTACATTGCGGTCATTTGGACATCCTACTTCGTTTTCCTTGGCGTTATTGTCACTCTAGCTGTTGTCTTTATTCCGGCTATTGCTGGCTCCAATTCGAGCGGTGAAGATGGAGGCGACAGCGGCGGCCAGACAATTGGTAACATGACAATCCGTAACATCGACCCACTGTTTTTCCTAACAGTGTTCTACTACGGCGTGACCATGCAAGCTGTCGGTAACGGTACTATGGCTGGCCTCATGTCAACCGGCCGTTTCTCCACGGGTTTCAAGCACTCTGGGATGATGATCTTGGTGTCAATTCTCGTGTTTAACTTCTTAGCGTTCACACCGAATCTCATCGGTATTACCGAAGTGCCAGGTCTCAATCCGTCTACGGGTACGTTCGTTCCTTCGCCGCTGTTCTTCGGGTGATTGAATGCGTCAGAACGAAGAAGCCCAAATCCACATCCTTGAGATGTTGACGCTGTTTTGGCTGTTTTTCATGTCTGCAACCTTCTTGATTCGTATACAAATTCCAGATGCACCATCGGTTGCTCATGATGCAGCGTTAGAAATTGCAGGTGATGATGCGTTCCGATACGGTATTGGACTCGAAGCGGAAGTTTCAGGCGACAATCGATTGAGCGAATTGCTTGAGAACGGTGAATTAGATGAAGCATGCCAGTTGCTTCAGGATTACATCGTCGCAGGAAAAGAAGCCAACTGCTGGCTAGCACAGAACAGTGGCACTTCTACACCCTACGGCAATACCGGCACACCTGCAGGTGAAACCGTCACTGTCCATCACTTGTTGGCGAATGACGAGCATTCATGGACGGTTACTCTTGACGTTTGGAATCGAGGAGGCGGTGCATGATGCGAACGCTGCATGAACGCTCGGATGAAGACCGAGATGCGGCACAAATGCTGCTCGCCACCGGTGTAGTGTTGCTGATGTCTCTCCTTTCAATGGCTATTTTTGGCGTTAAAGTCGCTGGAATGACTATGCCGCACGATACGGCATCCGACGGTGTCTTGGTTACATCGCTGGAAGTCGTTGACGCCGTACCTGAACTTACAGAAGCACGAACGCAACTATGGATTGATGGAGGTCTTGAACCACTCGAAGCTGGAGAGACTGCCTTCCAGAGCGTACATGACGACATTCTGCATCACGGCGAGTTGAGAGGTATCGAAATCAAACTCATAGGCATGCAAGTCAACGAAACTTCTGCCAATACTCTGCACTTTGAAGCAGAACTCGGAATCTCCGATGGCTCAGCTATGCTCACCGTACCGTTGTCGTTTGACATTACGCACGCTTAACGTCGCTGCGTGTGCTCGTTCCAAGCAAGGTCCATCAGATGCTCGATGCGTTCAGTATCCTTACTGACTCGAGAGAGGTCAACCACGGGCCATGAGGTTATTTTGGCTCGTTCAATCAAACCATCTTGAATCGAGCGTATGCGTGGGAATGCAGCAAGATAACGATCTGCTCGACGGAACGAGTTGGCATCTCGTGAACGAATCATGTTGCGATGACGCTCTTCTTCGCCAACGGCCATCACAAGACCGATTGCAATTCCACCGGCTTCGCGCCAACTGCGCAGTAAGCGTTCGCTTGGATTGATGTGTACCCCTTCGATAATCAGATCAATGCCTTCACGACGTGCTCGGTCGATGGTAGCAATGATGCCAGTTTCCACAGCTTGACATGTTTCCAACCAATCAATGACCGGTTCACCGGAATCGCCTCGTGAGAACGATGAACGATGGAGGGATGGGTGGGTTCTCTCCTCGTCGCATGAGCGCATGATTTCACGAATAGCGTCTGTTGAAATTAGCCGAGCAAAGTTATTTTGTGCAGCGAGTTGAACCGACGCAGTGGATTTCCCAGTACCGGTTGCTCCTGCAATCACCAACAATCTCGGCGCTCGACCAGCAATGGTTCGAGCAGCGGTATCAGCCAAACTTACATCTCGAGCCATAGTCGAAGCACAATGAATCTGCTTCAAGAGTCTTTTCGCCCTCTACGACTGATTGGGCATCCTTTGGACGTGCCGAGCCAAAGCGAATACCTTTGAGGGGACAGCACTTGGAGCAGTTCATGAGCGCAGAACAGATGTCGATTGATGGAGAATGGTGTGATGCTGAGGATGGGGCGACTGCCGATATCCTCAACCCTGCTACGGGTCAAGTCATGGCGACAACGCCGAAAGCAACCCTCAACGATGTCAATCGATGTGTTGAGGCATCCCGTGCTGCATTTGAAGATTCTTCGTGGAAAGCCATGGACCCTGCACAACGAGGACGAATTCTCAACAAAATGGCGCAAGCAACCTACGCCAAAGCCAAGGAACTGGCAGCCATTGAATCCAACAACAACGGTAAGACATTCCGTGAAGCACTGTCCGAAATCCGCTACGGTGCTTGGACCTTGGAATACTTTGCAGGTTTGTCAGACAAAATCGAAGGAAGTACAATTCCTGTTCCAGGTAACCGCCTCAACTACACTTTGCGACAACCGCTTGGAGTCACCGTTCATATCGTTCCGTGGAACTTCCCCCTCCAACTGGCGATCCGTTCCATTGCACCGGCACTTGCAGCGGGATGTACCGTTATAGCGAAGCCAGCATCTTGGACACCTCTGTCACTCATAGCGTGGTTAAAAGCCATGGAAGATGCAGAGGTTGGACTTCCGAAAGGTGTGCTCCAAGTCATTACCGGCTCAGGTGGACTGATTGGAGATGCTCTAGCAGGACACAAGGGTGTAGACGGTATTGTCCTTACCGGAGGCGTCCCAACCGGTCAAACCGTTATGGCAAAAGCCAGCGAAAACCTCACACCAGTGACGCTTGAACTCGGCGGCAAAGGAGCAAATCTCGTGTTTTCAGACGCTAATCTTCGATACGCAGCTAAAGCCATCTGCTTTGGTATATTCATGAACGCAGGACAAATGTGTTGGGCTGGCTCTCGACTCATTGTCCACGAGGATGTTCATGACGAATTGGTCGAAGCGGTCGTCGCTGAAGTCTCAAAGTGGAAAGTCGGCCCCGGCATGTCCGAAGGCGTTCGAATCGGCAGTTTGGTTCATGAAAACCATCGTGCTGAAGTCATGGAAAAATTGCAAGCGGGTCTCGCCATGGGTGGAGAAGTGGTCTGTGGTGGAAACATCGTTGAAGGCGAAGGTGCTTTCATGGAAGCCACTGTTGTCACCGGTGTCGACCGCTCGAACTTGTTGTTCAATGAGGAATTGTTCGGTCCTGTTCTCTCGGTCACTACTTTCAGCGATGATGCTGAGGCTCTTGCACTCGCCAATGATTCTCCGTTTGGTCTGCTCAACGGCATTTGGACGCAGAACTTGAGCCGTGCCCACTCTATGGCTCGTGATTTAGAAAGCGGAATGGTCTCCATTAACGAGTACCCAATTACCTTCCCACAAACTGCATTTACCGGTTGGAAACAATCCGGCATCGGCATCGAGCAAAGCAAGGATGCTTTACGATTCTACACGAAGGTGAAGAACGTCAACGTCAAACTTTGAGGGAGCATAATGGCAGTAACATCCACCGATCTGGAAAACGGCATTCGCCTCATTCGATTCTCTGGCCAATCGGCAACTCAATCGTTTTCTCGTGAATTCTTACCGCACATCGCTCAAGCAATCGATGCAGGACTCACCCATCCAAATGTTCGTGCATTGGTTCTCACCGGTGAAGGGAAGTTCTTCTCCGCAGGTGCTGACATCAATGCCTTCGCTCAATCCATCAAAGACAAAGAAGCGCCACAATTGATACGAGACCTTACTGGAATCCTTCACCCTTTGCTGATACGTATGCGCCAATCTCCGACCATAACCATTGCAGCCCTCAACGGTGCAAGTGCAGGTGGCGGCCTGGGTCTCGCTCTTGCATGCGATGCTCGTATCGCCTCACCTCAAGCAAAAATGGCTGCATCTTATGCTGGTATGGGGCTGTCGCCGGATGGTGGAACAACATGGCTTCTTCCTCGATTGGTTGGTGAACAAACCTCACGTCGGTTCTTCTTAGAAAACGAGATTTGGAGTGCTGAACAATGCGTAGCCGTCGGTGCTGCGGATGCCCTTGTGGAAGAGGACAAACTCATTGATGCTGCATGCTCAATGGCGGCTCGATGGAGCCAGTGGGGGGAACATACCAAAGAAGCAACCAAGCATTTACTCCATGTACAATCCGCTCAGGATTTTGAATCGCACCTCAATCACGAACGCACCCTCATCGAGGCTGCCGGAACAACTGAAGCGTTCAAGGAAGGGGTCACAGCATTCCTTGACAAGCGTAAGCCCGTGTTCCATAAGGAGTGAGACTCGTGTCTGAAGCGATTGAAGAAAAATCGCTTCGTGAGAAAATGCATGAAGTGATTTTTGAAGCAGATACCAAGTATGGAACATACTTCGATGCCGTACTTTTGTTCTCCATCGTTGCTTCCATCGTTGCAGTCTCGCTTGATAGTGTGGAGAGCATTAACTCTCAGTATCATAAGCAATTGGTCTTCATTGAGTGGTTCTTCACCATCTTATTCACAATCGAATACTTCGTACGCCTCTACATAACTCGACATTCAGTGGAATACGCAACCTCCTTTTTCGGCATTGTTGACTTGTTAGCGATTCTACCAACCTACCTTAGTCTAGCCATACCAGGGACACAAAGTCTGCTCGTCATCAGGGCCCTTCGGTTACTGAGGGTGTTCCGAGTGTTCAAACTCACACGTTATGTCGGCGAAGCGACTGTGCTTGGAACTGCTATTCTCGAGTCTCGTTCACGAATCATCGTGTTCCTTACGACCATTACCATCCTCAGTTTCATCACTGGCGCTGGAATGTACCTGTTTGAAGGACCTGAAAACGGATTTACATCCATCCCACAGAGTGTATATTGGGCCGTCGTGACCTTGACAAGTACCGGCTATGGAGACACAGTACCTCTCACCCCGATTGGCAAGGTGCTGGCTATTTTCATCATGATCATGGGATACAGCCTCATTATTGTCCCCACTGGAATAATCTCAACCGAACTCATCAAAGCGGGTGAGTTTAGCACTCGAGCTTGCATGCAATGCTCGAAAGAAGGACATGATATGAGCGCAAAGTTTTGCAAGCACTGCGGCTATGAATTGAATCATTCAGGTAATTCAGTTTCCACAGCCTCTCCAGATGACCAATCGTAGATTCCTTTGCCGGACTTCTTACCAAGACGACCGGAAGCAACCAGTTTCTCAAGCAAGGGGTGAGGTGCATAGGCGTCATCATCAAACGATGTTTGCAAATTCTTCAGAATATCTCGGCGGACATCGAGTCCAACAAGGTCTGTTAGAGCGAGAGGACCCATTGGGTGTTTGTAGCCCAACACCATTGCTGTATCGATATCCTTGGCACTTGCTACACCATCGGCCAGCATACGGATGGCCTCATTTCCAAGAACAACACCAAGACGGCTCGTTGCGAATCCAGGAATATCTTTGACAAGAATCGTTGTCTTGCCCATAGCAGCACCTGCACTTTGTGCTAATGCAATGGTTTGCTCACTGGTTGAATCATGTCGGACGAGTTCCAGTAACTTCATGATCGGTACAGGATTAAAGAAATGCATACCAATGACGCTTTCCGGACGCGTTGTTGCAGCAGCAATATCCGCAATCGAGAGGGAGGAGGTGTTTGTACCGAGAATGGCATGGGGTGGAGCAAGTTTATCCAATTCAGCAAAAATGGAATGCTTCAAATCAGGAATTTCCGGTACGGCTTCGATTACCATGTCGGCCTGAGCTACTGCTTCGGCCATGTCGGATACAGCGTGGAGGTTTGCACTCCACGACTGCTTTTGCTCATGGGTCGTCTTACCGCGAGCGATACCTTTGTCCCAAAAAGCATCGATCCGAGCCATACCTCGCTCTAATCCTTCCGGAAAGGCGTCAAACAAGTTCGTTTTCCAACCACTCTGAGCACAAACCTGTGCGATTCCCGCACCCATTGTTCCTGCTCCAATAACCGCTACGCAACGAATCTCCATGCACAGCCCAACAGGCGGGACTTCATCATGCTTCCTTGACAACAGGTTGCTTGCTCTGCGCAAGCGCCACGCCGCCAACAATCAATACAAAGGCGACCAAAAGTGAGGCACCAAGTTTCTCATCCAACAGCAAATATCCGCTGTAAATTCCGAAGATGGGTACAAGATAGACGTACAAGGCGCTTTTGCCAGCACCGATGGTAAGGATTCCATCAGCAAACCAAACATACGAAACAACCGTTGAGAAAACAGCGAGGAAAAGAATCGCAACCCAACCATCGAACGACGGTTCAGGAATCCCCATCACCGCTGTCTCAACAGCAGCGATCGGAGTCAACATCACCAAACCGATCACAGAAGACCAAACCGTGAGTTGCAACGGTGAGAGACATCTGTCCGAGTCTTCAGCCGGTTGAGTCATTGCAATTTTCATTTGGATGGAATTGCAAGCCCAAGCAAAGGCAGCTCCGGCGATGAGAGCATCACCAAGTGCTCGCTCATAGAACGGAATATCGACGTTCGGAGAGTACAGAAAAAGTACGGTGACGCCTGCAAGCCCCAATGCAATCCCTGCACCGAGCCTCCAGTGCATGGCTTCATTGAGAAAAAATATGGCAAGCACTGCAGTGAAAAATGGATTGAAGGTAATCATCAATGAAGCGTCGCCTGCGGCTGTATATTTCATCCCGACCATGAAAAATGCTTGATACAGACAGGTTGCAAAAAAACCAATCCAAGCAATTCTCTTCCATTCACTGCGGGTGGGAATCATCCATTGATTCGAGAATCGAAGATAGAGAATGAAAAGGGCGACTGCAACGACATAACGAATCCACGATGCCGCAAATGGAGCGATGTCTTGGGCAATGACTCGCCCTGCAGGCCAGCCAACTCCCCAAACGATGACAACAAAAATCAATTTCAAGTGAACCAAGAGGTTCTTCATGAAAATCGCTCCAATCCGAGTTGGAGCATGCGTGAACGGGGTAAGCCGATTTCAGGCAGACCAGCAGCTGGCGCGTAGAGTTTCAAGCCTTCAATGCGAGAAACATAGAGCCCATAGCTGGCAATGTCGGTCGGATCAAAGGGCGTAGGGACGCCCATACGAGTGAGTGTAGCACAAGCCGCCTCTGTGTAGAGGGGAAACAGATTTGTCGAGAAGTGCATCCATGTTGAGACACGAGCAGCATCAACGTTGTCCAACGTCAAGAGGTGTTCAAGCAGAGACACATCGGGATAGTTTACAGTTCGCAATGTCATCTCAACCTCGTTTGAGATATCCTCAGGCCAAACAAAGGGGTCATTGTTTGCCCATTGGTCTGCAACACGAATGTGTTCAAGAGATGCCTCGGTTTCAATTGAGAATAGAGCATTAGCGTACTTCTCATCGTCTACCGTGTCAGCAACAAGACCTGGGAGTGCAGCGTAAAACGCTTCGCACTTTTCAACGTCAATACCATACAGCGAGACTGGGATCATAGTAACCCTCCAGAGAGCACGGGTCTCAAACTTTTGCACCGATACCGGATGCAATTTGTCGGGCAGACATAGGCTTGTTCGCAACCCATTCCTGCTTGAAAAGTTCCTTGAGTTTCGCTTCATCTTCAGCGTTCGGTAGTGCAGCATCCATGTAAGCGTCCCATTCTTGATCGGTTCCTTCAAACGGAGTTCCTTCGATGGTGAAGCGTTGGCGCTTGAATGCACCAATGTCACGGTTGAAGTTCTCGTGAGGAACAATCAGTGGAGTACTGCCTTCTGGAAGGTACCCGTTGAGCTTTCCTACTTCTGCAACAATCTCAGCGTGGTAGTGTCCACGTGCCTCTTCGTTGAGGACTTCTTTGTCGACTTCGATTCCTGCTTCGAGTTTCTTACGCTCGTCCCAGCGTCCTTTGACACCCCAAACATACGACCAGTGTGCGGATGAAGATGCATCGACACCGAACAAATCGTGTGCTGTGGAAACCCACTTGTTGAAGAATTTCTGAAGCATGTCGAGTGGAATTACGCCGGCCTTGATGACTCTGCGCAGACCGTTCGAACCTGTTCCCAAGTGGAAGGACTCTTCTTTGAGCATTGGGCCCATAGAAGCAGCCAGTGGCTTGAAGGCAGAAGTAGAGAGCATTCCAAGTTGGAACTTGCCGTCACGATCAACGAACATGGTGTAGCAGAAGAAGTCGAGCCAATGTGGCATTGGGCGATTGAAGGCACCAAGCAATCTGTCACCGTCTTGTGCGTTGCGCTCGAGCAACTTTTGTGCTTCACGACGTCCTTGTTGGCCGAAATAGGTCATCAAGAGGTAGGCCATCTGCCATCCATGGCGTTGTTCTTCAGCCATAATTCTGGCAGCTGCATAGCGGTCGTAGTCTGTAGGGGCAGAAGCGAGCAGGTGGCGTTGTTGTTCGACGGAAGCAAACTCAGTGTCACCTTGAACGGTGATCATGCTAACAAGAGCGTCTCTCATGCTCTGGTGTGGAACTTGTAGAGAGCGTTCCCATTTTGGTCGTCCTGCGTAATCGCCAAACTCGATAACATCACCGGCACGATCCCAATCGAATTGGATTGAGAGATCGAAGTCGCCCATCCACTCGCGGTTGAAACCAACTCGGTCTTGCCATTCAGTAAAGTTAGAAATCCAGTCTTCCCATGTGTTCGGTAGGTTGTCCATGTATGGTTGATATCCGGGTCTACCTTATTGCCTTTGCGAACATGTTCGTACGAACATGTTAGGGACTACGCCTGCGGATGTCATCAGCATAGGCATGGTGCACGGTTGATTCGATGCGATGTAGCTGGGCGGAAAGAGTAGACTTCGCCACATCAAGAACACTCGCAAGTTCAGTGAGCGTGATTCGTCGTGGAACATCGTAGAAGCCTTCTTTCATAGCAGTATCAAATACATAGCGCTGGCGGGGTGTGAGCAATCGGCTGGTGACTCCACGTGTTGAAACAAGTCGGTACGGTATTTTTTCGCTGTCGAACCCAGACAAGAGATCACGAACCTTTTCTCGTGCGCACGAGATTGTCCATTCCACCCATCCATCCCGTACTTCGAACGGTGTTTGCGGAATAACGCCGACCTTAATCAGAGGCTTGAGGAATCCTCCACCACCGGCAATAATGTCGACAACAAAACTCTGTTTGCCGAAGCTTCGAACTTCTTCGATACCTGGATGGGTTGAAACCGTCTCTGTAATGTCTTCGCTGCATGAGGCTCGGGCAGTACCTCTTCTCTTCTGTAGGGGCATGTGTTCCTCAATTCTGAGAACTGCCGAGGGGTGGCTGCGAGTCACATCTCCTGCCCAATGCCCTTCAGGCAACCGAACTTCGATGCGAACTTGTTGGACCGCCATGGTAAGTTGTAAGGTGAGGTGCACTTGAAGTTCACGAACCAAAACGACAGAATAATTTCGCTTATTCAAACTCCTTGTCCTTTCATGTCCATATTTCTTCGAATGTGACGGTTTAACGGAATCCGTCTGAAATCCTCATTTGGTTGGTAACGGACGCTGAATCACTCTTGAAAATGCGGTTTAATCGAAATGGTCATTGAAGGCCCATTCATGGACGTATGCCCGCAGCAAAATAACGGTAAAAGCACTTGAATTAGCCCGATTTCAAATACAGGGCCTCATATACCTCCCGTTCCAACTGTATAGACATGGACAAAATTATGTCAGACACGAAAAGACTGTTTTCAGCGAGCAACATCGCTGGCTATATCCTCGGATTATTGGGTATATCACTCATCGCAGTGACACAAGCATTAACGACATTACTGCCGTTGTTGTTTGCGCCGATTGTTTGTGGTGTACTCGGACTGCTTCTGTATAAGTTACAAGCCAGCAACACGACAATGAACACGGCACCGCCAAATGCAAACACCAACCCAATCCCTCAGAAGTAATTACAACTCTTAAGGCGCGTCGTGTACTCGAAGTGCAATGGGGTGTAAATCAAAGCTTGGTGCATAGACACTGCAACAAACACGCCAATTATTCACAGCTTGCGAGTGGTTTCCACCCGTCGAACGGTTCCGGTTTCAACATCGATAACCTCAGCAAAAGTTGTCGTATGGGACTCTCCAAGAACTGCCGCCGGTAGATACCCATCGCAAACACCTGATGCAGCAAAGATAGCATTCTCACTTTTGCACAAGTCATGTGCTTCCCAAAGGCGTGTTAGATCATCGCCTACCATGTTTGCAGCACGAGCTTCCTCTTCATCGGAGCGGAACACAAGCCGTCCTTCAAAGACGCCACCAAGCCCACGGATGGCGGTGGCGGAAATGACTCCTTCCGGAGCTGCACCAATTCCCATGAGTAAATCGAACGGGCCGTCTGGACGAGCTGCCCAGATTGCGCCAGATACATCACCGTCTCCCATCAGTTCCAACTGAGCGCCGCTTGCACGGATTTCTTTGAACAACTCAGAATGACGTTCACGGTCGAGAGCAACGACGCGAACATCGGAGACAGACTTATCCAAAGCCGCCGCAGTTTGTTCAAGATTGTAGGCGACCCCGCCATCAAGACTGATGTGACCGACGAGTTCTGGACCGCCAGCAATCTTGTCCATGTAACAATCAGGTGCATGAAGAAGCGTACCTCGGGGTGCAGCTGCAAGAACTGCGATGGAGTTCGGGGAATTGGAGGCACAATTGTTTGTACATTCAAGCGGGTCAACGGCTATGTCAATTTGAGGCGCGCCAGCAACACCTACCATGCTACCGATCTCTTCTCCGATGTAGAGCATGGGTGCTTCGTCTCGCTCACCTTCTCCAATGGCGACACGACCGTCAAAAGGTACGTTGTCAAAAGTACGACGCATGGCTTCGACAGCGGCTTCATCCGCCTTCTCTTTTTCACCGAGACCGCGCCATGCAGCACTGGATATTGCCGCTTGGTCAACGGCTTCTAAGAAGTGGTGATAGAGGTCGCCTACACTGCCCATGGGTCGTGACGGGCGCGCCCCATCCATGAATGAAACGGTTTGAATCGACGGATGAACTTTTCACTCAATCGAGCCGGTCTCATCGTCTGAACCTTCTTCAAAAGACTCGTACGACCATACTTTGGTTGTCACGAAAGCAAGTAGAATAATTTTACCAAAATCCCAGAGGAGGAACGGCTCTGTACCCCAAGCAAAGGCTTGAGCGATATCCACGGCATAGGCCTCTGCCAACCATAGAGTACCAAAGATATAGACCGGAATCATGGCAAGAGTCCAGCAGATAATTTGCGCCTTGATGTCTGCAACTCCCGCTTTTCGTGAACGATCTAAACCTTCTGCAATCAATGCAGAAGCAACTGGGAAGGCAAGGAGATATCCTCCCGAAGCAATGAGTTGTGAGCCTGAAAACAAACCACTGGCCCCTCCGGCGAACACTGGAGCACCAATCGCACCAGCAATGAGGTATACTGCACCGGAGAGAAATGCGTCGTTCCTTCGCAGGTAGACACCTGCTGCCATAACGGAAAAGGTCTGGAAAGTGTAAGGCACAGGCGTCCAAGTGGTAGGAAGGGCGAGCTGAGCACATAACGCAGTTAATCCAGCAAAGAAGAAAATACCTACAGTTCGCTCAAGAAGTGTCGATTCGTCATGCGAAAGGGCAAGGTGCCACTTGGTAGGTTGCGTCAAATTCAACTGGCTGAACATGACTTACCCTTGACTGAGAAGTTCTTAGTCGTTGATGAACAACAGGATTGGTTATTCATCACTCATTACCACTTCTTGATCTTCATCTCGGCATTGCTCTGCTTCACAGAGTTGCGGAAGCGTTGATGCGTCAAGCATTTCCGATGATTGAACTGGAGAAGTCAGCTCACCGTTGGCTACGTAGAGGCTTGGCCCGTTGCCCATGAAGTAGACTGAGCCACGGCCTGCACGGGAATCCTGCGGTTGTGAATTGTTTCCAGTTGCGCAAGCATCGATGCAACCATCTGCGAAAGCAATGTACACTCTTCCTTCAAGATCGATGGTGAGGTCGTTGAAGTCGAGCAAGTTTCGGTTTGAGCCACCTTCATCGGTGCGGCAATCGCCACTGTTTAGGCACATACTTCCAATTTGAACGGGGTCGTCAGACACTCGATATGTGTGGAATGTTGGATTTTCATCCAATGCATTGAGGCTGTAAGTGACGTAAAGATGGTAGTGCACCCCACTCGGTGCGTAATGACCGTTTCCGTTCCAATTGTTTCCGTCAATATCCGTTGTATTGAGTAGGGACACGTTTTCACTTCCGAGGTAAGTTATGGCAATCCTTCCAGGGTCGCCAGCATCTGTTTGGGGAAATGTCGTCGAAATGACGCCAGCTGGACTAATTCGAATACTTTCTGAATCCCAAGTATCCCCTGAATCGGTACTTCGAGCCATGTAAATCCCTTGGTCGCCTCCGGTCCACACGTGGTATGCGTTGGATTCAGAGTCGGTTGCAACCTCGGAATTTTTGCGAGGGTTTGGAGTCGATGCATCCTGTCCCATCTCTCGAGTATCCCAAGTAAGACCGTTATCCTTCGAAAAAATGATCGTTGGAGTTGCAACTCTTGGAGTCACATAGACCGTCCCATCAGGAGCGGTGGTAATGGCTCCATGCAGACCACCGTTACTGGTTGCAAGTCCGTATATCTGGCCTCCGGTGGGGAATGTGGCACCTCCATCGTAACTGGTGTAGCAGAAAATCCCAGCCAGCTTGTTGTAACAGAAATACACTGCTTCAGAGTACAGCGGACTAAGTTGTCCAAGCCCGCCATAACCAGAATCGGTCCATGGCCCGGAACCTAATTTGATGTGATCGTTAAGAGGCACTGGACCACTGTCGTATGGATTGCCCATCCAGGTTTCCCCGTCGTCATCCGACCAACCAATCCAAGTCGTAGCAAGCCCCATCATGTGGATGTTGAAAATTCGGTCAGTGACCGGGTCGACCCATCCATACGGGTCGCTGGTGAACGGAGCTTGAGTAATGTCGGCAGTGTTTACCCAACTCTCTCCATGGTCGCAAGAACGCATTGGTTTTTCCATAGCGATGAAAAACATGCAACCACTTGAGGTGATGCCAATGCTCGGTTCCTTACCGGTTTCCCCAACATCGCTGAACACGAAATCCATCTCAAGAGGCGCCTCATTTACGGCCATGCCTGTGCCGTCGGTCACGAAGATTCGCTTGTCCATTTCAGGTTCAATTTCCACTTCGATTTCCAATTCATCTGCACCAAAGCAACCTGCCATAGACATCGTCGTAACAAGGAGAATCAACAGTATAGCCTTTGCTCGCATGAATCACCCTGCCTGCCAACCAATAATGACTTTACGATTCAAAAATATGAGAAATCCGGCGAACTCTTGAAGTTATCAACGACTCTCATTGTCCTATGGCAGAGTTCTTGCACTTTGATTACCCGCTTCCCGAAGACAAAGAAGTCGAGCGTATTTGGAACGAAATATCTCGGCTTCGTCATGAGGTGTATGCTACTGAATTACAGCAATACAAAGCCAATTCTGAACAGAAAATCGAAGACCCCGGAAAGCATTTCATCGCATGTATGGAGAACGGTGTGCTCGCAGGGTACATCAGCCTCAATCCGCCTCAAGAAAAACCGTTCCGAATTACCACTTATTTCTCCAAAGAAACTCTTGACCAAACGGTCTACGCTGAATGCAGCCATCGACTCAACTCCACCTTTGAAGTTCGAGCACTTACCGTCAACCCTGATTTTAGAGGACAGAACATCTCATTTCGATTGATGCGCTATGCGCTTGAATTTATCCTCGAGAGAGACGGCACTGATATCGTCGCCATGGGCCATTCAGAAGTTGCCGACTTGTACCGCAAGAACGGAATGACCGTCTTCGACGATCACGGAATTGTTCACGGTAAAACACGGTATTATCCAATGTACCTGAACCCATTGAAAGTGATGAAAGAACATGCTCAGCGTATCGATGCAGATATCGCTGCTGAAGAGGAAGATGATGTCTGCTACCACGGCGGCAAGTCATGGGATACTTCGAGGTTCGATTTTGAAGTTCGTGATTCGTTAGTGGTTGCCGACGTCCTCGACAGTCCGTTTCCACCTTGCCCTGAAGCACTCGATGTACTGCGAGAGCAACTCGAACGATGTTGCCAAGAATCTCCGCCGACGCAATGTGAAGAACTGATTGAAACCATTGCAGATGTCAGAGGCGTGAATGCAAAGCATGTTGCCGTATCTTCAGGCTCTTCGTCGTTGATGTTTTCATTCCTCCCTCAATTGCTCAATCAGGATTCAAGCGTCCTGGTTCTCTCCCCAATGTACGGTGAATACAGTCACATCCTAACGCATGTTATTGGTTGCCACATGACAAATTTTGTTCTTCATCAAGAAGACGGTTTTCGAATCAACGCTGATGACTTGGTTGAACAATCGCGCCTCCATGATGCAGTAATTTTGGTCAATCCCAACAGCCCGACAGGTGTTCACAGCGAAGAAATGCGTGACATCGTACATCGAATCCAAGATGAAAGTGAGTCACCAACCCGTTGCAAGATGATTTGGGTTGATGAGACCTACATCGACTACATGCCGGATGCCCAATCGCTTGAGTCGATGGTTGCAACCACACCTAGCCTCATCGTCTGCAAAAGTATGAGCAAATGCTACGCGCTGTCTGGACTAAGGGTTGCCTACGCAGTAAGCCAAAAAGTCATCCAACTCCGACGGTTCATTCCGCCATGGGCCGTGAGCCTACCCGGTCAATTAGCAGCTGTTGCTGCCCTGCGCAATCCTGAATATTATCGACATCAATACAACATCATTCATCAGCAAAGAGAAGAGTTTAGCCTCTTGTTGCAAGATGAGAAATTCACCGTCCTGCCTGGCGTTGCCAATTTTATCTTGACCTTTTTACCTGAGCACACGCACCACACTTCATCTTCATTTATCGAAGCATGTAAAGAAAAAGGGGTATTCATCCGAGATGCTCAAAATATGGGCATTACACTCACCAATAAAGCCGTACGATTCGCCATTCGTTCACAAAAAGAAAACGCAAGAATACTGCAATGTGTCAAAGAAGTTCTTTCAGAGGGTTACTGACCCTTGAACTTCTCGAGCACGACAATGTCAGAAATGGAAGTTCCCGGATACTGGCCGTTCTCGTCTTTCTCAATGGATTTGACCATGTCCAGTGCACACAAGAGACCGGCGCTTACTCCAGTGAGTGCCTCCATTTCGATGCCGGTTTTGTAATGGGCTGAAACATGAACCGTACAACGCAGTGCGTTACCTTCCCATGCCCATTGAACTTTACATCCCTCCAGCGGAATAGGGTGGCAATGCGGTACAATACGTGGTGTATCTTTCACCGCTTGAATCGCTGCGATGGTCGAGGCTTCCAAAACATCACCTTTCTTGACTGATTTTGTTTGAATCGCTTGTGCTGATTCGGCACTCAAATTGAGCAGTCCTGTCGCCGAAGCACGGCGTTCAACAACTGCTTTTGACCCGATTTCTACTATCCCTTCGATTTCTCTCTCCATAATTTCAACTCCTAACCGAGACCGGCCTTCCATGACTCACCTTCGCTGGTGACTTCTTTCTTCCATAGAGGGGCCTGCTTCTTGAGTTCGTCGATGAGCCATTCACACGCTTGGAATGCTTCTTTCCGATGCGGGCTGCCAACATGGATCGATACGATGGATTCTGTCGGTCCAACAGAGCCGACTCTGTGGGCCATCGCCACGGCCAAAACGCCGAAGCGCTCGATGGCCTGTTCGGCTAAACGGTGTAAAACGGGTGATAACTGGTTTTGCCATGCATCGAATTCGAGACGCAGGACATCTGCATCGCCTTCTTTACCTCGCGTGATTCCCAAAAAAGAGACGATTGCTCCACAACCATCAGTTGGTAATTTAGCTTTGAGAGCATTTTCATCGAGCGATTCAAGCGCCTCTTCGATGAGAATAAAACCCGCCATGTGCGCACGAGGGGAACGCATCATTCAAACCTCACGCCTGTATGGGTATTGTCATGGGCAGCGATGAGGCCATCCACATCATGGGCGCAGGACTTTCAGGTCTTGCGGCTGCTACGGTTCTTGCCAAGGGTGGCAAAGAAGTCCATGTTCACGATGTTCGCGCCGATTCAGGTGCTCGATTTGACGGTGACTTCCAAGCCTTGGAAAATTGGAGTATGGGCGTCGATTTCTTCGAACAATTGAAAGAATGGGGATTTGATTTATCCGAGTTCAAAGCCACCGAATTTGATGTGGTCGATCTCATCCACCCCGACGATGTCATCACTCAAGCAACGACGCCCGGCATCGCATACCGCATCATCGAACGTGGAACCTCAGATCACACCATCGACCAAGGTTTCAAGCGACAAGCCTTAGCCGCAGGCGTTCAAATCCACTACAAATCAAAGGTGAAAGAAGAAGATTGTACCATCATTGCTTGTGGTCCAAAGGGCACCTCTGCCGTCGCCTATGGGGAAATATTCCATACCGACCATCCCAACCATATTGGCTTCCAGTTGAACGATAAATTAGCACCTGGTTCCTATTCCTACCTCATCATTATCGATGGTGTAGGCTTAATCTGCACTTGTCTTTGGCGAAAGCAGAAAAAAAGTGAACGGTTCCTCAACGAAACGATTGCATGGTATGAAGCACATTATCCAAACTTGAATCGAAAACCAATCAAGCGTGTTGGAGGCAAGGGCGACTTCACCATCAACAGCAATTACAAACAAGACGGACGCTATTATGTCGGTGAATCAGGCGGCCTACAGGATTTTATGTGGGGCTTCGGCATGAGAATGGCTGTCTGGTCAGGCGTTCTTGCCGCCAATGACATTCTCGGTAAAGGCGACTATGAAGCAGATGTTAGAGAGCACCTCATGCCGTATGTTCGTACCAGCGTTGCCAACCGTTGGCTGATGAATCGAGTTGGGGATCGCATGTTCAAACGTATGTGCAAGGCTTGGATGAAAGACCAAAAGAAACGCGGAGACGGTCTCATTTGGATTGGAAAACTGTTCCGCCCAACTCTGCTGAAATCAGTACTCTACCGAATCGTTAACCCTTTCATGCTTGAGAAAGATCCGAAGGCGCACGGTCGAGGAGTACGTCGAATGCCGTTCCGTAAGGCACTCAAGCGGGATGTTTGGGAGCAGTCTCCTGAAGCAATTGCAATCGGCGAGCAGTGGACTGAAGTCCGCAAACAAGGGGCGAAACTGTCTTTTTCAAAAGACACTGAAACGGATAATGAAAGCCAGTAATTCAAAGCGATTTGTTCTTAATGCGAATCCATGTGGGTCGATGTATGAGCGACCTCTACGGACTCAAACTCGAACCTATGCCTAACCGTCTTGTTAACTACGGTGTAACCACCAACGGAATTGCGGTAATTGAACTCACCTCGGACTCAGCAGGTGCACCTTTGGATGGAGCAAACGACCGCTCACCAAACACCTACACCCACGGAATGATGTGTGACATCGATGATGCAATCGTCAAAGCTCGTTTCGATGACGATGTAACTTGCATCGTCTTGACCGGTAACGGGGCTTCTTTCTTTTCCGCCGGCGCATCCATCCAAATGCTGAACAGCGTCAGTCCAGGCTTCAAGTACAACTTCTGTCTTCACGCCAACGAAACTCTCTCACGGCTTGAACAAACCTCGAAACTCGTCGTTTGTGCAATCAACGGACACGCTGTTGGTGGTGGTCTCGAAATCGCTATGGCCGCAGATATTCGAATCGCTCGAAAGAACTCCGGCAAGGTTGGACTTCCTGAAATTAACCTCGGTGTGCTTGCTGGAACCGGTGGAACTGCTCGCTTGACTCGACTTATTGGTAAGGCCAAGGCTCTTGAAATGATGGTCACCGGCGAACTCATGTCCTTTGAGGACGCTCACGGATGCAACCTCATCAACCATATTTGGGAAGGATCTGCAGAAGATTTCCGCCGAGATATTCTCGACTGGTGCAGTCAATTTACGCTACCAAACAAGGCGGTCAAGGCTGTTGGAAACATCAAGCGTTCCTGCCAGACCGGTCCAGAGATTCCTTTCGAATACCACTTGGCTCTCGAACGTGAGTTGCAAGCTTCCTTGTTCAACAGCAGCGATGCCAAGGAAGGAATTGCAGCCTATGTCGAAAAGCGTGTTGCAAACTTCACTGGCCAGTGATTGAATGTCAATATGGCACCAGCGCTGGAATGAGAACCGTATCGGTTTTCATCGGCTTGAAGCAAACCCGACCTTGAGTGAACACTGGTCTTCACTGGCACTAGAAAGCAACGCAAGTGTACTTGTCCCATTGTGCGGTAAATCCCTCGACATGCATTGGTTGCATGAACAGGGTCACACGGTTGTAGGGATTGAACTGGTTGAGAAAGCAGTCAAGCAGTTTTTTGAAGAGGCTTCAACAACCGCAGTAATTGACAAGAAAATTACTGGTACGAAATACTCAACTGAAAGCATTCACATCTACCATGGCGACTTCTTTGAAGTCCAACCCGATGAAGTACCGTTCGATGCTTGGTACGACCGAGCAGCACTCGTTGCCCTTCCCTCATCCATGCGTCCAGCCTATGTTGAACAACTGCGCAACCTCACTTCCAAAGGCAGTCAAGGTCTCATGGTCACCTTTGATTATCCGCAAGATGAAATGCAGGGTCCACCGTTTGCACTGCCGGATTCAGAAGTCGAATCTTTATTTTCAAAGCATTTCCATGTCCAGCGAGTTCAATGGAGTGACCTCTTAGAAGAAGAACAACGCGACCTCAGCCGATGCAGCCTCTCCGTTTTTGTACTTACCAGAAAATAGTCTCAATTCGCATCTATTGTGGTAACTTAGGGCCATAATCAAGTAGTAGACACGGAATCATCAGCCATGGAAATTCAACTCGGCGGTCCAAACCAATCCTCACCGAGAGCCCTAGTCGTCGTCGGAATCGTACTCTTCCTTCTTGGATGCATATGGCCGGTCATCGCCCTCGGCGACTTTACTGACGAATTGGAAGCGCAATCTTGGAACACCGTTGATGCTCGAGTTGTGAACTTAGAAATTGAGGAACACAGATATGAATGCGGCGATAGTGAATCAGGGTCTTCAACCTGTACAGATTATTACGCCAATTACATGCTGCAGTATGTCGTTGATGGAATCACCTATTCTCATTCCGATGAAGTGAAGGTTTCACACTTCGAATCTCGAGTGTGGGAAGTTGATTATCCTAAAGATTCTACTCGAGAAATTGCTTATGACTCCGAAGACCCGAACAACATCGATATTGATCAGGGAAATTTCGCCCCATTTATCCCACCGGCATTGGTTTTCCTCTTCTGCACCTTCCTCGCCTCTTTGTTTTTTATCGGAGCGTTTAGAGAAATTATTAATCCACGAGAGCCTGTCAATCCTGATGAGAAATCGGATATTCCCTATTCCGATGAGCCGTTGCATTTTGCATCAACAAAAAACATCTGGGGAGAGTTGCATTTTGCACACCCCTCTGTTGAAGCATTAGCAAGAAAAATGAAGTCATATTCGTGTACGGACGCTCAAATTGACGAGTTCTTCTTAATTTGTAAAAAACAACAGAACGACCAAGATAATCCAAAACCATTGAGCAGAGATTGGCTGGTTGAGATTGAAGAAATCGTTGAGAATCATGACTCACAAGAAAGCAAGGACCTTGCGGGAAATTTTCTCAAAGGCCGTATCGTTGTCGCTGGACTTGGAATCATACTGCTTCTCCTTTCATTGGCGATAGTACTACCAATTTTCCTCAAGTATGGAGCTTTGCCTTGGTACGGCTGGGTTTTGGCCCTTGGAACGCTCATGTCAATTGGACTGTCGTTTGCACTGACAAAAATGGCTCAGGAAATGGCGAAGTATTCAGACCAAGGACTTGGTGAGATGCTGGTTAAGTTCGCCAAAGAAGAAATGTATGGTTATCACGAAGATTGAGCAAAAGCCTCACTTCGACTTCTTGCTTGACTTCTTGCCGGAATTCTTGCTCTTTTTGGTACTGGACTTCGACTTTATTTTAACCGTCCATTGGAAGTAGACGGATTCATTCCCTACCTTGAACAACGTCTCGTAGGAATCTGCGAGAACGGAATCAGCATCTCGACCATCAAATGCCAATTGATAGGCAAGAATTCCGTCGTCGTTGGAGTTGAGTCTTGATACCAATTTCGATTCCTCATCGCCTGATGAAGTTTGGATATGCAGATTGGTGATTTTGAAACGTCCTTCGTTTTCGATTCGATGCATATCCTTCACTTCAAACACCTTCGCTGGAGAAACATCGGTGCTTGTGATGGATTCATTACTGTAGACAACGGTTCCCGGTTTAACATCGGTTAATGTCTTCAGAATGAACGGATCTTCTCGAGTTCCCGCCCCATCCTTAAACTTCGGTCGAGAGGTTGTGCGTGCAGGAATTGCATCATTGAATACCACTTTGTTTTTCGGGACCAGCAACATGGCGAATGCAACCAAAACCAAAAGGAGGACTGGGCAAAGAACGTACCCTAGTTTCATTGGCGTAGAGTCGCTGCCATCTACACTCAGGTTCACTTTAACTTCAAGAGTTATTGAGAACGAGCGACTGTGAACGCTGTTGTTCCCCCAAATCACGAATTCGGTCAACTCCATTGGTTCATTCGGTGTACCACGAATGCTTCCATCGAGGAGTTCCTCTCGAGCTGGACTCCAACCAAACGTCAAACCTTCTGGTAGTTCTCCAACAATTTCCCAAGTGCCTACCTCACCATTACCTGTGATATTCGGAAGGAAGGGTTCTATTTCGTCACCCACAACAAGCGATAGGTTGTTGGATGAATAGTTGAATTCGAAAGTAAGATCAAGACGATCGTCGAGGTTGTTACAGATCCCATCTCCATCCGTATCATCAGGTACACTGTTTCGATCAAGGTGGTCCGTTCCACACTCCGCTTCTTGGAGGTCTGTCCACCTATCATTATCATCATCCAAATCTAGAATCAATGGCGGTTCACTTGTTGAATTTCCAAACATATCGTCAGGCATTCCGTCCCGGTCCGTATCCGTATAGGCTGAGGGGTCGTTCGGGAATGCGTCGGGTCCCACAGTACAGCCGCCGTTCGCAGGAACTGCCGGTCCATCGCAAACTCCATCGCCATCTGTATCTGCGAGGAGTGGGTCAGTTCCCGTATCGATTTCTGAGGTGTATATTCCACTGTTATCTTCCAAGCTGTTGAACAAACCGTCACCGTCGATATCATCATCAATCGAATCACAGATGGTGTCACCGTCAACATCACCTGGTATGTCGGAAGAATTGAGAGAATCACTCAAACACTCATCTTCAAGCAAATCAGAATAACCGTCACCATCGTCGTCTAAATCTTCAATGAGTTCTCCGAATACATCGTATCCAACTGGTAGTACGTCTGGTCGGGAGTCATTATCTGAATCCTCAAGAACTCTCAGCATTATCACGAAGGTATCATTGAACAAACTGGAGTTCGAATACACTGTGTAACTCTTGAGTTCCATGACTTCATTCGGAACACCCCAAATTGTCCCATTCAAGTTTCCAATCGAAAGTCCCGTTGGCAGGGCAGGATGAATCTCATACACTGAATCACTGATAGATGAAAGCGGCTCGATAGCATCAATCATGGAATTGTTCAGGGTGTTGAAAACGCCTTGAGCATTCTCGTAAACAAGGTCTTCCACCGTGAGGTTAACTACGGCACTGTAAGAACCATCATCGTTCACACCCGTTACCAAGTAGAGAGTTCGATGAGCAATCTCGCTAGGCATACCGTAAATACGACCTGTAGCATTGTCAAACGATAGACCAACTGAAAGTTCTGGAGAAATTGCCCACTGCAATACGGTTCCGCCGGTCGAATGCGGTAGCAAATCAAGAATGCTCGAATTGTTCAGTAAATCGACATCACTTGGAATGTATTCGAAGAAAGGAACATTACCAACAACGGTGATGTTGATGCTGAAGTCAGAAGCTCCTCCGCTGTTGGTCGCAGTGACTGTGTAGTTGAGCAGCGGGGTAACCTCAGTTGGTAATCCATAGATTGTGCCGTTTGAGGAATCGAACAACAGTCCTGGAGAAAGTTCTGGAGAAATACTCCATGAAACGACCGGTCCACCAAGATTGAGTGGCGTCCAGTGTGTCATCGTAGTGTTGTTTGTAAGGGTCATTTCTTGCGGAATGTAGGAGATTTCTGGAATGATGTCAAGAACAGTGATGTTAATACTCGCTGAAGTCGAACCACCGCTGTTATTCGCCCAGACGGTGTACTCTATTTGGTCTTGAATCAAAGTAGGTGTGCCTGTCAGTGTGCCGTTCTCAAACACGAGGCCAGCAGGTAACGACGGAGAGATTCCCCACGATGCAACATAACCGCCGCTGAGGGTTGGAACAAGTGTAGGCATCGTGGTATTACGTGTCAACTCCAAGTTGTTCGGAATGTACGAAAGAATCGGAATTGGTTCGTTTACGGTGATGTTGATTGTTGCAGCACTAACTCCACCGGAGTTGTTCGCCCAAACGGTATACATTGTTGTTGAAAGGTTGACTGTTGACGCACCTGAGATTACACCGTTACTGAAGTTGAGGCCGTTGGGGAGGGCTGGGTGAATGGACCAAACTTCGACCATTCCACCTGAGTATGTTGGTGATAGAGGCAACATGGACACATCACGCGTCAATGTTATGTTGGCATACGACAACTCCCCTGCCGGTTCAAGAACAGTCAAGTTGATTGTATGTGAAGCGTTTCCACCCGTGTTGTTCGCATAGACCGTGAACATCGTTGTCGTCATGTTGACCGTTGGGGTTCCCGAAATTGTACCCGTGTCAAAGAGCAATCCATTCGGCAAAGCAGGGTGGATGGACCAGAACTCAACCATACCGGCAGATACGATTGGCGTCATGTCGGCCATCTGAGTGCCTCGTACCAACGTCATGTTCTCAGGATTGTAATCCAAACTGACCATCGGTTCAAGGATAGTGATGTTGATGGTGTGTGAGGAAGGACCGCCGGTGTTGTTCGCCCACACTGTGTAGGTTGTTCTTGTCATGTTGATGTCAGGCGTTCCAGAGATCACACCGTTTGAGAAAGTCAATCCAGATGGCAGGCTTGGTACGATGATCCAGTCATCTACAATACCGATGTATGTAGGTAGGAGGTCGGTCATTGGGACATCACGGATTAACGTCAAGTTCTCTGGATAATACTGCAAATCAACGGCCGGGTCGTAGATGGTGATGTTGATGAAGACCGAGTGGGAACCGCCAGAGTTGTTACCCCAAATTTGGTACATCGTCATTGATTGCACAACGGTAGGTGTTCCTGAAATTGAACCAAGAAGCGGACTTAGGATGAGACCGTTTGGAACTGCAGGTTCTATTTCCCAAGACGTGATATATCCACCGGTATTGATTGCATTCACGGTAGTCATGAGCGTATTGTTCACCAACGTGAGATTGTCGGCGGAATAGGTAAACATCGGCGCTTTGTGAAGCACTGTTATGTTGATATTGGCGGATGTCGAACCACCAGAGTTGTTCGCCCATATGGTGTATGTGACTGGATTGAGTTGCAGAGCAGTTGGGATGCCCCAAATCATTCCGTTGCTCATTGCAAAGTTAAGACCGGCAGGCAAGTCACCTTCGATTTCCCATGAAGTGATGTTACCAGGGCCAGTTAGTACAGCACCAAGTGGCATGAAACTGCTTACAGTATTGTTGTAGAGAGTCAAATTCTCAGGCGAATACGATAAGATTGGAACTTGGTCGACAATCGTAATGTTGATCGTCGCTGATGTCGAACCGCCAGAATTGTTCGCCCATACTGTATAGGTCACTGGAATGATTTGCAGAACCGTTGGTGTGCCCCAGAACGTACCGTTGCTGGTACCAAAGTTGAGGCCATCTGGTAGGCTGCCGTTGAGTTCCCACGAGGTGATAACACCTGGTCCAGAAAGAGTCGGTAAGAGTGGTAAATCAACGCTCACGGTATTGTTGGTGAGCGTCAAGTTCTCTGGGGAATAGGACAAGATTGGTAACTCATCGATAATCGTAATGTTGATCGTTGCTGAGGTTGAACCGCCAGAGTTGTTCGCCCAAACGGTGTAAGTGACTGGACTGACTTGCAGAACCGTAGGAGTACCCCAGAAGGTTCCGTTACTGGTTCCAAAGTGAAGACCGGCTGGTAGACTACCGTTGAGCTCCCACGAAGTGATGATTCCCGGACCTGTTAGCGTTGCAACAAGTGGTAGTTCGCTGCTAACAGTATTGTTTGAGAGGGTCAAGTTCTCTGGCGAATACGACAAGACTGGAACCTCGTCAACAATCGTAATGTTGATCGATGCTGAAGTCGAACCACCGGAGTTGTTCGCCCAAACAGTGTAGGTGACAGGACTGATTTGCAGAACAGTAGGAGTTCCCCAGAAGGTACCGTTACTTGTCCCAAAGTGAAGACCTGCTGGCAGACTTCCGTTGAGTTCCCACGAGGTGATAGCGCCAGGTCCAGCCAAGTTCGGCAAGAGCGGTAAATCAATACTCATGGTATTGTTGGTGAGTGTCAAGTTCTCCGGCGAATACGACAAGACTGGAACTTCGTCGACAACCGTGATGTTGATGGTCGCTGAAGTCGAGCCACCGGAGTTGTTCGCCCAAACAGTGTAAGTCACGGGGCTCGTTTGTAGAGCTGCTGGAGTCCCCCAAAAACTACCGTTACTGGTTCCAAAGAAGAGACCTGTTGGCAGACTACCTTCCATTTCCCACGACGTGATGGTTCCTGGACCGGTCAAAGTCGGAGCAAGAGGAAGATCAATGCTCTCCGTGTTGTTGGTGAGGGTCAAGTTCTCCGGAGAGTACGACAGAATAGGTACCTCGTCAATAATCGTGATGTTGATGGTCGCTGAGGTCGAACCGCCAGAGTTGTTGGCCCAAACAGTGTAGGTCACTGGACTGATTTGCAGAACAGTAGGAGTTCCCCAGAAGGTACCGTTACTGGTTCCAAAGAAGAGACCTGATGGGAGACTACCGTTGACTTCCCAAGAAGTGATGACGCCTGGACCAGTAAGTGTTGGTGCGAGTGGTAAATCACTGTTCACTTCATTGTTGGTCAGCGTCAAGTTCTCCGGAGCGTACGATAAGATTGGCACCTCGTCAAGAATCGTGATGTTAATCGTCGCAGATGTCGAACCGCCGGAGTTGTTCGCCCAGACTGTATAGGTGACTGGACTGACCTGCAAAACCGTTGGAGTACCCCACAACGTTCCGTTACTGGTTCCAAAGTTGAGACCGGCAGGCAAACTGCCATTTATTTCCCATGAGGTGATGGTTCCTGAACCTGTTACCGTTGCACTCAACGGCAAATCGCTGCTAAGAAGCCCCTTGGTCAATGTCAAGTTCTCAGGTGAATACGAAAGGGATGGAACTTGGTCAACAATTGTTACATTGATGTAGGTGACAGAGGAGCCACCCGAATTGGATGCAGTAATGGTGAACATGGTCCTGTTGAGAAGTACACTTGGGGTTCCTGAGATTAATCCTGTCGACGGATTGAATTGGAAAGTATTGAGCAAACTCGGAGAAATCATGTACGATGTGGGTGTACCTCCACTGGATATCGGAGAAATGGTTGACGAAATCGTAACTCCTTTGGTAAAAACAAGTTCGTCTGGACTGTAGGAAATGAAGGGTGGTTGGTCATTGATGGTGATGTTGATGGTTGCTGAAGTCGAACCACCGCTGTTGTTCGCCCAAACGGTATAGGTCACTGGACTGGTTTGCAACACGGTTGGAATGCCCCAAATGGTTCCATTGCTGGTTCCAAAATTCAGGCCTGAAGGTAGACTACCGTTGATTTCCCAAGAAGTGATGAGACCTGGACCTGTAAGCGTTGGAACGAGTGGCAAATCACTGCTGGACTGACCTTTTGTCAGAATGAAATTTTCCGGAGAATACGAAAGCACTGGAACTTGATCAATAATTGTGATGTTAATATAGGCAAACTTCGAACCTACTGAATCATTGCCCCATACGAGATAAGACGTTTGACTCCACAGTTCGGTTGGTGTGCCGTAAATGGTGCCGTTGTTCGCTCCAAAGGTCAAACCACTTGGAAGGCTCGCATTGATTGCCCATGTTGTTACCGCACCACCGGTATTGGTCTGAACATTGATTTGTGCAGGTTGATAAGCATGAATTCCAGAGCTTGGGTTATTCACCGAGAAATAAAGAGTGTCATCGACGAGGTTATGCATATATTGGCCCGGAGTGCCGCCTTGAATCACGTTCGTGAAGTCAGCAGCTTTCCAAGTGGAAAGGTTCGAGGTATCATGCGCCCATAACTCAGTGCCAGTACTACCATCAGAAGCAGAGAAATAGAGCGAATCCCCTACTTTGAGCGACATATACATGCCGGGATTTGAACTGGATGCGCCGTTAATATCAGTCACTTGCCATGTCGAGAAGTTGGAAGTGTCGTACGCCCAGAGTTCAATTCCAGAATTTCCATCGTTTGCAGAGAAGTAAACAATATCGCGTACAATGTGGTGCATGTAATTTCCGGGATTTGAACTGGATGCGCCGTTAATATCAATCACTTGCCATGTCGAAAGGTTCGATGTGTCGTATGCCCATAACTCATTTCCGGTAATTCCGTCATCTGCTGAAAAATAGACAGTGGTGCCTACAGAGGTGAACAGGTGTTGCCCAGGATTGCTGGAACCGCTGTTAAGGTCGATCACTTTCCAAGTGGTGTGGTTCGATGTATCATGAGCCCATAATTCGCGTCCTGTGACCCCGTCGTTGGCATCGAAAAAGATAGTATCCCCAACAAAGAGTTGATTCGTACCTGGGTTCGAACTTGATGCGCCATTGAAAATATCAGCAACACGCCATGTTGAAAGGTTCGAAGTGTCGTGTGCCCAAACCTCATGTCCCGTAATACCATCATTCGCTGAGAAATACAAGACATCGCCAACTACGTATGCCATGTAGCGGCCAACAGCGGAGTCTGCTAGACCACCGTTAATTGCTGTAACTCGCCATGTGGAACCATTGGAGGTATCATGAGCCCACAATTCAGTTCCTTCTGAACCTTCATACGCATCAAAATAAAGAGTCGTTCCAATCGACTTCATCATTCGCAGTCCGGGGTTAGAAGAGCCACTGCCGCTGTTGATGTCTGTGACTCTCCATGTCGAATGGTTCGACGTGTCATGTGCCCATATTTCTGAGCCTTTAACACCATCATTTGCGTTAAAATACAACGTATCGCCAACACGAAGCACCATTGGAGATGAACCCATAGAAGCTGCAAGAAGAGAGCCTTGTGTCAGGCTCGGATTAATCTCTGCCACCAACCACATCGAAGCGTTGAGGGTGTTGTATGCAAACAATTCTTGGTTATTGCCACCGTTGTTTGCAGAAAAATATATTGTATCTCCAACCACAATGTCGAAGATGTCACCTGGATAATATATCCCGGATGCCACACCCCAAGAGGAACCGTTTCCATCTGCAGTGTTAATGAATGACGGCTCAATGTGCACCAGCGAATTATTGGTGATGATGTTGTTCTCGGGTATGTATTCGAATGCGCCTGGTGCCACATCGTTGACCGTGATGTTGAGGTAAGCCACGCTTGAGCCACCGCTGTT
>QQRW01000024.1 GCA_003602605.1 Candidatus Poseidoniales archaeon | reverse complement strand
TTTTCGTCAAGTGCAACATCCATGCGCCATTCGGCTCGCAAGAGCGGTGGTGCGCCTGAAAGCAGGTCGTTTTGCAGGCGGTCAAGCAGGAGGAAAGCTTCAGGTTGCCAGCCTCTTGAATGGGCGATAAGCCGTTGAATCGTTCGCCAATTGAACCTTCCATCCTCATCGAGCAGTAATTTTTCAAACCGTTCCTGTGAAATGAAAGAAAGCAATTCATCATGAGCCATCTGCGTTGTAAGTTCTTCCTCCATGTGAAGGTGCAAAATGTAGAGCAGTCGCTCCAACGCTTGTTTTGTAATATGTCCAGGAATCAGCGCCTTGCGGAATAATTTCTGCCATTCTTCCCATTCCAAGAAGAGATCTGGATCGAGGTGGGCGACCAACAAGTCTCCAAGCACACTGCCCAATTGGGTAGGGTGGTGCGTAGGAGCATGGAAAACAATTGAAGGAAATGGGTCTCCGAGCTGACGGATAAAGGCGTATGAAAAAAATCCGTGAAAAGTCTGTGCAATACCGAGCGTCATCGCCACAAGAAGAGCAAGGTTCCATGCCAGTGAATTCGCTGTTACTGCCGAAGCAAGCATCAAGAGAACGACTGTGAGCGAGGAAAGAAGGGTGAGGACCAAATTGTTACGGCGTTGATCGTTGAGACTCTCGAGAATACGATCCATACCGGGCTGGGCTCGTAATGCGTGCTTTTTCCCATCTCGAACACCGCCTTGTTCACGGAGAGAGATTCTTGCCTGCATCGCTTGCCAAGCGGATTCACCAGCAACAACGGTCGGTGCGACGGCAATGAGAATGAATGGTATAAGAATGAAAATAAAGCCATTCAATGAATCAATGATGGGTGCATAAAGCAAACTGGAAAATGCAAAAACTGCAAGGGAAAAACCGCTCATGGTTCGCCAAAGCATCAAGACAGGGTGACGCGCAATTCGTCCGGCGCTGAGACGACGCTTTTCCAAGACGCCCCACTGGTTACGAGTGTTTTCAATGGGGTCTTCTGAGTACTCAAACCCCTCCCCGTAAGGGTCTGGAAGCGGAATGAAAGCATCCGATTCTGTCGACTTACTCCCCTTTGCAGCCATAGCGCTCATGCTGTGACGCGCGGCCGTTGAATATGTCTCTTGCCTTTGACATCATTCATTCGCTGTGATTTTGGCAAATACTTCCGATAAACGGAATCGAAAACGAGATTCGATGGACTTCAGGCCCAAGTTAAGTTGTTATCGATGTATTTTGCCACTTGCTTGTAACCAGCAAACCAGTAATACAGTGTTAGCGTTAAGATACTCAACACGCAAACTTTCACCCAGATTCCAAAGAGTCCCATTGGAGTACCGGTGAAACGGATGCTGCGGCCATCAATTCGAACTTTTTTCGACCACTTATTGATGACCATGCATTTTGCCCATGGGAGTCCAAAACCAAGAGTAATTCCTGTCAAAATGAGGCCGATGATTTTTGTGAAAAACAATCCGTATTCTGCAGTCTGTATTGCCCAAACACCGCCGTTGGAAGAAGGGTTTGATGCCATTGGGGCCATTGCATGTACGGGCTCTTGAGAGACCGATGGGGTTGCTACCACTGGAATATCCGCTACTTCAGATGAAGGAGGTACATCAGCACCCTCATTCGCCACCCATTCAGAGCCGTCCCATTTCCATTTGCCGTCTTCGCTTATCTGCTGCATAATATTTGATTAAAACGTTGGATATATCATTTTTTGGGCCATTAACCCACATCTGTTTGAGCGAGTTGGGTTGTAGTGTTAGAAGAGTGAGTTGATATCGCCGCCTTGCGTTTTACCCTTGTAAGATCAATGGTGTAGTATCCGTCCGAAGAATATGATTCGCAGGCAGGCGTCGAAGTTTTGTTTCATATGATGTGGCGTACGAGAGCGTTGTGCAAATCAGTACCATCGATGGTGTGCAATACTTCACCTCTTCTTCAACAAACGATACAATGATTTCTGTGCCATCATGAGTGGTCTGACCGGGTGAATAAACTGGTTCATATCACCTACTGATGTTCAAATATTCTGTTTGGCGGACGTGCCAGGATTTGAACCCGGGATCTTCGGCTTAGGAGGCCAACGCATTATCCAGCTGTGCTACACGCCCAACCGTTCCAGTGGCATGGAAGTCAAGACGCTTTCGCAGCATTCATCCGTTGTCCGATGTCAGCGACTTGGAACAGGAAGCGTTCCAATTCAATCCGTCCTTGCATGCTTCGATGCAGTGCAACATCACATGCAGAAAGAGCAACAAGAATCTCTGAAAGCATGTTCTCGTCAAGATGGAGACGTCCTTCGGTCAGTAACAAATGGAATTGTTCGACGATATCTTCCGATTCGAGATTATTTTCAGACATTACTTGGTCCAAAACACCCATGGCGCCCTTAAGCACACGCTTGTTCTTGTTGCCTTCCTTTTCCCATCGCCAATCATGTACGCGGTTGCGCAAGGCTTCTTCCAAGATGTGTTGTACTTCCCGAAGAGATGTTGCAGCTAGCAAGTTTTGGAGATTTTTCCTATCGCCTAGAAGTTCTCGATGCGTAAGAAGTTCCATGATGAAGATGGCTTTACGGATATTACCCGAAGAGACGTGAGAGATGTCCCCGATGATTCCGCGAACTGGAGTGAGGTCCTCCTCATGAACAATTTGCATCAGGCGGGATTCGATGAGTTTTCGATTGATTTTGGCGAGTCGGATGTGTTGTGTTCGGCTGCGTAAGGCTTCAATAATCCGCGAAGGTGTGTGCGCAGTGAAAATAAAGCGGGCACTGCCGCTACTCACTTCCATCATCCTACGCAAGTATGATTGCCGGATGGTGCCGAGATAATCAGCATCTTCAATGATAATGAGGCGAGAGACTGCTGCTCGTTGTTGCTTTGAGTGTTCGCATTCGATACCAGCTGGTGGAGGAGTGTTTGCTGCAGTGGAAGAAAATGTGTGATCAAATGCATCAAGACTGGTTCTTCCAGCGAGTGTGTCGTCTGAACCGCTGCCTTCGGGTCTAAGGAATTCTTCGAATTTCCCCATTGCACCTGAAGTACGGGCCAAGTCGCGTGCCTGAAGGATGTGAGTGCGTGCCTCCCATGTCGGGCCGAGAATCTGCCTTGCCATCAATCGCCAAGTTGCAGTTTTACCTACGCCCGCTGGCCCTGAAAGAAGCAAGTGAGGAGGATTTGCCTGAAGAGCAGTGCGAGTGATGCTCGTAAGGGTGGCTTCTGGCAACAACAAATCTTCGAAAAGAAGAGGTGCTTTGTCAGTAAGCCAAGATGACATGGATTCACTCTTACCGTCAGCGGTCTTTCAACCCTGCGCGAGAATCGTCTGATGCCTCACTCTGCCTTGAGACGCTTTGTACCGGTTCGGCGCAACTTCATGAAGATGCGTGAGCCGCAAGATTTGCAGCTAATTCCGTTACGTTCGCGATGGAAGGATTCGAGGTTTCCGCAGACTGCGCATTTGTAATCAACAAGTTCAACCATATTGTTCGTCTCCATTCTACGCGACCGGCCACCCTTTCTTGAAGGTGTCCCTCCAAGAATGTTCGGTTTTGCCGTCAAAAAGGCTCACAGACCAGCTTGTAGGGCCGGAACCATTCTGATGTGCTGGGCAGAATCGAAATCGGCATCTGCAAGTTCGTTTGCAGCGACCATCTTGTTGTCAACGAACACCCAACTGCCTTTGGCACTGCTTGCTTGCTCGATGAGTTCTGACTTGGTCATCTGTACAACGCTGTGTCCAGTGGCGTCTGCAATCTCTACGGTGTATGTTTTCTCGTCTTTACCAGCTTGTAGGGCCGGAACCATTCTGATGTGCTGGGCGTCGTCAAAGTTCGTGTTCGCTAATTCATCGGCGGCAACCATCTTGTTGTCGACAAAAACCCAACTGCCTTTGGCGTTGGAGGCTTGGCTAATCAGTTCGGTCTTGGTCATCTCGACAACGCTGTGTCCAGTGGCATCTGCAATCTCTACGGTGTATGTTTTTTCACTCATGGGTATCTCTCCTCGCCAGTGTATTCTTCAACTGGATATAAAGAATGCAAAATTTGTGGAACCATACGGGTAAAGTGAAAAACAAAAACATGTGTGTGCTGTGTATGGAACTGTGGCTTGTCGTCGTTCTTTTCGGGACCTTGTTCTTGTTTGGCATCGGATTATTGGCAATGTCGTTCTCAGTAACTGTTCAGCCGCAACAAATGCTTCTTGTCGCAACAGGTAAAGAACAAACGCCATCGGTCTACCGTAATGGCCGCAAATTTCTGTTGCCCTTCTACCACAGATATTCAGTGCTATCAATCAACCAAATCGACTTCACGTTTCGTTCTCGAGCGAAAGCAGACACTGGAGATGATGTTGATTTCCATATATCCGTTGGCGTTCATGCTCCAGAGGATCAAATCCTTTCGAGAGACGTTCTCATGAAACTCTTCGATCTTCAACAGCGTAATGTTGAGGATTTCGTACGACGCTCACTAATGTCTGCCATTCAGCAAACCATACAATCTCCAAGGTACATTCCCGAATACCAGCACATCGAAGGTTTATTGATGGAATCCATCAATAATCACAGCAGCAGAGAACTCCAACAAGTTGGGCTGTCTGTGTATAAAATGCAAGTTCATAATTTGTCTCCAATCATCGAAAAAGTGTCTCAAAGCAGAGAGACGGCAGCCTCTAAACGCCACATGACCGGCCCAATCAACATCGTTCTCGCTGGCCGTGGCACACTTGCAAAGAGTGGGACTCAAGTTCACTACAATTCAACATTCCAAGTCCAGGGAAATTCGAAGATTATCAAATCAGTTCGTGACTGGGACGCGCCCGCTTATAGCCACCTCAAGACAATGAATCATAATGCGTACCTCGAACTCATGAGAGGATTGATTCAGAAAGGAATTGACGAAGCCCTGGTATGGATTCCACCAGAGGCCTTGAATGAGGCGGGAGCATGTGCCAAAACGTTTCGATTGAATGCCGATAGGGAACTGAAAGAAGTGGCTGCAACTGTCGTAAGTTGTCAAACAGTTGTTACGAAGGCAGGTGCTGAAGACCGTCATCCGAAAGAACTAGGCACAACAGAAGTGAGGATCAATTTTCAAGACATCCCTGAAAAACAAAATATTCCACTCTCCATCCCAGCCGTATTCGTTGTGGGTTTCCGTGATGATAGGCCCGCCCCCCATGACATGAATCTGGAGCAATCAAGGGCAGGTGCTGAACATACTGCTAAGAGCGTTATACGTGAGAAATTTACTTTGGCAGTCGGTATGACTACCATCGATGACATAAACAAGTCGAGAGATTGGTTTTACAGACATTGTGAAAAGATGATCGATGAGGGTTTGAAACCTTACGGTCTTTACTTGGTTAACATCACCGTCAATGATATCACGGACAGCGTCGGATACATCGACGCCATGCGTCAAAAAGCACTTGAAGAATTCCGCCAACATCATGAGAGTCAATGATGGAGTGAGGTCGAGATTCAAACACGAGCCATCAGTCCAAGCGAAAGCGGGATTGGTGACATGAAGCGACGGTGTGTTGGAGTATCCATATTGCATCGGCGTATGTGGTGCTGCAGCAAAGTCAGAGGCGCTGAGCGTGGGAGCAATCCTTGTCGGAAGTCGTGGATGACTTCGAGAACTTCTTGACGTTCCATTTTGCTCAAATTGTGAGACAATTTTCCGAGAACTCGTTCCATTGCGTGGGCGATGGGGCCGCTCTTGGTAAGGACATTGAGAGCCTTTTGAGCCTCAGTCATGTAAGCGAGAGCGACGGTTTCAGCACGGTCGCCATTGTCGAATCCTTCGGCAATGAGGCGGCCTAGGCGGCGTTTGGCATCGGGCGATCGGCTCAGCAAGAAGAGTTTGTTCGTGTTATGGAACTGCATCAATCCTTTTGCAGTCCAACCGTTCAACCCTTCTTCTCGCCACAACGAGAAGAAATGAACACGGGCCAAGTAGTGCTCAGCCTGACGTGCATCGGTAAGACGGCCTTCCTCAATGACAGGGATATGTGGATAGAGTGTCGTGAAAACTTTGGCAAACATGCCTCTTCCATCACGGGTTGCGTGGACATGCCCTTCGCGATAGACTTTGACTCGTTCTAAGCCGCAACTCGGAGAATCTTTCTTGAAGACAAAGCCGCAAATTCCGGATTCAACCAACGCATCAGCTTGCAGTTGAGCATACTCCAACATCCGCTCTGTGAAATCATCTCCATTCTTGGGGTTCACGAGCCGAACCGAATTACCGTCGTTGACCAAACGGATGGTTGGCCGTGGAACGCCCATGCCGATTCCAACTTCAGGGCAGACGCCTACGAGATCAAAATGGCCATTCCATTTACGGGTAAGTGCGCGAAACTCAGCAGCATCTCCATTGTAGCGTACCTTTTGCCCAAGGAGGCAAGATGAAACTGCCAATCGAGGTTTGGTGACCATGAGTCTAGGTTTTCAAATGAGTATATCAAACACTGTTTGGCAACACGGGTAAGGAAAATAGGCGCCCACTCCGAGAATTGAACTCGGGTCGCAGGAATGACAATCCTGCATGATAACCTCTACACCAAGCGGGCCTAAGCAAGTCATCCGTTACGCAACCGCTATTTAAGCCGCGCCATGTGGCCAGTATGGGGCGTAATCTATGGCGGGAAAAAAAACATCTGCTGAACAATCAAAAGAAGAACAAAAAGATGCGCAGGTCGGAAATCTCCTTGATGCAGCGTTTGGCGATCTCGGTGGATTACAAAAAAGTGAGGAGGAATTGAATCCTACGCTAGAGAATGGAGAAGAAGAAAAACAGGCTGCTCCTCAGCCCTCGAAGCCAAACGGGCCTCCTCCCGGTCCATCGGCAAAACCTCCATCCAGCCCACCCTCTGGTCCACCATCTGG
>QQRW01000023.1:66587-69751 GCA_003602605.1 Candidatus Poseidoniales archaeon | reverse complement strand
TCACCCGGTGATTCAGCAGGAGGAATTATCCATGATCAACGAGTATGGTTCGATTGCGTTGCACCTCAAGTCGGTCATGAAATCTGTTCATCGAATGGAACGGTAGCTGGAACTCGAATAGAGGCGGACCTGCGTCAAGGAATGACTGGCTCAGACGTTCTCACATTCGCATCCTATGATGAGACTCTGTTCTTCCTTGCTTCTGGAGAAATAGACAGTGTGGAAACAGGTTCAATTCTTTGGCAGGCCTCTGACGGAGAAATTTCACCTGCCTACGATCCGTGGCCCGGACTGAACAATCATTCTGCATCTGGAACCTATGGTGGACTTGTGCTTACCGAACACCATCTCCTGTTCGCATCACATGATGGTGTTCGGGGACATGAAATCCATGCATGGAGTCACGGTCGAGTCACCGAAGATTGGTTGATTTGGTAGTTATCGAAGATGGATACAGTGTGGGCAAGATTCCTCAACCACATACTCTGGCGAGGCTTGCTCTTCAACCGTAAGCGGTTGTCGACATGCGAAGCATTGGACGACATCGCTTTGTTCCAAATCCGGACGCAGTGCAACCCGGTGATCGAAAACAAAACAATCACCGTTCCAGTACTCCCCCCCAACCTCTTCGAAATATCCGAGTATCCCGCCTTTGAGTTGTTTGACGTTGGAAAAACCGGCATCCATCATCACTACACTTGCTTTCTCACAACGGATTCCACCCGTACAGAACATCACAACTGGAGTATCTTTCATGTCCTCGGGCAAATTATCGACTGCATCTGGGAATGCTCGAAACGATTTGATGTTCAAGTCCATTGCATTTTCGAATGTTCCAAGTCGAATCTCGTAATCGTTTCGAGTATCAATAATTGCCACTTCTCGGCCTTCATCAAGCCATTTTTTAAACTCAGTTGGTGTGATTTCGTCACCTGTTCTTTGAGCAGGTTTTACATTATCCATGCCCAACGAAATGATTTCCTTTTTCAGTCGGACATTCATCCTGTTAAACGGCTGATAGTCGGTGTAAGAATACTTGAGCGTCATATCAGCAAATCGGGAATCCTCATCCAAGAATTGAATGTAGGTATCGATGCCTTGCTGCGAACCTGCGAGAAAGAAATTAATTCCCTCGTGAGAGAGTAAGACGGTACCCCTCAATCCCGCTTCCTGGCATTTGTCGAGGAAAGGTTGCCGGAGGTGATCACGGTCTGGCAAATCGACAAAGCGATATCCTGCAATGTTCGAAACCTGTTCCGCCATGGTGGTGTGACAAGCCTTGGCTTTTTGATTCATTCCGAACTCAATATCGCCAATCGTGACGAGAAGCAAGGGGACGGCGCCATCCTTGCCCAAAGGCTCGATTTGACACGCGAGGTGCGGGTGACATCTGCCAGCGTTTGTGTTCACTGCGTTCCAGTCGAGTGAGAACTTCGACCACCTCAGTACGATCAAAACCTTTGGCTGCAATGGCCTCAGTATCGAGACCTTCCTCAATGTGGCAATGCAAAATTGCATCGAGGGTTGGATACGGTGGCAATGAATCCTCATCTTTCTGGTCGGGCGCTAATTCAGCGGACGGAGGCTTCGTTCGGGAAGAGGCGTTGATTGGCGGAGTTCTTCCCGCTTGTTCGGCGCGAGCGTTGAAGACATCAGCAAGCCCGTAGACCTGCATTTTGTAGAGGTCACCAAGCGGTGAATAACCACCGGCCATATCACCGTACAGTGTGCAATAACCTTGAGCAATTTCCGATTTGTTGCCGGTTGCAATGGCCATTCGACCTTGAGCATTCGCATGGGCCATAACAATCAACCCACGCAGACGAGCTTGGAGGTTTTCAGCGGCAACCGGATGGCCATCGCCAAGCATATCTCCAATCGAAGCTTCAACCGAAGCATGGAAAGAATCGATTTCGATGGTATCGAACACAAGGCCAAGGGCTTCAGCAGTATGTTGCGCATCATCGATGGAATGTTGAGATGAATGACGGCTTGGCATAGCGATTCCTGTCACATTCTGTGGACCTACGGCTGCTGCTGCAACACACGCTGCAACAGCAGAATCTATTCCGCCAGAAAGTCCCAGAACAATGGAATGAATACCGGATTTGCGGCAGTAATCTGAAAGGCCGGTCACGACAGCGTCGGTGAGATCTTCAAGCAAGTCTTTGTCGTATTCTCGACCGTCATCGTCGGCTGAGATATGCCGTAATGTATCCGAGCCGATATTCAGTGCGTCCGGTGATTGTGAAGGTATCCAGTGGCACCTTTCAGCATCATCGATATCAACCATCAATACTCCCTCTTGCCACGAAGGTGCAACGACAACTCGACCATCAGGCCAAGCAACAAGAGAGTTGCCGTCAAACAACAAATCATCGTTGCCTCCAACTTGATTCGCCAGCAAGAATGGGTGTCCAAGCACGGCTGCTGCAGTACGACAGACATGGATACGAGCACTCAATTTATCTGCATGGTACGGTGAAGCTGAAAGATTGACTGTAGCGTCGAGCAGAACGCCTTGACGGCCCCATTCAGCCAAATGTTCGATGGGGTCGGCTGAGTACGTCGAAGGGGTGAGGCCTGCTGTTTGCCAAGCGTCTTCGCATACCGTAACGCCGAGGTTGAGATCGGCAATTGTACGAGCAATTCCGGAGCGGTTATCCGGTTGGAAATATCGTGCTTCATCAAACACATCGTAGGTTGGGAGAAGTTGCTTTCTTGCTACAACATGAGAATTTCCTTCACCACTGGGATGAGCACCCGATGAACCGGCTCGAACAACACCGTTCGCTGGAAGTTGGCGTTTGGCTTGAGGCAAAATGGGCGTTCCAACCAGAACTGGAATATCTACACGCAATGAACTTGCAGTCGTCTGTGCCAGAGCAATAAATTCTTCTTGCAACAGTAAATCACGCGGAGGATACCCCGAAATGGCGAGTTCCGTAGTTACAGCGACATGGGCACCCTGACTGGAGGCAAGCGACGCAAGGTGTTCGAGTCGAGCAGCATTACCCGTCAAGTCACCAACCGTAGGGTCAACTTGCAAAAGGCCAATCCACCGACTCATCGTATCACCAAGGTCGTCACTTATGCTGCACAATTTCGCCTTCAGCGTTCTTGTACCACCATTCATTGGCTTCTTTGTCATGGTACCACCAGTA
>QQRW01000023.1:0-66528 GCA_003602605.1 Candidatus Poseidoniales archaeon | reverse complement strand
TTACTGCGACGGTTGCTGCTGCAGCCTGAGTCGTCGACTCCGGAACAGTGTCGTCGTCATCTTCATCATCGTATTCTTCCTCTTCGTCTTCATATTCGAGTTCAGAGGAGTATTCATCCCAATCGTATTCAGCTTTAGAACCGCGATTGAGAGTCTTTCGACGGGCCCAGAGAAGACCGGTAATAATGATGGAAACGAAGAGTAACGCCGCTAAACTACCCAGCAACGGGTGTACATCACCAAACATTTGCTCAGAAAATGAGACTTCGCGCGATGGGCGAACATCGATGGATGGACCAATCGAACTTGAATCTCCCTCGATTTGAACTTCGATCCATTGCAAACCAGTTTGTGAAGGGTTCCAGTCCGTAGCAACCGGTACTATGCCTCCAAGAGGCACTTCAACGGTAATCCGTTGTAGATTTGAGCGTTCACCTGTGGCTTGTACTTCGGTGAAAATCACCTCAACCGAGCCATCGAGAGTGCCTGTATTTTCAACATAGGCGGTAACGATAGAAGTTTGTCCAAGTTCGATTAAATATCGTGAATACGTAATGGAAGTGCTCTGTAATTCAAACTCAGGCTTCAGCCAAATCATGTCCCAGACAGCAACTGGAGTGCCAGGTTCGGCACCGTTTATACCGAGGACTTCATTTCCTGCAAGGTCACGCCCAGAGACATAAATGTGCACAGAAAGTCTGTTCTCTAGCATTTCGTTGGTAATTTCGCTGAGGTCAAAAGAGCCGATTACTTCGAGTCGTAATCCTGAGAGATCTGTGCCGAGTAAACTCAATGGTTCAACCCCGTTACGAAGTCGGTCACCTGTCGCTTTCTCTTCGACCCACCAAACAAGTTCGAGAGATTCGACGTCCAAACCTCCGGCCTCAGACAGCAGTATTTTCACTTCGTGAGACTCCGGTTCGAGTACTGAAAACGGCCGAGGATTCGAAACTTCTACGGGTTCAGGACCTGTTCCATCAACAATTATCCAGCGAACAGCGTTGGTAAGGTCTGTGGAATCGATGCCTTGACCTTCAAGACACCCGACTTTCCATGTGAGTGGAATAGTCTGGGTTGTCGACGGAGCTTGTAATGCTACTGACCATACTCCATCAAGTGAATTGGCTGAAGATGAAGAGCCAGAGAACAACAGATCTATTTGACAATCAAAGTCAGGAACGGTTCCCGTTTCCGAGAAGACGACATTTCCTGCGATTTCGAACGGACTGCTTGGCGCTATACGGGCACCATCTCCGAGCAATGCACCCTGAGAGAGAATAAGCGAAACGCTTTCTTCCGGAACTTCAAGAGCAGCGGAGAAACGCCATCGATGTTCAGGGAACGCACGGAAAACTTCCTGTCCTGCTCGGTCAATCATGCGGATTCCAGGCTCTCTGCGTGTCTCACCGAGATCTGGGGTTGTCCAAGCGAGCTTGAAATCGACATTGAGCGTCAAAGCGGTTTCATAAGGATCGGCTGGACCATCGGCACCAAGCATTTGACAGTCTTCAATCAAGACGTGAGGGCTGGTCGTCGTACAATTTCCAGTCGCAAAATCCCAACGAATCGGTAACGGATCACTACCTTGGTTTGAGGCAAGTTCAACGATGACTGTCGTGAGGTCAGAACCACCGTTTGGTTCGGTGAGTTCAACATCAAAAGTGTAGGGCATCTGAGGGTGAAGCCAGGGGTTCTTTCCGTCGGTATAGGAATAGGCATTCGGTGCCACACTCGGGGCCCCATCGACTGCGAGTTGATACATGAACAGGTGCCCATCGTTGACATCTGAGCCCCCATATTCCAAAGGATGACCTGCCTCGTCAGTGCCAGTCAAATACACTGAAACTTTCTGTCCAAGACTTCCTCCAGTATCATCCATCATGAATGTGTACTGGCCAATGAGTGGGCTCAAATCGTTCGGGGTGAACAACGACATGGGTTGATACTCGCCCTCATCTGGCCACTGATTCGAATTGGCATCATCGAACCATTCTCGCCAAACCATGGCTTGAATGTTGGTTGGAAGAATTGGTTGGTCCGAAATTTGAATTTGGACCGTCTGAGTTGTTGACGGCATACGATGGTCGTAGCGGTCCATGTTGACCTCAAGCACACGAGGAGAAATGGTGTCGATGTGGAACGTTCGTTCGAGAGAGGCGAAATCCGGATGGACTGAACCGTTTTCAGAGGTGAGTTCGATGCGCCATGTCAGTGGTCCGAATGTAAACGGAACCGTATCTTGATAGGCCCAAGTATTCTGATCAAGTGTTGTTGTGTTGGCAACGAGAACATCACCTCTGTAAAGTGAAAGCATTCCTTCTCCGTCCATGAAAGCGTCAATCGTAGAGACGTTTTCGAATCCGACAAAGGCAGAAATGTTGAGTTTAGTGTACGGGAGAAGATAGTAGTCCGAAGAATCCAAAATTTTGTTTTCGTCAGCGTTCGTGAAGGTCATGATGTTCAGTGTCAAATCATTCTCATAGGCTTGGTTGCCGAAAACGCCGTATGTGAAAGTGCTCGGCATGGAGTACACGGTGTTCGAAAGTTGGAGCCTTGTCGTGATTCTCATGGTATCCGTATCGTCCCATAACGGCAAAATTCTAAATTTCACATCGACAAGAACACTCGTTCCAGATTGATTCAAAGAGATTGACTCTGTCGGGTGCAGTTCTATCAGTTCAAAATCACCGGTTCCAAAGGGTGTTGCTCCTGAGACTGGAACGGTCCATGTTGCATGGTGATCATCATCAAGAACATCAAGACGGATGGAACTTGGAGCGACACCAATCACCGAGTACGACATACTGATGGTTCTCCACCGTTGACTTGGTGTAAGGACATCCACCTCAGGGTCAATGGTAGCAGTGTTCAAGACAACGACTGCAGAGGAATTGAGACCGAGTACTTCGACGATAAGACCACCCTTTTGAGTGGAAGTGAGAGGCAGCGGAATCTCATGCATACCGCCGACCAAAGGCAGAAGACTTCTTGCATCGTTAAGATTGAGTACAAAAGTAGAATCCGATTCAAATGCTTGTGACGCTTGAGCGGCGTAGGTGACCAAGAGACCACTAAACTGAACGGAGGATGATGCATAAACTTCAATGTCGACTTCCACAAACCGTGTGCCGAGATGGTTCAAACCGCCTTGGCCAGCAATCGATTGCTCGATGTAGTCTCGAGTTGTCTGGTTCAGTTCAACATGCATGAGTGATGTCTCATTCATCGTTTCGGAGGCAAGAATCTGTGACTGATACATCATGGTATAGCCGGTAATGGAAGCATCTGCGTTCGTAACACCAAACGAAAAGGAGTGGAGATCGGTGAGAGGGACGAGAATTTTGGTCGTTGCGTATCCTGACGAGCCAACCGTTTCAGAAATGCTCTTGTTACCGTTTGAGAAAACATCCTGCCAGCCCCAAGTGCCGATGTTTGAGAAATCTGCACCCCATTCAAAATCACCATCATCGTTGAAATCAAAGCGTGGATTGCTAGCGACTTCCCCATAATGAACTTGGGTCTCAAAGGATTCAACAGTCCAATAGGTAAGGCTTGAGTTCAACGGAACCAGGCGGAACTGAAGGTCATACATCGGTACCGTTGAAGAAACATCGAAAGCACCCATGTTTGGTACAACCGTCCAAGATGCATTCACAGTATCCCACATCTGGAGTTCCACATTGGTACCTGTAACGCTACCGGTGACTCGAGATGCTGGTGCCACCAATTGTCGAGAATCCATAGTGACAGAGCAAGTAGAATCACCTCGGTAGCCTTCAATATCGATTTCTGTGACGACAACTGTAGCGTTTTGCGCACCACCATCCACTGCCACCTCGTCGCCGATGGAATACAATTGTCCACCGTCTTGAACGAGAGGAGAAAGTATTTCTCCGCCCCAGTTCCGCACAGATTGAACCGTAAACATTCCACCGTTTCCACCGGATACATTGATTTGATCACCCACTGAATATCCTGAGCCTCGGTCGACAATCGACACCGAAGTGAGGTTGCCACCAATGGCGTAGACTGAGTCGATTTCCACACGAGCGTTGAAATCTCCTCCGGAGAGAGCGATAAGATCGTTCACCGCATACCCCGAGCCGTTGCTGAGAACGGTGTAACCGGTTATGGTACCACCTTGCCGGTTTGTATCGAGCACGGTGAAGTTGGCATTGCTGTCACCTCCGGGTATGTTGAGAGTATCGCCAACGTCGTAGTTGAGCCCCGGTGTGCTGAATGAAATCGAAGTGATTACGCCACCAGATTCAGTGAGTCCAGTCGTGTAAAAGTATGCGTCAGCATCCCCACCTGAGATGTAGAGTTTGTCGAAGAAACCGTAACCTGAACCACCGCTAATGATGGTAATTGAAGTGACTGCGCCACCTGAAACTGAATCAATACTGACGCGCAGACCCGAGCCAGAACCGCCGCTTGTGAAAGCAAAGCTCGTTGTCGAGTAATTTGTTCCACCGTTAAGAAGTGAATAACTGGTCGGAATTCCAGTGAGAATCGGGCTTGCGGTATAGTCGATTTTCAAACCGCTACCGTTGCCGCCGCTCAATGCGACGTCGTTCGAGGAAGTGTATCCAGAACCGCCATTCAAAGAGGAATAGAGAGATACTGCGCCAGAACCAGTGATTGGCGTAGCAGTCGTTTGAATCTGTAGACCCGAGCCGCTTCCGCCGCTCGGTGAGATGATTTGTGAAGTGTATCCTGTGCCTCCCGCTGAAAGGCTTGAACCGTCCACGATTCCTGAAGTAACGGAGGTAGCTGTCGTAGACACTGTCAAGCCAGTACCGTTACCACCGCTGGTCGCTCTGGCGTTACTGGTAGTGCTGTACAAAGAACCTACAGAAGTGATGTTTGATAGTCCGTCAACTTCATCTAAAATGTAAGGCGAAGGGCTGGTTTGAAGGGTTAAACCGGTGCCATGTGAACTGTTTGTTGCGGCCGTAGAAGAAGCAAGGTAAGCCCATCCGGGATCGAGAACATCAACTGTTGTGGCGGAGCCATAAGCGGAGAATTGGCCGTTCATTCCGCACATCGACTCAGAATTCCCGAGGTTTTGCCAATCGGAATACCTGGTTGACATTGTTCCATCACCCGTCAACGAATAGACAAGAGGAAGTATTCCATTTGAACCGGCCGAAAGAGAGAGGCGAATGCGGATCGAATCATGGACTGACTCATCGATGAGATGGAGCGGAACTACGAAAGTATTCGAGCCTGTAAAGCCTGGAATTTCCACACCGTTGTCATCGAGCACTGTCCAGTTAAGTGATGCACCTGCAGGTACATAGGCGTCGATGTTCATTGGTGCGTAGATCGTTTTTGCAACTTGGAAGGAGGACGAGGAAGACCATCCAATACTCGGACTTGTCCAGTTTGATACCGGAGGGGAAGCGATACGAACATCGTCAAAGAACCAGTAATCGTAGGATGAACCGGTACCACCGGTTTGCAACATACGGATTTGAGTGCTTGAATGCAATGCAGCTGCAGGTAACGTCCCGGACCATTGTTGTGGAGGTTGATTGAAGGTGCTGCCAGACCATGTGTGGAGCGTTGTCCAAGAGCCAGAAGCGGTCTTGAATCGCAGTTGAAGATCTTCGTTCGTATCCGGTTCTTCTCCGCAACTGGAAGTACCTTGGCGAACCCAAACGTGAATCGGAACGGTGTTTGCACCTGCTAGATTGATCGATGGAGAGGTTGCATGCTCAGAAGATGAGGCAGAGGGGGCTTGTGTTTTGATTGAACTTCCTGAAGTTCCGTTGACACCGCATGTGTTCGAATACAGGCCAACATAAGAGGAGCTTGATACAGTCCAACCTTGTAACCCAGTGTTAAAATCCCAAAGAGTGCCTGCACGAGAACCAGTCAAGTAACCGTCTGCGTCGATTGAAGCACCGTCACTGACAGCATCGCTGTGCCCCCACGCCGAAGCACCACTCCACGTCAAGCCGTTCGATGAAGCCTCGATCCCAGGGGACATTGAGAGATGGACATCAGTCACAGGTTGCGATGAAGGGACATCGAGCGTCAACTCGTCACTGTAGAGGCCTGAGCCGTCTAAAAACAACTGTGAGGCTGGGTCACCGCCGGATGCTGATGAAACGAGAGATTCCTCGAGTTCACCGGATGTATCCATTTCTGCTGTAGAGGCAAGAAAAGTACTCAGTGGCCCGGTCAACATCAAGAAAAGTATGAGAAAACATAGCAATTTCAACCGATACCCTGCCGACATCAGCATCCCGTAGCGGTCTAACGATTTGAAACATACCCAAGCCTAATTCGGAGACACTGCAGCGAATCAGTGGAAAAGGAAACTCAACATGCCACCTTTGAGAGGGGTGAGGTTCAAGACAAAAAGGCTTCTCGCATGGCTATGGCACGTCCTCATTCGGCAGGTGAACTCGATGCTGTTGCACTCGAGACTGCGTTATTGGAAACATGGAAGCAAGAAAATGCATTCCGTGCTTCAATCGATTCCAACGGTGACGGCGCTCCTTTCATCTTCCTCGAAGGACCTCCTACGGCGAATGGAAAACCCGGTATTCACCACGTCGTAGCTCGAGCATACAAAGACCTTGTATGCCGGTGGAAGACAATGGAAGGCTTCCGTGTCGAGCGAAAAGGCGGCTGGGATACTCATGGTTTGCCCGTTGAAATCGAAGTTCAGAAGCGAATGGACTTGATGTCGAATGAAGCAATCGAGGCTTATGGAATGGACAACTTCAACCAAGCCTGCCGTGACTCCGTTTGGACCTATGAATCAGCATGGAGAGAAATGACTGAGCGAATGGCTTACTGGGTTGACCTCGACAATCCTTACGTCACACTTGACAATAACTACGTTGAATCGTGTTGGTGGGCAATGAAACAAATGTTTGACAAAGGACTGTTGTACAGAGGACACAAAGTTCTACCGTATTGCCCCCAGACCGGTACTTCCTATTCAAGCCACGAAGTCGCTCTGGGATACAAGGAAGTCGAGGAGCCTTCCGTTTATGTGAAATTCAAACTCAGCGATGATGATGCTAGTATTCTTGCTTGGACAACAACGCCATGGACACTACCGGGTAACGTCGGTCTAGCAGTAGGACCCGAAGTCACCTATGTTCGAGTTCGCATTACTGAACAAGCCGAAAACTGGATCGGTGCTGGAGGCGCATCCGATGGCGAAGAAGTGATACTGGCAAAAGATTTGATGAAAGATGTTCTACGACACAATGTAGAAATTATCGAGGAATTCCCTGGTTCATCCTTAGTCGGTCGATCCTATGAACCGCTGTTCCCGGACGCCGTCCCCCGAGGTGAATCTACAACTGCATGGACCGTTCTCGAAGCTGATTGGGTCACCACAACCGACGGTACTGGCGTAGTTCATACCGCTGTCATGTACGGTGAAGACGACTACAACCTTGGAATGGCTGCAGGCCTTCCTGCCCACCATACCGTCGGCATGGACGGTGCGTTCCTCGCCGGAACGCATCCGCAACTCGACGGACGTTACGTCAAAGAATGCGATCAAACCGTTATTGAATTGCTTTCTGCCAAGGGCGGAAGCAATGGCAAAGGCCCTGAAAGTGGGCTGCTGTACAGAGAGAAATCCTACCTCCACGATTATCCGCACTGCTGGAGAACAGACCACCCGTTGCTCTACTACGCCATGGATTCATGGTTTGTTCGAATGACTGCTGTTAAGGAACGGTTGTTGCAATTCAACGATGGCGTCGAATGGGCACCCGACTGGGTCGGCGAAGGTCGATTTGGTGAGTGGCTGCGCAACGTCAAAGACTGGGCTATTTCCCGTGAACGCTACTGGGGCACACCGCTGCCTGTTTGGCGAGACGATGAAGGCAACATGAAATGCATCGGCTCAATTGCTGAACTTCAAAGTGAAGTTGCAAAGGCTGTTGCTGCGGGCTTCGAAAACCCCGAATGCCCTGATGATGTTGACCTGCATCGTCCAGTCGTCGACGGATATACTCTCGTTTCTGACGACGGAAAACCGATGCACAGAGAACCTTTTGTGATGGACTGCTGGTTTGATTCTGGCTGTGCACCTTTCGCTCAATGGCATCATCCGTTTGAAGGAAAGGAAACATTCGATGCCTCATTCCCTGTCGATTACATCTGCGAAGGTGTCGACCAAACTCGCGGCTGGTTCTATACGCTGCTTGCCGTTTCCACGACCGTGTTTGACCAACCTGCATACAAGCGTTGCTTAAGTCTCGGTTTGATTCTTGATGCCGAGGGTAAGAAAATGTCGAAATCTCGCGGCAATATTGTAGACCCATGGGACCACTTCAACCGTGAAGGTGCAGATGCAACACGATGGTACATGGTCACTGCTGGAGCACCATGGAACCCTTTGAAATTTGATTCGAACGGTGTTCGTGAAACCTATGCAAAGATGTTCCTGACGCTATGGAACGTCTACAAGTTCCATGCCGATTATGCTGCCCTTGACGGATTCGATCCTGAAAAATCAACATCAGATGTAGCATCTCGCTCATCACTCGACCGATGGATACTCTCCCGATTGGCGAGCACTGCTAAGAATTACCACGCTGACTTCAAGCAGTGGAACTTCCACAAGGCATGCCGTGACCTTGAAGAATTCATCGTGAACGATGTATCGAATTGGTATGTGCGACGAAGCCGTCGCAGATTATGGGACGATGCGGAAACCAGTGACAAGGTAGCTTGCCAGCACACACTTCACGAGATACTCACCACCGTCTGCCGACTGGTCGCCCCTGTGAGCCCTTTCATGGTTGATGTGATCCACCGAAACTTGACTGGAAAAACGGTACATCAGGCAGCATGGCCACTCGGTATACCCGGATCCCTTGACGGTGCTACTGCAGACAACTGGGATGAAGAAGCCGCTGCTGCTACCGCTAACTTGCCACCACAAGATGCCTTGCTTGAGTCAACAATGGCTTTGGTTCGTGAACTCGCCGAAGTTGGCCGACGCATTCGTGTTGAAAACGGACGGCGCCAACGTCTTCCGTGCGCACAGGGATGGATTGTATCTGGCCCAGATATGGCCGAATTCCATGACATCTTGGCCGAAGAACTCAATGTTGAATCCATCGAAGTCGAAAGTGACCTTGACCGATTCCAGCAAATTGAATTGGCACCGAACTTCCGAGCATTGGCTCCGAAAGCCCGCAGTGAAGTTAACGCCGTAGCCGGAGAAATCAAGAATGCCAAAGACCCGACAGCAATGCTAGCATCCATTCAAGCAGGAAACTGTGAGATTCTTGGCGTTGCTATCGAAGAAAGTGATGTTGAAGTTCGACGTATTGAGAAAGAAGGTTTTGCCGCCTCAACCGTAACCGTAGGTCAAGGTGGTGAAGCACGACAAATCAGTTTGGTTCTCGACATGAACGATACTCCGGATTTGCTGTCGAAGGGCCTTGCAAGAGACATCACTCGTCGCATACAAGCTATGCGTAAAGACCTCAACCTAGCCATTGAGGCAACAATTGATTTGGAAATATGGACAAAAAGTGCTCCGGAAATGTTCGAACAAGACAAGCAATGGATTGTCACTGAAACACGTGCTGCTGCAGCTGTATTCCATTCGGAGTCGAGCGATGCACCATCAAATGCAGAACATTTTGAAGTGGATGGAACAGCCGTTTGGTTCACCGTTCAATGATGCTTAATCGTGTCTTAACACCTCATCGACGGCTTCAAAGCAATGTGCCGTTACGGTTCTCCATGCGAAGAGGGTTGCTCTCTGTTCTGTTGGTCGCCTCCACGGTCTTGGCTGGTTGTTTTGGTGGCGGTGAAGAGATTATCGACAACGAGTCTCAAATGAGTTCCATTTGGGAGTCCTACCAACTCATCGACAGTGTGGCCCATGAAGATGCACGCATGTTCGTCACCGTCGATTTGAGAACCAATGAAACCACCAACACTTCTTGGGCTGTTTTCGATGCTTCAAAGGGCGGCAACTGTTGTGAACATTACCTTGCCACGACCATTGAAGGACAAATACTCAACATTGGTGGAGAGTATCCAGTCTTCAGTGAGGACCGAGGCCATACTTGGGACACATACATCCCCGGAGTCTTACCTGCACTTGGCCAGTGCGTTACTGCCGTACCTACTAACCCTGGACAAGAAGGACTTGGAGAAGGCAGTATTGTCCAAGCTACCAACGGTGACATCATCTCGATGTCGTGGTTCCCATACATTGGAGCGGATGGGAAAATCGACAAATTCTATGCTATCCTCTATGATGAGTCAGAAGACGAATGGAAATGGTGCTATAACCGCTTGACTGAGCCGTTCTATGATCGCTCATGGCAAGTTGAGGTTGTTGGCCCTATTACTTCCACAATCGGCAACGGTGATTGGGCAAGCATTGTTGTCTCTAATTTCTGGCATCAATCGCTTGATGCAGGAGGCCAGATAAGCGTTGATGGACTCAATTACGTCCCATTCCAATTCACTGGCCGAGACTCCAACGACCCGACAATTGAACTCGATCTTGATTTCACTGCAGAAGGTTTGTCTTCGTATTACGATGTCAATAAACCTCACAAAGAAATGCGAGCCTTCCCAATGCCGAGTGGCGGCCTCATTTTCCCGAGTTACTACAACAACGGCAACGCTGCTTACATGGACACGACATTATCTTGGAATGAATTAGAAGTTCAATTTCCATCGGAATACTGCCACTTTGACTCCGCAGGAGCCTTGCATTGCGTTGCCAATTCCGGAACCTCATTCACCCACTACATGTCGACCGACGGTGCACTAACATGGCAAAACCACACCTATGACATGGGTTCGGTATCGTCATCTATCGAAGAATGGGAATTCCAAGCCAACGGTGAATTAGACCTCTTCGTATTGAATGTGCGATACCAAAGCACAGGGGGCCCAGATATCGACATGATTTACCATGTTCGAGGATACTCTGAAGATATGTCACCGGATACCCTGACTTACATTGGTCAAGGCGACCTTGACTCAACCTCTGGAGCAGGAAACGACATCCGTTTTGACTTCGCCTCCCTCGGTATCCTCAACGACGGTGGAGTCGTTGTCGCATACCATGATTCAACCGACCCCGACCCATTGTTTGCGGTCGAACTAGAATTACCGTACTCTTCGTGAAGACATTATCCATCGGAAAGGAAATGTACTGTGAGCCTAATTTACCTGCATGATTGAAGCGGTCGAACTCGGTAATTCTGCCCTGCAGGGACTCGTCCTAGGGGTCATAGCTGCCTTCCTTTTCAAAATCGCAAGTACCACCATCAAGTTCTTTTTTGTCACACAATTTCTACTGCTGAAATGGCTCGAAGTACGAGGAATTGTCATTGTCGATTGGCATCGACTTACTTTTGGATTACTGGAAGAAACCGATTTGATTCAACAAGTAGATTCAATGCTAAATGCGCTCTTGGAAACCAGTTCGTTTGGATTATCTGCTTTCGCTGGATTCTACCTTGCCAGGCGTTTCATCAAGTGAATTGAAAGTCATTCAACGGTAACACAGCGTTCGTGAAGGCATTCTGGCGGTGTGAAATAGATTTTATCGGCAGGTACGAACGTATCCATTTGCAGCGTGGACGAATCACCTTCTTGGATAAACACGACAGATGAGGTACTTGCTGGCAGGTAATCTTCACCCGTTGAGAGTAAACTCAATCGGAGTGTATGGCCTTCAAGAATCTCCGCATCGAGAGGCATGAACTCCATCTTTGCATTGATCGTTTCAACAACGGGCGTCCATGATTGAATATCATCGCCGCCGGCGTAGTACCTCAAATCCATAATTGCATGACCGATATGAATACAATTATCTGAATCATCACATTCTTCGAGCAAAGCATACAGTTGTCCGCCGACGGATGCTGTGGTGACATCAACATGCAGTCGAGGTGTGCCTGCAACATACATTGTCTCTGTTAGGGGAGCCGATTGCCAAACCGGTCCAGTATTGGCATCAGGGAATACGGTCGTCCCCCCTCCTACGTTCTCCAAGGAGCCGCCTAAATCGAAGGTGATTTCTACCGTGTCACTTGGAGGATACCTCTCTTCAAGTCTCCATGAGCCCTGATTGGACTGAATCTCGATGTAAAGGCCCGGTTGTTCGCCGACATCACGTAGATAGAAATCGAACCATTCGAGGAGATCTTGCATCCAATCATAGCGAATCATTTCGGGGAACGCTTCTCCGCCACGGCCACCTAAATCCGACCTGTCATCCAGCTGAACTGGACGGTCTGGATAGTCATGGTCCCACTGGCCAAACAACCCCTTGGCATCGATTCCAGCGTCTTTGAGAGCATTCATCGTCGGCACCGCCATATGTGGGTCGACATTCCAGTCATGCATACCTTGAATCAAATATACGCTGCCTTTGTAATTGTCCAAAACCCGTTCAAGGAAGTATCGTTCAGCCCAGTAATCGCCAGCCACTTCCGAGCCGAACATGTACGCACTGACACCAGTACCCGGCCCGAGAATGTAATCTGGACAGATGTTTTGGTAATCCTCTTCATCGCCATCCAACCCGTATGAACCGTAAACACCGTTGTGCATGATTGGAGCTCTCGCTTCGGAAGAACCGTTGCGCCACATTAATTCCTTAACACCAATCAATCCAGAAATCGGTACAATGGTCTTGAGATAATCGTGCTCAGCGCCGAACATGGCTGCTTGCCAAGGGGTACTTCCATCGTAGGATTTTCCAATCATTCCAACTGCACCGTTTGACCAATTCTGTTCGGCAAGCCATCGTACTGCAGCATCGTTGCCAAGCTGCTCAGCATTACCCATCAAATCCATGCAATGGTTCGAACGTCCGGTGCCCGAAACAGAAACTTGAGCGAATGCAAAACCGTGCGGGAGAATCTGATCGATAATCATCTCACCGAGCCAAGTACCTGGGACTTCGATGCTTGGCGTCTCGACCGATGCTTCTTGGAAATAAGGGCCAAATTCTGCAATAACTGGCACCTTTACGCCATCAGGAACATTGGGTCGCCACACAGCGAGGCTGATAACCGCATCATCAGGAGCAGCTCCGCCTTCTTCAATTGGAAGTGCATACTCGACAAAATGGTGTGTTGAACTCCATTCGTTTTCAGTTGGTAGCAATTCATATGGCCCAACTTCAAGAGCAACCCCAAACTCACCAGCGGTCTGGTAAGGCAAAGTATTTCGCTCCCAAACCGGAACACGGATCGCTGAAAGTGGGTCGTCATCTTCGACGATTTCAATAACCGCACCGCTGTATACTGCGGAAACAAAAAGGAAAACCAAGGAAACGGCTACTGTTGAACTCAACACAATGTTGAACTCAAACATTGAGCGACCTTGATCCTCTGAACCGGCTTGATTCAATACCTTGCACCAGTCAGCCCCTGTGCCCTGCAACTTTTGAGGTTAACGAGCGATTGACCACCGGTGGCAGGTGCCCTAATTTCGACAATCTCAATGCCGTTTGAGCAATATCCTCAAAAGCCCTTGACAAACCATGACGCGTATGGTTCTCAGTAAACTGCCCGGTGTCGGCGAACGACTGGCGCAAAAAATCACCGATCACTTCGGTGGTGAAGAAGAAGCAATTGCATCACTAAAATCAGGCGACATTGCCCGTATTGCGGAAATCGATGGCGTATCGCCAAAAAGGGCATTGAGTCTTGCAAGAATGATTGCGGGTCAATCAGGTTCTTTTCTTGCCACGAAAGAAGCGGAGAAACTTCACCGTGCGCTGCTACAAGACATAGTCGCCTTTGCTTCGTGTGCCGCTACGCGTGAACGAATGCAACTTTTGATGCCAGTTGAGAACCCTGCAGAACGGCGTCTCAAAGTTAGCCATTCTATGCAGTATCAGCTGCAAAACAGCGAGCGCATGACTACACTATCGGGTCTATTCCACAATTTGCGTCAAACCCGGTTTGCAAACGAGAGGTATGAGCGAGTGATCGTCAGCAAAGAGCCGTTGGACATGTTCAAGAAATGGTGCAGAGTCTTGCAACCTGGGGAAGGGGAAACATGGAAGGATTACACCGTCTTCAAATCGGTAACATGGATTGGTTCGGGCGCTCCAGACGAAGCACCAGATGGATGGGTTATCCTCCCAAAAACAGCATCAAGCGAATTGATTCTTCCCGAACGAACGATTGACTGGTTCCGCCAAAACCTTCGCACTCTTACGGTCGTTGCAGATGTGGTGAAAATGGCCCGCACATCGACAGAATCTCACCCCTTTATTGATGAATTATTCTCAATTGTGACTGGCCTTGAACACTTGCCTGAGATTCTAGAAAGTATAGATGACCAAGGAGATCTTGAAATTATTGCAGAAGTGAAAGACACGCTTTGGAAAGTCGCTAAAGGACTGGAAGAACAAGTGAACGATGAAGTAGCCAAAGCGATGGATGATGCCAAAATGAACTTGAGTGGGGCAGAACTGCTCGAAGCACTCTCGGATGGAGCTGCCTTCCAGAGAAAATTACAGGAAGCAACCAGTGATGTCATCACAGAGGCAATGCAGAAGGCGAAACAATCGATGGTTGAAACATTAGAAGGCACAGGAGTCCGATGCCCGTACGATATCTTTGCCTCACAATGGCCGGCAAAAATAAACAGGAAAGTCATTGATGAAATTGACCAAGCACTTGAGCAAAAACTCAAGACTGGAGAAACTGAACACATGCTCCTGCTCGCAAAAAAACTTGGTCCACTCCGTTCTCGATGTGAAGATGCGGTTCGTGCTCTTATCGGATTCGATCAGTGGGTTTGTATCGCCCTTTGGGCCAAGGCAAGGGAATGTGTTCTTCCAGATTTTGTCGAACATGGAATCTACATAGAAGAAGGACGGCATTTGTTACTCGGGTGTGAGCCTGACCCTGTCACCTACGGATTAGGAGGCGCCGGTGAAAACGGAGACCAACAGTCTCTCGCACTTCTAACTGGTGCAAATTCCGGTGGGAAAACAACGTTGCTTGAACTGCTCGGACACACTTGCATTCTTGCACACATGGGACTTCCAGTTCCTGCGAAATCTGCGCGTGTTGGGCAGGTCGATGCCATGCATATTCTTGCCAAGGCCGGTGGAACTCAAAGTGCTGGCGCACTGGAACAAACCCTCGTAGAACTGGCCAATGTGGTCAGTGACCCAACACCGAAACTGATTCTTGCTGATGAACTGGAAGCGATCACTGAACCGGGTGCTGGCGCTCGTATCATCGCAGGAATGTTACTTGCTGCAGAAGCCCAAGACGACACGACAATGTTGTTGGTAACCCACCTCGCACCAGCTATTCTCAAGGCAACGGGACGTAACGACTTGAGAGTCGACGGAATTGAAGCTACAGGCTTAGATGCCAATTTAGAACTCATGGTTGACCGAACACCGAAGCGAAACCACCTTGCTCGTTCCACGCCAGAACTCATTGTCAAGCGGTTGGTTGAGCGCAGTGAAGGACATGCTCAAACGCTGTTCCGCGAGATTCTAACGATGTTCGACTGATTAGCACAAGCGTGCTGCATCGACCGAATAATCATGCATTGGAGCCTGGAAGAGATCGGCACAAGTCCTGTTCACCAACGGAAGAGTTAGCGTAGCGCCCGCCCAATTGACTGAATATCCACCAATGGCACCTGGAGAAGGAACGTAATCCTGGCCGGTTTGTGACATTGTAATTTGGATGGATTCCCCCGCAGAGAGGAAGATATCCATTGGCATGAATTCCATGAGGCCTGTCACTGAAACAAATGCACCGAGAGCGACGTCTCCATCACGGCCACCGTCAGCGAATCGGAAATCCATAACGGCATGACCAAGGCGCATTCCAGAATCGTCGCTCATTTCCAAATAGGCGTGAGCCCCGTTGGTTGAATGCGTCGTAATTGGAATGTGGAAGGTGGGCATACCAGCGATGTAAACATCATCTTCGAACGGACCGTAGGAAAGTGTGATGGTTTCTGTGGTCGTAACCATCGAAGCACCGCTTGGGTTCATGTCTGCAGCTCCGATTTCCATGTAGAAGGTATCTTCAGCAGGATAGGTCGCCTCAAATCTCCAGCCACCTCGGTTGTCTTGCATTTCAACTCCCAAGGTTGGCGCACGACCCTCGCCCTTGAGGTACCAGTCAAACCAGTAGAGCATCTCATCGGCCCAATCCCAGCGTAGGGTGTAGGGGTAAGCTTCCGCTCCTTCGCCTGATGGAAGTGCTTCATGCCCCGACTTGCGGTCAGGATAATCGTGGGCCCACTGGCCTGCAAGTGTCTTGGTTTCGATACCTGCCGCTTCGACCAATTGGTGCGTTGGGAAAGCCATGTGCGGGTCAACATTCCAATCCTGCATACCTTGAATGATGTAGATTGAACCCTGGTAGTTCTCAATAACTCGATCGAGGAAGGAACGTTCAGTCCAGTAGGTGTTTCCAGCATAGTCCACCATTCCGCCAGAAAGATACGCTGCAGGTCCGTTGACATAGCCTTCCAGATATCCTTCACAGAGATTCTCTGGATCTTCGGCATCACCATCGACACCAAAAGAGCCGTAGACACCGTTGTGCATAATCATACCACGGGCTTCCATACTACCGTTGCGCCACATGAGTTCGTGAACACCAATGAGTCCCGACATTGGAACAATGGTAGCCAAATGAGGATTGCCAAACGTTGCGGCTTGCCAAGGCGTGGAGCCATCGTATGATTTTCCAATCATTCCGACTTTACCGTTGGACCATGGTTGAGTTCCGAGCCATGTAACCGCTGCATCGATACCACGCTGTTCGTCGGTTCCCATAAGGTCCATGCAGTGGTTTGATTCTCCGGTTCCGAACACGGAGACTTGTGCAACTCCGTATCCGTGAGGAACATAGTTCTCAATGAGGAATTTACCAAGTCGGTCAGCAGGAGTGAGAGCGTCGACATCTCCATCGTTGTAGTACGGTCCGACTTCAGCAATGACTGGGATTTGACATTCCGATGAAAGATTGGCAGCAGCCCAGTCGCACCCATCAATCACAGGCATCCAAAGTCCGAGGTGGACCTCTGCACCCCCGGTCAAGCCAGATCCCCCGTCAGCAGCGGTGATGCTAGGAACTGCAACATAGACCGACTGTACAGTGTCGATTGGGTACGAGCCGTTTTGCGTCACCCGAGAATAAATGTCTGAGTCATCGTATTGCATTTGACTGCGATCCCATGGTTCAGGATAAACATCGTACGATGGTTCAGTACCGCCTACGTCAATCTGTTGTTCGCCGAAACAGCCGGACAAACTCGTTGTCAACATTACGAACAAAATCAGCCACGGGCGGAAGTTCATGATACTACGGGACAGGGTATGTTTCTTGAACACACCGGCTGTTTGAATCGGCAGCTAAATCACTCAGATTCAGTTTCTTGGGCCGCCCTTTGGGCTTCCATTTCGGCACGGACTTCGTCCATATCCAGTTCTCCAAGTTTGACGACCAAATCACGTAGAGCATCTTCAGGAAGAGCCCCCGGCTGCATGAAAACACCGATACCATCTTTGAAAGCAACCGTTGTTGGAATAGAGCGAATGTTGAACGATTGAGAGAGCATTGGCTCTGCTTCAGTGTCAATTTTACCAAAAACAACATCTGGGAATTCTTCGGATACTCGCTCGTACACGGGACCGTAGGCTTTGCATGGCCCACACCATTCCGCCCAGAAGTCGAGAAGAACGAGTGAATTGTTGTCGATTATGTCGGAAAAGTTCGGTTCAAGAATCTCTACTGTGGCCATATTTCCTCTTCAAAATCGGCGCTACTTCAACATGTTCGTTCCAAACCACCAAAGCGACGAGTTCATGTGCTCACTGCAAAAGGCCAATTTATGCGCCTAGCCCGACTGACGACATTACTTGTCCTCGTTTTGTTTCTTGCACCCTTGATTCCAGCCGATGGAAGTTCACTTGAACAAGCCAACGTCGCCGAAGTTGAGGCTCGAAATTCCGACATCGTGGTCTCTGAACTCTTCAGAAGCCCGAACCAACTCAAATCCAACGCAACCAATGCGAACATCTACAATGCTGTTGACTGGAACAACGATGGGGACTACGGCAAGTATTCCGACCAATTCATCGAATTGTGGAACACCGGTTCATCACCGGTGAATGTGTCTGATTGGGTTCTCAGTTCAACCTCGGGCAGTCCACCATGTCAACTCGCATGGAATACAGTAATCGACCCCGATCAGAGAATCGTGGTATTCAGTGCAGATTCCGACATTGTACTCAATTATTTCGAAGAAGAAACTGTCTCGATTACCGATACTTCAAACACACTTGTCAACTCGATGACGATTCCTAAAGAATTCGGATTCTACGGCAATTCGATTGTTATTGATTCCTCAGGAAACGCAATCCAAGTTGACCCTACGCCAGGCTGGGGCCCAGGTGACGCAGATTCTACCGTCGCTCTCAATATCGTAAAATGCTTCAAAGTGCAGGAAGCTGGTTCAGATGCTTACATTCTCAAAGGCCGAGTCGTCACCATGGAAAACGAAAACAGCGTCCTCAACCAAGGCAATGTGTTGGTTCGTGACGGGAAGATCGAAGGCGTTTGGTCATCGAGTTCCTCGGTTCCTGTTACCGCCGACCTTACCAACGCGGTCATCATCGAAACCAACGGGACCATCTACCCTGGTCTCATTGACTTGCACAACCATGTCCATTACAACCACATCCCATTGTGGGATTTCGATGTCCACTTGAGTGAAAGTCAACGCTCTGACGAAGGTGGATACACCAACCGATACCAGTGGGGCAACAACTACGATTACGGCCCAAGTATCACCTGGATGAAGAACAACGTTCAACAAAACAACCGATGGGGAATGGCAAGTGAACAAATGAAGTATGCAGAAGTACAAGCCGTAGCCGGTGGAGTGACTGCAATACAAGGCTCACCAGGCTCAGGAACTTCCGCTTGGGACAGCATGTTGGCTCGCAACGTCGAGTTGTACAATTTTGGCCAAGATGGCATATCAACATGTGCTGTGTGCGGTGCTGCTGATGACGACTACACTGGAAGTCACTTGATATCTCAAAACCAATCTGGCTCATTGAACGCTTGGTTTGTGCATTTGGCAGAAGGTGTGGACAGCAGCAGTAAGTCCGAATTTGACGCTCTATGGGATAAGGGGCTCATCATGGATGAAACCGTTGTCATTCACGGAACTGCACTTGACCGCTCACAATTTGACAAGATGGCGACGGTCGGAGCAGACTTGGTATGGTCGCCAATTTCGAACCTCCTCCTCTACGGGAACACGACCAATGTCCGAGCCGCAGATGCTGCAGGCGTCACCATATCCCTGGCACCCGACTGGGGTCCAAGCGGTTCGAAGAACAACCTTCACGAGCTCAAAGTGGCTGATCTTTGGAACAAAGACGTGATGAACACCTACTTTACCGATTACGAACTAGCTGCAATGGTCACAAGCAATCCTGCAAAAGCAGCAAATTGGGGCTCCTTTGTAGGGCAACTCAAGGCTGGAATGTACGCAGACATCGTTGTGATGGACACCTTCCACGAGGATCCTTACCGTAATTTGATTGAAGCGATCGATGCTGATGTCCGACTGACTGTGGTTCAAGGGAAAGCTGTCTTCGGAGACACGGATATCATGACTGCCATAAACCAAGACGATTGGGAACCAATTACTGGTGGAGGCGTCTCAAAGGCTGTCGATGTGACTTCGATGTCTGAAGTTGACGGATCCCAAACTTGGGAAAGCATCCAATCTGGAATGGCTATGGCAATGCGAAACGATGTCTCTGATATTCGCCAACACTGGTCTGCGCCAGATAACGTCGCATGGGAAACCGATGCAGATGTTCAAGCGTACCTCGATACTGAATTCGATGGAAAGAACGCTGCCAACACTGGAGTTTCTCAATTGAAGAATATGACAGTTGACCCAATTTTCACCACTGGGGATGATCGCTACTTCGATGTCATCAACCGCTCGACATGGGCCAACACACACGTCGACTTGTCCAAACTCTACGCCTACTATGACATCTCAATGGATGCAGATGGCGACCGTAACGGTGTCAATGTCGACTTGACAACAGACCCATCGAACGCTGGCAATACAGGCGGCAACAGCGGCAACAGCGGCAACAGCGGCGGTGCGACCGATGGCACAGACAATACAGGCGGCACAGATACAACCGACGGAACTGACACGACGGATGGCACAGACACAACCGATGGAACAGATACGACGGATAACACAGATACCACCGATGCATCAGGTGACTCCGACGCAGATTCAACCTCCGGAGATTCTGATGAAAGCAATGCGAAATACTTGCTTGTTGGAGTTCTTGCCGTGATTGTTGGAGGACTGTTTTTCCTCAGTCGAAACGGTGGCGATGAACTGAACTTGAGTCAAGAAGCTTACATCGAAAAGATGTGGGATGACGACGCACTCGATGGCGCTGTAAATACAGAAAAGGAGTCGACAGGGTTTGTACCGGCCCCACCTCCGATGGATTACAAGTCGAGTTCTATGGCGAAGGAAGAAGAGTGAGTTCACGCAAGCTTCCACGATGGTCCGTCAGGAGTATCGACGACCACGACGCCCATCGAGTTGAGTTGATCCCGTATTTCATCGGCCTTGCCCCAATCTTTGGTTGAACGCGCTTCACTTCGGGCAACAAGTAACATTTCGACCTGTTCGGCAACCTCAGCTCGACGTGGGTCTTCCACTGGTTCAGCCAGTGCCATCTCACGGCTAGGAAGCACTCCCAAAACTGAACCTGCTGTTTCTTCAAGCCAGTCAACGGCATAGTGAGCAAAAGCGTGTTGGTCCACATCATCAAGGCCACTGTCCATGGTTTTCGCCATTTGGCGAACAGCACTGAGTACCTTTCCTATGGCGTCACGGCTATTGAAATCATCATCCATGGCCTGCGCAAATCCCTCGCCCATCTTTTCCAGCAGGCCGAGTGAACGGGAGAAAGGCTGTTGACTGGTGATGTCAGCGTGAGGAAGGTCAACTGGATTTGGAGAATTTGAAGCCACTTTCAGGACTCGGACGTACGTCTCAAGCAGCCGGTTGTAGTTCCTTTCAGCATCTTTCAGTAAGGTTTCGTTCATGTCGATGGGTGAACGGTAATGAGCGTTAATGAGCGAGAAACGAAGCACCATAGCATCGACTTTCTCAAGAATGTCGCGTATGGTCCAGAAATTACCTAAGGATTTGCTCATTTTCTCGCCATCGATGTTGACAAATCCGTTGTGCAACCAGTGATGGACAACGGGACTGCATCCAGTATGGCATTCACCCTGGAAAATTTCTGCTTCATGATGCGGGAACCGCAAATCATGTCCACCACCGTGAATGTCAAATTGCGCACCAAAGTAATCCATCGACATTGCGGTACATTCGATGTGCCACCCTGGTCGACCTGGACCCCAAGGCGATTCCCATGTCGGTTCATCGGGTTTTGCTGATTTCCACAAAGCGAAATCTTTGTGATCCCTCTTTGAAGATCCTGTTGCGTCAACTCTGCCGCCCGCACCAGAGCGGACTGCCTCGATGTTTTGGCCCGTAAGCATGCCGTATTTCTCTGGCGCTGAATCGATGTGGAAGTAGACACCCTCATCGGTTTGGTAGGCATGACCCTTATCGATGAGGTCTTGAGTAATTCGAATCATGTCATCGACATATTCGGTACAACGAGGGTAATCGTCCGCTCGTAGAATGTTCAATGCATCCATGTCTTCGTAGTAAGTCGCAATGTTTTGGTCAACCAGTACCTTCCAATCACCACCCGTTTCGTTCGCTCTCTGAATGATTTTGTCATCAATGTCGGTAAAATTTTGAACATAGTGAACATCATATCCTGATTTTTCTAACCATCTATGAATCAAATCGAAGGCGAGGTAACAGCGAGCATGGCCAAGATGACATCGGTCATAGACGGTTACGCCGCAAACATACATCGAGACTTTTCCAGGCTCCATGGTTGAGAATTCGACTTTGTCTCTCCTCCGAGTATCGTACAGGCGAATTGGCATGGGATTCAACCAACGGTGTGAACAGCCTCACTTCAAAGTTAAGTCCAAATCTCATGTCCGGTAGGTATGGCAGGAGTCAAGCCCGCGTCTTCGATGAAGATTTTCGTCACCGGCGTGAACGGTCATGTTGGAAATCACATTGTGCGAGATTTGCTTGAGCACGGCTACAACGTCATCGGCTCTGTTCGCGATTTGGATGATCCCTCTAAAGTCGATCATGTTCGTCAACATGCAGTGGACTTGAATTGTGAAGATCGACTTGAGCTGGTGCAAGCCGATGTATTGGATGCTGATGTATGGAAGGAGGCGATAATCGGGTGCGACGCACTGTTCCACACCGCTACAGTCTACTCAAACTCGGAGAAGGCCGACATCATCATTGACACTGCTGTCAAGGGGACGACACACCTGCTCCATGCTGCCCACGAAGCAAAAATCCCTCGTATCGTCTATACATCGAGTGTTGCTGCAATTGGAAGTACTCCTAAAGGACGTGAGAAAAACGAAGACGATTGGCAAACAGGTAGCTATTCCCCGTATACCGTTGCCAAGACAGAATCTGAAAAACGGGCTTGGGAACTGGCGAAGCAGTTTGAAATCGATTTGCGAGTCATCAACCCAGGAGGCGTTTTGGGTGGTGGATTTGTCAAACCCACGCCGAGTATTGATTACTTCCCCGATGCTATGGCAGGTAAGTTCCCAGTCGTTCCGAAAATACCAATTCCAATTGTACACGTGCGAGATGTGGCAAAGGCTCACCGACTCGCCTTTGAAATCGATGAAGCAGAAGGGCGATTCATCGTAGCACCGCACAAAAACAAAACCATTGCCGAGGTCTGCAAGGCGATCAAAAATCAATACCCACAAACCAAGGCATCTCGAAGAGCAATTCCCCGTTCACTCATGTTTATCGTGGTGTTTCAGGATTGGTTGATGGGTCTGTTTGGTGCACAGCGCCGCATGACCCGTAAGGCTGTCAAAGGTTATTTTGAAGGAGATGCAAATTTCTCATCAAAGAAGGCAACAGATATTCTCGGAATCGAGTGGGAGTCATTTGAAGCCTGTATTCAAGATACTGTGGAGGAGTTCCTAAAGTGAGTATGAATACGGAAAACGGGATTAAAATCGCAGGGATGGAAGTTTCCGATTCAATGCTCATTCGCCTTGGATGGCTGCTCCCCTTGACGACTGTCGTTACGTCCATGACGATTCACGCATTCAGCGGCAATGCAAGAGCAATCCCCTTCTTCGTGTCGGAATCGGATTATCCTGGGCCTGAGCGAATGGTTTTCACCACTGGTTTAGCAATCACGGGCGTTGTCATATGTATTCTTGCCTACCGATTGAGCCTCATGGTTAGAGAACAGGATTCCAAATTGAAGCGAATCTCACTTCCTTTTGGCATCTTATCTGGTCTATCGCTGTCTGTTCTTGCTTTTGCGAACATGTACGATGCACTCCTGCTTCACACCATCACGACAGTTCTCGTATTCGTTGGAGGATTCATTTGGGGAGTATCGATGCATATAATGCATTCAAACGTTGTATCTCAAACCTCAAAACTACGCAAGGCAGGATTATGGATGACTGGTATGGGGATTCTTACGATGAACCTCTCTTTGGGAGGATATATCTTCTGGAAAAGGGAGAGTTTAGATCTTGTAAACCCCCAGTTTGAGATACTTAACCAGATTCAACCAGCCATTAACATTGCAGCACCTGCTGAATACCTGCTTATCGTAGGCTTGATGGTGTCACTTGCTTCGATTGGTAGAGATTTACAAAAGAATTGATTTTCAATGAGAATGTGCATTTAGTTCCCTCGTAAAGCCAATATTTTACGATCGAGTGATGAAATTGCGACATCTGATGGTTCAGTTCCTCGATGGCATGAACCGTGCCACACTTCGACAAAGATATCACGGTGAGAAAGTGTGTGTTCAACAATGCCAATCAGTTCCAGTCCAGTGATATCGAGATTCTCGTCCATCGGCGGCCCCCACATCCCTGCAAGAATACCGTCACTCCCTCGTTGCACCAACTCTGGCAAGCCATTGGCATCATAGCGAAGGGCGCATTTGAGGTCAAGTCGTTTTCGCTTGACTTTCTTTGGTTGCGGATAGCGAAGCGGTTCGCTCATTCCGGTGCAAGAAGAAGATACTGGACACTGCTCGCACAACGGGCGTTTCGGTGTACAAACGGTTGCTCCAAGTTCCATCAAAGCTTGATTCCAGTCCCCTGCATCGTCTTGGTAGAGAATGTCATTCGCCCAGATTTCAACCTCCTTCATTGTGGGTTCAACACTTTTTGTCTGGCGAGCCATCACCCGTCGGATGTTACCGTCGACGCATGCGACGGACTCTCCGTGAGCAATACTTGCAACTGCTGCTGCAGTGTATGGGCCAACGCCAGGTAATGTCAGCAATTCAGCAGCAGTTTTGGGTAGGTTACCTCCAAATCCGCCATCCACTATCGGCATGCATACCTGAACAGAAAGAGCGTGCAGTCGGCGTGCTCTGCTGTAGTAACCTGCTCCCTGCCAAAGGTGCAACACTACATCGACGTCGGCATTCGCCATGGATTGGGGCGTCGGAAAACGTTCAACAAGCATCTCCCAGTAGTGTATGCCTCGGCTCACTTGTGTTTGCTGAAGAAGTATTTCAGAAAGGAGAATCTTCCATGGATCGGTGGTGTGCCTCCAAGGTAAATCCCTTTTTGATTCAGCATACCAAGCAAGAAGGGCGCTGTGAGACAGGCGTTTACTCACTGTGCCACCTCAATGGTGCTCAGGCGTCGGCAGTTTCGGCTTTTTTAGCTTCAATTGCTGCATCGTTCGCTTTAATTTGTTCCCAAACGATTTCTGCAATATCTTTGACTTCCATTTCAGAACCGATGGCACTGAGACCATCTGTAACCATTGTTGAACAGAATGGGCAACCGACTGCAACGGTTTCCGCACCGGTCTGTGCCAGTTCCTTTGAGCGAATGATATTCACTCGGTCATGATCGTCATCGACGTGTTCTTCCATCCACATTTGAGCGCCACCTGCACCGCAACAGAACGAATTCATGCCGTGGCGTTCAGCCTCAACCGCAACGCCACCGATAGCATCACGAGGAGCATCAAGTTCACCGCCAATTCGGCCAAGGTAGCACGGATCGTGATAGGTAACTGAACCATCATGTTTTGGCTGAGGTAACTTTCCTTCCTTCTGCAAGTGGTTAATGAGTTGCGAGTGGTGCATAACTTCAATGTCTTCGCCACCGTAGTCCTTGTATTCTTTACCAAGAGTATGGAAACAGTGTGGGCAGGATGCTACAATCTTCTTTACGCCAATTTCTTCGAATGTCTCAAGGTTCGTCTCAGCCAGCATCTGGAAAAGATATTCGTTTCCAGCACGGCGTGCAGCATCACCGCTGCATCCTTCTTGCATACCGAGAATACCGACATCTAAACCAGCTTCTTTCATCACACTGATGGTATCTCTAGCCACCTTTTTGTTGCGTTCGTCAAACGAAGCAGCGCATCCTGCGAAGTAGATGTATTCTGCTGGTTCTGCAACCTTGACGTCCAAATCTGCAGCCCAATCGCCACGCTCGTGAGCAGGCAGACCGTACGGGTTCGAGTCGGACTCCAAGTTCTCGATGGTAGCCATGAGAGGCATGACCGTCTCCTCTACGGATTCGTCAAACTCCATTCTCTCCATCATCAAATGACGGCGAGCGTCGGTCAACTTAGGAACATGATCGATGTATATAGGACAGGCTTCGACGCATGCATGACAGGTTGTGCACGCCCAAATTGCGTCTTCACCGAACCTTGCAATAATGTCCTGCTCAGGAGTTTCACCGGCGAGAAGAGCAGTGGAATTGTCATTGGCATAATGGCGTACATCATGGATGATTTGCATCGGGTTGAGTGCTTTACCGGAGGCATACGCTGGACAGACATCTTGACAACGGGCACATGATGTGCAAGCCCAACCATCGATGAGATTTCGCCACGTCAAGTCAGTGTAGTTGACCGTGCCAAAGGATTCGATGTCGAGTTCATCAAGCGAAACTGCCTTGCCGTCCTCGCCTCTTGCGAGAGGCTCCATCGTCCCCATTGGACGCATGTCGTGGAAGAATACATTCGGGAACGCCATAACCAAGTGCATGTGTTTTGACAGCGGAATCAAAAACAAAAACGTCGATATTGCAAGCATATGCATCCAGTAAGCACCTACGACAATTGATGTTGTAGGCACAATGGTAGTAGCAACCCAATAGCCAATTGGTTCCCAAGTCTTGGAAACCGTTGATTCGCCAGCTTCGACGAAGAACGATGTAACTGTAATGGTCATGATGAGCAACAGGATAGCGTTTCCTTCAAGTTGCGACTTTCCTTTGAGTTTCTCTGGAGTGAACGCTACACGGCGAGTTAATGCAGCGACGCAACCAACCAGTGCAATGGTGTATCCCGTTTCAACAATAAGATTCCACGGACCTCGAACGAGATCGGGAAGAACATTGTGAGAAAACCAATTCGCTGTGGCAAGGTCGAACATATCGGTTGAAAGCATGAGAAAGCCCCAAAACATGAGGACGTGGATTCCGCCAGCGATGCGGTCCTTGAGTACTTTCTTTTGACCGAGCCATCCCGTGATGACTTCCATGATTCGAGCACCCCAGTTGTCAAAGCGGTTGTCAGGCGCTCCCTTGAGAACCAAACGTGAAGCCTTGACGACTTGATAGAGGAAGAAACCTCCCGAAATACCTCCGAGAAGCAAAAGAAGTATCCATCCAGAAACTGGGCCATAACTCATTGTCAAAGGATGTTCCATGATAACTCATCTCAAGGGGGGATTCCCGCAGGTAATGGCAGACGCGCTCATCCCTTCAATGCACCGACAATTCTCGTTCAATGGCAGTGAATGAAGAACAAGGGATATGAAGCGAACGTTCCTCGTGAACACCAAGGGGATACCATGGGCCGAGTTACAGCAAGCGCGCCGGGGAAATGTATCCTGTTCGGCGAACATGCAGTGGTGTATGGCGAGCCTGCGGTTGCGGTGGCAATCGAGCAACGTATTTCTGTGACGCTCGAATCCGTTCAGTCCGGTGAAACACCGTGGAAGATTGACGGGATGCATTTCGATTCGAGAAAACACCCCCATGTTCAGGCGCTACGTAATCGATTGTGGCAGACGTCCCAGGGCGCACCTGGAATAACAATCCAAGTCAAAGGAGATATTCCTCCTGCATCCGGTCTCGGCTCATCAGCCGCACTTTCAGTTGCCGCAAGTGCGGCGTTGCGATGCGCTCGTGGACGATGGTACACTTCGGTCGATGACTTGCAAAATCCAGCGACATGGGCAGAAGGATATGCGAGTTCAATCGACAACAGTGAGGTGTACATTGCAGGAAATCGCGAACTTTCACCCTTACAAGCCGGATCACCGATGAATCATTATGTTCACGGCAAACAAATCATTTCTCTCGACGAATGCGCCCTACTCGCTCACGCTGTTGAAGCAGTGGCACAAGCAGGCAGAGCTTCACCGATGGATGCCTCAACATGTGCTCATGGAGGTGTAGTACTGCTCAGTGATACTGTTGAGAATGATGTCGAGTATCTGTACACACGCAAGCTAAGTATGGAGGATGGAGAACGAACGTGGAATCTTCATTCGGTTCACTTACCAAAAACTACCGATGACCTGTATTTGGTTATCGGAAACACAGGCGTTTACGCTCCTACATCAAATCAGGTGGCAAAAGTCGCTGCTGCCATCGCTGCAAAACCCGAACGTATCAAAGAGATTCAAACCATTGGAGTGATTGCACGACGAGGGATTCAAGCGCTCAAAGAAGGCGACTATGAAGCGGTGGGAAGGGCTATGTCCGAGAATCAGATTATGCTTCAAGGCCTTGGCGTGTCATGTCCCGAACTCGAAACACTGATTCGGGCGGCAGCGCCCACTTCACTCGGTGCTAAACTCACCGGGGCTGGTGGAGGAGGGTGCATGGTTGCACTCACACGACACCCAAAACAAACCAGTGAGGCGATTGAATTGGCCGGGGGCCGGACACTTATTTCCAAGTTTGGTAACGCTGGCTTAACGGTTGACGAGTGCGAGAATATGCCTTTGTGGGCGACAGGTCAAGAATAACCGTCGCAGTACGCTTTTTTTGCTGGTGGAATGAGGTAAGGTGCCTGCCTTCTTTTTATATAGTCGTTATATATGGGCCTATCATGACAACCGATGAAGAACGTCTAACTGTAGTGAATGTTGTTGCGAGCACCCGTGTCGCAGAAGAACTCGATTTGCCGGATATTGCAATCCAGCTCAACTGTGAATACGAACCAGAACAATTCCCAGGTGTTGTTTACCGAGTCACCGATCCAAAACTTGCAATCCTCATGTTCCGATCAGGCCGTGCGGTTTGTACCGGTGGTAAAGACGAAGCAAATATTGAAACTGGAATCGAGAGAATGATTGCTGACCTTCGTGATGCTGGAATTGAAACTTGGGATTTGGACCAAGTCGAAATCGAGGTTCAAAACATGGTTGCAACCTACGCACTTCACTACCCTGAAGACTACGATGGAAACGACAAATTTACCAACGAACCACTCGCTGGCGTTCCTCGTAAACTCAACCTCAACAACCTTACTTTCCACTTGCCCTTCGATAAGGTCGAGTACGAACCAGAACAATTCCCTGGTTTGATTTACCGACTTGACTATCCAAAGGTAGTCTGCTTGATTTTCGGCAGTGGTAAGATGGTTATTACCGGTGCACGGCACAAGGACGAAATCCTCGAAGCCGTCGAAATTATCAAGGACGAATTGGCTGACCTTCTCTGAGTTTGTCAAAGAGTTCGAGAGAAGTCTTGATGTCCTATTGCGAGTGTGGCCCACCATGGGCACGCGTCCGCTCCGATTGGCATCTCCATTGATGCTCGTGGCCTTGCTGTGCTTAGCAACAACTCAACCTCTGCTGAATCAACCGTTGTTGGAAGAGGCAGATTCGCCAAAGTTTTCATCTGAAAACCCTGGAGTGAGTGATGTACCAACATGGAAAGTCGGTGACAAATGGATATACTCGGGAACCTTTGATCCAACCAAACTTGTCACCGATTCTGGTGTACAAGCCACAGTAGGAGAGATCTATGGTGATACAACTGCGCAAGTGATGGCCATTACTGAACGCTCAGTCGACAATATGTCTGTCCTAGCGTACACTCTGCAGACATCCGCAAACTTTGACAAGTCTGGAGTCTCACTTGACGGATACAGCGGAAACGTGTTCATTACATTCAAGCAAACTGAATACCTCAGAGTAAGCGACCTTTCATCAATGCGCAGTGATCTTGAATTGTACATCCGATTCGTCCCTTACGGCCTTTCAAGCCTCGCTCAAATACTTGGTGACATCACCATAACCAGTACATACAGTCCGGTAAACGAAGTCTATGACTTCCCGATTCGAGCGAACGAACAATGGACTACAACCACGACTTCATCGACTGCTTGGTCCGGCTCAAGCGATTACATTACGCCGTTTCCAGTCCCGACAACCGACACCAACAGCACCACTTGGGAAGTCACCAACACAGGAAAACCGCGTAACGACTATGGACAAACCATCGGCTACGGAGGATGCAACGCCTCCTACGAACTGACTTCGATCAACAGCAATGGCGAGGCAAGTGGTTACCGTTGGTATTGCCCTGAGGCCAGAAACTTTGCTTGGTTGCACACTGAAGACGATATTGGCCTTGTCATTGATTTCCGTCTGAAGCAATACATTCCGCTTGATTCGACAGGAGTTGACCAGTATACCAATCCTGGAACTCGGGACGAATGCTTGATGGTCGAATTGGAAAGCGAAATCACCGCACTCAACACACCGATTGGCGTTTGGGTCAATGCATCCGCAAACTGCTTTACAACTGCGAGCGGCATCCCGGTTGAAGTTCATCATGAAGCAACTGGTCTTGTGCAATTAGCGACTACCGAAAGCAACGGTAGTGCATTTTTTGTGATAGATATGGGTGATGACAAAGACGCTTCAGAGTCGGCATTTGATTGGGCAAGTCACGGCATCGTCGCAAGAATCCAGCCCAGTGCTGCTTCCTCGTTTGGAACATCTGTTGGCTCGACCACAATCACACTCGATGAATACCTGATTGGACTTGATTTGATTGCAAGCGAGGATTTTGGCAAAGTTCTGAGAAATCGAAGTGGAGTTCTTACTGAATTGAATTCCCTTTCCGGTTGGAATATATTGCCGGGCGATGACCTGCTTATCGAAGTGGCAGTGCAAAACAGAGGACTTTCATCCAGTACCCCGACAACAATGTCAATTACACATCCTGACGGACAGACCTCATCTCACCCACTGCCTGCGCTGGCGACCTATGAGGCTCACAAAGTGAACTTTACTTGGACGGTCCCGAGCGAGCAAGCAATTGGCATTGTACCGGTATCATGGCAAGCAGACCCAAGTGGTATCAACAGTGCAGATGCGAACTCAACCAACAATCAAGCACTCATCTCCATGTTTGTTGGGCGACTACCAACACCAGTGTTCACCGAACCAATCGCAATGACATTGGAAGAACTGCAACTGTCCGCCAATGAAAGCTTTGACGAGGATGGAGGTATTGTGTCCTGCGAATTCAAAATCCCCTATGATGATGGTTCTCGAATCTGGGCGTGGGAAACCGTTCCTTCCACCTCCTGTACGGTCAATTGGACATGGACTGATGATGGCAATTATCCTGTTGAAATCACGGTCATTGATGAAGAAAAAGATGAACAAACTGCAATCATGAATGTCCTCATCGCCAACAGAAATCCAGAAATTCAAATCCTCAGTTCAAGAACCGAGGTGAAAGTAGAACACCCAATTACTCTCTACGCCTTTGCCAACGATTCCGATTCGGAAGATGTGTGGCCCGGAGCCGTCGATGTCCACTGGCCAGATACCCTCTGCGACGAAGGATATTACACTCGAGTATGTACCACGACTGCTCCGACCGAAGGCTTGCACACATTTACAGCCATAGCCACAGATGATGACTACGCAATAACACCAGCCACTATTGAGATTCAATTCTCAAATATAGCGCCTCACGGAACCTCCATTGCATTGCAGAAAAACAACCAATTCCTCGAAAGTGATGAACAGCAAATTTGGCACTTAGATGAAGATGAAACCATTGTGGTCAAAGGGCAAGCTCTCGATTCTGTTGATGATTTGGAATCTTTGACGCATACATGGTGGCCGGATGGTGAGCAGCCATCGTTGATGTATACGTTCAGCGGACGAACCTCGACGTTCCCCATGCAGTGGAACACTGCTGGACTTCACACAATCCGCTTGGAAGTTCGTGATAACGATGGAGAGGCCAGTTCAATTGAGGAACGTTGGATTAACATCCGTAATGTCCCACCGGTCATTCAACCGCTGGTGTCCTTGCTCCCGATTGCTGAAGGACAATCGGTGACGATTGAAGGCAATTCTACAGATACTGCAAGCGACATTGACTCTCTTGTCAAATGTTGGGACATCGACCCAGGCATCGACAGCGATGACATCGGCGGTGCTGACGATGATTGTGACATCGCTGGTGATGTTCTCACCTATGCTTGGAACAGAAGCGGTTCGCACACCATCATCTATCACGTTACTGACGATGACGGAGCACAATCCAGCGAAGTGCTTGTCGTCGAGGTGTTGAATATGCCACCAATTGTTCGATTACAAAACACAGAATGCGTTGCTTACAGAGAATGTTACCTGAGTGCAGACCGCACCATTGATTCGCTGAATGACCTCGCTGGACTTACCATTGTTTGGGATTTAGACATCACCGTTGACAGCAATGGAGACGGCATTAAAGACAACGATGCAGATTTAATTGGCTCTTCAGTGACCCATACCTTCCGTGATTCAGGGACTGTCCGTGTGAAAGCCATGGCATGGGATGAAAACCCGGAGCGTCCGGGGCAATCAACCATGTCCATCGTTGTAGCACCACCCGATCGAACCTCAATCGAAGAAGTGAGTGCGGCATTCATCGGCGAAGACGCGAATCCTCTTGCCCAACTTGGATTACTGGTTTCAGCATTGTTCATTTTGGCACTCTTGACGCGTCGACGGAAAAAGAAGGAGTCGGACGATCCATGGCAAAATGCGGAAATGGCTGGTGAAGACCCTGCCGAACGTGAGTTTGAAACTCAGGCTCTCCTCGACCAAGTACAATCCCGACGCCCAGCTACTCCCCCATCAACTCAAATGTTTTCGACTGGAGAAGAGATTGTTCCAATCAGCGACCCAATTCCATCACTCCCTGCTGTAGAACTACCGGACAATGTACCACTCATCGAACAAGGCCCGCCGATTCCTGAAAACGGGATACCAGAAGGATGGACTGCGGAACAATGGTCGCATTACGGGCAACAATACCTCGATGCGCAAGCATCTCATCCTTGAATCGTCCCTACGGGACGAAGAATCAAGCCTCTCAAGTAGGAGGACGCTATCGGAGTACTATGAATCGCTTTGACCCCGTCGTCTTTGGATTGATATTTTTGATGTTTGCAGCACCGTTATCCAGTATGGTAACATACCAAACTCAAGAGCTCTCTGAACAAAATGTTCAGCATGCTGAGGGATGGAACAAGGACATCGATGTACCTACATGGCGTATTGGCGATGAGTGGGTCTATGAGACCAAGTTTGATGTCGCTCAACTGATTGCTCAAGCCAATGTTTCCGCATCACTGAACACCCTCACAGGTGACACAACCTACATAGTCGAAGATATCCTCTTTATCACTCTCGACGGTACGCAGACACTTGTGTACAAACTCGTCCTCGATGGCGATTTTACATCTGGGAACAACGGTGCGACCCTTGAAGGAGTGACTGGAAGGCTCAACATCGGATATGAAGGAGAAGATCTTGTGCGAGTTCGTGACCTTGCGGTTGTCAACTCCGAATTCACGCTTGATGTACGGTTCAGACCTTTCAATCTCGGCTTCCTCGAACAAGATATAGGTGAAATAACCTTTGACACCTATTATTCACCACCAAAGGAGAAGTACGACTTCCCACTCCACACTGGCGACCAATGGTACATGCCATTCTACAGCGGCACAGGAGTCTCAGGAAGTTCGGATTACTTTGACCCGACTGAATTCGATAATGAGGGACCAGAAAACAACAGCTGGCAAATCACTGCTGATGGCGTCCCAACCGACGGAACCAGCTCGATTATTTACTCCGGATGCGATGATTCATTCAAAATCAATGAATGGAACGAAACCGGTGTTTCACAAGGTTACAACTGGTACTGCCCCGCAGTTCGATACAACTCTTGGATGCGTGTTAGTAACGCTGCAGGATTTACCATTGACTGGCTGTTGAAGAGTTATTCACCGGCTGATTCGTATGGGATTGCAACCGGTTCTTCGCCGGGTACACGAAATATTGAAGTTGATGTCGACCTGCAATTTTTAGCAACACTTCCAGACTCTGAACAGGTTGTAACAGCAACCTATGCAACTTCGCCCAGTGGCACACCGCAAGGAAATACGAACATGCAGATTCGATACGAGTCTACGAACTTGTTAGCCAGTCCAACCACCGACGGCTCTGGAGTCATCAATTACACGCTCAATGTTTCGGACGGCATGGATTCTACACCGTCGAGTGATGATTACTCCAGTAACGGAATCATTGTTTGGGATCCCGTTAACGATATTATCGGAGCAACAACCGTCGTCATAGATTTGAATGTGGTTGCCATCGATTTAGTTGCACAATCCGATTCAATCATCGTGACCCGCACACGTGGTAATGATGTCACTACTCTCAACAAAGCGATTGGATATGGAGCACTCCCTGGCGATATCCTCTCGTTCTCGATACCTGCACAAAACCGTGGTGTTCTCTCTTCACCGCCGACCGAAATTGAAGTCGTTACGCCCGACGGCACCAGTTCCCGTCAATCCGTACCAGCCATCCCTTCATACAGTGAACAACGTATAGTTGTGGATTGGACTGTCCCAGCAGATGCAGCAATTGGAAACCAATCTCTATCGTTTACTGTTGACCCAGATGAACTGGTCACAGAGGACGCGAATAGGTCAAACAATGATGCAAGTGTGGATATTTTCATCGGTCGCGCCCCAACTGCATCGTTCACCTACGATGAGGGCAAATACACCTTTGAAAGCATCATCCTGAACGCTACAGAAAGTTTCGATGAAGACGGTGGAGATGTCGACTGTCGCTTCGAGCTTGAATCGAAGCCAGGGCTCATTGAAGTCATTGATGCACCGGATTGTATCACCCACTGGAACTGGAGCGATGACGGTGATTGGATGGTCAAAGTCATTGTTTTCGATGAAGAACTCGATGAAGACATTCTTGAAATGAACGTTACCGTGCTCAACCGAGCACCGTTCCTCAACCTCAGCATGCTCGACAGCATCGACGTTGAATCCGAAATCACAATTGATGCTACCGATAGCGGTGACAGCGACAGCGTTTCTCCATCAGGACAACAAGTCAGTATCACATGGCCCAATCTCAATTGCCAAGAGGGTTTGACTCAACCAACATGTACCTTCACTCCAATGGGTGAAGGACCGGTCCTCATTACTGCAGTTGCAACCGACGATGACGGAGCGACAACAACCGTCAACAGCACGCTTGATGTCCTCAATATCGCCCCAACACTGGCCTACCCCGAACTCTACCTCGGCGGAATGAACATGACACCAGATTCCGCAGGGATGTGGGAACTCAACGAAGACGAAGTCGCTCTACTGCGAATCGTTGGAAGCGATACTCTCTCCGACCGTGACGATTTGAACATTGAATGGATTCCATCCGATTTAATCGAAAATTGGAGTGAAGTCACCAAGGGACCATCTTCCGCAGCAACCGTATCGTGGCCTCTTTCAGGCGTCCACACCATTCAGGTATCAGCATACGACAACGATGGAGCAAGGTCAGATGTGCGTACTGCTTTGGTCAAAGTGAACAACGTCGCGCCAACAATTTCAGGACTTGGCTCGAGTATTCCAATCTTTGAGGACGACAACCTCACACTCAGTGTAGAGGTAAGCGATACCGCATCAGACCTCGATTCATTGGAAGTTTGCTGGGACACGGATTCGATGATTGACAGTGACAGCGATGGCAACATGATCAACGATTGTGAAGCTCAAGGCACTGAAATGACCATGTCGTGGGCTACTCGAGGCGTACGCCAAATCACGGCAACCGTAACAGATGATGACGGCGCTAAAGCACTGGCATCAGTGAATGTGAGCGTTCAGAACCTTGGTCCAACAGCCACGATTACCAATTCATCAAACGTGTTTGAACTTATGGAAGGCGACAACATTACACTTTCAGGTGTAACATCTCGTGAAACTGCAAGCGACAAACTCAATCTTCAATACGACTGGGACAGTGATTTGATTGACAGTGATCTCGATGGCCAGATGACCGGTGAAATTGATTACAGCGGCATGGAATATACGCTAACAAATCTTGAGCCAGGACAGTGGACATTCACGCTGACGGTCACCGATGACGACGGTGAAACTTCATCTTCGAGCATTACGCTCACCGTCACTGAACAACCAGCGGACGGATTTATTGAATCCGTGAGTGAGGCGATTGGCTCTGTGCCTACTGCCATCCTAGGCATCCTTGCGTTCATCGTCGTGGTGTTGGCGGCATTCTTGCTCATCACCCGCTCAAAACAAGAAGAAGTTGAAGACAAATATTCTGCGTTTACTGCCGTCCCAACGATGGAGCCCCCAGGCCTAGCATCACAGCCAGACTATGCGGCCCAACAACCCAGTTACACTGCTGAAGCACCTGTACAAACAGACATGTACGCAGCACAACCAGTTGCCGACCCGTATGCAGCACAACCAGCTGCCGATCCTTATGCTGCATACAATCCAGCCCCAACGCAACAAGCCAGCGACGCTCTAGCTGCACTGTCTGCCCTTTCAGAACCGGTCGCTCAACAACCCGTAGAACCCGTTGCTGCACCCGCCCCACAAGCTGGTCCACCGCTACCTGCAAGTGGTTTGCCACAAGGCTGGACAATGGAACAATGGCAGCATTACGGTGAACAGTATTTGTCTGCACAAATGGGCCAACCTGCATCTGCACAGCCGACAACTACCAATACCCCAAGCACTTCTGCAAGCACAGATATGTCAGGATTCCTTGATGATCTCGACCTGTGAGTGTGAAAGTATATGGCAAGTTTGTGGCAGTTCTTTGGATTACCAAATCCAGACGGTTCATCTACAGAAAAGAAGCCTGCTCGTCAAACACCTGCTGGATCGACACCAACGCCTGCATCTTTGCAGAAAACACCTCAACTTACCGTTGCTAAACAACCTGCTGCACCTTCACAGACTCCACTGAAACACGAACTCGAAGATACTGCATCCGTGAATGTGAGCGTGAAATCACCTCCTCCAAATTGGAAGGGACCCGTCACTGCAGAAGGTGAACCGTTTCATGACCTTGGCGCCCATACACGTCTGCGAAACGCCATACCTCGGCGCGCCTTGCGGTACGTTGCACCCGACACAATGAACCGCATTCCAACCCGAGAGATGGCGAAAAGAGTCCATCAGGGCGATTCGATAATCGTTGACCTCCGCCCGATGGTGCACATGGATACACATCAGAACGTATGCCGAAGAGAGTTGCAACAAATGGGCAATGAAGCGGGAATTGGAGTGTTCGCCCTTGACGCTGAAGATAAATTACTCCTTTTACCAGGCAAAGATGTCGTCGTCGATGTCGGCCGCCATGAACTCGGCTTGCAAACACTGCTCTCGGATTAGAGTAGATGACTCTTTGAAAGAGAGCTGAGGAGTTCCATCGCTTCACCAGCGATGCCTAAGACGGTCGATTCTTCACCCTCTATGAGCGAGGCGTGGGAGCCCATCGGACCCGCCAAATCATAGCCACCTGCCTTACCTTTCCATGATTCGTTGAGTACAAGTTCGACCAAACGCTCATCAGAAAGGTCTTCCAATTCAACAATAGAGTGCTCTACAAAAAAACTCCAATTACCCATGAATTGGATACCCGTTGCCGTCCAAACTTGGTGGCGCCGCCCAGATAGGCGGTGAAGCATCATTGCTGCTTCTACTGAATCACCTGGCTTGCCCAAAGTATGTTCCATGTCATCGGGATCTGCAAGCAAAGTGTCACTCACCACGACCATGTCGTAGCCATGCCCATCCTTGACTGCTGCCGCTTTTTTACGACAGATTGACAGAACTTGTTGGTCGACGGTACCCGGTAGCGGCGTTTCATCGAGTCCCTCAAACCCTTTGCATTCTAGGGATGTGAAAAGCGATTGAAGCATCGAAGCACGTCGTTCAGATTGTGATGCAAGCCATACGTTCACGAATCTCCCCAAATTCACCACATGAAACAATGTCTTAGGATTTTGCACTCCGTATGGTCTTCTTCATCAAATCGAAGGGTGAGGTTGAAGAGTCATACGGTATACCCCCAACCGGTGCCGACATGAGCGAGATTGCAAGAATCCCAACACATATTGAAGGATTAGATGAAAATATGCAGGGTGGCATTCCAGAAGGACACATTTGTATTGTCGCAGGTGCGTCCGGTGCAATGAAATCAAGCCTCACATTCTCCATGCTCTACAATGCAGTTTTGTACGGTGAAACGAGTGGAATTTATGTCACGCTTGAGCAAGGGAAAGAATCGCTAAGATCACACATGTCGAACATGGGAATGAACATCGAGGACAAGCGAGTTAGCAACCGAATTGCGATTATTGACTTGTCGGATTTGCGTGTCCAACTCGATGAGCAGGGAATGAGCAACCGTGTTGATTGGATGGGTCAACTCATCAAACAGTTGACATCGTACCGAGAATCCATTGGATTTGAACTGCTCGTATTTGACTCGCTTGGTGCATTCTTCACCTTAACAAAAATGGAGAACCCCCGAGACGAAATATTCCGACTGTTTGAAGCAGTTCGAAGGCTTGGTCTCACCTCGTTCTTCATCTGTGAAATGACCGGTGATGACCACAAGCAATTCGGAGAATACGGTGTTGAGGATTACCTCGCTGACGGTGTTGTCCACTTGGTGATGGAGCGCTCAGGTGATGATGTTGCTCGAAAACTTGGTGTCGTTAAGATGCGTCACACCAACCACAGACTAGGTTACAAGCCATTCAACTGGAAAGAAGAAGAACAGCGATTCTCAATTCTTTGAACATCATTCCACAGTAACCGACTTCGCAAGATTGCGAGGGCGGTCGACATTACAATCACGTGCAAGTGCAGTGTGGTATGCAATCAATTGCGTTGGAATGACGGTAAGCAGCGGCGAGAGCATCGAGTGAACTCGAGGCACAGGAATACTGATGTCTGCTTCCTCAGCAATTTCATCACCTTCTTCGTGGATGAGGATGATTTTCGCCCCACGTGCACGACATTCATGAATGGCAGAGATTGTTTTGACTTTGACATGGTCGTTTGGAGCAATGAAAACAACCGGGCTTCCATCCTCAAGCAGAGCGATAGGCCCGTGTTTCATCTCTCCGGCAGGGTAAGCCAAACAAGGAATGTAAGCGATTTCCATCAACTTAAGAGCACCCTCTTTGGCAACCGGTGCCGAAATACCTCTTCCAAGGAAAAGCACGCTCTTAGCATCTTTAATCATCTCCACAGCCTCAAGAATAGGCCCTTGGTTGTCTAAATACTCCTCAATGAGGTGGGGAATCTCTTGAAGTCCGTTGATTAAATCACGGCCCTGTTCCTTACTCGTTGCTCTCGAGCGCCCAACTTGTAAAGCAAACATCGAAAGCGCTGCGACCATGTTTGAGAACGCTTTCGTCGAAGCGACGGCTTGTTCGGGACCGGAGTGAATGTACACGCCTTTACCGCACTCACGAGCAATCGAAGAGCCAACTACATTGACGACGCCGTAGACACTTCCCCCCTTAAGGTGGATTTCTTTGACTGCGGACAATGTATCAGCAGTTTCCCCAGACTGGGTTACCGCGAAATGCAAGGCGTTTGGATTAATCACTGGATCGTTATGTCGGAATTCGCTGGAAATGTGAGCGACTGCAGGAATACGAGCCATCTTCTCTATCATTATTTGCCCAATCTCAGCGGCGTTGTAGGCAGTTCCACAGCCAAGAAGGCGTACATGTGGTATGTTTGCTAAATCTCGAGGTTCGAGCTTGAGTCCGCCGAGACGACCGTTTCCTCGAACACGGTCGAGACGACCGCTGATGCAGTGACGTAAAGCGTCGGGCTGTTCGTAAATCTCTTTGAGCATGAAGTGTGGGAATTCGCCGAGTTCTGTCTCGCCCCAACCTTGCTCCAAAACAGTGATGTTCGCATTAAAATTCTTACCTTTGAGCGTCGAGAGTTTCATTGACTCACGAGTAAGAGTCGCCATTTCTCCATCTTCAAGGAAGACAACACGCTGTGTGTATGGCGTTAACGCATGTGGATCGCTGGAAACAAACATCTCGCCATCGCCTTTACCAATAATGAGAGGTGAACCGTTACGGGCGCAAACGATGACATCATGTTCCAAAAACAGAGCACACAATCCCCATGTGCCTCGGGCTTGATGCAATGTTCGACGCACTGCATTCTCGGGATTGTTATCAATGGCTAACTCTCTTTCGATGATGTGAGCGAGCGCCTCGGAATCTGTATCGCTTTGGAGTTCTACGCCTTGAACGGTCAACGAGGTACGTAGTTGCCGAGTGTTTTCGATAATTCCATTGTGAACGATGACCACCTTTCGTTGAGCGGATTCGTGAGGGTGAGCATTCGAATCCGTTACTCCTCCGTGTGTTGCCCATCGAGTGTGAGCGATGCCTTCCGTGCCGGAGATTTCATCAGGCAGTATGGATTCTAAGTCGCTCACTTTTCCAACTTTCTTGTGGATTTGAATAGCCCCGTTTTTGACTGCAATTCCTGTAGAATCGTAGCCACGGTATTCTAGACGCCGTAATCCGTCAAGAAGTATTGGCGATGCTTGACGGGGTCCGAGGTATCCAAAAATTCCACACATAGTTAGCCCTCACAACTGTACATTTGCCGAGCATATCGGACATTTGACTCGAGACAAGGTCATGTCTTTCACCGTAAACTTGGCTTGACACTCTGCACATGTTGCATCTCGTTGCGGAGGTGCAATCATCGGTAACGGCAAAATGCCTGGCAGCGGTGGGAGCGATCCGTCCAATGCTGGTAGAGGAGGTAAAACTGGATCGAGTTCAGCTACAATCACCGCAGGTTGTTCAGCGGGAGGTGGGAGTGAGGCGGCTGGCAGTGGAGGCAGAGTGAGGTTTTGTACCATCTCTGAAACTTCTCGTTGTTGCTTACGCTTCATACGGCGTTCAAGGCGAGAGTTCCCTTCTCCAGCATCGCTCTTTGCCTCAAGAGAGTCCGATAAACTGATTTCGTCTTCAACTTCCACTTCCGGAGTTGCCATTTCAACGACGAGGTCTTCTGTTTCGGTGTCAATAGCCAACAGAGGTCCTTGGTCACCAACTGGTGAAATCATCAACTCGAGTGAATCTGCATCCATCTCATCGCTTGAATCAATCACAGCGAGTAATTTTTCCTCTTTCTTTCGAGAAGAGCGAACAGAGACGATAATGACGAGAAGGAAGATGAAAAAGAGTGTCGAGGTACCCGCAAGTATCATTATTTTCGTATCTTTAGAGCCTGGGAGTGGTGCAAGAATCGTATCAAGTAAACCTGTTGATTCTTCTTCATCGTTGTTGTTGTTACTGATATCAGCAACCGTGCGCATCTTCAGGGAACCACTGGCACTTGAGAGCAGCAAGATGCCATCAAACTCGAGTCCCGCTTGGTCTTCCAGGAAGCCTTCGGCTAGAATGTTGGAAAGAGCCATCGATTGGCCGTTCGAAGCGTCGGAAAGTAAGCCATAACGCGTCACTGGCCCGTAAATGTTAATCTCATCATAGTAAATTTGAACACCGTCGGAAGTCGGACTTAACTCGATGTTTTGAACACCTGGAGCGTTGATGCGTTCAGCATCATCCGACCATGAATTATCGGTTACCACGTGCGCTACAGCCGCACTCTTGCCACGTCCTTCAATCCAAGCAGCCACCAAGACATCATCGCTACCGTTGGTAAGAACAATCATCCGAGCATTTTGAGCTTCGTCACCCACAGAGGATTGGAATCCCCAAGATGACAAAGTTGGGTCGCCGTGAGTGTACATCAAACCGACTCGGTCCAGTCCAGTCACATCGTCTCGAATTTCTTGATACAAAATGTGCATATTTTCCTCACCCATGCCAATGGCTAAGTTATCTCCTTGAGACGGACGAATATCAATATCGGAAAGAACAATGTTCGGGGCGTTCCATGACGAGGGGCTGTCGGGATTTGCGGATACGATTGTGAAAATCGAAGTTATGTCTTGCCAGGAGCCACCCGTGGAAATGTCTCGGTGATATCCTGCGAGGATCATATCTCCGTCGTATTCAGTGAGTGCAAGCCCCCAGTACGAACCCTCGGAGAGTTTGATTGGAGGCATTAGATGAACGATTGGAGTCGTTTCAGCAAGACGTGTCAGTGATGTAAGTGACAAATCGGTAAGAGTATAGCCGTCAGGGCTGATGGTTTTTCGATTCCAAACTGCGTGGACAAGGCCGTCTTCACGGAGCGTTGTGGCTAATTCACCACCCCATTTTTCTTCGAGCATAACATCAGCTTGTAGAACCATTTTATCGGTGATTGAGCGCACATGAAGTTCTCCATCCCGGGTCGTAAACAGCAATCCGCCATCGGCCATTCCAATGAAATCGATTGGCACTTCGCCTTGTGAGAGGGAGATACCTACCAAGGCACCTAAACTTGCATCGTCAATGACGACCGTAAAACGATGGTCGCTAAACTCTGGTTCGACACCGTTGCCTTCAAGCACGACACGATACTTTACACTTCCAATCGAGTGCCCCACTTCAGAGAATTCGACATAGGCGTTACCAGAGTCGGTTTCTGAACCGACAATGAACGATATCTCGTCGGTAGCAATTTGGTCCCAACCGCTCGATGTCCAGCGTTCCAAACGGACATTGAGTTGTGTTGCTTCTGTTTGACCAAGGTTGTCGATTCGTACATCGATGTTGAATGGTGTATTCGGGAGAGGGATTCTTGGATCGGTTGTTACCGCACCAGGTAGGAACCTCAGCATTGCCTCGACAGGGCGTTCTTCGACTTCAAACGAAAAGGTGTAGACGTTGTTGGAAGGGTTTGGGTCTCCTTGCTGATTGTTGGGGTCGATGGTGATCGTAACATCTTGAGTGCCTGCCTGTGTGGCCCACCAATACAGGGTGACCTGTTGGCTTTCACCTTCTGCAAGCGTGGAAATTCGAGTCTCTCGAGGGTATGTTTCGGATTGACTACCCACTGCGTTGAGTTGGACAAAGACATCGTTTGCATCAAGATCGCCAACGTTGATCACACTGAAATCGACTTCAAGTACTGTACCGGCGACTGCAGAGTAAACCGGAAGGTCTTGGTCCATGATTTCGACGCTGCCTTGGAACTGGAAATCGGGGGCTGCAGGCTGGTTGTCAACCGTGTAAGTTCGACGTATTTCATCGGTCACTACACCGCTTTCATTGACCATTCGGAAGTTGACGCGATGCGAACCGTCGTCTACAGAGTTTGAATTCCATGAAAAGGACCAGTCCTGTGTACCGTATTCAATTGAATCGAGTTGCTCACCAACCAGCCAATCACCGTTGTCGATTTTGTATTCCAATACGTCGTGTTCCACACCTTCGACAGTGCCGCTGAAATCGACGGTCCCTTGAAGTGCAGTGCCGACAGCCGGTCCTGCAATGGTAACCGCCATTCGAGCGATGTTAATCCAGCGTGCATCGAGTGCGGATTCTTCTCCTTCATCGTTAATAGCCCGTGCAATGACTAAAGCATAATCTTCATCTTGCCGAACCCAACTGTCTTTCACTGAAACATCGAGATACCATGAGGATACGTCGCCGCCTGCATCAACCCAATTTAGAAGTTCGCGAACGGTTCCTGATTCAAGGTACTGTTCGATACGAACCTGTACCTTAGTATATTCATCTCCGTCTTGGTTTTCATCGGTTGTTCCAGCAATGCGGGCAAAGTCACCTTCAATCCACCACGTACCGTTGTTAGGCTTCGACATGTCCACGTCGAAACTGGTTCCATTTCCTGATGGTGGCGGGTCGATGAGGCCACCTCCGCCTTCGAGTGGCGTACAAGCCTTGTTGAGAACAGTGTCAATTGCACATGATGCGTCGATAAGCCCGAAGCCCCATTCGTCGTTCCACCTGTCGGAAATGCTTGGTTCTGATGCAGAGCCACGCGCCTCTGAGGAATTACGCAAAATGTCTTTGATTTCCTGTGGTTCAAGCGAGCGGTCTGCCTGAAGCATGAGCGCCACAATTCCAGAAGCGATTGGAGTTGCCATGCTGGTCCCGTCTTTTTCGTCGTAATCAGAGCCTGCCAAAGGCCTCGCAGGTTGCCCAGGGAACGAGGCGCCGGTTTGTGCAGTTGCTGACATGATGCCAGAACCGAAAGATGTGATGTCCGGTTTGAGTTCGTCCCATTCATCGTCATCGTTGTCGTCAATCCGAGGACCGGTGTTTGAATAATCTGCAACATTGTCGTTGGTGCGGTTGATGGTGCCACGGTCGGTAGCAGCACCGACGGAAATTGCTCTGTCAGCACTCGCTGGAGAAGGAACACGGTTCGAACCATCGTTGCCCATAGCAATAACACAAACGATGGATGCGTTGACTGCATCGTTGACAAGACGGGCTTCTGAACCGCTACCATTGTCTCCTTGGTCACCGGGATTCAAAGGAGTTGAAGCGGAGCCGAACGACATCGAAGCGACTTGGATGCCTCGAGTCGAAGAATTGTGGCCCCAGTCCGTATTTTGATTGTTGATCAGCCATTGTATTCCATTGAGTGAAGCTTGCGAATTCGTGCCTCCCGAATCGGTTAGGACCTTGATGTCGACAAGGTACGAACCCGGAGCCGTACCCATGTGAATTCGACTGCTGTCTCCGGTGCCGAGGGCAGAACCTGCAACATGCGTTCCGTGGCCGTTTCCATCATCAGGATCTTGTGTACCATCGATGCTTGAAGCTGAGGAAGTGGCATCGTATCCTGCCACCCATTTGTGGTCGTTATACGAGAGGGGATCTTCATCGGGTGCATCGTTTTCATCGTCAAAATCATTGAGTGATTCGTGCTCATTATCAACACCGGTATCAAGAACGGCGATAACAACACCATCACCGGTATAATCGCGCTCGTAGGCGGTTGCTGAATAGACATCTGATGGTCGTGCACGTGCAGCCTTGGCAGCAACATCGTTGGATGGAATCATGACGTTTTGCATTTCAATAACGACAACTCCGTGGAGTGAATAAAGGTCCATAAGTGCTGACACTGGCACCTTATCGACTGCAACAGAATCAATGTCTTCGAGTTGTTGAAACCATGCACCGCCGTCTTCGCCAACCCAACCATGCGCATCAAGAACAGAGCGTAACGTCTCGATTTCTGCGTCGTTTGCTCGCCATGCGTAATCGACGACAATGGCAACGGTTTTTCGCCCATCTGGCCCGATGATAGCAGTTGGAGAGACGGATTCAGCACCAGCGAGAACCCTCTGAAGACGGTCATCCATTCCATTCCAGTCCAAATCCGGACCATAGGATTGCCACCACTGGTCTGCTTCTGCAGAGATGCGACCGTTGCGATCAATGTCTCGAACCGGTCGAAGGCAGATATCCTCGCCACACATCAAAGGTGGCAATCCGTCAACAAGGATGGGCTCTGCGAATTCGGGAGACAACTCCTCAAGGACATTTTGCTCCGTATCGTTCGCCAAGACACCAAGGTCTGCAATCAAAAAAACAAGAACCAAAAAGAAAGAAACTCGTCGAGATTTCCATGACAATGACTGTTGCAAATGACTCACTTCCGTATTATGCACGAGCATCACTCCTTTGAGCCTATCCTTCAACTGTCCACTTCACAGCCCCCTATGGGGGCTAAGGGGCATCAACCATCACTCCGGCCAAAGAAAATGTTCAGGTTCAATAGAACATTGCATTTGAGGGCCGTTTTTGCGCTCTACAACCCCTAGTGGTGCGTTGCAAGTTGGGCACTCTGCAGTATCTGCAAGATGCTCCATCCAAGCAATACGTGTTTCGGGTTCGTCCGAAGAAGCCATGAGGCTTTGAAGCGGGTCTCTCACCGCACGTGGAATGTCCAATCCACGAGAAGTCCATGGATCTTGCAATTTCGAAATATCGACCATCGAACTCTTGATTCGATTCAGCCTCGAACGTTCACTGCCTGTAGAGGATGGCCCACCATCTTCGACGCCGAGTTCATAGGGGCCATTTTTAGCAATTATTGGCAGGAGCAAATATGCTGCTAGAAAGCCACCAAGGTGAGCCATATGGGCAACATCGCTGGCTTGGTTAAGCCCCATTGTGGTGTAGGCACGATAAATCTCCATCCCAAAATAAAACATAGCGATGTAGAGCACCGGCCATTTGCGAATCAGAATCAAGGGGAAGGGTATCTCGTCCTTCGGCCACCCGGCTAGGTATGCACCGAACAAGCCAAATGCTGCGCCAGAGGCACCCAGTGAGGGCGTACTTGATGCGGAATTGAACACATACCAAGCAAATGAACCACCGAACAATCCAATGGCATAAACGGTCGCAAATCGCCGAACACCCAAACGCTGCTCAAGGGGAACACCAACCAAGGCAATAACGAGGATGTTACCCAGGACATGCAGTGCATCACCGTGAAGAAATCCTGCGGAAAAGAACGTGTGAAACCATGCTAAATCCAGTGCTCTGTTCGGTATGAGGACAAAATCCCACCAAAGCCACCCACCGATCCAACCTCTCGTGATTGCGAAGACGACAAAATACTGGATGAGGTATCCAAGAAGCAAGCTTACGGTTATGGAAAGAGCTAGAGAGGTCTTGTGTCGTAAGGCGTAAAAAATAGGCCAAAACAGGGCAATGAACCAAACACAGAGCAAGACCCATTCCGATGCGCCGAACAAGGACATCGTGGTGCTCATGGAAACGCTAGGAAGGCCACTCATTTGAGTCCATTGGGAATCTGTGGATGAATGGGAGGTTTGATGTCGGTTCGCAATCTCGGACATCCATGGCAGAAACGTTGCTTCGACTCGAAGACCTTGAGGTCTCTCGGGGCATGAACAAGGTTTTGTCTGCGTTCAACCTTGAAATCAAACCTGGTGATGTCGTAGTACTGCACAGCGAAAACGGCGCCGGTAAGTCGACGGTCATCGAATGCAGTGCACGGCTTTTGCCTTTGGAGAGGGGCTCAGTTTCCCATCATGAGGCGTTGGTAGTGGACAATGAAGGGCGGCGAAATCGCCCAGTCCATCCCTTCGGACTCACCTTGCAGAGCAACGGAATGGTCGGAGATGAAACGGTTGAAAATCATCTCAACACCGTTTGTGCTCTCTCCCAAATGACAACAGATTTGGCACCGATTCTTGAATCATATGGCCTTGCACATCGAAGACATGACCGTATCGCGCAACTGTCTGGTGGTCAGGCGAGAAAGGTCGCCGTGATTGCTGGACTTTTACCCGCCATGCTCTCAGATAAACCTCGGTTGGTTTTACTCGATGAACCCGCAACTGGCCTTGATCAATCAGCTGTCCGCACTCTGGTTTCCACCATCGGTCAACTGCGTCAATCCGGCCATGGATTCCTCATCGCATCTCATCATCCGGAAATGCTTGCGTGCGCAACTCGACTGCATGACCTCAAAGAAGAGGTCGAGAACAAACCATCAGATAATGAGGCTTGGACGGCAATCGGACAACCCGTACCGAAATCATTTGTCGCATCCAAGACAGGTCAGCGCTATCTTCGTTCAACCCGTGCAGGAATTGCCCGTAACGGACTCACTGCATTGCTTGTCCTCGGCACAATCATGGCTTTCATCGACCCAAGCACAATATCTGACCGAACACTGCTTATGGGGCTCACACTTTCAGCCCCGTTTGCGGCAGGTCTTGCTGGCGACCCTGTGCTGTACTTGCTAAAGGAACAGAGAGCAGTGGATTGGTGGAGAGCAAATGTTCAACGCTTGCCATCAGCAGACTTGTTTGCCCCGCTTACGGGCATCGCCTTTACGGCAATGGGAACGGTAGTTTTTCTCGGAGAGTTCGATTGGAAAGTAACGCTCATTGGCGCATTTGTGCTTTGGTTTACGATGGCTTCTGTCCGCTTCATTGAGATCAACACCCTACGGCTTGCTCGACCAAATGCCGTATTCCTTCGGCTCCTTTTGCCGATCCTTATTCTTCCTTGGGCCTTGGTAACCGAATACACAGCAACGCTCTAAACACCCAAGTTCAAGAAGGAGAGCGCGGAGAGATTACCATGCGAGGTCGAGTTCCTGAAATGTTGCTCGGCGTGGGTTTTCTCGGAATCATGACCACACTCTACCTCGGCTTGAACTGGGCACCCAGCGTCTCAATCAATGCCTTTGAATCTCCTGCTGCACAGCGAATATTCTACTGGCACGTCCCATCAGCATGGGCTGCATTCATCGCCTTTGGCGTTCTCTTTGTTGGCTCTGCATTGTGGTTTTTCAAGCGTAGCCCAATGGGGTGGCGCCTGCATGTTGCTGGTACAGAAGCAAGTTTGGCCTGTGGCCTAATGGCTGTCTGGTCAGGGTGCGTATGGGGTGCTGCAGAATGGGGGACTCCATGGGATTGGACAGATGTTCGACTCAATACCTTTGGATTGCTAACCCTTCTTGCTTTATTCTTGGTGCTCGGTCGGCAAAGCCAACCTGATGGTGTTGAAACTCGGGATACGTTTTCGACCTTTGGCCTGTTCGGTTTTGTGCTCGTTCCGCTCACCTACATAGCGACAAGAATCTGGCAAATTCGGCACCCTGGGCCGGTGATTGCTACCGGTGATGACAGCGGCTCCCTACAGTCAGAAATGTCCCTTGTTTTGCTTATTGGAGCACTGTCATTCACGGTGTTTATCATCGGTCACATGCTCATTTCAATGCGGATTACTCACCTTGAGCAACGGCTTGAGAGCGTTCAAAAGTCACTTGATGGAGGAAATTAACTTGGAAGGAACTGTCTATCTCACCGTCGCCTATCTTGGAATGATTGCCGGACTTGCCATCTGGACTTGGACGGTCGTTGTCCGCAGCCGCTCGATTGAGCAACGACTTGCAGCGGTTGAATCAAGTATTGGATTGGATGCTGAACAAGCAGATAATGTGGCCGAGCAATCCGTTGCTCGGACATCAGATGATGCTACAGATTGAAAGCGGATGGATTCACCCATCTACTTGAGGGATGGCTATCGAAGGACTCGGACGAGATTTCTGTTTGGTCTGTGGAGCCGACCCTCCACTGTACGGCGATCGAATGTGTGAACCGTGCATTCGGAAAAGAATCAAACTTGTACAAGTCCCAGAAAACATCCCATGGGTACGTTGCGCACGGTGTGGAATTGTTGAGATTCAAGGGAAATGGGTTCACATCTCGGAAGAAGAAATTTGGGATGAACTGATTCAACGGCATGTACACTTCCACAAGAATGCGGAAGACATTGGCTTAGCTTTGGAGACAAGAACCGTTTCTGACCGCCACACACTACTGCATTTACAGGTGGAAGGAGTCATTGAAGATCTCTTATTCCAAGAAGAACATACCATGCGTGCTCGAATGGCAAACGGTGTATGTCTCACTTGTACACGGCGGGCGGGCAACTATTTCGAAGCAACCGTGCAATTACGCTCAACCGGTCGTCGCCTCTCTGAAGAAGAGTTCACTGTACTACGGCAAACACTTGACAAAGTCATCGAAGACCTTTCCGATGACCCAATGTTCTTCATCACTTCAGAAGGCCCAGTCACCGGAGGGTATGATGTCGTCCTCGGCAGCAAAGGCCTCGCTCGAGCATGGGGGCGTCACTTAGTTAGTGAATACGGAGGCCATGTTGCAGAATCAAATTCAACTGTCGGGCGTAAAGACGGAATCGATGTAACTCGACTGACCTTGCTTTATCGCAAACCAGGCTACGACCTTGGAGATGTCTTGCGATGGAGGGACAAATATTGGCGACCGGCGACTTGGACGAAAGATGGAGCGATTATGTCGCGCATCGATCGGCAAGAAAGGACCGGTGCAACATGGAGGGATTTGGAATCGTCGAGCGTGGTATCCCAAATGAAAGACCATGTTATCGCTGACATCATCAACGAAGATTCTTCGGTTGCAGAATTCCTCGACCCTACCAGTTGGAATATGGCCGAAGTACGGGTCGCATGGGACCATATCCCTCGACAGAAACTCCGACTTGCTCGAATCGATGGAGAATGGTTAGCACTGCACAAACTCGGATGCGATGAAGAAAATGGGGGGAAGTCGATATGAAGAAGAACGAAACTCCCAATTCGATGCAGGAGAACGATAAGCCCCCTCAGGAATTGAGTCTAGCCGACCTTGCAAAGGCGCTGGACAACCAAGGAATTGTCGACCTTACCCGAGCGTTTGTCAATGACTTACGAGGTGGAATCTCTCACGCAACAGCAGAACATTTCCCCTGGATGAATGAGATTGAAAAAACCAAATGGAGCGGGATTCTCTGTTTAGGAATGGGCGGTTCGGCCGCAGGTGGAGATTTCATCTCGGCCCTTTCAAGTTTCCAAGGTACTGTACCGATTCTCGTTCAACGCGATTATGTTTTACCGTCATGGTGGAATACAGAATGGTTGGTCATATCTACATCTCACAGTGGCAACACAGAAGAAGCACTGGAAGCCACTGAAACAGCACTGAAACTTGATGCCACAGTCGTTGTTATTTCAACCGGTGGAATCCTATCTGGTCTCCCGGAAATCTATCCCAAGTGCTTCCTCCTACCCTCCGTTGGAGGACAGCCCCCGCGCACTGCATTTGGACATATATTCAGCCGCCAACTCGGATTGCTAAGAAACATTGGCGTTTTGCCGCGGCCCAGAGAAGGTTCAGATGATGCAATGTTTGACCGGCTCCAATTGGCAGTAGAAGGCTTTGACATTGTGAATGACCCGGAAGGGGATGTTGCACAGTTGGCGCTCTGCATGCTCGAACGGCCAATTGCATTGCTTGGCCCAACTGAATTACAACCAGCTCTCAATCGATTCAAGAATCAACTGAACGAAAATTCCGCTCGGTTTGCTCGAATTGGTGTGATACCTGAAATGAATCACAACGAAAGTGTGGCATGGGGTGGAGTAGGATCGGATCATGATGCGTCTTCTTCAGATCACGTGTTAATGTTGCTCACATGGCAGGGCATGCATCGCCAAGTTTCAAAGCGTATGGACTGGATGGTCGCTCACGCAACGACTGATTTTGCTTGGAAGATCGCTGGAGAAGGAAACACATTGCTTGAATCAATGCTGCACTTATGCATTTTGATGGATTGGATTTCGATTGCTCTCGCTTTCCTTCACGGGAAAGATCCTGCTACAATTGGTCCAATTACGGCACTCAAAGCACACTTGGAATCGGTTCAATAAACCGGCCCAACAATAAGTCTCGGGTCAGGATAGTCCAACAAGGCTTGCAACCTTTCATCTTCATCAACGACTCCAGGTAAATCATGTTCAGTAGGCTCGGAGACAGACAATTGCAAGTGGAGGTGTGGAACCCATCCTCCGTTTTCATGTTTAGCGCCCAGTGTAGCGATCTGTTCACCGGCAACGATGCGCTGACCGATTTCAAGGCCATCGAGACTCTCTCTTGAGAGGTGGCCATGAAGCACCCAGATTTTCTCAGCCGTCCCAACCTGATCCGAACCAACATGCAATGGGAGGGCAACGATGTGCTCTGTGATGATGGTTGGCCCGTAGGAGCCGTCTTCAGCATTGTCGCCAAAGGAATGAATGATACCATCGCTGAAGGCATAAACCGGAGTGTGGACCGGCGCACCAATGTCCAAGCCAACGTGATGGTTTCTAACCCCCCCAAATAGAGGTGCTGTGTACATTCCAAGCCGTCGCTCATCGTATTTACCAATCGAATACAGAAACGGATTTTCAAAATCTGTTTGCGGGCCCTTGGAAAAGTCAAACACCCAATACTCATCAGGGATCTCAATGACCCGATGAAAGCCCAACGGTGGTTTGACCATACCTCTGTGACTGGCCACTTTCATTTGATTGTTAGCCGAACAATCAAAACCTAAGACCGAAAGTGAACGCTGTGTTTCTGACGGCGGCGCTCCTGTTGTCGGTAACATTCCTTCCCGGATACGCCCTGTGCAGAGTACTTGATGCGAGTGCGGATAAACTTCGGAAATTCACGCTCGCACCCGCACTTGGACTACTTCTGGCCTATGGATTGTCTGGCGTTGTCCTGCTGACGGGGTTATGGACTTGGGGGTTGATGAGTGCTCTATTTTTACTGCTGAACACACTCGCAATATCCCAACTACGTTCAAGGAAAAAAGTTGCCCGAACACTCACATCTTGGCAAAAGTTAGAACGAGCTATGCATGGAGAGGTCTACGGCACTCCTGAAGAAGCAATCAGCGACGAAGTTGCTGCACAACGATGGTTGCAAAATCAGCGAAATCCATGGTTGCTTGCTTTCGCCTCTACAGTCGTTCTTAGTTGCTTTACGCTCCCGCTGCTGATGGATTCACCCTTCGGAGTTGACTGGATTGGATTCTCGACCCTTACACATCAAATTTCTTCGGTCGGCGATTTGTCACTCTCCGGCACAAACACTGGATTTTGGACCTATCCACCCGGATTCCCTTCGCTCGCTGCTTGGATGCAGGAATCCTTGAACCTCGCTCCAAGTGAATCCGTGTTCATGCTCGGGCACTACACCCTCGCCGTTCTTCTTCTCGGCATCGGGGGTGCAATGGACCGCCACGGCGCCGGTGCGAATGGAATATTGGCGATGGCATTGGGGGCAGGACTCTTTGCAAAAACCTTTGATTCAGGCTATCCAACCGTCGCAAGTCAACTTGGTTTGGTCGTTGGATTGTTGGTGTTGTTAAGGCCTAGTTCTACCCGTGGAAAGCATCACACCACTGGATTTGTCATGGCGTTTTTCTGTGTACTGATGATACATCCAACGGGTGCCACGTACCTTGGTATGCTCATGCTGGCGCATCTCTTGATTGGTTTGAGTTTGAGTGAGAAGCACGGTGAGAACATCAAAAAACTCCTCCTTACCAGTTCCGTACTCCTTACGATCGCTGCAGCGATTGCACTTGTGGTTCTTGCTCCGCGCATGCTTGACGCTGCTGTCTTTGCAGAGTATGGGTGGCAAGGTGGTCGTCCAATGCTTATGTACAACGGCATTCTCCTCGTCCTCGGATTATGCAGCGCTTGGAAATTGCGTCAAACAATTGAGGGGCGCTTATTGGCAGTGTGGTTCACGGGACTATGGCTTTTAACTTCGATTCATCTAATTGAGGGGCTTGAACAAATCCCCGTGCTTTCGTTGCTCTCATACACACTGTATTCAATGGGCCTTCATGCCTTCCATATCCCCTTAGCGGCACTCGTTGCGTTGTGGTGGAGTCAAACCACCTGCCTCACATCAATCGAGGAGAAGCACAACCTGCTCACCGTTGGGTGGGACCCACATATGCATCGATACCTCACTGCTGGTCTTTCGATAGCACTCCTCTTCGGGGTCATGTTCGGCAATATTATTCTCATGCAGGTTGCTGAACATCAGGAACTCAAAGCCTACGCAGCAGGTGATTCGGCGCTGTATGCCGAAATGGAATTGTTGCCGGATGGAAGTATTGTTTACACTGAAAACTCGCACTGGGGATATGTTCACGCTGCGCCACCAAACATTGCAACGACCAGTATTCCAACGCTTGGCTTGATTCAAATTGAGACAAGCATACAAGCCAACGCAACCACAGCCGTTTACATGGATTCTATTGCAGCGCTACAGAAACTTAACATCACACATGCACTGTCTTCACCGCTTGGAACAGTTGGGTGGTTTTTGTCGCAGTCACCGTACTGGAGTCCGATCGTCGAAGTGCGAGGAAGCGTGCTGTGGGCACTTGACCCAGCTGGTGCATCCGATGTCTCGACGTTTGCGACCTTCACTCAATCGACATGCGTCGATGGATGTGAACTGCGGCCGGACCCTTGGTCTGCGCATCGGTTCAGAGACCCTCTCAATCTTGGCTCTTATCGCCCGTACATTGCAGAAGGAAGTAACGCTGAATTATCTTTTTCTTCCACTTATTCTGCCCAAGGAAGTTCGTGTTTAGCACTGGAAGCGATTGGAAATCTCGATGAAGTAACCTTGCTGTTATCCAATGCAACAAATACGACCTCAATCTCGATGTCTTTTGCAGCAGGGTGGCATTCGGTTTGTTTTGAGGAAGAGATCAATGTTTCTTCAGGCACACTTGAGGTAGAATGGTCCGAATCTGCATCACCGCAACTGTGGTTAAATCCACTGGGGCTATCGGGACGGGGCGATGTGGTGTTGGACTCAAGCGGAATACGCCTGCATTGGTTGGAAACCAAGCCATTGGCTGAATATTGAGCGAAGTCATGAAAACCAAACTGCGCATCCTCCATGTATGAAGCGAGTCACGATACTGCTTCCTACCTTGAACGAGGAGGAAGGGTTGGCTGATGTATTACCTCGCTTGCCAATATCGAAGATGACTGAGCTCGGATGGGAAGCAAATGTCCTCATCGTCGATGGTGGGAGCGAGGATTTGACAACGTCGGTGGCACAAGATCACGGGCATCCGGTTCTCAAACAGCAGGGCAAGGGGAAGGGAGCTGCTATGCGACTCGGATTTCTGAGATTCCTTCAATCCGGTGATGATGCTCTCATCATGCTTGACCCAGATGGAACGTACCATCCCGAAGAGATTCCTCGTTTTTTGAAGAAACTTGAGGATGCTGACGTCGTCATCGGAGACCGATTACGCGGAGCGATGGATCCAGATGCTATGACTCGAACAAATTACTTCGGAAACCACATACTAACATGGATTGCAGTCGCTCTCTATGGTGTCCCTATGAACGACCTTTGTTCAGGCTACTGGGGATTTTCAAGACAAGCCATTTCGCTGTTAAAATTGAACTCAATGCGATTTGAAATTGAAGCAGAAATGTACACTTCATGTGCAGCTGAAGACTTGGACATCAGTCATATTTCAATCCGCTACAGCAAACGGCTGGGTGAAGCAAAACTTGGTTCAGTCAAAGATGGCTGGAATATTTTCAGAAAACTTTTGGTTCGACGACTCTTTTCGACACCGCATCAAACGCTACTTGGTGAAGGTAACCTCAACATCCACTAAGAGACAAGGACTCATATTATTTGGAAGTGAGGGGAAAGCATGCGGCGCAGACCTACTGTCATTCTCGGAGCATCAGGATTGGTAGGGCAGCGAATGCAACAACGCTTGCACAATCACCCTTGGTTTGAATTGAAGGCGGTTAGCGGCAGTGCGTCAACTGCTGGTGCATTGCTGAGCCAGGTCCCTTGGCGTCTCGAAGAGCCACGTCCCGATCTTCCGGAACTTCTTGTCGCAGATGCACTCAGCCCCTCTTTTGTTCAAGACATGCTTGATGTAGGCATTGAAGTTGCCTTTTCTTGCCTCCCAACCGATGTTGCTGCTCGAATCGAATCCTTGCTCACACAGGCTGGAATCGCCGTTTTTTCTAACGCAAGCCACCATCGCGCTGAAGACGGAATACCACTGGTCATTCCTGACATCAATCACGATCAATTGTCAACATTTGGCACAAGCAAGGGAAACCATGCTTGCGGAACCAATTGTACCCTCATTCCATTGGCCGTTCCACTAGCTGCACTTCGTGAATTCGGCATTAAAAAAGTGACCATGAGAAGTGAACAAGCGCTTTCAGGAGCAGGCTGGAGGCTTCTGTTCAACCAAGAAGCGAACGCTGGTCATGTCAACCCAGAGATTCCAGGTGAGGCTGAGAAAGTGAGAGAAGAATTGCTTCACGTGTTTGGTACAATGGAACATGAACAAGTCATTCCTGCTGATTTTGATGTCGAGATCAGCTGTCAAAGAGTTGCTCGAACCGACGGACATCAAGTCTTCGTCGAGGTCGAATTGTCGGAACCTGTGACCATTGAATCGGTTACTCAATCGTTTCATTCCCATGATTGGGATGGAATCACCAAATCATGTCCGAGCGCACCACTCCGTCCATTGCATGTAGTAGAACACATTGATGTCTCCAAACATCTGTGGTCCAACGGCGTCCAATTCGCATCCAGCCCGGACCCGAGTCTCGATTTGAAAACCGGCATGGCAGTTGTGGTTGGCGATATTGAACTGGTTCAAACAAATACTCTCACCTTCTCAGGCTATTCACACAATACTGTTCGTGGCGCTGCAGGAGGCACACTTCTGCTTGCTGAACTCGCGCTCATCGAAGGACGATTCGGCTAGCCGTAACGAAACATCAGTAGGCATAAATGCCCCGACCGCACCCTCGGTTTGGTGCGGACATGGGTATTACTGCAATGATTCCTGACATGACACTTGGACAACTCACCATCGAGGCTGAGACTCGATGGGGGGAAATTTGGGATGAGAACGCCGCTCGAATGCTCATTCTTCTCATGTGCCCTCGTAAGGAGCGCAAACTCATGGAATTACACGGCGATATGGTTGAACATGGTCAGCCTGTTCTCACCGTATTCCACCGACCTCGACAAGAAGCCCCTTTACTCGAGAAGCAAAACTTCAATCCACGGGATGCTTCGTTCCAATTCGTCGACTTAGCCAGCCCTGATTTAGGGCCATGGATGCAACACCTCATCACCAACGAGCAGTGGTTACGCAGTTCGATTCAGATCTCACCTGTTCCTTTCTCGATGAATTTGCCGAGTCAACGAGCCTTTGAGTCACAGAGGATTCTATGCTTCCGCCATCCGTCTTTGCCACCGCTCGAAACCTATTACCTCCCCTTCCCGCCGGCTTCTGTACCTGGGAAATGCTTCGTCAGCCTCCCACGGCGCCAAGCTGCTGAACTTGCTCGACAGCAAGCGGAAGTTCTGGGTGTGGGACGTCTTCAAAAGAAGGTGAAAATCACAGAGGCTGCTCCCGAAGACATCCCAATTACCGCTCCGGTTAAGGCGAAAGAATCCGAAGCGAACATGGATGAAATGATGGATGATTTCTCAACAAACATGCTCGCTGAAATGACTGAAGATGCGGGCATTGAAAACACTGAACAAGTAGATTTGCCTACGACTAAACCCGTAGTGGAAACGGAATCTACTGTTGTTGAACACGCCTTTGTACCCCTCCCACCTGGCGCCCAGTCAACTGAAAAAGAACCGACGCCCGACGAGGTGAACTCACCTGTAGAATCATCGGTTGAAGAATCTCCAACGAGCATACCAATTCCAGATCCCGAACCAGAACCCGAACCTGAAATGTCTGAAGTCGAGCGTGAATTCCGTGAACTTGTGACGGGACTGTTAGCCGCAGGTGTAGCAGCGTCTGATATCATGGATGACCCTCGTTGGGAAAACCTCAACGAAAGGGCAACTGCTGAAGGCTTCGAAACATGGCCTGTGTTCCTGCAATTGGCATCCATGCAATGAGAAGGTTCAAGTTGATTCGGCACAAGGGCTGTATGGAGGCAAGCACATGGGGTTCTGTATCAGTTGCGGACAACAACACCAAGATGGCATTCGTTTCTGCAGATTTTGTGGAAACCAACAACCAGGAGACCAGTTGCTTGCTCGACTTCGGCACGAGGCCGAACAAATTCACTACATGCGCCTACAAGCGCAAGCACTAGCGCAACAACAGCAACAGCAGCAGTACCAGCAAAACCAATACAATCAACAGCCCCGCTGGTGATTGAATGCGTCCCAAACATTTGGCCATAGAATTGTCCAAATTATCCCCACACCCTTGCACCTCTGTTGAACTCGAACAATACGCAACCGAAGGTGACCTTGCGTCATATTGGCTTCTTGGTATCGACCAAGTTGATGGGCTGGAAGGAAAAAGGGTTCTTGACCTCGGCGCAGGCAATGGAATCCTTGGATGTGGGTGCTTGTTTCTCGGAGCAGAACACGTCACGATGATTGAAGCAGACCCGAAGGTCGTGGAAGTGGCACGAGTAAATACTGATAGAGTCAACCAACGATGCAACGGCACTGGCGAAGTGATGAATGAACATGTGACGAAACAAACGCGGCATGTTGAGCCCATTCCAGATCTTATTGTGATGAATCCTCCATGGGGTGTGCAAACGCCGAAGGCAGACAGGCCGTTACTTGAATACGCCTTTTCTCTCGGCGCCCCGGTTGTCCATGTGCTTCACAGTTCAAAATCCAAACATCTGCAAGCACTTGGAAGAGAATATGGCTACGATTCAGAAGCAATGCTTGAAACAAATTTCCGCCTTCCACCAACCTATCAGCACCACACAAAGCGCAAGGCTGCTACCACTGTACTGTGTTGGCGCTTCCATCTTCCAGGAGATGCGAAGTTGCTCGATGAAGAAGATTGAGGTCACGGCTGCTGCGTATGAGGGGTTGAAAAGGGGTGAACACACCGGTTCAATCAAGCGAAACAACATGCGACCTACATCAGGCCATGTTTGCTACAGGAATGAAAAATATGACGCCGAGCCTCGTCACCCCCGGAACACAAGTATCAACCTCATCAGAATGTGAGGCTGGAGATGGAACCATTGAAGTCAATGGATCGATTTTAGCAACCGCAACTGGCATGTTTTCAATTCAAGACGGCATCGCAACCGTTGCTGCTCAAAAGGAAATTGTCACGCCAGAAGTCGGTGATACCGTGCTTTGTGAAATTGTCAAACTCAACGAAAAGAATGGAGAAGCTCAGGTTCTTTGCATCGAAGGTAAACCTGGTAGCGTTCTGCCTGAACACCTCTACGGGCAATTCCATGTTACTGGAATTGTCGACCGATACATGCATCAAACTGCAGATGCTGTTCGACGACGAGATGTCTGTCGAGCGGAAGTCAAAGAAACAACTCCTGTTCTTCGCATCAGTTTCCGAGACCGTGATGACTGCGGCGTACTTCATGCGATTTGCCCACCCTGTGGCGATGTGTTGGTCGCTGACCTTGACGGCGACTGGAACGTCCGATGCCCGACATGTAATTACCAATCCTACCGAGCACTTGCAGACAACTATGGCGCAGGATGGGCTGAACTTGAGCAAGGTGCAAGTGCACTCAACAACTCCGGTAAGCGCTGGGGTGCTGCTGCTGAAGCCATGTTTGGAAAAGGCCCTGCTGGTCGAGCAACCTTCATCGCTGCAGATGTCCGAGAAGACGGCCGTGAGCGCACATATTTCCGATTCGAAGGCGAGAGCGGTGGCAAAGGTCGTCGTCCACGAAACGCCCCAGGTTGCCGATTGTTCGTCGGTGGCCTACCACGTGAAGTTGGAACCGAAGAACTCCGGGCCCTGTTTGCTGAGTTCGGCGATATGACCGATTGTATTGTGCTGACCGATGACAACGGTGTCAACCGAGGATTCGGTTTCGTCACCTACTCGGAAAAATCACATGCAGATGCAGCTGCTGAAAAACTCAATGGTCACAAAATCAACGGTCGTAAGATCGGTGTGCGAGATGCAGACAGCGATGATAAGAAGGGCAAGCGAGAGAAGCGAAAGGACCCTGAAGGGCTCAAACTCTACATCGGAAACCTACCGTTCAAAGCAACTGAAGAAAACATTCGAGCCTTATTTGACGGTATTGCAACCATCAACGGCCTTGTTATCGCCACCAGTGGTGACGGAAAACCGAAGGGATTCGCGTTTGCTTTCATCAAGGAAACGGACAAGGGTGATGAAATCGTCTCCAAACTCAACGGAACTGAATTGCTCGGCAGGCGCATCAAGGTTGATGTGTCACAAGGCGGTAAGAAAGGCGCTAACAACCGAGGAAAGCGAGGCTCTGACAATTCCGGTGGCAAATCACCTCGTGAACTCCAAGCACTTCGTGAAGAGGAAGAGGATTCAAAGAAGCGTCCCCGTCGCCGTCGTGAGAAGAAGGATTGAAGGCAACCGACTCGAGGTTAGCCAACATGGTCGAACAGCATTCACCCAAATGGCTGATTCTTGACGGCTATGAAGATGAACCTGCAGCATTTGGAGTTCCACCTTATGTCGGATTTCATATCCGTTATCTCTGCGGTGTCCTTGAAGAAGCGAAAATCGACTACGACTATCTTACCATCGACCAATGGCGGGACTTGATTCGTCAGCATGGAGACGGCTGGGCAAGGAATCGACTTGCAACGGTGGAAGGTTTTGCCTGTATTGCAGGTGCAGTTGTCCCGGGCCGCTATCTTCGTGGAACACCGTTGTCCTTGAAGGAGACTCGAAACCTAATTCGAGACCTTCCACATGGCGTCCCAGCACTCTTTGGAGGATGGGCGATTCGCGGTTGGAGGCAACAAGGCTGGACGCCGTTGAGAAAGAATCTCTTCCTGGCTGTTCAAGACACGGATGCTACACTGCACACATATCTCAACACTGGAGAATGGAAGCATACTCGAAGAAATGCCGAACAATGGACAAATTGGGCACAGGCTGGGGCTGCAAGTAAAGCAGTCACTGCGCATCCAGACCTTGGCACTGAAGAAAAGAAAGGCCCACTTACTTACGAAGTGGAAGTGTACCAAGGATGCGTACGCTACAAGCGTGGATGTAAATTCTGTATCGAACCAAAGAAGGGTGTACCAATATGGCGGACACCCGAAGATATCATTGAAGAAGTACGCCGAGCGCATGATGTTGGCGTTAAGCACGTTCGACTCGGGGGAATGACCGACACCTACACCTACATGGCAGACGGCGTAAAGGAACTGGAATACCCAGTCCCAAACCCTGAGCCAATTGCACAGCTCTTACACGGATTACGTGATGATGAGCGTCTAGGAATCCTTCATACCGATAACGGAAATCCTTCCATAATCGCTGAAAACCTCGAAGAATCCGAAGCGATTACCAAAACGCTCGTGGAAACATTGTCTGATGGAGCCGTGCTTTCGTTTGGTCTTGAGTCGGCAGATCCTTCAGTTCACGAAGCAAATTGGCTCAATTGCGACCCCTCACAACTTAAGTCAGCGATTCGGCTGATCAACAAGTATGGCTCCGCCCGTGGAGAGAGAGGCCTGCCAAAGTTGCTACCTGGACTCAATTTCATTGCTGGTTTGAATGGAGAAACTGAATCCAGTTACCAGATGAATCTTGATTTACTTCACGACATCCGCCGTGAAGGTCTCTTGTTACGACGAATAAACATCCGTCAGGTCGAAGGCGAAGGATTCCAAGATATCCCTCAAAAAGCATTTAACATGTTCAAAACCAATGTCCGTGACACGATTGATGGTCCACTTCTCGAGGAATTATTCCCCTTGGGTGAAGAATTATCCGATGTGCATTGGGAGGCGCATGACGGTCGAACAAGACTCACTGCACATCTCGAAGAAGCACACACTGCGGAGTCATGCAGGGGTAAACCTGGCATTACATTCGGTCGGCAAATCGGTGCTTACCCGATCCTAGTTGGCGTGGAATACCACATTCCACTTGAAACCCAATCCACCATCGTCGTCACTGGACACGGGGCACGTTCGATTACTGGAGTTGAAACCGGTCTCCAAGCAGAAAAAGTCTCTCAAAAGCAATTGGAAGCCATTCCAGGCATCGGTGAGAAAACAGCTTGGAAACTCATTTCACAACGAGCCAAGCGTAAAAGAAAGAATCCTGAGAACGAAGCGTTTGATTCAGCCGAAGAGTGGTTCAAGGCGACGTCCGTCGATTGGAGTGAGGATTACTCACTCTATTTCGACTGAGAACACCTTTTCACTCAGGTTGAATGGAAATATATGCGATACGAATAAAACTGAAAAACCATGTAGCGCCTTTGCTTCCCGTTAGCATGGACATCAGCGAACAACTCGCTCTGGCTGCAAAGCGCTTGTCCAAGATATGNGATGCAGCAATCCCTACCCTCGAGAAAAAAACCATCGTAGCCCATGCTACAAATCCGCTTGACTACGCTTGGCCGCATCACGAACAATTCTTGCAGAAGTGGGGAAACCTTGGCAGCCACACACTCCTCCTCGGAATGAATCCAGGGCCGTGGGGGATGGCCCAGACTGGCGTCCCGTTCGGTGCAACTGACGTTGCGCAATCGTTTCTTGAAATTGAAGCCCGAGAGTTGAAAACTCCGATGAATGCACACCCAAAACGTCCTATTGAGGGAATGGCGCTCGAACGGCAAGAGATCTCCGGAACTCGATTATGGAATCTCATGGCGCAACACTACGGTTCGGCAGAATCAACATTCAGCAACATCTTCGTTGTCAATCACTGCCCTCTGTTGCTTCTAGGCGAGACGGGAAAAAACATCACACCGAATAACCTTCCAACATCCATTATGAATCCGATCCTTAAGGCGTGTGATGAACACCTCCTCGATGTCATTGACATCATGGGAATTACTCGAATCATCGGCGTTGGGAAATATGCTGAACAACGAGCACGGATGGCACTTGGTGCTGGAAAATCAGGGAATGGAACAAGTCGAGAAGGGCGCAGTGTGCGGATTGATACTTGCTGGCACCCCAGTCCTGCAAGCCCTCTAGCTAACCGCAACGATGGTGCAGATTGGCGAGAAAACGTTATTTCGGTCTTGGAGGGATAAATCCCATCAAGAAACCGGCGAACCATTCAAGTGCTTAATGCTACACTAAGTGTACATGGCAGAACTGCAGATGGCATGGGAACGACAACCGGACGACCGACAATGGGAGAAGCCCGAGGGCGATGACCCACGAACTGTGTACCAGATGTTGATGACAAGCGTTGGCCGATTTGGCTCGAACAAGTGTTTCGGATACATCCCTGCAAAAGGCGCCCCTCGTGTCCACATTACCTACGACGAATTCGGAGAACTGGCAACAGCTGTTGGCCAGCGACTGGCTGATGTTGGTGTCGAAGCCGGAGAGCGAGTCGCTTTGATTCTTGACAACAGTGTCGAATGGGCCGCAATGGCTTACGGCGCAAACGGAATTGGCGCTGCTTACACGGCAATGTACACGCATCAACACGGCGATGAATGGGCGTATATCCTCAACGATTCGACCCCCTCGATGCTTGCAGTTGCAAACACAGCAATCCTCGACAAACTCGTCAAGCACCTCCCAAGCGATGCTGCGGCATGGCCTCGATGCGGTGTAGTTTTGCTCGGTGATGAACCAGCAAACGAAATCCCTCCTGAAGGCATTGAAGTCCACGCATGGGCTGATTTCGTTGCTGCTGGTCGATCAAGTGAAAACACGTTTGAAGTCGCAGACGACCCGTTTGCTCTGAACACACTCATCTACACCTCCGGCACCACTGGAAATCCAAAAGGTGTCATGCTTACCAACTGGAACACGCTCTCGAACGTTCTGTGTGTTCAATCAGCATTCAAGGTCTACGTCGGCGATAAGAACGCTGCTTTCCTCCCTTGGGCTCACTCCTTTGGTAGCACCTTTGACCTGCATTGGATGATTCGCTGTGGTGTCCACATCAACCTCATATCAGAAATTACCCGAATTGCAGACGAGTGTATCGAAATCAAGCCTGCAGTTCTTCTTGCAGTACCTCGTGTTTGGAACAAGTTCTACGACCGGGTCAACAGTCAATTCAATGAAGCAACAGGTGTCAAGAAATTCTTGATCGGAAAAGCAAAGAAATCCGCTGCAAAGCGAATTGCAAAGGCTGGCGTCGAATGTGACGCAGTTCCGGCTTCTGGATTCTTCGACAAGCTGTACGACAAACTTGTCTGGTCAAAAGTCAGAGCTCGATTTGGTGGAAACATTCGATTCTGTATGTCCGGTGCTGCCGCACTATCACCTGATGTAGCAGCATTCATCCAACAAGTTGGATTCAGTTGCTATGAAGGATATGGCCTAACAGAAACATCGCCGCTCGTTGCTGCAAACGGATGGTCGGGACCTGGCACCTCAAAACTACGATGTGTAGGTCGAGTCGCAAACGGCGTCAAAGTTACCATCGATACCGACGCTTGGGATGACCCTGAACGGCCTGATGAAGGCGAAATCATCGTCCACGGTCCAAACGTCATGCAAGGATACTGGAACAACGAGGCTGCTACGAAGGAAGTCATCATGGAACCTGGCGTGTTCAGAACCGGTGACTTGGGTAAATTATCTGCAGACGGATACCTCTCTATTACCGGCCGTGTCAAGAGCCAATTCAAACTGGAAAATGGAAAGTATGTATCTCCTGCACCTTTGGAAGAAAACCTCAAGCTATCGCCGCTCGTTGAACAAGCAGTTCTCGATGGTCGAAACATGTTGAAGACCTATCTCATCGTTCACCCGAACATGGAAGCTCTCAAGCCTGCACTTAGCGATGCTGGCGTCGATGCATCCGGTAGCAATGCCGAGATTTGTGCTCGTGCTTCAACACGCGAATGGCTTCTTGCTGAATTGAGAGAAAAGAACATGCAAGCTCCAACTTGGAAAGGCTATGAGCGCGCTGCAAACCTCATTTTGGACCCTGTAGAGTGGACAACAGACAACGACATGTTGACGCCATCAATGAAGGTCAAATTGCGAAACTTGCTCGCTCTTCACGAAGAAGAAATCAAGACTTTTTGAGCCCATTCGCGCCAAACCGTCAAGGTAAAAGTTGCTTTATTGGCTGTTTTGACGGCAAAGAGGTTATAACCCTTCAAGTGAAACTGTATTCATGTCAAATGAATCATTCGAGACTCAAAATTTTGCCATGCAGCAAAGTTCTACCTCTCTCTACGGTTCACGGTTGATACCGAAAATCATTCAGAAACCGATTGGTGTCGGTAGTTTCGTTGGATTCATCGTCGGCATCGCCAACTCATTGATCCTCTCGATACCTCTGCTGTTCTCTGTGCCGGCGGGGGTTCTACTCGGCGTAGCAGTTTGCATAGTTGCCTGCCCAGGAATGAGAAACGAGTTGGCTGAACACAAAGCCACTAAAACGGAATCTCGCCAAAAACTACTGGCTCGCAGTGGGCGAAAGAATGCGTTTACAATGCACGATTAGAGCCGTTAGTACGAGGCACTTGTGCCACAAAGTAAGCCATGGTGTTTATGAGGGGTTGACGAGGGCCGTGAACTGGGGAGAACATGGCACGCCAACTCATCAACATCGAAGGAGTCGACCGAAGTTTCGGTCCTGTTGATGTCTTGCTCGACATCAATCTCTTGGTTCAAGACGGTGACCGAATCGGTATTGTCGGTCACAACGGTGCAGGAAAAACCACGCTACTCAACACCATCAGTGAACAATCGCAAGATGTCGGAGAAATCGAATACGCACCCGGAATCCGTATCGCCTACCTCACTCAAATCCGTGATATTGAATCGGATTCAACCATCGAAGAAGAACTCGGAAGAAAGGGGCGGCAATTTCAGGAGCTCGAAGAGGAAATTGCATCCATTGAATCTCAAATGGCCGATCCAGCCTTCTATGAAGGTGATTGGGAATCCGTAATGGAGCGCTATTCCGAACTTCAGCAAACGCTCGGAGCAAGTGGCGGCGGCAATGTTGCCAGTATTGCAAAAGCAACGCTCGCACGGCTTGGTCTTGACAAGCACCCAATGGACATGCAAGTCAGCAAACTCTCAGGTGGTGAAAAAGCGAAGTTGGCTCTCGCCCGTCAACTGGTAGGACTTGCTGGTGTAGATGTCATGTTCCTTGACGAGCCTACCAACCACTTGGATATCGAGACGACTGAATGGCTTGAGGGTTTCTTGAAGGATTTCAAAGGTGCTCAACTCATTGTTTCACACGACCGATATTTCCTCGACCAAGTGTGCACTCGAATCGTTGAAGTCGACAACCTTCGTGCTTGGCCTTGGAAGGGAAATTACAGTCAATTTTTGCGACAGAAGATTGCCACAGAGGCTGCTCTTGGCGACATGATTCACACCGTAGAAAAGAAAATTGCCGCAACCACTGGTGCTCTCAAACAAATGAAGCGTGCCAACAAGTACGACAAGTCCATTTCCGCTAAACAAAAGATGATCGAACGTATGCAGCAAGAATTGAAGGCGCTAAAGGCCCGAGTTCCGAAGAAGCGAAAACCACTCATTCTCTCACTCGAAGCAATCGATAAGGCAAGCATGGATGTTTTGCAACTCGAAGGAGCAACCAAAACCTACGAGGGCCTTGAGCGAGCCATCCTGAACAACCAAGACCTCGAAGTACGCAAGGGCGACCGAATCGGAATCGTTGGCGGTAACGGTCAAGGAAAAACAACGCTGCTCAAACTTATCAACGGTGATGAGAAACTCACCAGTGGCATCCGCGACTTAGCTCCCGGCTGTGAGATTGGATATTTCCACCAAGATCACGCCACGCTTGACTTCAACCTCACGCCGATCGAACAGATTCAGAAACTCCGACCTGACTTCCAGTACGGTGACATACGCGCTGCACTAGGGCGGTTCCAATTCTCAGGCAACCAAGTCACAACCAAACTCTCCCAGTTATCTGGCGGCGAGCGAGCTCGGGTTGCTCTGCTCAAACTGCTGCTTGAAGAAAACAACTTGTTGCTGATGGACGAACCAACCAACCACTTGGACATGGATTCCAAAGATACGTTAGAAGAAGCGTTGAAGGGCTACGAAGGTTCTCTGATTACCGTATCTCACGACCGCTGGTTCCTCGACCAAGTGGTCAACCGCATCTGGGAATTGCAAGATGGCGTAGTCACAGTATACTACGGCAATTACACCGATTATATCCGTGCTAAAAGAGGCCTTCCGCCGCTGGCAGAGGGCGAAGTCTCAAACATTTGAGCCTCAACTTGGAAGGGCTGATTTGATGAACCAACAGCCTGTGGCATCGGCATGGCCGATGAAGAGCCCGTATTCGAGACGACGACCGGACCGGTCCGAGTCATCACTGCAGCGTCCTTATTCGACGGTCACGACGCAGCCATCAATGTCATGCGCAGACTGATTCAATCGTCTGGTGCTGAAGTGATTCATTTGGGTCATGACCAATCGGCAAAGGCTGTGGTTGACTGTGCTGTTCAAGAAGACGCGCATGCCGTCGCTCTAACTTCCTATCAAGGAGGGCATGTCGAGTACTTCACTTACATTCGCCAACTTCTCGATGAAGCAGGATGTGAACACGTCCGCATCTTTGGTGGCGGTGGAGGAACCATTACTCCACCGGAAATCAGAACACTGCATCAATCGGGAATCTCCAAGATTTACTCACCTGA
>QQRW01000022.1 GCA_003602605.1 Candidatus Poseidoniales archaeon | reverse complement strand
GTAAGAAAAACATTCGGAGTATAAACTGCACTTTGGGTTGCAATTGAATTGGCGCTGGCAACAGTGCCTTGGACTTGAGATTGTAAAGGCCCTAAGATCCAGCCAGTATGAATTTGATTCTTAATCAAAAACATTCCAATCACGGAGAAATATCCACATGCAATGTATTTGCTCTGCTCATACTTTTTCTGAACCACATACACAACGATAATCCATCCTCCGAGGTACAGGTACGGATACTTGGTAAGTCCAACGACCGCCGCAAGTACTCCGAGCAACACCAGCACATGCCGTTGTGTGTTTGCCGTCAAATGCAGGTGGTGAAACACCGTTACAATCATCCCAGCAACCGCAATGTCAAGCAGCATCGTTCTTCCAAAAATGATGGTTACCGGCAGCATACAAAAGACTGCACCGGCTAGGAATCCAATTCTCTTGTCACTGAAGTGCTCCCCCAGATGTTGAAGAGACCAAGCTGCAGAAGTCAAAATTAGGGTTGGCACGAAAAAAACATGCGATGTTTCCCCTGTCAGCCATAATTCTACAGCGGCAATGCCGGATACAATCTCTGGCCGGAATGAATAACTCATTCCTTGATGAGTAGGCTCCCATGCCCATCGATCTAAAATTCGATTCGAAATTTGCAAATGATAGGCTTGGTCGTAAAAGGAAGGGATGAGGTGGTAAACGGTCAGAAAACCAGCACCGAAAATTACGAGTGGGACAATTCCAAATCGAAGGTCGGCCCACTCAAATCGTAAGTGCTTCATACTGTTACACCAGTAAAGCAACATCGCTGCTACAATCGAAATCAACAACAACGGTGGCAGCCAAAAACTCGCACCAAGCGACATGACTGCACCAACAAGCATCAAAAACGGCATTATTTGCATGGTAAATTGGTGTCCGAGACTCACATCTTGACCCATGCAATTGCTGATTCATCGACGTCTATATACCACTTCTCTTTTCACACGAATGGCTTCAATACATAAACCCGTTCGAGTTCCGGTAAACGATATAGATGGAAATCTCTCCGAACCATCGATTGATTGAAGCCTTAGATGAGGTGTTGGCTTGGTCAAATCTATTTGAACACCACATGAGTGTTGAACAGTTCTTACAGAACTTACAAGTCAAATGTTCGGTAGAAGCTTTGGTGGAAATCGTAGAACAAACACCACATCTCTCCATCGAAGACGGTATGGTGTTCTCTAAGAAATACCCACGAAATCCATCGTTCGAACAGTTTCAAAAATTAGCGGAAACACATCTCGAACAAACCAAAGAAGTGTTATCGATCCTTCATTCTTGCAAACAAGTCAAGGGCTTGGCTGTTACCGGTTCAGTTGCTGCAGGAATGAACAAGCAAGGCGGGGACGTGGATGTGCTGATCATTACAAAACCGGGCTGGGTTTGGAGGACGAGAGCCTTGGCAATTTACCTCTCACACGTTCACCAAGGTGGAGAATTACTTTGTCCAAACATGGTCATGTCCGTAGATTCTCTTGAATTTGAACAAAGCGTGTACGGTGCTCGAGAAATGATGCAGATTATTCCCCTCAAAGATGAGAATGGAATAAGCGAGATGTTCAACAAAAACACTTGGGTGAATGAAGTTCTCCCAAATGCACGAGTGAAGCCCTCAATCCCATTGCCGAGCAAAAAGAAATACCCATGGTGGTGGAGAGTCATGAACATACCAATCCTCGGGAGTATCATCGAATCTTGGGAAGCAAAGAGACGCATTAAAGAATTGAAGAACTCATCAAAATCTGACGAAGCAATTTACACTAAATCGGTTTGCAGAGGCCACGAAAACGCCCATAAAAACCGTATCGAATCAGAGTACAAAATTGCACTTGAGGCGATATCATGAACGCTGACAAGTATCACAAATCGGTTGCTGATTATTACGATGAAGAGGCTGAAAATTTTGAATCAAGAGCCAATGAGAACCATGTGTTGAAAACGCTGAGGGGCATATTCCGCAGCGTTGTTCTTAGAGGTGATGTCGAGAATATACTTGAGATCGGATACGGCCCGGGGCTCGACATGGTTTGGTTTGCAGGTCAAGAGGGAATTGATACCGTAAGTGGTCTCGACATTACCCCTGAATTCCATAAAATCGTCTCGGCAAAAGCAGAGCAAATACCAAAGTTGAATCCGTTGCTTGGAGGGCCTGAAGATTGTTTAGACCACCTTCAACCAAATTCAGTGGACACCATTTACGTCTTCTTTGGAGCACTCAATACCTGTGCTGAACTGGAGAAGGCAGCCGCAGAGATGTCCAAAGTTCTCAAACCAGGTGGGAGAATCGTAGCGACTTTCGTCAACAAATGGTATGCATTCGACATCGTTTGGAACGCATTGATGTTGAGGCCTCGTAAATCGATTGCTCGCTTGAAGAAAGTCTGGGGCGGTTACTCTCCTACCCGATTCTTGGCGTCAAGATGCTATTCAGCTCGGGAAGTTCACGCCTTCTTCAAGAAACAATTCATCAAGAAACGTCGTGTAGGCTACTGCATCACACATCCAGCATGGTACAGACACCACTGGGCACCGTATCAAAGTGTGAGAAGCAAGGTGTTCTACACGGTTGACTCGATACTTCAGTGGACTCCCTTTTGGAATCTAGGCGAATACAGTCTTTATGTCTATGAAAAGCCGGAATGAATCTCTTCGATGAACGACTTCAACCTCTCCCTGTTTGTTTGTTCTTCTGATTGATTGGCAAAACCATCATCCAATCGGATAGATGCAAGAACAGACTCCCGCATTTGAATTTCCATACGTTGTCTTCGAAGAATACCAATGCGCCGCTTCTTTTTCGATGTCACCTCGTGAACTATTTCGGCGAATTCCATTTGCCGGCATCTGTAGGTCAATTGAGGATGCAGTACGCCACTTTTAGAGGAGGCCACTGCCTTCCAGACATACTCGGCGAGGTCATCGACCGATACCAGTGACATCCATTGCATGCCGCTTCCGATAATTGGAATACGACTTGCGTGAAGATACATCATAGGAAACCACGAGCTTGCGCCGATAACCCAAGGCGCTCGTATAATCGCTACATCCTGTCCTTTGGACAAAAAATCACGGAGTGGTTTTTCAGCAATAGCGTACGACCGAGCATACCCTGTAGGGTTGATTTGGCCGTCTGTTTTTACCAATTTCTCACCGCACTCACCGTAACTCAAACTACCATTCAAGGTCACAATAAACGGCTTTGATTCGCATTCTTGTACTGCTCCAATAAATCGAGTAAATGCATCGCTGGCTTGTTTTGAGACCTCGTTGCGGTTCGATTCAGTATCGCCGTTTGCTCGTGCTGCAATGATGATACAGTCGTACTGTTCAACAAGTGCAGACCAATCTACGCTTGTATCGAGAAAATTGAATTGCTCAAGTCGAATGTTCTCTATTTCGGGTTTGTTTCGATAGTAGGTGCCTGTTAACTCTACGTGTTCGGGTGTCTTGATAGCAATGCTCCGCCCGATGAAGCCTGAAGCACCAACCAAGAGGACTCGCATGTCTCGGGGTCGGGGAGGTATGAATTGAAGATGATGTTCAACTGGATGCAAACGCTTCAATAATCCTCTGAGAAGTTTTCTCTGCTGAAAGCAGTGCTCCTTCGACGCTACCGTGCACCGTATGGTCCCCACATTCAAACGGCCCATCGCTCGTCGAAGGAAGGCCCGAAAGCCCAGAATTGGCACCAACTTCCGGTAAGGCATGTTCGATGTGCTGTATGGCTAAATTCCTCCATCCATCCACATCTGAACCAAACCATGAACGTAATTCTTTTTTGGCGACATCAAGAACTTCTTCACCACTGGTGAGACCCAGAGCTTCAGCGGTCTCCCCAACAATGGTAACCGTAACCAGAGAGCGGCCCTTAGGTGCATAACTCGGTTGAACATCCGATGGAACTGCGATGTGTGCGATCAACTGATTTTGGGTTTTTACATCGCCGTTGAGCATGATGTGATTGGAACTGAAAGGAGATTTGGAAGCATCAAAATGCAACGTCCAAACATGACGCTTACTTTCAACTCTCTGAGGATTGTAAGCATGGACGATCGCATCAAACCTTTCCTCTTGCCCCGCAATTCGAAGTGTATGCTCGTCAAGAACTTCGGCCTCAGTATTCAAATGGATTCGTTCGTTTCCGATAACATCCGCCAAAAAGCGAGGTGCTGCAGCGATTCCATCTTTGGGAAGTACCATGTCTCCCTCTGACATCATTCGGAACACAAATCGAAACATTCGTTCATTGGTCCGCAGTTCATTTTCAAGGAAAATACCGGAAAAAAGTGGGTGGAAAAACCGGTCAATCATGGATTGAGAAAAGCCTCTTTTACGGAGCATTGTGCTTGTTTCACCGTCATCACCTGCAAACACTTGTTCAGTCTTCCCTCTCCGAACGAACTCACGAAGACGAGCCACGCGTAGTAAATCAAAAGGAGATGCAAAACCGTTCAAACCACCCGCTAAACCTTGCACTGGACGGCGAAATGGGTCAGCTAGGCGCCAAAACTTCGCCTTGCCTTTTTTGTGCTGAACAACCACTGCGCCGGGTTCAAACGCTCGGGCTTCGAGTTTCTGGAAATCAAAAGCCCGCTTCGAAGTTGGATAGGCTGATTGCATCACATGAAAACCATGATCCAGTAGGAATCCGTCGACCTTATCGGTCATCATTCGCCCACCAATGCGGTCTGCTTTCTCATACACTTGAACATCAAAACCCTCTTCGAGAAGAAGAGCAGCACAGCGAAGGCCGGACAATCCTGCACCGAGAACTGCGATGGATTGGCTCATCATAACACCTCAAATATTCAGTTTTTCTTTGAACTCTTTCAAGAAAGGCCCCATCGATTGAATCAGTAGTGCATCTGGATGCGTACGGATGACCAGACCATCAAGGTACATCAAGGCTCGAATAATTGGGAATGCTTCCTCGCCAAAGTTCGCACCTGCATGTTCAACAGCGGCACGAACAGTCTTCATCATGATGCGCGTGAGGCTTTGTTCCCCAACAGGTTTGTTCTCGAAGTCGTGATAGATATCGCCCATCGTAGCATAGTACTTCTTGAGTTTCTTTTCGTTCGGGGTGAGTTCTGTCATTGCAAGCAATGCAGTGAATGCCTCTTGGCGCTCCTGTCGGGACAGATGATCGAAGAAGGTGAACAACGAATGAGCAACATGTTTCGGCGCATGACAGATAGCACCGTTGTCAATGAAGACGAACTTTCCGTCTTTGTCGATAATACAATTTCCTGGGTGAAGGTCACCGTGGAAAGTTCCGATTCCGAACAAAAAGGCGCCGTGTATACGGAAGAATTGTAACAAGAATTCCCAACTGAGAGACTTTTGTTCAATACCCTCTTCCAGTGAAATACCTTCAACAAATTCGGAAACGAGAATGTCTTGATTGGAAAGTTCCGGATAGTAAATCGGGAAACGAAGCAACGACATTTCAAAGTCCTCGGACAATGAATTTTGAATGCCCTTGAGTTCATCTGCTCCTTTGATTTCATTTCGCAGGTCAAGTTCTCGCAGTGTATAGTCGGCAACGTGATTAATCAGCGCCATTGGATTACCAACCTTGCGTAGTTTTGGTGCAAAAATAAGGAAAATTCGAAGCCATCGACGCATTTTAGTGACTTCTTTCTTGAACTCAACGGCGTTGGTTTGCTTGATGAACTTGATGACGACTTCTTCGCCCGTCTTTAGACGGCCACGGTGAACTTGGCCAACGGATGCTGCTGCGAGCGGCTCGTCATCAATGGATTCGAAGGCATCCATGAAACCTTTCGGCGCTTTTTTGGCAATTGTCTCGTGCAAGTTCTCAGATTCAATTGAGGCAGCATGCTGATACAATTGCTGCAATTGACGGCACTTTTCAACACCGAGTAAATCTGGCCTCAGAGCGAAAATTTGTGCCAGTTTCACTGCAATGAGGCCTTGGCGCTGAATCCAATCGAGGTCTGCTGGCTTCTTCCTTAGGATTTGACGCATGAAGCGAAAGAAGGTGAAGGCTCGCATACACTGAAGTTAGGACAACGGCTTATGAAAGGATGTTTTTTCTAATCCGATTCTTCGTCCAACTCTTCGTCGATGAAGATGAGAGTATAACGCCATGTAGGCTCATCGCTGTCTTCAACCAATTCACGGCGAACACGAACATTGCCGTTCTCTGGATACCGAGCAAGAAGTGCACCTTGAATGATCCCGTCATCAAGTTCCCACAACGGCAATGCTTCCTGAGAATCCATATTTGCAGGGTGAGCAAGTTTGACAATGATGTGGAAAAACGGGTCACTATCGTAATCAAGTTCGCCAAGTCCGGCGTGCTCCCACCAGTCCATCAGTTCATTGAGATACTCGACATGACCTTCGATTTTACGAAGACTAAACGTCAATTCTTCACCAATGCGTTGACCAACCTGTCGCAGCATTGTGTTGATATCAATACCAAGTTGGTTGAGACTTTGGACCGTTCCTTCTTGCAAAGCTGCACGGGCTTGATTGATGCCACGGGTAGAAGCAAGGAAAGATTCAGGGTTGAACGGAGTATCCTTTTCGGGTAGTTCTGAACTGACTTGGAGTGCATCTCGGAACTGGTCAAGGAACGAGCCTTGTCCAACCGTAAGTCGCAATGGGTCGACAATTCTCTCTTCAGTGAAGCGCTTCTTCGCACTTTCAAACTCGACAGCCTTGCTCCAAATTGCAGATACGAAGTCTGAGTGGGAATTACTGAACACATCTGAATTGATAACCAGTGCTGCGTCTTCACGGCCTCGTCCAACAGGGTTTTCCTCGACGTGGAGGAATTGAATGACGTTATTCGTGTCTTGCAAAACACCCAGCGAACTGATTTCATCGGTGTGACGAACTTCAATGCCGTTATCGAGCTGGTCGTAGAATCGAATCGTTCTACGGTCAAGTTGAGCAAGAACAGTAACCACAACTCCTCGCTGAGATGCTGAGTTCACTTCAGCAAGGCCGGATGAACGGCACAGATGAAGAATACCGAATCGACCGAGAAGAAGGGTGAGACGTTCTTCTGCTTCATCAGCAAAGTTTGCAATTTTCTTGTGAATGTGTTCGCGACCTTTCAGCACTGCGAACCTTGCGCTCGTTTCACCGGATTCGTTGTCCTTATCGTCTTCGTAGTCAGATTTAGCACCTGACATCAACTTCTCAAACGATTGACTTGTTCGGTCGATTCGTTCTCGTTGGTCCTTAATGAGGCGCTTGAATAAAACCGGAAGCGAAGAACAGGAAAAGCGCATTGGCCGGTCGGCAGTAACACTCACAAGGCCAATTTCGGTAAGTCTTGAAAGAGAATTGTACGCATCGAGACGGTTCGTGCCGAGTTTCTTAGCTAACTCGCTGGCTTTCAATTCTTTCGAAGTCGAAAGAATCACGACGGAGCGTGCTTCTCGCTCTGACAATCCAGCGTCTTGAAACAGTTCGGTCCAATTCATTTCATTTCTCCCCCGGCAGAGAGAGCGCTGAAAGCAGAGAGGATGCGTGCGACGTGACGGCGTGGTCGGAAGAGCCAGTCGTAGCAGTAATGCACTTTACGATCAGGCCCGATGAGGAATGAGGATTTGCTGGGGAACATTCCGAGGTGAACTGGAACACCGTAAGCTTCTGCAACTTCACGCTCTGGGTCGCTGAGGAGGGCAAAGGGCAATTCCAGTTCTTCTTTGAAACGGCGATGGTCTTCGATAGAGTCTTGACTGATTCCAATGACTTCGACCGGTGGCGTCAAGGATTGAAACAAGTCATATTGTTGTTTGAACGTCAAGCAGCCACGCTTGCAGTTCGGTGAATTGTCTTTGGCGTAGAAGAAAATGACTTTCCACTTGTCATCATAATCTGCCAAAGATACAGTCTCATCTGTGGTAGATGAGAGAGTGAAGTTAGGTGCAGTTTGACCTACGAGTTTGTTTGCCATAGCGACCCTACCGATGATTTCCTTGTAAAGTAATACTATACTTGTTCTGGAATCAAGTGACCCATCCGTTTCGCTTTCGTGGAGAGATAGTGATTGTTGGTTTTGCAGCGGCCGGTGATGTGTGGTACACGTTCATCGATGGAAATTCCGTTCGACAGAAGGCCTTCGATTTTCAGGGGATTGTTGGTCATAAGTCGGACACTAGTAACGCCAACTTGCTTCAGCATGTGGGCGCTAAAATCGTACTCACGACCATCTGCAGGTAGATCGAGCGCAAGGTTAGCGTCGAGTGTGTCCATCCCGAGATCTTGAAGTGCATAGGCCCGGATTTTGGCTTCAAGCCCAATACCTCGACCCTCTTGGCGCATGTAAACTACCGCTCCGCATCCTTCTTCTTGTATGCGCTTCATAGCTGCTTTCAGTTGTGGTCCACAGTCGCACTTGAGCGAGCCAAATGCATCGCCTGTCAAACATTCGGAGTGTATGCGTACCAACGGGGATCTTGATGTGTCGTCAAGTCCGACTGATAGGATACTGTGCTCTGCTCCGTCATCATCAACGAAGACACGCATCCTGAAGTTTCCTTGTTCGGTAGGAAGCACCGCGTCTGACTTTATTTCTTTGGCAAGGTTGTAGTTCTTGATATCAAGGTTGTAGTTCTTGTTCATGGACGTAGTTTGGGCATTGTGATTATAAAAGACTGTATTAAATCTTAATTTTGAAAAACACTTCTTTATATCCTCGGACAAAGAAATGCGACTCATGCACACTGTAGAATGCGATCTCGGGGTGGCTGCAATAGTTCGCAGGTCCCGTAGCATTCTGCTCGTACGAGAAGCTCATGGCCGCTACAAAGACCACTGGGGGCTCCCCAAAGGTTACGTGAACAACAGCGAGTTGCCAAGCCATGCTGTACTTCGAGAGCTTTCTGAAGAGTGCGAAGTCGACGGCAAGGTTATCGGCGTACAGTCGGTGAGAGAAAGGCTTCTTGATGGCATACCAGCGATTTTCATTGCTTACATTGTCGAACTCAACGATGACGCAACACCCACCCCAGGCGAAGAAGTCGTCGAGACTCGGTTTGTGAATGCTGATGAGTTCGACTCATTGGACTGGATCAGCGACGCCATGCACTCCATGGCCCTCGCTGCAGTCAATTCGAATCAAGCATTGCGTACCATCGATTACGAAAACAACCGCGGGCATCCCTACATGCTCCACACATTACCGAAGACATGGGGTGGAGAAGCATGAACCCACGATTGACGGATAGAGTCCGCTCATGCAACCGGAAGCCACTGAACGCTGAAGGAAAATACGTTCTCTACTGGATGATTTCAAGCCGACGATTCAACAGCAACGCAGCGCTCGAATATGCTGCACACCTTGCCAATGAACACAGCGTGCCACTCTTGGTCCTCGAAGAAATATCGACCAGCCATGAATTCGCTAACGATCGAATATGCACATTCATGATTCAGGGAATGCTTGAAAATATTCGCATCTTCAAAGATAATAACATCAGGTATGTACCTTGGGTCGAAACACCACTGAGCGGCCACACTGGCAAACTGCACGACCTTTCCAAAGACGCTGTTATGATCGTTACCGATGACTTCCCTACTTATTTCCCCTCCAAGGCAGTCCGCCATGCCAGTCGTTCCATTAATCGAAAATTGATTGCCGTTGACTCAAACGGAGTATTCCCGATGTCGTGGACAGAACGTGCCTATCCGACTGCACACGGATTTCGGCGATTCGTGCATGCTAACTTCGTCGAATGTATGGACACATGGCCTCAACTCAATCCAATTCCTAAGGGCCATTCACTCTGGCTTGACGACGAACTGTACAAGGAGTTGTCCGAGCGCTGGGAGTTCAATGTAACACCTTTCGAATGGTTGTGGAGAGCTGGCGAACTTGGTAGTTCCGGCCGAGAGGCCTTGTCAACAATCAACATTGATCATTCAGTCCCACCGGTACCTCAAGCACGAGGCGGCCGAAGCACTGCTGTACAAATGTTGCAAGAGTTCCTCTCCAACAGATTGTATCGCTATGCTGATGACCGGAATGAAGTGAAATCTCCTGCAACAAGTGGCCTCTCACCATGGTTCCACTTCGGCCACATTTCTACAATCGAGGTTGTTCAGCAGATTTTGATGACCAGCAACTGGGACCCTGAATCAATCCAAATGCCTCGCAAAGGCTCGAGAGAAGGTTGGTGGAACCTCGACCGCTCCATCGAAAGTTTCCTCGACCAAATTATCACATGGAGAGAACTTGGATTCAACAACGCCTACCATATCCCAGAACACAACCAATTCGAATCTTTGCCAGATTGGGCAAAAACTACCCTCATGGAACACGCCAGTGATGAGCGAGTTCAGTACACGCTCAAGCAAATCACAGAAGCGGATACCCACGATGAGATTTGGAACGCTGCACAACGCCAACTGACTCGCGACGGAATCATTCACAATTACCTGAGAATGTTGTGGGGTAAGAGAATTCTTGAATGGGCACCATCGCCTCAAATCGCTGCAGAATGGATGATTCAACTCAACGATAAATACGCTCTCGACGGGCGAGACCCGAATTCCTACACCGGAATATTCTGGGTCCTAGGACGTCACGACAGAGCATGGGGTCCCGAAAGAGCGATTTTCGGAAAAATCCGCTATATGTCCTCCGCAAACACTCGACGCAAGTTCGACTTGAAGCCGTACCTGCAAGAATATCGATACTGAGGTGAAAACGTGGAATTCAAGCACTCTACAGAAGTCGTAACCAGTGTCGAAGAAACCTTTGCTTGGCACGAACGCAAAGGCGCCTTCCGAAGATTGATGCCACCATGGGAGAAAGCCGAACAAGTCGGTGAACTCTCATCGCTTGAGGACGGAACACGACTGACGTTCAAATTTCCAATGGGCCCAATCAAGATGAAGTGGATTGCCGAACACTCGGGATACAAGCCACCGCACGCCTTTGAAGACACCATGATCAAAGGACCCTTCAAGGCATGGCATCACGTTCATTCCTTTGTAGAAACCGAAAACGGCGCATGCAGAGTTGATGACCACGTCGAATACACACTACCAATGGGGATTCTTGGACGCATCTTCGGTGGTGGAAATGTCCGCAAGCGATTGCGACGAATGTTCAAAGCCCGTGAAATTCGACTCAGCAAGGATACCAAACGCTACAACAATTTCGCCCACATCAAAAGAAAGAAAATATTGATCGCTGGCTCATCAGGCCTTATTGGTCGCCAACTCATCGCTTTCTTTGACACCGCAGGGCACGATGTTTGGCGACTTGTACGCAAAGAACCTGGTAAGAATCAGATTCGGTGGAGTCCAAGTGACGGTAAAATCAATGCTGATGAGCTTGAAGGATTTGATGCAATTATTCACTTGGGCGGTGCAGGAATTGGGGACAAGCGCTGGACAAAGCAGCGGAAAATTGTTCTTGAGAAAAGTCGAACAGACAGCACAAGTCTTCTCGCCTCGACCATCGCAGGACTCGAAAACAAACCTGAAGTCTTCATCGTCTCGAGTGCTATGGGAATCTACGGAAGCCGTGGCGATGAAGAATTGACTGAAGAATCAGCTGTCGGCGAAGGTTTCCTTCCCGACATGTGTGTGGCTTGGGAGAAATCAGCTCAAGCCGCTATCGATGCAGGTGTGCGAACCATTCACTGCCGAACCAGCCTCGTGCTGGATGCAACCGGTGGGGTTCTGCAAAAAATGCTGTTACCTGCACAACTTGGTGCCGGTGGACCAATCGGATGGGGTAAACAATGGTACTCTTGGATTGCAATGGACGACCAAGTCTATGCAATCGACCATTTGATGATGACACCGGAATGTGAGGGAGTCTACAATTTTGGTTCTCCAAACCCAGTTCAACAAAAGACATTTGCCAAAATCCTTGGCAAAGTGTTGTGGCGGCCTTCATTTATTCCCGTGCCACCAATTGGCATTTGGTTCTTACTTGGAAAAATGGGCGTTACCCTCGCAACGGACAGCAGTAAAATCCTTCCAAATCGACTCATTGAAAGTGGGTATGAGTTTCAGTATCCAACACTGGAACCCGCATTACGAGATGCGCTAGGTAAGTGGAAGAATTGAAAGTGAATGTTCACTGTTGATACATCATACCGAGGAAACGGTAAATTCAGAACTCATGAGTTCGGTGTCGCATTCCACAACGGGTAACACCGCTGTAACCTAGACTTCATCTACAGCCGTCTTGAGGATTTGAAGAGTGAAACTGCAATGATTCAACAAATACCACTTGGAAAGCAAGGATTCGTCACATCTGAACAAGGACTCGGAATGATGTCAGTCGGAATTACAATGGGCAAGCGCGACCTTTACGGAAAGAAAAACAACATCACCAAAAATGGAGTCGCTGAACTTATCTCAAGAAGTATCGGTGCCGGAGTGACGCATTTTGATACCGCTCAGATTTACGTAAGTCTGTCTGGTATGATTTTCGGCTCATGGTTCCCTCTCGCTCAATCCTCTGAAAAGAAAATGAAACTTGGCCTTTCACAGAACAAGGGAAGTTGGCAAGTCGCCACCAAAGTTATGAAATCTGGTTCAAAAGCTCAAATCAAAAAGAAGTGTTACGCTTCACTTCGTGACATGGGGATTGAATGTGTTGACCTGTATTATCTCCACCGCGTCGACCCAAAGCTTCCGGTTGAAATCGCAATGGAAGCCATGAACGAACTTATCGAAGAAGGCAAAATCAAGTATGTCGGTCTGTCGGAAGCCTCAGCAGATACCATTCGCCGTGCTCACGCCGTATGCCCGTTGACCTGTGTCCAGATGGAATGGTCGCTCTATTCTCGAGAATTAGAAGACGAAATTGTTCCATTGTGCGCAGAACTTGGTATTGGAATTGTTGCTTACGCTCCAATGGGAAGAGGATTGTTAGCAGATTCGTCGCTAAATGTTGATGACATGAGTCGAATGGATTTCCGCAAGATGGGTGGTGTAGGATACGCTGTCAAAGATGGAGAGCGTGATCTGGCAAAATCTCTCGAGGATCTCGCTACCAGTAAGAACGTCTCGATGAGCACACTCAGTTTAGCTTGGGTTCACAAGAAAGGTCGAGATGCGCTCAAAGGCGCAGGTGTCGTTCCGATTCCAGGTACGGGGAACCCCGACCATATGGAAGAAAACGCAACTGCAGTCGAACTCTCTCACATGTTAACCGATGAAGACATGTCCGCAATAGAAGACTGTGTTCCAAAAGAGGCAATGTCGGGGTTGGCAAGATACGGCGGAAGTTTGGGGGAGAGAGTGTTTACCGTTGAGAAAAACATCTCTCTCGAAGAATGGAAGAAGTGACAAAAGCAAAACTGCCAGATTGTACGAACTTGCCTCACCCGTTCGTTTAGGAATGGCTCAATCGAGGTTTGGGGAAAGTAACGTCGAGAAAGCAACCTGCATCTTTCGGTAGAAGTTGAGCGTGAGGCGTCGACTAAGAACATCCCCGTTGCGACGAACTGCTTCGTTCAAAATAGCGTTGTAAGCCATGCACATCAACCGTGGGGAGCGACGAGCATCTTTATCGAGCAATGGTAAGAGTCCAAGAGCGTTCTTACGATGTGCCTGAATGTGGTCAATATAGTGGCGCATAAAGTTCTGCCATGCTTTGGTTCCGGCAAGTTTTGGATCACGCAAATCTGATTGGTCGATTCCAAACTTCGCAAGTTCTTCTGATGGAATGTAAACACGATTGCGCAACAAATCTTCTTGGATGTCACGAAGAACATTGACCAGTTGAAGGAAAATACCCATCTCGACAGCATGCCGGCGAGCGTTAGGATCGCTGTAACCGTAGATTTCGATGAGGCAGAGGCCGACGGTTGATGCGACTCGGTAACAATAACGTCGAAGGTCCTCGAAGCGTTCATAGGTGGTTTCAAACAAATCGTCTTCCATACCGTTGATGAGCTCACGAAGGTGAACCATCTCGATAGGATAGCGGTTAAGTGTGTCAGCAAGTGCAATGAACATTGGTTCGCTCATTTTACTGCCTGCCTCGATACGATCGAGATTTTCTCGGAAGGAGTTGAGGGCGCGTAGGCGTTCAAAATGTTCTTGTTCTGAAAAAAGAGTGTTGAAGTTTCGTTGCTCAAGGAGCGCTTCACTTTGTGCTTTGGTCATCGAGTCAAGATGGCTTAAGTCACCATCTGGCAGCCAGTCTCCGTCGACGATATCATCGACTCTTCGACAGAAGGCGTAGAGTGCATTGACTGCTTTGCGCTTCGGTTCTGGCAAGTGTCGGAAAGAACGGAAAAACGATGAAGACGCTGCTCGAGCAATTCCTTCACATTCGAGATAAGCAGAATGAATGCGCTCAGCCATGCCAACATCGTCAAGATTGTTTAACAGGAAACTCGACGGCATTTGACTCACTCCAACATCACCCATCCTCTCCTGTCCATATATCAAGTGTGGTTTTTTTTCAATGACAAACAGTCACTGAAATCAAGCCAGTTGCGTCCAATCGACGTCTGCTTCAGCCATTTCGACCTCTTCGACATCCATTTGAGCGAGTTGAAGTTTGCCGGAAAGTTCGTCGTTTACTGCGTGCCAGTATGAATACGCTTCAATAACCCAAATACCGGATTCTCGGGTACCGTTTCCAGAACCTTTGACACCACCAAACGGCAAATGTGCCTCAGCGCCGGTGGTCGAATTGTTAATTCCAGTCATTCCAGCCTTGATTCCGGTCTTGTAGCGGTAGGCTTCAAGACGGTCGTTGGTGTAAATAGCTGAAGAAAGTCCGTACGGGCTTGCGTTTGCCAGGTGAAGAGCATGATCAAAATCGTCTGCTTTGCAAATTGTAACAGCTGGCCCGAAGACTTCTTCATGGAAACATTCCATGTCTTCGGTCACTTCAGTGAAGACGTGGGGCCACATGTAAACGCCATCTTCAGCATTGCTGAGGAAGTTTGTAGGCTTGTTGTCGCTGGTAATGCGCCCTTGCCCGAAAATTTGCTTTGCGCCGGATGCGTTGCACATTTCAACACCGGCAAGGAAATCCTTTGCGTACTTTTCAGAGAGCATAGGCCCGTAAAGTACTCCGTCATGTACGAGGGAGTCGCCAATGGTTGTCGATTCGACTTTTTCCATGAACTTGGTCATGAACTCGTCGTAAATATCCTTGTGAAGAATCAAGTTTCCAAGCGAAGTGCAGCGTTGTCCTGCGGTTCCGAATGCTCCCCAGTAGGCGCCTTCAACTGCATTGTCGAGGTTTGCGCTTGGCATGACAACCAGTGGGTTCTTACCACCCAATTCAAGTGAGCACGATACGAGATTTCGTCCGCATACTTCGCCAATCATCTTACCGACTTCGGTCGAACCGGTGAAGGAGATTTTGTTGACACGACCTTCATCAACTGCGTCAACCAAGTACTGTCCAGCTCCGCTGCCTTTGCCGTGAACCAAGTTGATTACTCCGTTGGGTAATCCTGCTTCGTGCATAATACGAGCCAATGCGAAAGATAGCAATGGAGCATCCTGTGGACTCTTCCAAACGCAGGTGTTTCCGCACATGATTGCTGGAATCATCTTCCAGAAAGGTACTGCTGCAGGGAAGTTGCAAGCGTTGATGATACCGCAGACACCAAGCGGTCGACGGTAAGTGAACAGTTCCTTGTCAGGCAATTCAGAGTTGACAGTTTGTCCATAGAGACGGCGTCCTTCGGATTGGAAAAACAAGCACGTATCGATGGCTTCCTGTACAGAACCTGCTGCTTCTTTCAGTGTTTTTCCGATTTCACGGGTTTCAAGAGCAACGATAGCGTCTTTGTGTTCCATGAGCAAACGACCCATGTTCCCGATAATTTGACCGCGTGTAGGAGCAGGCGTTGCAGCCCATCCAGGGAATGCAGCATGGGCTGCATCCAATGCTGCGTTAACGTCAGCCTTGGTTGATAACGGGAACTCGCCAAGCGTATCGTTGAGGATAGCAGGGTTGATGGATGTGAAGGTTGCACCATCGCTAGCAAGCGTCAATTGACCGTTGATGATGTTGAAGCCTTTCACCGACGGTTTACCGTTTGGATTTTCTGCTGCTAAAAATTCGAGACCTGTTTCAAGAACGTGAACCATGACACACCCAACGGAACGCCCCTCTTGAAATTGATGGAGTGAATTCGAAGGAAAATTTCATGTTTGCCGCCATCAAATGACGACTTAAGGTTAAAAGGGGGCCGGCAAGAACCGTAAAGGAGAGGCGGTCAGCCGATGATTAAATAGGCTCGACAACTCGATGATTGAAGTGGTAAAATGGTAAAAGATGAGAAAACAATGTCATTGCGAGTTTCCAAGGCTATTCCGTCAGATGTAGGACACGGCAGAGCCCGAATTTCTGGAGAAAACGATCTTGGCCTCAAGCCGGGCGACATCGTTGAAATCAAGGGTGAAAAGCGCTCAACTGCTGCAATTTACTGGCGAAGTCGACCTGAAGATGCGAAGATGGAAATTGTGCGTGTAGACGGCATCATTCGCAAAAACGCTGGCGTAAGTCTTGGCGACCGAGTTACGGTCAGCAAGGTTGTCGCAAAGGAGTGCACAAAACTCGTTTTATCTCCAGTTATGGCCAACAAGCAGAAGGTCAAGTTCGGCCCAGGAATCGAAGGATTCGCTCGCCGTGGATTGTCAAAGCGACCGGTCGTTCAAGGCGATCGCATCTTTATTCCAGGCATGACCTTGTTTGCTGAGGCACTACCGTTCGCAGTCCTCCAAACAACACCAAAGGGCATCGTCAAGGTGACCAACGACACCGATATTGTCATCAAAGACGAAGCGGTTGACGATGTGGATGTTGGCCAGTCTGAAGGCATCACCTACGAAGACGTGGGTGGTATCGGACAACAACTGCAAAAAGTCAGAGAAATGATTGAACTTCCACTCAAGCACCCAGAGTTGTTCCGACGTCTGGGGATTGACCCACCAAAAGGCGTACTGCTCCACGGGCCACCGGGAACTGGAAAGACCATGATTGCTAAGGCGGTTGCTACCGAAGTCAACGCCCACTTCAAGAGTATCAACGGTCCTGAAATCATCTCAAAGTATTACGGTGAATCCGAAAAACAACTCAGAGAGATTTTTGATGAGGCTGCGGACAATTCTCCAGCGATCATCTTTATCGATGAAATCGATTCAATCTGCCCGAAGCGTGAAGACGTAAGCGGTGAAGTCGAGCGACGAGTCGTTGCACAAATGCTCACCCTCATGGACGGTATGCAAGGCCGTGACAACGTTGTTGTCATCGGTGCAACAAACCGCAGAGACGCTATTGACCCTGCTTTGAGGAGACCGGGACGGTTCGACCGAGAAATCGAAATTGGTGTACCTGACCGAGAAGGCCGCAGTGAAATTATGGATGTTCATACACGGCAGATGCCGATTTCGGATGATTTTGAAATCAACTGGGTTCTCGACAACACCTACGGGTTTGTCGGTGCTGACCTCGCTGCCCTCGTTCGTGAAGCAGCAATGAAGGCACTGCGCCGATACCTTCCAGAAATTGATTTGGAAGAAGAGACAATTCCACCGGAAGTTCTCGAAAAGATGGAAGTTCGGATGGACGATTTCCGACATGCAATCAAGGATGTTGAACCGTCCGCACTCCGGGAAATCTACGTGGAAATCCCCGAAGTTACTTGGGACGAAGTAGGTGGATTAGAGGAAGTTAAAGACCGACTAAAGGAGTCCGTTGAATGGCCACTTACAAAGCCAGAACTGTTCGAACACTTCGGAATTAAACCGCCGAGAGGAATTGTGTTGTTCGGTGCACCAGGAACTGGAAAGACGCTGCTAGCAAAGGCGATTGCGAACGAAGCTCAAGCGAACTTCATCAGCATCAAGGGCCCCGAAATGATTTCCAAGTGGGTCGGCGAATCCGAACGTGGAATTCGTGAGATTTTCAAGAAAGCAAAGCAATCTGCACCTGCCATCATCTTCCTTGATGAATTTGAATCGATCGCCAGCATGCGCTCATCTTCGGGAACCGAAGGAAGCGATGTCGGAAACCGAGTTGTCAACCAACTCCTCGCCAGCATGGACGGCGTTGAATCCTTGGATGGTGTCATCATCGTCGCCGCTACCAACCGACCTGAGATGATTGACCCTGCACTGCTACGCAGCGGTCGGTTTGAGCGTGTTCTCCACGTCCCTCCACCGGATGCAGGTGCTCGTGAAGCCATCTTCAAGATTCACAGTGAAGGAATGCCTCTGTCTAAGTTCTCTCTCAAGGACATCATCGGCGGTCTTGACGGATTTACCGGTGCTGACATTGAAGCAGTTTGCCGTGAGGCAGCTCTCATCTGTATGCGTGCAGGCAAAAAGAAGGTCACAAAGACACACTTCGAAGACGCCATCAAGCGTGTACGACCGACGGTTACTGCAGAGATGCTCGCCTACTATCAGAAGATGGAAACATTGCTCACATCCGGCCTCTCGAACATCAAGCGTTCGAGAGACACTGGGTTTGGAATGGAATCGATGTGAGGGCTGTCCTTGAATCGACGCATTGATGTGCTGAGCAGGTATGGTTGAATCGTCAGTGGAGTGGAACTATGGCGGTCTTTGCACGAGAAATAATCGGACGTGAAGTCGTCGATTCACACAGTGTGCTCTTGGGTATATTGCGTGACATTGTGTTCGACAAGCAGTCCGGTTCAATCTCGGCAATCCGAGTTAAGGTCGAACAAGACATCGATCCAACAGTTCTACCATGGGAGATGAATGAGGGTCTCATGCAGATCCCAGTCGACGAAGTTTCTCGGATTGCATCTCGCGTCCATCTCAAGCGTTAGAAGTCCGAATTTTCAGGATTCAAACCGCTTTTTGAATGAGCATTTGACACTCGCCAAATAACAACCTTCTAAACACAAAGGAACACGTGGATGTGTCGGAACAGTGCTCTAGAGGTGAACCAATGCTCGACAACTTGAATCTTAATTACCGAAGAATAGGCCTCCAAGCCGCATTCTGGTCGGTAATGCTGATTTTGTTGCTGAGTATTTTAATCAATTTTGTCAACGTGTCAAACACCAATCAGTTGTCTGCATACGATGACGACTGGAACGATATGTCTGCATTCCGCCAAGACATCAAGGATATGGGGATTCAAACCAACTCATTGGTGAGCAGCCCACTCCTTCTTGCTGACATTGAAGACCCACGAAACACCACCTACATTTTGGCAGGTGTAGAGCGAGACACACTCTCACTACCGCAGTTTGACAGCGACGGATTCATCACCATCGCTGCTGAAGACGGATACTCTCCATCTGAAATTGATGCAATCGTCGAATTTGTTGACGCTGGCGGTACTGCGCTGGTGCTTGATGACTACGGTTTCGCAGGCAGCATTGCTCAAGCATACGGCGTTCGATACACTGGTTACCAATTGTTTGACACAACCTATGTCCAAGAGTTGGATTACAACTACATCTGGATGTGTGTGCAAGCCACACCGTGTGGAATGAACGGCAGCAGCATCGACCCAGACACCATCTCGGTTCACGAGCGATGGAGCGGCGCCAGCGGCGAAGGAGCACATCCGTGTAAACTCATGAACGGACAATCCATGCCATTGGAAGATGCTGGCCTTTGCGCCCACCATTGGAACAACGGCGAAATCAAATACAACGCTACCTACCAGATGCTGCTCAACAACATCACTGCATTGGAGCTCATTCCCGGAGTAAACGGTGCTCTTTCAGAAGTATCAATTCGGGCCGTGACCAGTAACGAAGCGACGGTGGATGTCAACGGCGACGGTGAAATCTGGGTTGGTAACGAAGTCAACTCTGAAACTCCTGACCTTTGGGGACAATTCAATCTCAGTATCGAAGCATGTGCACGGAAGTCATGTGACCCAGATGAAGGCGGTCGTATTGTATTCATGGCCGATGGTTCAGCACTCATCAACGCCATCTACGACTATGAAGGGTTCAACGATCCGAACAATCCATTGTACGGAACCAACGATTGCGTAACCAACAACACGAAATGTATTCCAGAAAACGATAATCGTAAATGGGCGCTGGATTTCATTGCCGAGGCACTTATGTCGAGTAAAATCGGCGAAGAAGGCCAACCTTCTGAAAACGCAGTGGTTATTTTTGATGAATCAAGACATCCACAAAACGCATTGTTTGCAGATTCCTACAACACGGTATACTTCCTGTTGGTCTATTTCACCGGTGAAGGACTTGCTATGCTTCTGCTGTTCCTCGGCTTGTTTATCGCCTTCGAGGCGGTACTCATCAAGAAGCGAGACCCAGAGCCTTGGCGTCACGTGTTCAGCATCATTTACTATGGATTTGGAGATGCAAACCGATACACATACTATGCCAAATCGGACAAAATCCGACAAGTGTTCCTCTCAAAGGTCAGAAATCAAAACGGCCTATCACGTGAAGAATTTCACGCTATGCCCGCTCGTGAACTGGTGACGCTCATTAACGACCCAGTGTTAGCAAAGTTCGCGATTGAGCCGGGCAAATATTCGCTGGAGCAGACGGTTGCTGTCGTCAAACGAATCAAAGCATGGGGAAGAACCTGAGGTGAGATCATGTGGACACGTAAGGCATCCTTCACATTCACCGGTGGCATTGCACTGATCCTCATTGGAATGATGATTGCCAACCTTCAGATGATGATTCTTGGACTGACCTTCATTGCCTTTATTGTCGTCAATTCGTGGATTTCAGGCCACGGAGATGTCGAAGTCCAACGAACGCTTTCCGCAGACAATCTCTACAAAGGCGACGATTTGTATGTTGAATTACTGGTTACAAACCGTTCGAACCGTAACACGCAACTCTTGGAAGTCTACGATAACATCCCCCACGAAATGAAATTGAGAAGTGGGCTCAATCAAATGCGCCTCAATCTCAAACCAGGAGAAAGCGCTCGAATACGCTATGTTTTGCGCTGCCCATTGCGAGGTCATTTCTCGATTGGACCGGTTTCATTGCGTTCACGCAACACCTTCAACTTGGGAGTGGATGAAATGTATGTCGACCACCACAGCGACATAGTCATCTTCCCACAAATCAAAGAAGTTGAGGAAGCATTCCTTCGTTCACGCACTCCAAAGATGTACACTGGAGCCACAACACTGCGAACGCCTGGACAAGGTTCAGAGTTCTACTCGCTGCGAGAATATGTGCCCGGTGACCCGTTCAAGAACATCAATTGGAAGGCGTTTGCCCGAACCGGCGATTTGATGGTTAATGAGAAGTGTCGAGATGCTGTTACGGACTTGTATATTCTTCTGGACAGCAGAGACATCGCTCGAATCGGCACTGTGCTGAAGAATCCTCTTGAAATGGGAACTGTCTCAGCCGCCAGTCTTGCAGCGTTCTTCCTAAAGAGAAGAGATTCTGTGGCTCTGGCCATCTTCGATGACAGCCTCGCCTACCTCCCACCAGACACCGGTGACAAGCAGTATTTCAAAATCCTCAGCGCACTTGCTGGCGTATCTCCGAAAGGAGCGATGCCGTTGCAGGCTGTAACAAACTCGCTGAGTGGAAGATTCAGCCGAGGCAGCCCGGTGTTTATCATCTCCTCATGCGAAGGCGATGGAACAGTTCCTGCTGCCGTACGAGATCTTGTTGGACGCGGGCACGAAGTGACCGTACTCTCACCTTCAAGCATCGACTTTGAGCGGTTGGTCAGTCGAATCCCTCGTATGTCCTATGAAGTTCTCAAACTCGAGCGTCAGAACCGCCTTACCACACTGGCTGGTTCTGGAGCGATGGTCATTGACTGGATGCCGGACATGGACTTGTCACAAGCCTTGATGCAAGTGAGGGGGTATTGAGATGGCCGAAGATGTCGGATTGCAGGGTGATGTTACCGTCACCGGTGCGGTAAGCCCCAGAACATTGCATCTGAAACTGCTACGAAAGCAGTGGCAAATCATCTCGCTTCAGGTTATTGCCACCATGGCATTGGTCGGTATGTATCTCGAAGTTGTCTCGAATTATGTCGTTGGATCCATCGACCACACCATGCTGTTCGACACCATTGAGCTGCTGATAGGCGACCAACTGCCAATTGGCGACTGGTTGACAGGTGAAGGAAGAAATGGCCTTGCTCGTTTCTTCGTACCTTTGGTTCTCGGACTCGTGGTTGGAGGCGGTATGGCTTTGCTTGCATTCCAAACTCCGAAAGTTCAACAGCGGGTTAAACTTGGTTTCATCATCACACTCATCGTCGTCTTGGTGGGACAGTTGTTGTTGTCATGGCTAACCGGCATGTTGTTTTCTCTCGACCTGCGGTTGCCAAACTCAAGCGAACTGAGCACCTTAGAATGGCCTCTGCTCATGATTCTTTCACTGATGATTCTGTTCCTCTACCTCTTACCGGTCATTATGGGTGTTCGTGGCATATGGGGACTTTCTCGTCGTTCAATTGCCTGGGCGATTGGTTTTACCCTGCTTTTCCTTGGCATACACGCAATCCTTGCCTTCCCACTCATCAACGGGCAATTGGGCTCGTATGGAGATTCAGTCAATGTGATTGGTGCCCAATTCAGCGAACCAACAATTGGTATCTTCGGACTGATGTTGGTTACCAAACAACAGTTTGCGTTGATCATGATTGCAGTCCTCATCATGGTGTTCCAAGAATCTTCATACGGCGTTATTCGCTATCTTGAGTATGCTTACAGGCTCCCAGAGTCATGCAAGCGTGACCCGGAATATGTTCGCCAAATGGACAACGTCCTCAACACCCATCTCAAACACACCTTTGGATTCCTTGGACTCACTGGAATTGCAACGATGATTGCGCTTGGATTCCACACCGTTCTTCTCGGCTTTGTCGAAGACTCGACGGGCAGTCAGTGGGCGGGTCAAGTTTCTGAATCAATCGAACTGTCTCTTACCTACGGATTGGTGATTTCTGCTGCTATGTTCTTGAGCATCATGGCTCTCCTACGGTTCTTCGTTCCATGGGAACGAATTTGGGGATTCATATACGCTCGTAAGAACGCTGACGCAATGCCTGCAGAAAAGAAAGTTGTCGATATTTAATCACGCATCGTTGCGAACGGATTGTAGAACTCTTCCAGCAAGCTCTGCGCACATCAACAACAGCAATGGCAAGCCGCACCATGCGGCTACTGTACCAACGGCACCATCCAAAGCATCCATCACCATCGGATGAAGAAACCATGTCCCTGCAATAACGAGGACCAACAAGACTCGCTCAACGAAAAGTGGGTAGCGACGCCCTGATGATTCGCTACGGTTGACGATGGTGGGTGAGTCAGACATACTCTCACCTCAAAAGTCAACATTGGACAAACGGGCTTCAAGTGCTGCTAAGGCAGGGTCTGTCGGTTGTTCAGCAACCGGCTCTTTTCGGCGGTCCCAAGACGCATCAAGACGAGCCAATTCAGCCTCAAGTTGGGCTCGTTCATCACTGTGATCTGTTTCGCTGACCGTTACCGGTGCACGAGTGGAGTTGACAACCTCTGGAGCATCTTCATCCACAGGCGTTGGCATCTGTTCCCAACCGGATTCATCGACAACTGCGGTTTCAGTGACGACATCCAAAGAAACAGGAACTTGTCCGGCCAGGGAAGGTTCCATGTCAGAAAGCATGTCTTGCTCTACCGGCGTTCGTTGCGCATCCGGTATTGAGTTGCGTTCGTACGGCAACAAACCGTCGCGCTGGAATTCCCAAAGCATTCCACTTGGAACACCGTCTGCAAGACCAGAAGCGTCCAATTGGGTAATGAGTTCTTCAAGCACACGAGCGGTATCTTCCAATGCAATAGCCTCGCCAGCATCCCGCTGGTCGGCTTCCAAATAGATGTCATCGAGTGCAACTTGGATCAACTTGCGTGTTGCTTGTGCGATGCTAGGCAGTGCTTCAGGGCGGGTGCAATTGTTCATCAGTGCATCCACTTCATGCGGAGGTGCACCGAGTCGGACGAGTTGTTCCAAGACGTTTCTTAATCGACGCAACATGGTAATCGAACGGTCAAAGTCTTCTAACAGATGTTCAAGGTCAATCACAACATGACCAACCGTTTCACCCAACTGATGTTCGAGCCGTTGTTGAACTGACCATCGTGCGAGTCCGCGAACTGCACCTGCAGTTTGGGGGACTTGTCTTTCAAGAAGCGTCATCACTTCACTGGAAAGCAAATGTCGTGGTGTTGCTGCAACATGATCCACAGTAGATTGAATCACTTGCAATCCACGCTCAACTGCACGGTCGAGAAGTGTGACAGAGTAACCCAATGCACGGGCATTCTCAAGCCGTTCAAGCACTGGGCCAAGGCCATCAAAAGTGGATGCATCATCAAGCAGTGCTTGGGCGAGAGGTTCTTCCGCTAGTCTTGCTCGAAGGCGTTCTGCTTCTTGAATATCTGAAAGCGCCTCTTCATGCGCTTGAGAAAGTGCTTCTGCACGCTCGATAAGTGATACCAGTTC
>QQRW01000021.1:21646-29644 GCA_003602605.1 Candidatus Poseidoniales archaeon | reverse complement strand
TTTTGAGAAACGGCTTGTGGTTGTTGATACTGTTGTTGATTGTATTGCTGTTGGTGCTGGCGTAGAGGCTGGCTTGGATTTACAGCACGAGGGGGAACGGGCGTTGGTTGAGGTACTGGCGGCCGCTGAGGAACTGAAGGAGGTGGTTGAGAGATATGATAGTGATTATGAATCACATTCCCGGTATGCAAATCTCCAGAGACAACACTGTCCTTCACATTTGGGCCAGATCCGGGTGCAGGCTCCATGTCAATCGTTGGCCGATAAAATCAATCGATAAAAAAGCCTTGGACTGGAGTTAGGCGCCGAGAGAGAGATTTGAACTCCCGTGTCACAGGGACAGTGGATTTCGAATCCACCGCAATACCGGGCTATGCGATCTCGGCCGTGATGCTCGCTCTAGCGCCACCGTCATAAGCATGATGTTGCCTCATGGTCTCATGGAGATTCACCTGCATGGCCGAGACCATGACATCAAACTGGTGGTTGAATCTCCGGAGACCGTTCGCCAAGTGTTGGTTCAAGCAGGAATACTCCCCTCAACGGTCATCGTGAGTTTTGAAAACACAATTCTGCCGCATGCCACCGTTCTCTCTAAGTCGGTGAAACTACTCGTTACGACGGTCTCTTCAGGCGGCTAACCCCTTTCAACTCGTTTTGTAATGTGGATTTTAGAATTTCGTGAGACGTTACCTCGCACCTCCACTGCCCAAGCATCAATCCCGATGTTAGCCACGACAACCGTATCACCAACTTCAGATAAGTCGTATTGTGGCCCCCAATCGTTGGCCCATCCTTCAACTTTCATCGCACCTGTGGCATCAAGTATCATCAAGCCTTTCCGATGCCATTCTTTTCCATTACGACCAACGCCACGCTTTTCAAATTTGTACACCAGCTTTCCAGTTATGTTCCAACGGGCTCTAAATTCCATGAGGTCGGATGCCGTTTCATCTGGCGAAGCGTGAACCATACAGGCATGCGGATCGATTTTCAATTCGATTTCGCCTTTCCAATTCACGGTAGGAATCACATTCTCTAAACGAACAAAGTCACCCTTGACGAGTTCTGACGGCCAAGATGGTCTTCCGTCCTCGTGTGCATCGACTAAAAATACAACTTTAGCAAACTTACTTCCTTGAGATACAGTAACTTGAGGACGACGAGCCTCTTTCATACCCATAACGCTGAACACTTCGCCCACAAGAGTCATTCGAGGATTGAGTACTCCGATGGTTGTAAGTTCAATTGGAGTAGAGGTCCCTGGCAACTGAATATTTCCCCCTTCCGGCAATTCATCGTCGCCGTTACCGCCGGGGCAAACCTCAGCCCAATCGCAACGGTCACAGCGTACTTCATCAGGGGCCTCTGTCGGTATCCCACCTGCTTTGAAACCACGAACTGGAGCAGGTTTTGGAGGACATTCTTCAAGCGAAGGTGTAGTTTGACGAAGTTGTTGCCATAGTTCTTCCAGCTCCGCTTCCATTTTGGACATTTCATCAACATCAGGACACGGTATGGTTTTGATTGCGTTCGCCCCCAGATACCAAATCTCCAATCCATCGACTTGTTCCTTCTTTCCGTGAGTTACCCACCACAACATAGCATACATTCGTAACTGCTCGACGTAATTTCCCGAACGGTCACCGCGCCCGATACTTGCCTTCAAGTCAACAATCGTAATTTTCCCATCCCAACGATACACGAGGTCATATTCACCTTGAAACCAGTGTTCAGGATGAACTGCGTTCATTGCAAACTTACCCGCATTCGGATCGACAAACCAAGGGCGAGCAATCTCCCACGCCTCAATCAAAGTCACCGCACCTTCATCGGCAAGAGGATGGTCGTTTGAGAGGGAATATCGACGTGCATCAGGTGCTGGCCATTCAGGACGATTTCCTCGTCGCCATTCCTTCAACAAAGGCCCACCATTGGCATCAATACATCTCTGGACTTCTTTGAGGTGCATGTCAAGTCCATTAACGCACATCTCCAGACAATAGTCAGGGTTCACCGAATCCCAATCTCCTGCTTTACGTTCGTTCTTTTGCCACTCCTCTTGCATCGATTTCAATGCCGGCTGAAGGTGCGCTTTCATCCGTTCTATAGCCCAATTACGCAGTTCAACCATTGTCGTAGGCAGCATTTTGCTAGGTAGACGAAGCAACCGTTCTGCCGGCCACGGGTCAAGACTTGTACGACTAGGGACTCCATTTGCGTCGAGCGGGATCGCCGAAAGAGTGTCTGGAGATGCCTTGGCTACCAGCAATGCTGGCGATTCCATGAGCATTCTACAGAAGACCTCTTCAACCGCACGACCGACATACAAAACTGGAATTTGTGGCATCTTAAAACGGCGTACTTTCTCATAGAACCAGAGCCGAGGACAAGACCGGTAGGCGTTGACTTGGCTTGAGGAAAGCCGGTTGTATGGGCCAACTGAATCTTCTTCTGGCTGAGCGAGTCGAACTGGCATAGGAGTGAGTGTTTTGTCGAATGTTCTTGAACCCTACTCTCACAAAACTAATCCTTGACTTGTAAACGCGTCTTTCTTGAGTCAATACGTAACTGTGGCAAACCTGCCCTCCATCCGATTTCTGCAGCCATCAACTTCAACCGTTGACCGGGTCGGAGCGACTCCATTTGCCCGGTAATACTCGAGCCAAAAGAGGCTACTTCAACGACAGAATGGCCGTCCCAGAGATGAACATTCATCATTGTCCAAGGCTTAGCATCGAGGCGTACTCCAGAGCGCTTTCTTACGCTCAAAATGACACCTTCCACATTGGCTCTGGTTCGCAATAATCCTATTCGAGTCGTACGCTCGAGCAATGTGCTCGAAGTGTTCTCAAACTCTTTTTGAGCCGCCGTCAAAGGTAGAATGCGAGTCTTTGAATCGACGTACAGTCGAGGAGAGCCACGCCACACACCGGGAAGTGCATCGAGAATCACAATGTCTCCATTTGGTTCATCATGCAGCAAAGGATAGGCTCCTGGCTCACTCTCTTCCACCGTAATTTGTGCACTACCTGCCACCAGCATCGCCCCTAAAACTGGCTCACCAAAGTGATTTGGCAAAGGACCCCAAGCTCCAGTGAACTTTCCTTGAACACTGACACGTTCTGGAATGGAAGACAACAATTCACTCGGAGGAGAAAGTTCAACATCTCGAATCGAGGTAATAGTAGAAAGGAGTTCTTCACCTGACCAGTCACCTTCATGGCTCCGTGACAAACTGCACCAATGACAACCAGCAGCGCTTCCATCGCAGGCATCTGATGGCAGGGATGGGAGTGTTGCTGGCCCGGAGCCCATGCTCTGCATGTCTGAATTGATTTGGTAGAATTCCTTTGACATCGCTGTATAATCTTCTTTTTTGGGGGCATCATATGTCACTTTGTGAGGTCCGTTAAGGTACCATCCCTCCATCCCGTCAACGCTCTGACCATCATGTGTTTCATGCCATAGCCAAGCATAGAATCGGAGCTGGTGTTGAAGAGATTCTGCAAACTTCGAACTCGGGTCGCCGGACTTGATGTCGATTAATCGTATTCGACCGTCCCATCGAAGGACTAAATCTAATTCACCAGCAGCCCAACCCTCCGGATGGAAAAGGCGCTGAGGTTGATGTACCCGAGGATCTTTCATCCATGGTCGAGCGATGTCCCAAGCCTCGTTCCAAGTCACAGGTGAACCTGGCTGCGCCCACTGCATGGGTTGTTCCGGATCTGCCCAAGTTCGCATCGAAAAGTTCCGAACTTTTTCCGGAACGGGGAAACGAGGTTCATCTCCCCATGCTGGAGAAGGTATCGAAAAGGGTTGCTCTCCACGGCGGAATGCCTCTAAATGAGGCCCTCCGTTCATGGCATGGCATGATTCAACTTCGGAGAAGAACAAGTCCAATCCGTACTGTAGTCTGGATTCAAACGATTCGATTTCAACATCATCCCAAGAAGTGTCCGGAGCGTACCATAATCCTTCATCCCAGAGCTTCTTTCCTTCGGCAAGTGCTTCTCTTGCTGCAGTTTCGATATACGATGAGATCCATGATTTGAGTTGCTCCAAGGATTCTATTGCAGTTTTGGGGCGACGCATCATCAGTCCACATAATGCATCCTCTAACACGATGCCAATGATTTGTGATGGACGTAGTGGTCCGGAAATCCCAACCTTTGAGCCAAGAAACCATTGGCGTTTACAGCGCAGGAACGTAGTTAGTCCACTCGCTGAGATTCGAGAACGAGAACGCCCCAATGGCCCTCCAAGTGGTGGAATTCCAACAGGCACTACGCATCACACCTCAATGATCGAACGAATAGTAATCGCCAATTCCCCGTTGTTCCCTGTCTTTTCGACTTTCCATCTTGTTAATTCGTGGGCGCTTTGAATCGTGATCACGACGGAAAGTGACATTCACGCCTTCTAAAAATCGATTCATTCCATTGCGAAGTTTGAACGGACCCTCAGCTTTACCGTGAACGCCTCCCTCACCTTCAAAAACAAGTAAGGAGTCACTTACAATGTCTATGAAATAGACATCGTGGTCAATGACGAATGCTGATTTCTCGTTGGCTTCCATCGTTCTACGAATAGCTTTAGCCGCTTCCATGCGGGCATTTGCATCCAAGTGGGCTGAAGGTTCATCGAGAAGATATAGGTCTGCATCTCGACCCAAGCATATAGCGATAGAAACGGCCTGTCGCTCTCCACCGGATAATTTCTTAACTCGCTTCGGAAGAAGTTGGTCAACGCCTAAGGCCCGAATCACATTGACATTGTATTCTCCAACGCGCCACTTTGGGCCGATCTCACTGTCGAGCCACAATTGAACACTGCAGTCCATGTCCACGTCAATGTGTTGAGGCTTGTAGGAGATGGTTGCGTTGTCGGTCACCCATCCTTCATCGTATCCATGCTCACCTGCTAAGATTTTGATCATGGTCGACTTTCCAGTCCCATTTGGACCGACGACGCCTACAACTTCCGAGCGGTGAACAGCACCTTCCCCTGTTGTCAATTTGAAGTCACCAAGCGTTTTGGTAAGACCTCCCCATGAAACCACTTCCGAACCAATTTCTGAAATCCTGTCGCTGTGGTTGAGGAACTTAATCGGTTTATCTCGAATACGAACGTTTTGTTCTGGAAGGAAACCATCGAGGTAAGTATTGATAGCCTGTCGTGTTGTTCGAGCGGGAGTAAATATTCCGAAAGCACCTTTTTTTCCATAGACGATATGAACTAAATCAGCCAGTACATCCAAAACTGCGAGATCGTGCTCAATCACAATAACTCTCTTCGTTTCGGCCAATTTCTGAATAATGCGTACGATACGCATTCGTTCGTGTATGTCTAGATACGATGAGGGCTCATCAAAGAAATATACATCCACATCCCGTAAAAGCGTGGCGCAGATAGCCATTCGCTGTAATTCACCACCGGATAATTGCTGAACTGTTCGTTCCAGAAGATGATCTATTCCTAAATCACTGGTCAATTGTTCAAACATGTTGCGTTCGTCGACTCGAGAGAGTAAATCACGAACTGTACCCTTCACTTTCTTAGGGAGGCGGTCAACATTCTGAGGTTTGAGGGCAACACGGATGTCTCCCTTTTCGACAGCAACGAAGAAGTCTCGTAACTCTCCTCGTGGAAGCGATTCAATAACGTCGTCCCAGTCTGCTTCTTTGTTGAGCCAGTCGCCAAGGTTTGGAATCATTCTCCCCGAGAGAGCATTGATTGCTGTTGATTTACCCATTCCGTTCGGGCCAAGAATGCCAACAACACTTTCCTTCGAGGGGGTGGGGAGGCGGAATAATCTGAAACCATTCATTGAATATCTGTGTATCATATCTGTTTCCAACTCACTCGGAAGTTGTTCAATGATGAGTGCGTCATGAGGACATTTATTGATACAGATTCCGCATCCAATGCAGAGACTTTCCGAAATGTGAGGCTTACCGGTTTTCTCGTCGAGAATAATGCATTCCTGACCGTTACGAACCGGCGGACAAAAGGCATGGCATTCATCGTTACACTTCTTTGGCTGACAATTGTCTTCTTTGAGGACTGCGACTCTCATTCATTCACCTCCTGTTGCTGTAATGTTTGCTCTCTGCTCGGACTTAAGGAACTCTCGCCCAATAAGCCTGAACAAACGAGGTTTGTTTGACACTGGGCTTGGCCCAATGGGTTTCAAATGAGTCCTTTGAGGTGCTCGTGACCCTTAATGAGGCGTACCGTACAAGGTGTTGGGAATTTCATGCTCGCCTTGCGTAGTGCATCTCGGGCAGTGAGGTAGTTCTCTGGATGAACTTGCAAAGAGATAACTCGCTGTCCACGCTTGACTCGGGCTGCTGTTCCAACGTTCTTTCCAAAAGCACATCGCATACCTTGTGACACACGGTCAGCACCTGCTCCAGTAGCTTGCTTGTTTTCGCGAAGAACGTGGTGAGGGAAGGTGTGGACACGGAGAGCGTATCCTTGAGTTCCTGCAATCTTACGAATAGTTGAGTTGGAGATAACACGAGCAGCTTCGAGTGCTGTGTGCCGAATTTGACAGTTGTTATCAGCTCGAAGTTCCATGACGACAGGGAACTTTCCTGTCTCCGCAGCAACACGGTTTCCTACGTGATACTGGTGAATTCTGTTGTTTGGAACACCGCCGATGTACTTACGTCGGGTGTAGGCAGGGCCTTTGAGGCGGCGATACATCGATGCTGGTTTACGTGCCATGATACTCTCTCCAAGCACTCCTGCGACCAATGTTTCCTTTATCATCTCTCCGCTTCATCCGTTCGGCACAAAATCAAGAAATGAGGAAGAACTCCTTCGTTCACATTTCAACAAAAGGTTTCATGTGCTCCTTTCATGTCCTTGAACTATGGCGAAGGGGTGGCGCGGACTTCTTGAGGAAGAATCTGAACACCAGTGGCTGGCCATGGGTGGATTTTTCGTATTCATCATTATCGGAGCTTTACTGATTCAAGGCACATCTACCCTACCTGGCGTGGATTATCGAACCAACGGTTTGGACGAAATGGATGGTCGTGTACTGAACATAATCTACGGAGACTCTGACTCGTACACTGCAATGGTGATCAACAACGGAGAAGGTAAACTCTTCCACCACAACAACGCTGGCGAGATTCACGACATAGGCGGTGAATACCCCGATGTGCTCGGACTCAGTTTCATCACCGAATTGCACGACGGTAGTATCGCCGTATCGCCGCAGAAAAATACAGTTGACATCATTCATGTAAATGCTGAAATCGAGCAGCGCACCGTTCTAACGCTAACCGATGACGAAGAACAATTTGACGTGCTGGATTTAGCAGAACAAAAATCAGAGGAGTCCTATCGCTGGCTTATGGTCACAGATGAGGTAGGATATTCCGGTCTCCGAGGTTTCGGCCCTGTTGGAAACGCACTGCTTCCGGTTGATGAACCAATGAAAAATGCAAATCTAACGGTCGCAACACCTGCTCCATCGAACATTGACTGGAAGATGGTTGAATCCCTAAGTGATGGTCAGTGGGTAGCCGTAGGTTCCATGAGCAGTGTATTCGGGAATGAGGATAGCCCAGCAACCCCAACGAAACATCCGGTCATTGGATTCATCTCCTGGAGCGACGGACCGACAGCGCCAATGCTGACCTCTATCGAAGAAATCGACAAGGGTGAAATACATTCACTCATCCAACTTGATAACGGAACATTACTTGCCGCTGGAACAGATTCGGCACTTTACATCGCCAAAGATCGAACAACGACATCTATCGATGTAGCGAGTGTTTCGGCTTCGATTGATGAGACTGGAAAGGTATGGATGCTTGGCAGCAAAGGCAGTACATCCGTAATGCGATTCGTCGATGGGGAATTGGAAACTATGCCACTGTCACGCCCCATCCCCCTCAACATCGAAGTATCAGATGTATCAGATGACATCCTGTATGCACACGGAGTCAACGAGAATGGTAAGCCTGTGACCTACTC
>QQRW01000021.1:0-21564 GCA_003602605.1 Candidatus Poseidoniales archaeon | reverse complement strand
CTTGGTGTAATGTTATGGACTGGAAGCAAGAGATTAATCCAAAACCAATGACGTGGATTTTGCCTGACAAAAAAAGACTTCTTTCTTGACAGCGCGAGAACCTTCATGTGCTCTCGGCAACGACAGAGAACTCCAGCGAGAGTAAGGAGTGTATCGAGTATGGCAAAAAGGGGCATGATGGACCAATTTATGGACATCAAGGAGGAACACCCCGATACCATTCTTTTCTTCCGGATGGGAGATTTTTACGAACTGTTTCACGAAGACGCTGTCGTTGGTTCGGAAGTGTTGGGACTTGCCCTAACTTCAAGGGACAAAAAAGCGGCAAAGCCAATTCAAATGGCAGGATTCCCCTGGCATGCACTGGAAGACAATATCCGAGTCATGCTCAAGGCAGGGCACAAGGTCACCGTAGCTGAACAAGAACAAGAATTGAGGGAAGGAGCTAAACTTCTGGAGCGGATTGTCACCCGAGTCTACACACCAGGGAGCCTGTATGAAGAATCTTTACTTGGAACAGATGAACGGTCTCTTCTCGTATCAGTGGCCCTTGGTAAAGACGCCCTAGGCCTCGGCATATTTGATGCATCGACCGGTCAAGCGTGGGCATCAAATCTCGAAGGAGACGACCGATTCGCCCGGGCATTGGATGAAATTATGCGTTGGAAACCAACGGAAATTGTCGTATCTCCGAAAGATGCGGAAGATGATTCGCTGTGTGCTCTTTTTTCACATTTGGACAGTGTCCTCATCAGCCAACATCGAGCCAGCGATTCGAAACGAAGAAATCGACTTGAGAAAGTTCTCAAAGTTGCAGACTTGGGCCATCTCGATTTAGACGATGCTCCATTGGCATTAGCCGCAGCTGGGCTTGCTGCAGATTATCTAGCAACAATGCATATTGCAGATGAAGTACCTATACGAGATATCGAAGTTATCGATGAAGCAGGACACCTGGTATTGGACCAAACAACTCTACGCAATTTGGAACTAACCTCGACTTTGGCTGGAGAGTTCGAAGGCAGTCTTCTCGCCTCTCTAAATGCGTGCAGAAGTGCAATGGGTCGGCGGCTGTTGAAAACCTGGATACTCCGCCCGTTATGCAATATCGAAGCAATTCATGCTCGGCATGAGGCAGTTGGCTCACTTTCTCGATCAGCGCGACGGCTCGATGCAATGCGTGAAGCATTACGTGGATTGCGAGACATGGAACGGCTCGCAACTCAATTGGCTTACAACCGATCGAACGGCCGAGACCTCATGGCGGTATCAGATGCTCTGGAACGTATGCCAGCCATCATTAATTTGTGCCAAGAAACAGAAAACCCCCTTCTTTCTCACCTCTCCAGTGACCTCGACTGTTTGAGTGAGATGGCCGAAGATATCCGTAACACTCTCGTGGATGAACCACCTTTGAGCATCCGGGACGGGGGTCTCATTCGAACTGGGCTGAACCTGAGTATCGACGAACTGCGAAATACTTCCGCGACAGGGCATTCCTGGTTCAAAAACTTGGAATTGCAATTACGTACAGAACTGGAAATTCCATCACTTAAAGTTCGTATGAACCGTCAAATTGGGTGGTTTATAGAAGTGACAAAATCGAATGAAAACAAAGTACCTGAAGGATGGCGGCGTAAACAACAAATGACGAACGGCTCTCGATACATTACGACTGAACTCGCTGAACGCGACGATCTTTTACTCACTGCTGACACCAAAGTTAAGGAACTTGAGTACAGAGAGTTCATCGCTTTGAGAGAGCGATGCAAAGTTAATGCACAAACTCTAGCAAACATCGCTGGAAGAGTTGCTGCGATTGACGTACTCCAATGCTTTGCATCCATTGCTCGTACTCGATCATGGACGCGTCCTGAACTCACTGACGGCCATCACCTCAAAGCAGATGGAGCTCGGCACCCGACGCTTGAAACCCAGTCTGGTTTCGTTCCAAACGATATTCATCTTCAAAAGAAGAGAAATTTCCTGTTGATTACCGGACCAAACATGGGTGGAAAATCGACCTACCTTCGTACGACTGCACTACTCACTATTCTCGCCCAGTGCGGGAGTTTTGTTCCAGCGAAAAAAGCGAAGATAGGATTAGTCGACAGAATATTCACGCGGGTTGGAGCCAGTGACGACTTGCGTCGAGGACGCTCAACCTTCATGATGGAAATGATTGAAGTTGCCCATATTCTTCGCCGTGCAACATCCCAATCGTTGGTTTTGCTGGACGAGATAGGCAGAGGTACATCAACATTTGACGGATTATCGATTGCTTGGTCGGTTACTGAGGACATATGCCGACGCATTGGCTCACGGACATTATTTGCCACGCACTACCACCAACTCATTGGCTTGGAGGGAGAAGTGGACGGACTCGTAAATGTTCACGTCCAAGTCGCACAAGCCGACGGCGAGCTGCGTTTCATGCATACTGTAGCTGACGGCCCTTGTGATGATTCATATGGTGTTCAAGTCGCTGCCTTGGCAGGGCTTCCAAGAGCGGTTGTCGAACGAGCGTCAGACCTCCTCGCTTTCCTTGAACGACAAGCAGATGGTGCCAAGGCAGGCGAAACCGGGACTCCATCAGCCCGCGCCCAAGGGCAATCCAGCCTCATGGGTTATTTTGCGGCTGCTGCAATGAATCACACAAACCAATCAGCACCTTCGATACCAAGCATTCTCCCTGAACAACTAAAGACACTGGAATACCTAAGTCAAATAGACGCCGACGAACTTACTCCAAAACAGGCGCATGATGCACTCTATAGACTTAAGAAAATCCTAGGTGGTGAATCGAGTGTCTGAACCAAACCGCATCATTCAACTCGATGAGGCAACCATAGGCCATATTGCCGCTGGAGAAGTGGTCGAGAGACCCGCACAAGTGGTCAAAGAATTACTCGAGAACAGCCTCGATGCTGGCTCTGAACGTCTTGTCATCACCATTGAGCGTGGAGGATTTGACTTGATACGAGTCGAAGATGATGGAAGCGGGATTGACGAAGACGACTTGCGCCTCGCTCTTGACCGGCACGCTACTTCAAAATTGAAGAAGGCTGAAGACCTCAATTCTATCCATACTCTCGGTTTCCGAGGTGAAGCGTTAGCGAGTATAGGCATGGTATCCCACCTGACCATCTCCAGCCGGCCTGCAGGCAAAGAAGGTAAATCCATTACAATGGAAAACGGAGTGAAGGGGAATGTAGAACCGTTTGGAATGCAACACGGCACCCGTATTGATGTCGAACATCTCTTTCGAAATACCCCCGCTCGACTTGCTTTCCAACGTCGCCCTGCGACTGAAAACTCACGAATTGTGGATGTTGTTGTAGCTCATGCAATGGCACACCAATCGACAGGTTTCCGTTTACGAATTGACGAGAGAGTCATGCTAGATATCCCTGCTGCCGATTCAATGACGGACCGACTGTTTGACTTGCTCGGAGGTCAGGTAGAATCAATGCTTGAGATGACAGCTCCGGATGGAGATACTGAAGCACCAGGAACCGAGAGGTGGTCTGGATGGATCAGTACCCCTGACATCACGCGTGGCAAGGGCGACGATATTCACATTTTGATTAACGACAGGCCTGTTGCTGCGGGTCCTTTTTTGCAAGCCATACGCCGTGGATACAGAACAAGACTCATGCAAGGAAGACATCCAATTGCCGTCCTATCGCTCACTCTACCTCCTGATGAAGTAGATGTGAACGTCCACCCAACAAAACGCGAAGTGCGATTGAGGCACTCATGGAGAGTTCTGGAAAGGCTTGAACGAGCCATTGCTCATACGTTAGAATCGGTCCCAACCCAACCAGATGCTGCGGGCGGCATCCCTGGCCTACAAGGCCTTGGAATGCAAAAAACCACATCTATTCAAGAACACCTTACGCCTCAGCATTCGCCACAGAATACGCTCGATGCCGCTGCAGGCTCACCAACTCTCGTACTTCCAAAAGAAAACCAAACTGAGACCCCCCCCGCTTGGGCAATAGCGGCAGGAGCACAGCTGAACCTCCATGGAGGCCAAGCAACAGAACCAGAGATTGAAGCCAAAAAGCGCCCCCAATCTACCGCTCCTGCATCGCAAGATACGTTACCAGGCTTAGATGACAAACCAACGGCTCCAGCATTATCTCCTGCTGAGCGAAACCTGCATCGTCATGCTGGTTGTGGACATCAGGTGTCTCCGAACGAAGAAAAACCACTTGAGGGAATCATCAATGAACTTCCGGAAATGGAACCGCTTGCCCAATTTGCTGATTCATATATTTTGGTCCAAGCAGAAGAGGAGTTACTTCTTATCGACCAACACGCATTGCATGAACGGATTCGATATGAGCGTCTGCGTAACGATGACTCGCTTTGGGAAAGTCAAATGAAACTTCAGCCGGTAAACTTGAACCTTGACGCTCGACAATCGGCCCGAGTCGCTGCGTCGGTCGACAAACTTTCTCAAGTTGGGTTTTCTCTGCGTGAAGATACCAGTGGATGGGTGATTGATTCAGCCCCTCATTTACTTGAAGGCGAAGAACTCGTACCTTTCCTCCTTGATTTGCTGCAAGACACAGCAGAGGACGGAGCTCCTCTCGAAACAGTCGACAGGAGAAAAGACCACTTGGCATTCCTTAACGCATGCAGAGGTGCTGTAAAGGCCAACCAGAAACTCACATTACCTGAGATGCGAAGATTGCTCGACGACATGAGAAGAATACCAAACCCATGGGCGTGCGTTCACGGCAGACCAACTGCGCTGCGTTTACCGTTGAACGCTCTTGACCATCACTTTGGGCGACATGGTTAATCTTCAAGTGATGGTATTTGTGCAGTCGCGATTTCAACTCCTGCGTCTTGCAGCCGTTGAACAAAAGCCTCATCAGCGACATGATGCAAATTTTGTCCAATCACTTCTCCACCGGTTTTGCAAGCGAGAAGGACTGCTGTCATGAACAAACGGTGATCTCCGAACGTTGGAACAGGGTGCTCAGGCTTACTCGGAATTTGGTGCCCTTCAACTTCGACCCCATCGGGAAGAAGTTTTGCCCGCAATCCAAAAAATCCGAGCAACTCAACGGTTCGTGTGAGACGATTACTTTCCTTGTGCGCTGCGTGAGCAGCCCCAGAAATCTTCCCGCCACCGCCGAGGGCGAGTAACGCAGCCATTGGGGGCAAAATGTCATTTGAATCCGTCACATCCAAATGGACAGAAGAAGCCTCATCCATTACTTCAAGTAGACCATCTGTCCACTTAATGCCATATTCTATAGCGGATTCATGGAGTATTTCGTGCCCAATTGCGTTCTTTTTATCGGGCCAACCAATGAGTTGAATCTTCGAAGAAAGACAGTAGGATGCAAGGACTGCGAATGACGCCATAGATGCATCACCTGGAACGACATAGCTGTCTTCACCGTTTGGAGACCAAGGTTTCAGCAAGCACTTACCGTCACTGAATTCCACTGAACCTCCTGCTGAACGAACCATTTCTGCCGTCAGAGTCGAGTGCCGATTGGAAACGCCTTTCCCTTCAAGATTGAGAACCGTATCAGTTGGTAGCTTTGTCGAAGCTAAAATCCATGAAGAAAGAGGCTGACTTGAGTGAGAAATGTCGAGATGAACTCCATTTCGTAATTTTTCTGCATCCCAAGGGCCTGAAAGAATCACTGGTAAACGTTCCAAACCTTGCCCGATGGACACTTCTATTCCGGCTTGACGCAGTGATTCCCACAGAGGTTCGGAATTGCGCATGCGGAGTGACTGATCACCATCGAGCATAATTGGGCCCTTCATACCTGCTACTAAGCCGGCAAGAACTCGTAGAGCAGTCCCCGAGTTTGCTGCATTAAGGACGCTTGCGGGTCGACGGAATCCATCTGTGCCGACACCGTGCATGACCCATTTCACAGAGAGTGGGTGTGGGCCAAGTTCCATTGGATTGATTTGGGTCAGCAATTCACCATCGGCGTCATAATCGTCAAACTTGACGCCCATTTGCGCTAAACAATTTCGCATTGCACGGACGTCGTCGCCCGAAGCTGCAACATTTTCAAGACTAATTTTTTGCGGGGCTTGGGAATAAAGAGCGAGGGCTCGAATCAGATGACTTTTCGAAGGAGGCAAACGCCAATCAATCTTCTCGAAAATGGAACGAGGGGATACTCGTAGAATGCGTAAATCATTGCGCCTGTGGTCCTTTCCGGAAGTGGTCCATCGCTTTACCCACTTCTTCGCCATATCACTCCCAATCTCCGAATACCCATCAACCCTTGCAACACAGAATAAAAAGCCGAAGCCGCATAGCCTGCTCAATGTCGATTGAAGATTCCATGGGTCGCCCCTTGAGGGACCTGCGTATCTCCATCACAGATCGCTGTAATTTCAGGTGCACATACTGCATGCCAAGAGAGAAATTCGGTGCTGACCATACCTTTCTAGCAAAACAAGAAATTCTATCCTATGAGGAAATGACAACCGTCGTCGAGTCACTGTTACCGCTTGGACTCAAAAAAGTTCGAATAACGGGAGGTGAACCTTTGCTTCGGAAAGATCTGAGTGTTTTCGTTACAATGCTGCGGGCCTTAGATTCCGAGTTGGACATCGCACTGACAACAAACGGAGTTCTACTGGCAAAACATGCTCAAACATTGTTTGATGCTGGACTCAACAGAGTCACTGTGAGTATAGATGCCGTCAATCTTGAAATGTTCCAAAGCATCACTGACAGTAAGAATACACCGGAGGAAGTCTTCATCGGCATCGAAAAAGCACAGCATTGTGGGCTTGGCGTAAAGGTCAACTGCGTCGTCAAAGGTGGCGTGAATGAGCAAGAAATAATCCCTTTGATTCAAGCATGTTCAAAACGAAATATCGCTGTCCGTTTCATAGAATTCATGGATGTTGGAACGACCAACAACTGGAACCTTGAATCGGTCGTGACGGGTGAAGAAATGCGTCAAAGGATTACCAACTATTTTGGAAATTTGAACAAGAACCCTGCACAACATCCGTCTGATGTTGCTCGTATGTGGAGTTTAGAAGATGGAACAGAAATAGGGTTTATCGAATCGGTGAGTAATCCATTTTGTGGAAATTGCTCGCGAGCCAGACTATCTGCTCATGGCTCTATCTATACATGCTTATTTTCCGAGAGCGGGGTTGATATTCGAAGTATTCTGCGATTTGGTGCATCAAGCGAAGAAGTAGCTAAACTCATTCAAGAAATCTGGACAAAACGTAAGGACCGTTATTCTGAGATTCGAGGGGAGGCAAATACCCAGCGAAAGCCCGTAGAAATGTCCTTCATCGGCGGTTAAGACTCGATAGGCGGCAAGACAACATTCACCAAAACAGAATTGGTTGAAAGGTCGATAAGTTGGAATCGCCAAGTGCCAGTGTCAGAACCAATGGTTGTCGAATCGATTACGAAGTAATCCCCTTGACTTACGGAATATCCTGCATCTCGGTCCTGAAACGATATATTCGCACCAATGAGGCCGTAAACATCAGAATCGCTCACGAGGCCTCTCAATGTATTGCCTTGAGTGACATTTTCAGGCGCTAGAGAAAATTGTATTTTTGCAGGATCGATCGTTTGGTCGAGTGAAGTCATTCGGACGACGTGGAAACCGTTGGATAATCCTCGAACGCTTACAGTAGCTTGGGCAGCAGGCTTCTCAGCTGTTGTTAGCGCACCTTGCATCAAAACAAACACCATGCTGGATAGCATGACTGTTATTGCGAGCAGAAGAACAGTAGCGATAACGGGGCTCACAGCCTCGTTGTTGTTCGCCCGTCGGACACTGCGCATGGAACACCTGTATCATCGATAGGTCTTGAACCAACCGTTTCAAAGTCTATTGAGAAGAGCATCTTGGCGACGAATCAAAACAACCACATTGGCTTATCGCACTCCATGGCTCGTTTAATTCCGCCAATAGGGCCAAGAATCCTCAACAATGTTTCAGTGATTAAGTCACCTTTGAAGAAGGCGTAACCCATATTTTTCGAGCGTAAGGAATTCTTGAGGGCCCGACCCATTGAAGCCCGAACCCGAACCTCATATTGTTCGAGAGACGTTCCATCTCTCATGTTGTCAACAATTGCTTCGGCAGCAAAACATCCTGAAATAATGGCTTGTGAAATACCTCCACCGTTACTCGGCATAACCAAGCCTGCAGCGTCGCCTACTGCCAAAGTCGTACCGTCGACCATGGACTTTACAGGTCCACCCATTGGAATCCAACCACCACCCCAAGAAAGTATTTCGAGGTTTAACGAATCACAAAACTCAGTCAAATGGTCTTTCAAGTTACCTTCGAGATAACCCGCTCGAACACCAAGTCCAACATTGGCAGTGTCTGGACCCTTCGGAATAATCCAAGCATAACCAGACGGTGCGACAGAACCCAAGAAGACATCGAAGGTTTCTGGAACTTCACCCTGGACTTGAGCGTAAACTGTTGGAACTTGGTCTTTTGGTCTATAGCGTTCGTCATCACCGTGCCTTAGCCGGCCAACATGGGCCAAAGAGCCGCTGGCATCGATAAGATAGTCGAAGGAGTAGCGATTTTTTGTCGTTACCAAAAGATCACGGTTCAGTTTAGATTGGTGCTGGATTCGAGTCATTGCTTCACCAGTGCGTATCTCTGCTCCAGCCTGAATGGCTTTATCGCAAAGGAACCCGTCAAAGTGAAGTCGATGCCCTGCGAATGCATCCAGATCAAAATGGTAAGCCTTTCCCGACGGAAGGAAAACTCGCATGTTATCGAGGTGATGCAACCTCAGGCGATCTGGGAATTCGAAGTAATCTTTCAACCACTGATGATCATCGAGATTCGAAAAAGTACCAACCACCTCTCCCCAGTTGGGAATACATTCACCACACTGAGCAGGATTTCCAACAATTTCTCGACGCTCGATGATTAAGACATCAATTCCTTCCTCAGCCAACTTCTGCGCACAAGCCGAACCTGCCGGTCCTGCTCCAATGACAATCACTTGCCGATGCTGAACCTCTTTTCGACCCATTCTTACGCCTCACAAGTGTCGGTTCATGACGTATTCAGTGATATGCAACATTAGAGATTTAGCATCGCTATCTGGAAACGCATCGAGTTCGTTAATGGCACGTTCGAGATGTGTTCGAACTAAGATCTCGGCATACTGCAAACTTTGAGAGTAGTTAAGCAAAGACATCAACTCATCAAACAATCCGTCGTGGAAGTTCTCGATGATGTGTGCAAGTCGTTGTCTTTCCTCGCCATGCGAGAGGGTGAGAGCGTGAATCAACGGGAGTGTCATTTTGCCTTCAATGACATCTGCCCCTCGGGGTTTACCCATTCTCTCATCGCCACGTAAGTCGAGTAAGTCATCCACCAGTTGAAAGGCGATACCGAGTTCCATGCCAAACCGTTGCAGAGCAGAGGCCTGGTCTTGACTCAAACCTGCAACCAAACCAGCAGCGTGGCAACCCGCTGAAAACGGACCAGCAGTTTTCCCTCGTACAATGCTCAGGTAATCTTCAGGAGAAGTAGTGAGGTTCAGCACATGGTCAAGTTGATCGAACTCCGAAACGGCGATGTTGGCGCAGCACTGCGCCATTATTCGGACAATGTGTTCCTCGTAAATGCCACCTAAACCGAAGCCTTGCACAAACAACCAATCTCCGGCAATGACCGCTTTAGGAATACCAACTCGTGTGTGAATCGTTTGAACTCCACGGCGTTGGGCTGCTTCATCGTTGATGTCATCGTGGACAAGAGTTGCAGTATGAATCAATTCAAAGGCTAAGGCAAGAGGCATAATATCGTCTTCGTCCGAGCCACCGGCAATTTCGTGTGCCAGTAGAATGAGCAACGGTCTGAGTCGCTTACCTCCAGCGAGAACGACGGTCCCGCACAACTCAGCGACTTGTCCAGCACCGTTTTCGACTTCAGATTCAATCAGAGACTCAAGCTCCGCATCAACCATTAATCGCATGGTCTCAAGGCGGTCACTTGCCTGTAGCTGAATGCTCGACACATATCACCCTACAGGGGTGTCCTTCTTAACCCGTAGTCTACGCCCGTGTAATGTGAGGAGTCATCCTCGCCGAGGTGATGCTGTGACAGAAAAGGTTCGACTTGAAGTCTTAACCACTGCTTCACAGCGTGATGGCGTGCGATTACAAATCGAACGCTGCATTGAACAAAACCGAAATCAATTTGATTTCAAACTCAGTCAAATCCCTCACATCAAAGCCGCTATTGATGCACTTAAGCAAGGCACTGGCGATCTCGTGGCAATGAGTGCATTGAACTGGAGGGAGTTCGATGTTGAAGGCTTGAGCATTGTGGGAATCTTACCTCGACGAGAGCCAACTTGGGTTCTTGTATCCAATGACAAGCCAGAATATCTCGTCTCCCAAGCGGTTGTCATCTGCGACCATGAGTTGTTGCGAAGGCAAATGCGGCGGCTGCGTTCAGACCTAAATCTGGTCACATCTGAAGAGTTTGCAACCATGATTGGAAAATCAGATGTATATGCAAACCTGGATGAAGAAGATAAAATCCATTGGATTGAAGAATGTCGACAAGACGAACTCTTGGAAGGGTATATTGTCGCCCGTGGAGAACATGCGGCACTGAAATTCAAAGCCCGCCGGCATACACTCGGCCTGCAAAGAGAAAACCCAGAAAGGACACATTTCGTCCCTCCACCATTGTATGGTTTCACCCTACTTGTTGCTCGCACGGGATTCCCTGCAGCTACTGTTGCCCCAATGGTCGATTCTGGAGCAATTCTATCGCATAGAATTGAAGCGGCTTTGCTCGACTCTTTACCAGAACATCTTCACGGTATCATCGGTATTTTTGTCGAGCAACGTAAGTTCAAGACGGTGCTCAAAGAAGCACAGCGACGCGGAGACGATTTCACCAACGAAGTATTTCTTAATTCTGAAAAAGCAAAAGCGCAGTCCGGACCATCAAAATGGAAACAGTCTGTGCCTCGTAAGGAAGTACCTACAACTCCCCGTATTGAAATGAAAGTGGAGACCTTGAATTACGAAGGTACGGTCTCAGCAAGCGTAGAGCGCATTTGCACAATTGAAGAAAGCCACATGGGAATGGTCAACGTATTGAAGGAATTTGAGGTTCTTCTTGACACCATGCAATCCGAGCATGAAGAAATGGTTCGCAAATTCCCTGGTCTCCCAGATGAATTCAGCCTACCAAGGCCGGCACTGCTGAATCTTGAGCACATTCAAGCATCTTCATCAGAAGAAGAATGATGCGAATCCTCGAGTAACGGAGCATAGCCTTGCTTTACGATGAACTGTTCAAGTTCAACCAAATCTGTCGGCTCGTTTTCGTCGCATAGTTCAAGAATCGATTCGTCAATTTCACGACCGTTTCGCTCCCATGTACCAGCAGAACGTTGCAAGTCAGAAGCGAATTTTTCAACAACTTCGATCGCTGTCAAATTGAGATTGAGCACCGAGTGTAAAGAATCGACAATTCGGTTGTTGGCTTCACGGAGACGTTGAATTCTACCTGCCATGTCTCGCATGAAAGTTCGCAATTCTTCAACATCATTTGAGCGTGAGAATTTACGTTGTGCTCGTTCAAAATCCTTACGCATGACGCTAATACCTGCTACAATAGCGAGTTTGGCTTTGGTAGCATCAAGTATAGTTTCTTCAGATTCCTTCACGCGAGAATGAATCATTTCCTCAAAACCATTGTAGTGCTTTTTAAGATCCATCCAGACCAACTCTTTCAAAGAATCAACAAGAGAATTTGCCTCTTTCAAACCCTGCTTAGTCGCCTTAACGGTCCTCGCCATATTGCAAAACGGAGTGTCCAAGTTCTTCAATCCATTCCCAATACATTACGCAGACATTGCGATGGAGCATCAGAAAGTGTCTAAGAACTGCCCTCTCGAGTGCTTCATCACAGCGAAAACACATATACCCCCTAGAACCGAATGTGAACAGAAGGTGGAACTGTGTCAGCCAAAAGCGAACTCTTAAACGAACTTTACCAAGCTCGTTTTGACGGTCTTAAGGAACTCGCTGTCACCTATCAACTTCCAAAAAATGGTTCCGTTGAAACACTTCGTGCACGCTTAATTCAGCACCTCATTCTCGAAGAATGGGACCTTTCACCAACTGGGATAAAAAACCTCATGAATGCCGAAATCGGAGAAATATTAGGCGTATTTGGCATCAAAAAATCAGGTTCTGTTCGTGCTCGTCGTCAGCGGCTTTATCTCCACCTCAATCATGACCCGAAACAATTTGTTCCTGAATCCCTCGACTCGATGACGAGAGACCAGTTACATGAACTGTGTAAGACGTTGGAATTACCTTTGTCAGGAAACAAGCAAACCTTGCTCGTTCGAGTAGCAGGCGTACTCGCTTACCAACAAGGCGGCTGGGGTAAAGTCAAGAAGAGTCTACGAAGGCCGAAGAGTGGAGATTCAACCATCCTGATCCCAACACCAAGCGATGAGTCGAACAATGAATCACCAGTTCAAGAAACTCCAAATGAGCATGAAGCAGTTATCGAAAAGGTCGAAACATTCGTCTCTGAACATCCGGAAGGATGGACGTTCGAAGAAGAAACAGAGATGCGCACCGAACTCGCAGAAAAAGGCATTCCAATTTCACGTGCACCATTGGCAGCATCTATTGACGACGCACTTCGTGCAGGCCAAAACAACATATCAGACGATACAGCCCCCGCAATGGTCCAAAGCGCCCATGTTTCTGATAAGGATGAACATAGCCTAGAAACAGAGGCCCTGCTTCTCGAACTTAACGCTCGCAATGCAGAGATAGAAGCCGCTGGACGAGACTTTTTGGCCGTAAGTACAACAAGCGAAGTTGACGACCTTGAAGCCTTTATTGGGAGTTTGTCCAGCCATGGCTTTGCTGTAGAAACGCCTGCCGTTAGGGACAGCATTCGTAACACGCTGATGGAACTTGAATTCCGCTCACAAGCCGAGAAAGACGCAGTCTATTCGATGCCAAACTCGTGGAGAGAACGAGAAGCCCTCAGGAATTTTGAGCTTGGCCGTGATGTCTTACGAGACCAGTTGAACCATACCCTCGCTTCCTCGGACGGAGATTTGGTCAAAGCACGAATGGCATTCGAGCAAATTGGGCATAATATGGGATTGGACTTGCGTATTCCAAGTGTTTCAGGGCGACTTCATGCACTTTTCGATCTCCATGTAGAAATTCATCAAGCCGAAGCATTACAAGACCCTTCTATTGCTCGAAGAAACAGAATTCTGCGTGTACTTCAGCACGGCGCAGTACACTTTACCGATGGTGAACGAAGAACCATTGACCGAATGGAACGTAACATCGCTGGATTTGAGGAATTGGTAGAAACCGTTCTTGAATCAAGTGAAGGAACATTCTCTGAACCACAGCAAGCCCTAGTCATCCGTTTCCTTGAGAACAGAGGATACGAAGTCAATACAGCAGACCTCCGACCACGAATCCTCGCTTGTGCAGGAATTATCGGGGCTGAGTTAGGATTCATTTCACCTGCAGAAATACCACGAATTGCACCAGGAGTAATGATCTCCGATACACAAGTGGACGCCATTGTCACCGAATTGAAGGCATTGGCTGAAGCATTTAAGCCGAAATCCGATGAACCAGCAGATGAAGAAGAAGTTCTCGCAGAATCTGTGAGCGATGCTTCAGAAAGAGTTCATTCTGCCCGAGGTAAAATCGACGCTATAGATGAACTCTTAGAGCGACTACGGGGCTAGTTTCAACGTGAAGCGTAGAAATTCTGAATGACTTGCGTTACGGTTTGAATATCGTGGATATCACGACGAACCAAGTCTTCAATGATGGCTTGACGCTGAGACACGTGCTTCTCAAAAACATCAGGAGAAACTCCGGCAGCAGTGCAAATAACTTCACGAAGTTTCGATGGAATTCCTGTTTCTTCGATTTGGTCAGTTGCAGCGTTGTACTTCCAGATGATATTCAAACGAGGTTTGTCGCCTTCCATACCTGCAATTTCGGCAACTTCAGTAATTTTACGTGCGGTCTTGCCGTTGACATGCAGCCGAGCTTGTATGATAATCAAATCAAGCCCACTCAACATAATTGGCGGGACAAGCATTGGTGGATTAATCATACGCGTCACCGTTTCTTGAGCCGTATTGGCGTGGAGTGAACCAAAAGAACCGTCGTGTCCGGTGTTCATTGCAGTGAGTAAAGTAGCAGCTTCTGGACCACGAACTTCACCAACGATAATTCTGTCCGGACGCATACGAAGACTGGATTTTAGACAGTCGTTCATATCAACTTCTGGCGTGCCATCTGGGCGTTCTCGACGAGTTTCCATACGGAGCCAATGGTCGTGGTAGACTTGTAATTCAGCAGTATCCTCAACTGTCAGCAATCGCCGGTGCCATGGAATGTACATACCAAGACAATTGAGAGTAGTGGTCTTTCCAGATCCGGTTCCTCCAGCGATAACGAAATTCGCTGGGCGACTGTCAAGCCCTTCAATCCAAACCCACATCATAGCAGCAAGCCTTGAATTAACAGTGCCGAACTTTACCAAGTCAATCATTGTGAGAGGATCTTCTCTGAACTTACGGATAGTAAGTGTTGGGCCATCTGGAGTTACGGGAGGAATTGTACCGTTTACACGGGAGCCGTCAGGAAGACGACCATCAAAAATCGGGACGAGGCCTGGCCCGTCGCCAAGTGGTACATTGGTGAAAGCAGCGATGTTCTTGGCGATTTGAATGCCGGAATCATCATCAATCCAAATGTTTGTGCGACACATGCCGTGATCTCGATGTGCAATTTTAACGCACTGTGTACCGCCGTTGTACATCACTTCTTCAAGTGCATCATCTTCGAGCAAGACCGCAAGATCACCATACGGATTTGGTTCAGCAGAGCCATCAACATGGTAAATTGGGGATGGATGGTTGTCCTCTGTGTAAATCGTAACTCTGCCGTATTGTGCTAGTACTTGTTCGCCCATATATTCATCCTCCAATCATCATAACTGCGCTAAGGTAGAGAATCATAGATACTGCAATCCATCCTGGCATCCACCAAAGAACATCTTTGAAACGCCCCATCATTCGTCCGGAGACACCTACTGCGATTGCCGAGGCAGCGCCAAAGAAAGAAGAGAATGTTGCGTTGAAAGAATCGATTTGGAAGCCTTTACTTGCCGGTGCAAACAGTCCGACAATCACCGCAATGAGCAGCGGTAAGCCAACACTGATAAACAGCACAATCAAAAGACCGCGACCAGAGAGTTCCTGCTCTCTTGTGTTCATCAGATCGTTCAGGCGCTCATAGTCCATTGCGAGGTCCGAAAGAATAGCTTGCAATGGAGAATCTTGTTCAATTGCAGTCTCGATGAGAACCATAACTCGCTGGACTTGAGAAGAGCGGGTTTTAGCAGCGAAGGCAGAAAGAGCAGCATCGAAAGACGACGAATGGCTTTCCTCAAGAGTCTCCTTTAGCAACTTTCCAAGAACACCGGGAAGGGTCTTCGACTGTTCCATCATTGCCTCTTGAATACCCCGACCTGCACCCACGGAATCCGAGAGTGATTCAAGCAAAGAGGGGAGTGCGTTCTCTATAGAACGGCGACGTCTTCGTTCAATCATTGGAGGGATACCACCTGCTGCACAAGCAATTCCAACGACAATCAAGACAAGCAACAACAAATTGTCGTTGAATGATTCGAGAAGACCATTAATCATCAGATCACAACCCAGGGTCTTTTGTGTGAGCCTTTAGGCCAATCATGAACATACCAAGAAGGGTAAGAAGAAGTCCGACATTGACAACCATGTTGATGGTCGAAGCAGGAGGCAGTTGCATGAAAGCGCCAAGATCGCCAGACATCAACTGCGGAATGAGACCTGCAATGGCGAGAATAATTGGCCCAATCATTGCAATAGAGAGAAGGGTTTCTGGTACTGACCCAAGTTCTTCAATGTATTTTTTGACAGACTCAGTCCTTTCGTTTTCCATACGAGTACCTTGCTTACGAAGGGTTTCGATGATGTCGGTATTTTGGGTGACGTTCGTATACATTGTATTGAGGAGGCGAGTGTATCCATCCGAATCAGCTTTGTTCATCAATGACTTGAGCTCCGGGCCTAGACCACGGCTGTTTCCTTTGCGCAGTCGAGCCATCATGGAAGAAAAGTCATCAGATATGATCCCGTAACCTCCGCTACCAATGGTATGGATTGCTGCTTCAAGACCAACCCCGGATGACATGAGGACATCTAAAGTACGAATCACATAGAGAACTTCTCTTTGCTCATCCAATTTGCGCACGCTTTCACCTCAAACAATGTCTTCGAGTAGTTCAAAAGTGAACAATTGGTTCGAACTTTCGTATTCCATGGATGCGAAAATAACTTTCACGTCACGTTCTTCAAACGGGTCATGGATAAACGGTTGTCCCGAACGGAACATCGTGAGGATTCTCTTGTAGTCATCAATGGAGAGTTCACCGGTAACAGTGTATGCAGTGGATTCAGAACCTTCGTCGTGAAGATCGTCCCCCTCTTCGCCACGTATGATTGTTCGAGTAAGGCGACGTGTTAGACGCACTTTCATGTCGCAATTTGGGATTCGGACCCAATCTGCGCTTGTTGTACCTGATGCTGGGCGAATAAAGAAATCCATACCTGCCATGTGCTGACCCCTAAACAACCCACACCATCTCAAGGTATTGAATGTTGGGGGAATGTAACCTAACCTACAATTCTAAACCAGCCAAATCGAGGTTCATGTAAGGTGCCTTCATTTGAAAGTTCATCCAGTTTTTCTTCAGCGAGTCCACGGTCAAATCCTCGTGCGACTGCATTGGTAAGAACGGTTTCAAAATCAACACCATCGCCCTGGTCTAGTTGCTCAATAATTGAGACAAGAGTGTCCTTCACTTCGTTGTCATTCGTTTCAGCATCAGCAGGTGCTGCGTCTCCTGGGAGTTCAGTTTGCGATGGAGCAGCAACCGGTTGACTTGCGGCATCCATACGACCTTCAGCAATATCCAATGCTTGCATAACGTTGAGCGTGTAGGTTTCCACATCGATATCGCCGTAGTGATTTCGAGAAACCAGGAGACCATCGATCATGTGTTCAGGAATTCCAGCTGCAACCAAGCCTTCTCGGGTTGGCTCAGCAGCGAGTGACTCGGTGTAATTTTTCATTCGTTGAAGGGTATCCTCACACGCTCTTGTCAGCCACAGAGCATAGCGCTGAGCGTCAATTTCACATGCCTCTTCAGGTCGAAGTGAAGTGTAAACGGCACCTTCATCGGTTTGATACCAGCGAGATTTAGCAACCATGAGGAGGAGTACTGGCTCACCCGATTCGGTTTTCTCGACCAAACTCATCGTAAGTTCTCTCATCGATTCACTAGCATAATCTCCTACAGAAAAATAATGAAGGCCGGAAGGGTCTCTCATTTGTCCTTGATAGAGCGTTGAACCGTTCGATGTTTCACGAACTTCAAGTCTCTCAAGAAGACCTGCAACAACAACTCTGTTCACTTTGGCGCCAAGTTTGGTAATGACAAATGATGGGTCATATTCACCTGAGCCTTTTTCGTTTAGAGTCGCTTCACTGAATTCGGATGCGAGCATATGCCACGCTGATTGTCGTTTTGCACGTGTTCCCGATTGCATCATACCACCTTCCATTGAGCACGGATTTCAGTCGCCCTTAATCCCGCATCTTCGTCTACCATCGTCGCACCATCTGCTAACATCATAGCACCCTGTTCATCGACAATTGTTCGACCTGATGCCTTGATTGTTCGACCAAGCATCTTCTCACGTAACGATTGAACAAATGCGACTTGTCCCAAATCATTCACGGTATCTTGGAGTTCAGATTCAGTCATACCGATGAGCGTGAGTGTTGCTTGCTTGTTGGTGAGTAAAGAGACACTGGAGCGCCCATCATCGATTGCTAAACGAAGCCGGATATCGGTATTTCCATCGTTAGGGCCATGTTCAGCGCAAGCACCGTCACGCAATACTCTACGGCATTCTGTACATCTCTTGATGAAACCGGAGTCTTCCCGTACGCTGACGACGGTAGCGCTGGTGGAGACACCAACTCTGCTGGCACCGGTCGAAAGTTCGAACAGTTCTACTTCGGCAGTGTGTGTCGTCAAATCTAATTCGCTGTCCCATGGTGGCGCATCGAGGAATTCAACTTGGTCTGCATTATCCACGGTAATGTCTGGAATTCCTTGCCAAGCACGAACTCGAACACCTTTCAGGCGAACGGTGACTGGCAGCTTGTCTTCAGTAATCGGTAATTCACTCCATGCACTCATTCTGCATCGACCTGTTGGGTCAGCAATTTGTCCAGACCATAGGAATCGTTCTTCTCCATCACGGGTGAATGAACGTTTGGTCCATTCTGTAATCTGAACGACTGCGTCAACATCTCGAGCTCCGTCCCGTAATTCAGAAAGCGTCAGCACGGTTTGCTGGGACAAGGTTTCAGCATCCGAGAAATTCTTGTCATGATAAATCTCAATTTTAGTCGTGCGGCCAAAGTTGAGCTCAGGAGTGTCTCGGAAGGTTCGAACTTGAGCGCCCTCGATTTTGAGAAGCGTTCCTACTTCGTGTTCAAAGGGCTCCCATGAGAGGAAACCAATGGTTCCAGTTTCATCAGCCAGCCTTCCCCGGACAATATCAATCGAACCAGAACCATCCTTGCGGTGAATTTGGTCAGGCCGTGATGCGAGGATTCGACCAACAACACAGACGTAGCCGTCGGAAGGTAGAGAATCAATGTCTTGTGGCTCCCCGGGTGCGGTAATTGGACGGGTTCCTTCCCGAACAACAGCAATACGTGTGGATTGGTTAATATTAAGTGACATTTTCCCTTGATATTCGTTAACTGAAGCACCTTCTATTCGCACAACTGAACCAGGGGTGATGTTTGAGTTTGGCCCCCAGTCCTTGTATTCCCAACGGTTTTTATTTCCGTTTTCTTCCCAAGGATTGTCTTCAAGCAAACCAAACGCAATTTGCTTCTGTTCACCACGAATGGTTTGATCACGGATATTGTGCGAGATGATTTCAACTTCAATTTCGATGTCCTTGTCATCACCTTTGAGTTCACTTAAACTGCTCACCTTCCGAGTATTCCGTGGTGCTGCGGAAGAACCTCTGGATGACCCGGACGAAGGTGTTGGAGTCTTGTCACCCTTGAACCGTCTTAGAATCGAACGCATGGCGTCTTGAGGTGGAATAAAGAATTCTGTCTCGTACTTTTCAAATGCTGCAGCTACCTCTTCTGGGTCTGCATCGGGACACTCGGAAAGTATTGACTTCACATGAGTTTCATATTTTTCAGACATCGTCAAGACCTCTGCCTGATGTGTTCGTTCGATGCCTGTACGGAGAACAGGCTGCGGGCTTTCGTGCGTTTTGGTTGAGACTGTACACTCCCTTGACCTCCATGGGTAGTTGAAGGAAAGACGACAGACCATAAAGAATGCCGTTAACATTTGTCCTTTTGAACAAACATCGAATCAAGTTACTGAACTACTTAGGCGGGGTTAATTCGCAAACCTTGCATCAACAACACGTCGGGAAGATGCATTGCGCCGGATGAATAGGAACCTTGTACCCTCACATCGTTGCCGAGATAGACTTCCGCTGAGAGTGCCTTAGCCAAATTACCTGACAAGCCAGCCTGTTTAACAGGGCCGAGGATTTCTCCGCCTTCAACTCGCAGCAAGGTGCTGGTCGTTACCGAAAAATCACCACTTGTCGGGTTTGCAGTGTGAGCACCCATTACGCTGTGAACAATGTATCCATCCTCCATCCTTTCCAAGAGTTCGTCTTGGGCTGATGGAGTTCGAGTTGAAGTCATCTGTAGGTCTGAGCAACCTGTGTAAGGCGGACTTTGATGGCCACCTCGCACGGCGCAACCGTTCGTTTGTGCATGATCGATACGCCCTTCAGCGACTTGTTGAGCTGCATCCCGCGTCGACCAAAGAGAACCAATTAATCGACCTTTTTCCACGAGTGTTTGGCGACGAGTAGGGACGCCTTCACCGTCACGGGGAGAAGCAGATTTACCGCCTTCCATACGACCGTCATCAATGAGTGATAGGTCTTCAGCGAGAACCATCTCACCTTGCTTTCCTGACCAGAACGATTCATCGCGAACTAAACGGTCACCTCGTACTGCAGAGGGAACAACCATAGAGAACAACGGAGAAAAACCTTCACTGGTCATCAAAACAGGAGTATCGTGAGCATCCGTATTCACCTCAATGGGACCACGCGTTTTCTGTGCCCAGTCTACTGCGACTGCGACGCAATCAGGAACCTGCTTCAGTTTTTTACGGCTTGAATCACCTTCGTAAGAACTGGTAAGTTCGTCATCTGCATCGATGGAGACCTGAACGCCAATTCCATGTGAAGTCGTCACACCGCTCGATTCGATGCCTTCGCTGGTGAAAATAGCACCAGCACTTGCACCAACACCAAGACCGCCACCCGTAACGACTGCTCGCTCGTCGAGCGAAGCCACCTCACTGAGGATAGCATCCGCCTGTTCAAGCAAATCCTCAGGTCCAATGTTGAGGATGTTGGTATCAAAAAGCCCGTCGACTTTTCTCGCCGGCTGCTCACTTGGTAGAACAAAACCTTCTACAGAAGGAGATGCTTTGGCAATGTCCCTCGCTTGCTGGAGGGCGTAATCAGCCGAAGATAGGTCTACAAGGTAAGCGTATCCGAATCGACCGCCTTCGACCACTCGGACACCGTAACCGCCTTCACCGCCACCTGCAGCAAGAGAAATTTTGCCTGCTTCAATATCGATGCTATGGCCGTAGGACTGTGTGGCAACGACTTCCCACTGTTCTATGCCTTGCGATTTACAAAGAGCTCCGATTTGACGGCACCCCTCGGCAATTCTATCTACTGCGTCATCTGGAAGCATTTTCAGCCCACCAACGCTTGAGAGATACGCATGATAGGACCGCCGTCACCAACCGGAACAGTTTGCCCTTTACCACAGAAACCTGGGGCTGCAAGTTGAGCATCTCGTGTAAGACCGTCAACATCTTTCAAAATTTGAAGCGTTAAGCCACTCACACTTACATCTTTGAGAGGACGTGTCAGTTCACCGTTCTCAATAAGCCAAGCCTCTTGGGCAGCGAATTGGAATGAACCCCGACCCGTATCCACTTGACCACCTCGTGAACCGCAAGCGTAAACGCCGTATTCGATGTCTTCCATCAATTCATCCATATCGTTGTGAGTTCCACCTTGAATGAGTGTATTCGACATGCGGACCAATGGATGGTGAAGTCCGTCTTGAGCCCTTGCCCCAGCATTAGGAGTCAGCCCAAAGTGATGAGCAGTCTCCCGGTGATTCAGATATTCTGTAAGAACTCCGTTCTTGATGAGACACTTTTCGCGAGTATTGAGGCCTTCATCATCAATAGGATGCGCCCCATAGCCACCTCGAATGGTAGGATCATCCACGACTGAAACAATTTCATTACCAATGGTCTG
>QQRW01000020.1:13682-27764 GCA_003602605.1 Candidatus Poseidoniales archaeon | reverse complement strand
CGAGCGTGGGAATACAGCAACCGAGGAAGCAAAGGGCGAAAAAATAAGTCAAAGAAAGGTCGCCGTTAGAAAACGGCATTAGAAACGCACTTTAACCTATGACCACTGGGTCTTTTTTTTAAGTGCAATTGGTTTAGCACCGCTCATGACCGATGATAACAAGTCGACTTCTAGCGACCAAAGGGCGCTGATTAAGTTCCTTTTAGAGAATCGAGCAATGGTGAATTGGGTTTCAATTTTAATGATTGTCTACGCAGTATGGGCAACCATCGAAGTTCTAACCAATGCATCAGGTCAAACATGGTGGCCACCGGAAACCGGAATTCCAGCATCTGAATTGTTTAACAGCGATAACAGTACTCAGAACATCAACAACGGCTGGGTCATAGGCCTAGGCGCAGTCTTCGGCACAGTCGGGGCTATGATTCAATATTTTTACAGGGCTGCACCGTATGTTGACGCATCGATGCAGGCAACTGCTGCTTTGATTATCTCCGCAGTGAAGGAAGACGAGATTCAAGAATCTGCTGAAAGGCTCGCAGTCGAAATGGTCGCAGAAGCAGAAGCAGAAGAAGCAGAGGCAGAAGCTAAAGCAGCTGCAGAGGCAGAAGCTAAAGCAGCTGCAGAAGCCGACACACTCGGGCAAGCAGATGACTCTGCTGCAACAACTGTTGCAAGTAATGAAGAACTACTAGACGACGGACAACGAAAGAAATTCTAAGGTGAAAAATATGTGGGAACATCGATCAGTATCAAATAAAGCGTATATAGAAACAAAGCAAATGCGTCCTAGCGAGACATATGTTCGCTTGATGGACATTGTTGAAGAAGCAGTCTCTAAGGCTCAAGTCGACGAATTCGACCACAATGAATTCCTCAAGTATGTCCCTCGAAGAGGGCCTTGGGAAGAACTTCCACAATCTGACACAACGAAGGCAGACCCTCGCGTTCGATACATCGGCCCTGCAAGGGCGCGACTGCTTAACACCAACCTCATGCTCGGTTCGACATGGATTGAAGCAGAGCGATTTAAGTTTGAGCGTCGGATTTCAAATGTTGCTGAGTTCCTCAAACAGAAGACAATAATCAACGCTAATATGTGGACTCCTAAACAATTGTCTACAACTCAAACCCTCTTCTTTTGCTCAACAGGCGACGAAGAACGCATGGGAGGCTCTTTCCTAACTGGAGACGGACCAGGTGTTGACCACCCATTCCTCGGTGCCAAAGAAGGTGATGAACCAGAATGGGAAACTATTCTTTGGGGCTTAGGTCACCGTGGAGTAGTTCCAGATTCGGACCCACTGGATCAGTGCTACTACCCATCATTGATGCACCGTGGAGTATCGTTCAACAACAGACTTGGATGGACACGTTATTCTCCAGCCGGTTTCGGAAAGGACGCCAGCGGATACATCATGACCCGTCCAGGAACCTGGATTTGGCCAGCAGTTAACGGTAACCGTGAATCGCCAACAGCATTCAATCTACTTGTCAACCTCCCAGACCGCCGCCTCTCGTTTGGTGAGGAAGGAATCACCGATGTTTTCATGACGACAGGAAAGACTTCTCTTTACAGTTTGATGGGCATGATGAGTTCTTCAACCGTTCGTCAAATGTTTGGTGCAGGTTCCGAAATGGTACCATTGGAATTCCATTGTATCGAGCCAGGATTGGATGAATGGATTGCGAGTGCCAGTGACGAAGATAAGTATGCTCGATTGTTCGAGGTTTGCGCATCCTTTGGATACATGCTGACAGACCCATGGATTGGTGGACTCGGTGGCGGAGCAAAGCGACGTCGTCTTCTCATTTACCCTCGCGACCAAGGCAACTTGTTGACCTGTGTTAACGCAAGCCAAGTTGCAGACCACGCCCTCAAGTCGAATTATGAATCAACAGTGTTTACTAAACTCGACCAAGCTGACTTCATGAACAGAGTCACTCGCCGGTTCAAGGCGTATGCAGACCTTGTTGCTGCAAGCGACGTCGCTCAAGGGTCGCGTTGGATCAGTCAAGCCGACTTCCATGACGGTGAAAAGAAGCAAGTCGGACCAAACGTCCACTCGATTCTCTCCGTGCGCGGTTACGATGTCATGAGCATGGATGAGTACATCCAGACCTTCAACGACATTTCCGCTGCGCCAGATCGCTTGATGCGCCGTTGTGTTCAATCAATTGCTACGAACGCTTTGAAGACTGTTTACCCACTTTCTGAACTCGGAGAAACTGCAGATGCTGCTCCTTATTCGCACATCTTTGCTTCAAAGGACGACAACCCGATGGTCTACTACACTGACATCCGTTTCATAGTACCTACATCGATTGACAAGCTTCGAAACATCACCGGGGCACGTGGTGCAGACCGTGGACGCATGCGTGAGGCATTCAGTGGATTGACCAACGCCGACCCTATGACCAGCTTATCCATCCAAGACGTCTGTCTACCGTTCCTTGCCGACATGGGTGAAGACTCGTGGCAAACTGGCACCGGGCTTAACGAAAACGAAATCATCGTTGAAGTGACAATGGCTGTGAACCCAGCCCTCGTTTGGCGTTCTCTGCTTGAACCTGCAACCAAGGAAGTTTTCGACCTGCCAAAAGGTAATCAAGGAACTGCTGCAAATCTATGGGGAGATATTTTTATCGAAAATGAAACTCTTCACTCTCGAATGCAGAAAGATGGCCTTGGCCACTATTTGCGCTTGTTGAAGCTAGCATTCCATTGGGCAAACGATGAATCCCGAAAGATTCACGGATTGAAGAAGTGACCACATTGATTGTAGAGTTGATGACCCGTGTCGGCCGCCCTCAATCTCACAGAGATACTTTCATCACTGCAAGATGAAATCACTGTTGATGGCGCAATTTCGACCGAGCACCGTTCATTCTACACGACATTTAGAGCACAATTAGACGCCCACCCAGGTGCATTCATGGCCCCTGATATCCAACGCTTGATGGAAAACGCTCGCGCTGAGATGTTTGGTGAGATTACAGATGAAGAATTCGAATTGTTCACCAAGGCCGTATTGTCCAAAATAAGCACGAAAGAACTCCTCGAGATCGAAACGAAGGAGCAGGAAGAGAGACGGATGGCCGAGAAAGCCGCCGAAATCATTCGACTTGCTGAGGAAGAAGCCCGAGCGAAAGTGGAAGAAGAATACCGACTCAAGGCTGCTGCTGAGGCGCAAGAAAAAGCTGCTGCTGAAGCAGCACAAGCCCCTACTCCCGAGGAGACTGAATTGGCTTCTGAGGAGAAAGCACGTTCTGCAGCCGAACTTGCTGCTAAAGAGGCAGAAGAGGCGGCACGTGCTCAAATCCGCAAGGAAGAACACGACAGAGCACTGGCAGAGATTGAGGCGGCTAAAACTGCTGCATTAGAAGAAACTGCGCGCATCAAAGCCGAAACCGCCGCACAAATTCAAGCTGCTAAAGAAGCAACTGAGCAGGCAGCTGCCGAAGCGGCAGCACGTGCAGCAGAGGAAGAAGCACGCAAACAAGCTGAAATGGAACTTGAAGAGGCAAAACGCGCCGCTGAATTGGAACTCGAGGAAGCCAAACGCCAAGCCGAAGAAGAATTGATTGCAGCTCAAGAAGCCGCTCGGCAAGCTCAAGCTGAAAGTGAAGAAGCCGCTCGTAAACAAGCGGAAGAGGAACTTGAGGAAGCTAAACGACAGGCGGAAGCGGAGATTGAAGAAGCCAAGCGCCAAGCGGAAGCCGAACTAATTGCAGCTCAGGAGGCCGCTAAAAAAGCTCAGGCCGAAGCGGAATTGGTTGCAGCCCAGGAGGCTGCACGAAAGCAAGCAGATGCCGAACTTGAAGAAAAAAGACGCCAAGCGGAAGCCGACCTTGAGGCAACGAGGCGTCAAGCGGAAGCCGACCTTGAGGCAACGAGGCGCCAAGCAGAAGCCGAACTTGAAGAAGCTAAACGCCTTGCACAAATAGAGCTTGAGAAACTTGAGGCTCAAGAACCAGAGGTTGATGATTCCGCAGGTAAACTGGTCCCGGACCTCCCTCCTCTCCAAGATGCGTCAGCACTCCCAGCCCCTGTTGTTGAAGAATCAAACAACATGACTACAATTCTTATTGCCGTTGGCGCTGTTGTGGTCATTGGTCTTGCAGCATTTTTTGTCTTGTAAGGATGGAAATGCAACCCCCATCTGATTAAGAAAGGGTTCATCTATACCCTTCACGCCGGTCAAAGCAATGGCTCAACCGAACGACGGTTCTGGACGCGCACCTGTTGCCATAGTTCGTCCAACCACTTCAGTCACTAGCGGTCCAGCAGTCACTCAAAAATTGGTAAGTGCCTCGGTTACTTTCGGGGATTTACTCAAGGGTACCTTCGGCCCAAATGGCCTTGACAAGATGATGTACAAAACCAGTGGAGAGACGGCAGTCACGAACGACGGTGCTAAGATTGTCGCAGAACTCTTGGTAAAACATCCAGCAGCAAAAGCATTTGTCCAACTTGCCGAATCCCAGGAGAACGCCTGTGGAGACGGTGTTACAGGGTGCCTTATTCTTGCCAGTGAGCTCATGCGAGAAGCAGGAAGATTGCTCGAGAAGGGACTTCATCCACTTCTTTTGGTTGAAGGTTACCAAGCCGCTCTCAAAACAACTCTCGCTGTTCTGGATGAACGTGTCGTGCGAATATCTCCTACCGATGTTGAACGCCTCATCCTTGTTGCTCAAACCGCAATGACTGGCACATCGGCCGAGTCTGGAGGAGAGCAACTCGCTCGTTGTATTGTCGAGGCTGCCCAAACAGTAGCAGGAGAGATGAACGGTAGTCTCCATGTACGTACTCAAGATGTTCGAATGACGAAGCGCGGCGTAGGAAGCATTTCCGACACTGAATTGGTTCGGGGATTGATCCTTGAACGGCGATTTGATCTGGACAGGATGCCGCGCCATTTGCCGCAAGGAAGCATTGCTGTACTCTCGTGCCCAATTGCAATTGAGCAGAGCAGCAGAGATTCCGAGATTGAAATTTCGTCGCCTGACCAGTGGGTTGATTTTATCGATGCTGAAGCAGAAATACTCGACAAGAAAGCGGAACAGGTCCTTTCCACAGGGGCCTCGATTGTCATCTGTGCCGAAGAAATAGATTCTCGTATTCTACACAAACTCGTTGATTCAGGATTGTTTGCACTAGGTGGTTTGGAGCGGTCAGGCGCTGAAGACGTGGCCAAAGCTTCTGGCGCCCTAATGATCGACCATCTCGACGATCTTGATGCCGACTCACTCGGGCGGTTCGAATCGATGGCTGTTGAGACGTTCGAGGGGGACGATGCTCGAAGGGAACGACTCCACCTTGACTTTGGCCTCAATGCAGGTCTCGCTACGGTAGATGTTGGCGGAGGAGACGGTGTTGCCAGTGAAGAAATCATACGTGGTCTCTATGATGCGTTGTGCTCGGTCACGAGCGCTATGGAAACAGGAGAAGTACTTCTTGGCGGAGGCAGCCTTCACATCGCAGCCAGTCTAGCAGTCAAAGATGCAGCTGAAGAACACGGCGGAAGGGAACGCTTAGCAATGGAAGCATTCGCACGTGCTTTAGAGGCAATTCCATCCACACTTATTTCGAATTCTGGAAACGACCAACTTGACCAACTGCTCGAACTGCGTGCACAACATCGTCAAGGAAACATGGATTTCGGAGTCACACAATCTGGCTTATGCGGACAAGTAAGTGAAGCGTTGGCCAGTGCTGAGACGCTTGCACACGCCTTTGAAGCGGCTTGTGAAACTGCTTGTGGACTTTTACGAGTGGATCAGGTCATCTCTGCACGCGGAGATTGAGGGCTCGAAGCCCAACATTCTCCGTCGCTATATTCAATATCATCGGACCGATGGATTCGATAACGGGAATCTCAATGAGCGACATCTCAGACCCTACGCCCCGTGCCCTTCTCAGTGTTTTTGACAAAACAGGCATTGTTGACTTTGCAACCGCTCTATCGGAATTAGGATTCCAATTGGTGTCTACTGGCGGCACAGCCCGTACTCTACGCGATGCAGGACTGGAAGTAATTGGCGTCTCAGACGTCACAGGCCATCCGGAAATTTTCGACGGTAGAGTCAAATCACTTCACCCCGCAATACACGGTCCTCTTCTCGCTCGCCTTGAATCTGAGGGTGATCGAAAGGGGCTGAAAGAACTCGGTTATCCACCGATTCAAATTGTCGCGTGTAACCTCTATCCTTTTTCGGCAGCTGCGGCACAAAAACCTCCACTTGCCGACACGGACCTTTTAGAAATGATAGACATCGGCGGTCCAACTATGGTTCGCGCCTCTGCGAAGAACCATCGCAACGTTATCATTGCCTGTAACCCTGAAAGATATGATGAAATTATTTCCGCGATCAAAACCACAAATACCTCTGAAGGCGTTTCCATAGATTTGAGGCGCAGTCTTGCGTTGGATGCTTACGAACATACAGCTGCATACGATTCCGCTATCGCAGACGAGTTGCATGCACGGTGGATTGGACGGCCAGAACTCAGCGATGATACTGCTGTTCAAACCACACGTCTCCCTGAAACACTTCTTGCTTCAGCAGTTAAGACTCATTCTTTGCGTTACGGTGAAAATAGCCACCAAGCAGCGGCAATGTACACTGACCCACGTGAATTTGGAAACCACTCTACTCTTGTTACCGCTCTTGTAGAGGGCGAAAAGGACATGTCGTACAACAACTACTCAGATGCCGATGCAACATTGCGTCTGTGCCGTGCACTTTCGACAGATGAATGGCCGAACACACCCCATGCCTGTGTAATTGTCAAACACAACAATCCTTGCGGGGCCGCTCTTGGTTCAACTCAAAAAGAAGCGTATGAAGCAGCATTAGCCAGCGATCCAGAATCAGCTTTCGGCTCAATCATTTGTTTTAATGAACCTCTCGAAGTCGATACAGCCAACGCCATGAGTGGGCTGTTCATCGAGGTACTCATGGCTCCAGCATACAATGAAGAAGCAAAACAAATCGTCATGCAGAAGAAGAACCGGAGAATCTTAACGATTGAGTCTCCAAATAACCGACTTGCTTCATTGGAACGAATTCTTGTACGCAAACCCATCGAAGGCGGTTGGTTGGTTCAAACAGAGGAAGCCCCGGTTATTGATTGGGAGAAAGCGCGTGTAGTTACCAAAAAAGCCCCCAGCGAATCCGAAATTGCGAGCATGAAGTTTGCAGTGCGAATCTGTGAACAAGTCAAATCCAATGCTATCGTTATGGTTCAAGGAACCGCAACAGTCGGCATTGGGCCAGGTCAAACCAGCAGAGTAGAAGCTGTTCGTATCGCTGCACGAAGAGCCGGTGATAAAGCCAAGGGATGCGTACTTGCATCCGATGCATTCTTTCCGTTCAAAGATGGACTTGAACAAGCAGCAAATGCAGGTGCATCATCAATAGTTCAGCCTGGTGGCTCGATTCGAGACCAAGAAGTCATCGACGCAGCCGATGAATTGGGCATTTCTATGCTGTTCACAGGGCATCGTCTTTTCCGACATTGAACCCTTCCAGTTAAGCACTATGCTCGAACACCTCGTAACATGGGCCATCTCAAAGACCTGAACATCTCTTACTTCACTCACCTTGTTCAAGCTTGGAAAATGGCTTTTTGGTTCAGCTTTGGTGCATTTCGACTTCTCGTCCACGGTCTCGTTCCAAATTTCGACACTCAAGCCGGGCATTCAACTGTTCTCAAGTACACGGGTACGTCAGAAGAAGATTAGGCAGTGGTCGGAACTTTCCATCCGACCCACCAAACCCCGATGATGGCAACAATAGCAATCAAAGCCTGACCGAATCCCGGGTCACCTGCTTTGGTAATGACATAGATTGACCCAATCGAGGCCAAACATATGACGCCTCCGATAACAACTTTTGAGTGGAATGGCAGTGACTTGCCAGAGCGATAATATTCGAGAAGCCCAGCACCGAACAACGGATTTGTAAGCAACCACTTGAACATTTTTTTACTCGAGCGAGCATAGCAATATGCGGAGAGAACCAACCAAGAAGTCGTAGGCCAGCCTGGCAGAAAAATGCCAATAATTGCGAAGATTACGCCAATACTTCCGACAGTAATCCATATCCCTCTCACAAAGGGATTTCGCGAAGGCTTGTGTTGGTTCAACACCGTTTCAATAATCTCTTCTTCAGAGAGGCCGAAGAATGGATTTGGCTGTTCAGTCTTCGAATCCTTGTTGGATTTTGAATGAGTCGAATCAGCCATATCTACCCCCTCCTTAACTTAGCCTGCAGGCAAACCCCAAAAAAAGGGTTGGGCGCGAATGCCGAAGACCTCAAGGGGTTCTCACCTCACCCAGTATCATGAGCAGCCGTGAGTGGGCATTGCGGCAAGGTTCAGCCGAAGAACCGATTCGTTGCGCCATTTTCATCTCTGGTTCCGGCTCAGGCATGGAAGCCATGATTCGTTATCAACAAGCAAACCCCTCATGCGGGCATGGGACCTACCTTGTTGTTTCAGACCGATCAGAGGCTAAGGGTCTAGAACGGGCAACAGCTCTGGATATTGATTCCGTATGTATTCCTTTACCTGTCGAGATTCCGGATCTGGATCAAAGGCGCTTGAGTCATGAAAAACGCATACTCGAACTTCTTGCAGAATTGGATATTGAGCTCGTACTTTTGAGTGGATATATGCGCTTATTGTCGCCGGATTTTGTTGAAAAATGGGCACCTTATCTGATTAATATCCACCCCTCCCTTCTCCCAGCATTCCCTGGTGCACACGCTCATCGCGATGTTATCAAGTCCGGAGTTCATGTTTCAGGCTGTACGGTTCATCATGTTGACGCAGGCATGGATACTGGCAAAATTCTCGGTCAATGCAGAGTTCCGGTATTTTCTGATGATGACGAGTCTACACTTGCAGAGCGGGTGAAAGTCGAAGAACACCGCCTTTATCCAACAATTATTGATCAATTGGTCAAGCAAGAATTTAATCATCGGGCAAGTTGAAATTTTTCATTTGGTAGGAAAGCAAACCCAAGTCTAGACTTTCTAATTCTTGAAAGAGCGATGAAACCGTACCGTCATTCTCGCCTACAGACCACCCTTCCGGGCAATTCGCAAGCAGCGGCTGCCTATTACCTACCTCATCAACAGGAACGCCACCACCACTCAAAATCAGTTGCTGCAATCCATCACTTTCCAGATTGAAAGCATCGCAACAAATGAGCTGCACATCTCCTTCAATCAAAGAGAGTGCCCATTCAATCACCTCACTCAAAGTTTCACAGGTGAGAGGGTCCGCCCAAACTTCCCCATTGAACATATTTTCACGTTCAATCGAACCACACAGGGTAATAGTTCGTTCTGCATGACACTCAATAGCCAATTGCCGCAACCGTTCAACCCCCCCGTGCATCAACGCTTTGTCGGCACCCATTCGCCGACTTTCACCCCCCGCAAGCAGCAGAACCGTAACCATTTGAGAACCTCAGGTGAGTGCTTCAAGTCCATCGAGTGCAGATTCCAATTCAGCAAGTAGGCCACGCACTCTATCGAGCAATGCCTTTCTTTCTCGGCTTGAGCGAGCTTCAGGCAACCATTCCAATAACCGGCGAACATCTTGAGCGTCTCGAGCGACTGTCCATTGAAGAACCGACTCAAGGACCGGGTCCTCAGTTGGTAGAAACCGCTCACTCATGGTAATTCCTAAGCATGGAGGGGCTTCAATTCTCCTGTGAAAGTAAACGGTTTCGTATTCTTTCGAACAGTTCCCCCCCTCCCGGAGCGGTTGTAACAATGCCTCGGATTGGACCGGATTTTTCTAACCGCAATGAAATGAACAACACAGCCACTTGATGCCATAGTTTACTCTGACCAGCCATTGCAATTATCCACTCATCGTCTGGCACTTGATGGCCCCCGCGTAACATCTCCTCTCCGATTTCAAGCAGGGCACCGAGCGGCTCACTTTCGCCGAGCATGTGGATTAAAGCCATCCATGGCGATTCTCCCAACTCTTCTTCAGACATGTTAGCAAGTAACAGCCCCACCAAGACCAAATCCTCTTGCCCGTGTCGTTTCCATAATGCAGGGATGATTTTCGCTATACGGCGGGGAGTTTTTTCTCCACTCGTGAGAATCCAAGAAGCAATATCTCGAAGCTCGGGATTGGGGCAACCGTAATGGAAAGTGTAACCGCCTGCGTTAGCCAGTAAATCTGTGGATGGTTTTGCCATCATTCCAGGAACACCAGCAGCATACGCTCCTCTTAGAAATTTCAAAGTTTTTCGTCTTGAGCGAAGAAGTTTTGGTTGTGGCTCGCCGAGGTACAGCGCTACCTTCTCATTCACTTCGACCACCCTCGGTGGTCTTCTTTCTCACCGTGTCAAAAATATCTCCGACAAGACCTACAGAATCTCGGAGTGTGTGAAGCATTTTATCAACAACACCGGGGTCTTCGAACTTTTCTTTTACAATTTCACGTAACCTTGTCTCGATTGTTTCGTGTTCATTATCATCGATTTCAAAGGCTGAACGCAGGTGAGCTAGGACCCGAAACTCATCGCGAGAGAGCGATGCATTGACGATAGCCACTTCGAAGACTTTGGTGTAGACTTCTCGCGCCTCTTCGATGCTCACAAGATCTCCAGGGGGCGACTCTTCATTGGCTTGAATGGCTCTGTAAATTTCTGCAGGTTGCTCTTCAGTAAGCCCGAGTGCACTTGCGAGTTTAATTGTGAGTCTTTTTTCTTCCCGAGTGAGGCGACCATCTCCGAGCATCACTTCCACGGTGCTGCGGAACACATCTAAGTTACGGGAATTAGAGGTCGTCACGCGTCAAGGGACGCCCTTCCTGTTCTTGAATCTCTTGTATGTCCAAAGTTTGATTTCAGCGGTAAATATGTAAGAGCATTGAAAAGGAGTTGGCTCGTGGGTCAATTATCCACCTCCCTTTCACGCAATGTGACATCGTCGCATTTGCAGCAAATGTATGATGGGCTCCGGCCCATATTTTGGAACGGGATGTCGATAGAAGGAGAAATAAACATGGCTCGTAAACACAACTCAGGAGGCCGCTCAGGCGGTCATAAGCAAGGCAAGGCAATGAAATATCAAATTCGTGCCGATATCAAAGTAAATGGAACTGTCCAGCGCAAGGACATAATTGGCGCCATCATGGGTCAGACAGAAGGCCTACTTGGCGATGAACTTGAACTTCGTAAACTTCAACGTACTGCTCGAATTGGCCACGTTGATGTCGAAACCGAATCCAAGGGTGGAAAGGTCCACGGTCTCATTCTGATTCCAAGCAGCCTTGACAACGTTGAAACTGCCATTATTGCATCCGCACTCGAAACAATAGACCGAATTGGCCCATGCAATGCCATTATCAAAGTTGTCGAAATTCAAGATATTCGTGCAACAAAGCGAACTGCAGTGGTTGACCGCGCCAAGGAATTATTGCTGAACCTCGTGAACTCTGGCGAAGCCGCTTCAAAGACAATTATCGAAGAAGTCCGCTCGGTTATGACCACTGGGACGGCTACAAGTTTCCACGGTTTGACGTGTGGACCAAACATTGAATCTTCATCTTCATTGATTATCGTTGAGGGTCGAAACGACGTCCGCAATCTCCTCAACTGTGGTGTGAAGAACGCTATTAGCGCAGACGGGGCAGGCACTATGAAACAGGAACTGATCGATTTGGCCAATGGCAAAGAGACTGTGATCCTCGCAATAGACGGTGACCGTGGTGGCGAAATGTTGTTCAGTCAACTCATGGACACTTTGAAAGTGGACTTCGTCGCACAAGCACCGGTTGGCCAAGAATGGGAATTACTTCCTCAAAAGACCGTTACAAAGTGCCTTTCCATGAAGATAGAAGCAAAGAAGTATGCTCATACCCTCAGTAAGAAGCAAGCTGAAGACGACGAGAAAGCAGGGGTTCCAGATAAGAACTGGGCCGAAGATATGGAGGATGTCTATGAAGCGGCCGAAGCCCCAGCAGAAGTCCAAGAAATGTTTGATCACCTCGATGCTCTTGAGAAGAACAAAGCTGTGTTTGTCATGGTTGACGGTAGCATTTCGGACCCAGTTGGACCCTCGACTCTCTCAAAGGCAGCAGGCAGCGCAGATGGCGCAGTTGCAATCGTTTTCAACGGCCCAGTAAGTGAGCGAACCTTGGAAATTGCTTCTGAGTCTGCCATTGAAACAGTCATTGGTACCAAGGCTGGTAAAGGATATGCTGAGCGCGATGACGTCAAGTCTTGGTTGGCAGAAATCCACCGCTGATGACTGCTACCTTCATCTAATGTGTCAACTCTCGTCCAGTTATGGGCGAGGAGAGCGCAACCGAGTGGCCTGATGATTCAGATCCTTTTGGAGAACCTCCATCCTCAGAAGACAAAGGTGAACAACAACCCACTGTTGATGAAGAGCAATCCATCGATACCGACCCTCAAAGTTTCAGCGAAGAGACACCGATTCTACCCGTCGAAGAATCACAACCTCTCCAAGAAACACAGTGGACTCTTCCTGTCCGAGCAGCTCCACTGCTCGAGCAGTTTCACGAAGAAATCGTTACTGAATACCCTCTTCAACAAACGGCTGATGGAACCAAGTGCACATCATTGGTCATTGATGATGATCTTTTGCGGATTATTGAAACGCGACTTGACTTAGACGGACAACGAAGGATGAATGTATCGTTGTCGATGAAGCGCGAACTTACTGGATTCAAACATCATCACAATGAATTGATGCATAAGCACCAATATCTTTGGTTGGGCTTAAGCCTCCTCGGCGCAGGACTTCTCGTCTCGAACATTCTCGTATTCATCCTCCTGGGTCTCGCTTTTGTAACGGCGGGTACCTTGAATTGGACCAAAATGCATCTAGAAACGCACCGCTTGGAATTTGCCAACTCCGGGGGCGTTCTCACACACACTCTACGCGGGTACGGTACCGACCGCCCGTTTTTCCGTGCAAGTATGGCCTATCTCGGTTCTGAAATGGCCAACCTTTTGAGAACCGGAACACTTGACACTTCAGCTGTTAACGAACTTCACACTACCCTTGCAGCTCCGCCGCCCCCGCCAACCCCAGTGGTTGTACCAATCCCGCAACCTATGGTTGCGAATCCTTCGGAGGCATCGATTCAACAGCCAGTTGGTCTCCCTTTGGCTCCTTCGCCACTGGTGGCAACTGCCCCTTCACCAGTTCCAGCAGTATCCCCGACACCACCTCCGCCACAAGCCATACCTGGGCCACCAACGGCAACTCCTCCCCCAATTTCTACCATCCCCCCTCCACCACAAAACATCCCGGCCCCTCCACCCTTGATGGCAGGGCCACCGGTAGCAACACCACTTCCCGCTGCCCCAATGCCTCCTCCAGCACCTCTTCCGACAATTGCTGGTGGAATGCCTCTTCCACCACCACTCGGTTTAGCTGGCGGCCCCATCCCTCTTGATGCCCCAATGCCAAATGCGCCGGAAGTCGCAGTAACGGCCTCGCCTGTAGAAGACACACTAAGCCAAGAGGAGCAAGATGATCTTCTCAATGAACTTTCATGATTATGCTTTGATTCCACCGGCTGTAGGCAGATTCAAGTGAGAAATTAGTTGTTTAACTTCATTTTCCAAGCCCCCAACATCGTTTGCAGGGGGTAAGTCGTAGTCGTCTGCATTCAGAGGGACAGGGTGGCCTGGGCCTGGGATGCGTTCGAGGGCGATTCCAAGTTGTCGGGCATCTTCGAGGAAACGGTCGCTTGAACCGGAGTGGCGATGCTCCAGCCGAGAACGCATCCACCTTTGCATTGACTTTAGATTCCCTGCCATCAAAGCCAATAACTCTGATTTCCGTTCATCGTATTCATTGTTTTGAGGCATTAATCTTAGAGCAATCCGCAGCATTCTGTCGACCCTTGTATCGCGTGGAGTTATGCCAACATGTTTGGCTAGGCCACGTCGAACATTTGGCAGAGCATCCCCACCATTCAGTTCAACATCATCTGCGTAATTATCAAGATTGAGGGCTCGAAGAAAAGCGGTTAGATTTTGGTATACGGCTGCTGATGCAGTGATTTGG
>QQRW01000020.1:8346-13443 GCA_003602605.1 Candidatus Poseidoniales archaeon | reverse complement strand
ATCGTCCTCCACAGCTTCGAGTATTGCTTCGTAAGCATCACCTAATGCATCTTTTGGAACCATTGTTTGACGAACAGTATGTTCGGGAACAGGAACGAGAGTTTGTCGGGTTGGTTGCGGCATCCATGCTTCAAAGACGAATTTTTCGTCTTCACTTTTGCGAGCAGCCAGGTGTTGAGCAAACGACGCTATTCGGCTGAAAACTGAACTGAGTTGCGTCGGGTCTCGTAATTGCTGTTGGACTTCCAATGCGAGCGCAATGTCCCGGTTCCATGGAAGATGAATTAAGCGGCGGGTTTGAGTTGAATATGTTTCTACATATGTACGGAAAGCATTCAGCTTTTGAGCGACACCAACCGGATTATTTTCAACATCATTGAGCAATTGATGAACATTCCAGCCAGAAGATTGCAGGACTGCCAATTCTTGCTGCGTTCGCCGCACCAATCTTTGATGTATTTCACCAGCAACAATTGAACCACCTATTTTAGATGCGTTACTGGACGTTCCAAATTGCCGAACATGGCCGATTTCTTTTTCGAATTCTGCAAGGTTGAAACTTGATGTGGCCACAGATTCTTGGGCTTTACCTTCAGTAACAAGTTGCCTCCAGTCTTGTTCCAGCATTCTTCGGTGCCGTGCACCGCGCCTGCCTAATTTTTCGATGAGATCACTCGTATGTTCAAGCACTTCTAGACTTACATCCATCTCTTTGAGTAAAGCAATACGCGCCTCAACTTCCTCTTTTGCTTCAAACGAGGTGTCGATACTTGCTAGTTTTTCGATGTTTTCGAAACGAAGTTCGAACCGGTGTTGATTCTTTTTCAATTGTTGAAGAGCACTTCTTGGGTCTCTCTGAATCTCTTCAGTCCAATCAGCCATCACCAACCCCATTTGCTCATATTTTTCAATGAACATGAGCGCTTCCAATTCGTTTTGTTTCCATTTCTGGTCCAGGTGATCGACATGATCGATAAACTGTTCAGTCTGCTCAAGCACACCCGCATATTCAGCGCCAGGCCCTCTTTCGTCTTGCCAAACTTTGGTGATTGTCCTCCATCGCCTTAAGGCTTGAAGGTGGAGTTCGAGTGTCGTTTCGATTTCTGGCAGGTTCGTTTCCCATTCGAGCAGTTCGGCGGGGCGAACACTATCGGCATGTGGGAACACAATACCTCTTTCTCGCCATTCATTGAGTAGGTCGTTCAAGCGGGCAAGACGCTGGTGCAGGTTGTCGGCAATAGCATCCATTTGCACTCGGAAATTACGCAATTCAGGATGGGAGTTTTCAGTTAATAGGTCTCTTCTACGCGCTTCGTGATGTTCTGCAAGGCTTGGATCAAACACTCCTATTTGTTCCAAAATTAACAGTCGTAATTCTTCATGTACGTCGTGAAATTCATGCAATTGAGTTATCCAATCCAATCCTTCAATAATTGGCATGCTCTCAACTTGACCAACATTGAATCCCGCATCTGCAAGCATTGAAGCAGCATTTGAAATCGCCGTTCTTTGTCGATTTTCATCCTCCTCCAAGCCACTTAATGCCCGGTTTATTTCTTCTGCTTCGCTCGGATCTGACAACATCGGTGCCAATATTCGTGCTGACGGCAGCGATGAGGCATCCAAGGCATCAAAACGTGCTAGATATGCAGCGTAATCCTCTTCCATTCCAGCTTCTCTCCAAGCGAGGATACCTCTGTTAAGTTCTAACTCCCATGGCCGCCAATCCTTTGCCCATGCGTTGTATTCCTCAAGGACTCTCTCCGCATTCATAGGATCTCGAAGTTCCCGCTCCCAAACATCGCTTTGTTCGATAGAACGGAGATTTACGGATTCACCGAGGTAACCTGTTCTTTCAAGCAATTCTTGTGCTAGGTCGACGGCAAAATCCACGTACACAATGCGTTCGCTTGCGAGTAGTTCGTCTTCTTCAAGATAGGATTCGATAGAATCTACAACCCATCCTTCAATGCTCAAATCTTGGATACGTTGAGCGTACCAAGGGCCACTAAACTCGTCATCAACATCGTCCACAACTTCGACCCCAACACTGCAAGAACTACGAGAGCCTTTGAATGTGAGCAAAGAATCTATCACAATCGACTCTTTTTGTGCCAATTCCCTCTTTGCCACGCGAGATATCGACTCATCTGGGTAATTTTGTGAGGTGCTCAAATCCTACTCTGAAGGCGTAATTCCTCCGCAGACCATAAAGGGGCAAAGGGCGGGTGAAGTCCAATGGACCCCATAACTGCAGTATTTGGCCTTGCTTGTATCGGTGCAGGTGGAGGGGCAGGATATTGGTTGAAGAAGGCCGAAAGTCGCCTCAACACCCTTGCAGATTCATCGATTGTTCTTCAAGAAGCCCAAGCCGCCCATTTCACCCATCTTAACGCCGAGGTTGGCTCTCTCCGCGGCCAAATAGCGCAGATGACCGATTTAATTCAAGCATTACGCGCTACACACCCTGAAATCGATGGGGCGCTCCTTGTCCACGCAGTTTTACACCAGTATGAATCTCAATCAGGATTCGACCTAGAAGCGACTCATGAAGAAGCACTAGCAGCTTTGGAAAGCCTGCTTTCCCCGATTTCTCCGGACTCTGCAGTTGGTGGAGAGGGCCTACTTTCTTCCACAACTGAAAGCCTTCTTTCTCGTCTTCTTGATGTCTTTACTGTCCGTAACATTTCTGCTGAAGCTCTTGGCCTTAGCCCGGTTGCAGCACATCGGTTTGGGCATGCTTGCCTCCATCTACGGCGGTACGACTGGGCAGAATCATGCTTTGGAATCGCTTACAGATCATCCCCTGGAAACGGAAACATTCTCGAAGCACTCGAACATATCGCCCTTTTGCGTGGGGATGAGGAACTGCGCCGTCATTGGCTTGAAGCTCGGATGACGGTATCTCCGGATCAACCTGACTTGCTTCGCGCACATGCTCACTTACTTGCCAAACTTGGAGATGCAGGTGCTGAGCGAGATGTTCGACGACTCGAAGCATTGGGTGTCGAGACGGCTGCAGACCGCTCCCTTCTGTCGGGCTTACGGGCTCGTGCGGGCTCGCGTTCTGAAGCTTTGGAAGCTATCGAATTGGCTTTGGCTGAAAACCCGAACTGTTCTGACGATTGGTGCAGTTATGCACAACTTTTGTCCGATGACGGCGAACTCGGAAAGGCGCAACAAGCGGTTGAACGGTGCTTAGAGCTCGACAGGCAGAACGGTGAGGCTTGGGGATTGCTGGCACAACTTCTTGCACCTATGGCGAATAAACTTGAGGATGCACTGAAAGCAGCAGTACACGCTGTGGCATTATCCGCAGGAGGGACCAAACTTATTTTCCTCAAGTCAGACTTATTGTTGGCCAGCGGAAAGGTTACAGAGTCCGAGGAAGCGTTAGACAGGGCTTTACTTGAATCACCGGATAATGCTGAACTTCGTGCCCGAATGGCAAGTCGAAAACTTATCAGCGGGCATATTGATGAGGCCCAAAGACTCCTTGATGAAACACCATTGGGTATCGACCACTCACTTCTCCATGTGATCGAAGGCAGACTCCATTTGGCCCGTGCAGATCGACAAAGAGACGGTACCGGACAAACGGACCGAACCTTACTTTCTGAGGCCGTTACTGCGTTCAACGATGCTCTTCGCCTTGACCGCGAGTCTGGGGTTGCTTGGCTTGGACTTGCTCGAACTAAGCGTTTGATTTCAGATTACGAAGGTGCGCAAGAGGATATCGCTCGAGCTCTTCGGTTACTACCGAGTGAGGACCCTTCCGCTGCATCCGAAGCCGCTTTGCTTGCTCTTGACTTACGAGACCTATCAGCGGCGAGTAAACACATTGAAGCTGCAGCAATCCATGGGAATACCGCAACAATTCACTATGTTCGAGGCAATATTGCTACTCAAAATGGTTCGCTGGACAAGGCTCTCATGCACTACGATGAAGCACTCGTTTCCGACCCTTCTCACATCCGTGCTCGAATGAACCGCAGTGGAATACTTTTGGCACTCAATGAGGGTCGAAAAGTCCTCGACGATTGTGAAATACTTCTTGATCTCGCTCCATCACTCGTTTTAGCCCGATTCCGCAGGGCTGAAGCATTCATGCATCTATCAGAGTGGGAAAACGCTCGTGATGACCTGAAAATGGTCCTTGAATCGTCCCCACACCACTATCAAGCATTGACGAAGCTTGGAGCCTGCTACCTCTCTCTAAAACGACCGGAACGGGCAGAAGGGCCGTTGAATGAAGCAATTCGCCTCAACCCGAACCATGCCCCTGCTTGGCATCAACGAGGTCTGTTGTACCTCGACCTCAAAGAACCAGAGGCAGCCTTCGACGACTTCCAAGCAGCAATCCGATGCGATGGCAACCATCTCGACGCTCGACTTCATGTTGCAGGTTCTCTCCACCACCAGGAACGTCATGCTGAAGCCGCTGCAGCATGGAGGGCAGTTCTTGCGATTGATCCGGACAATAGAGTAGCTCGAACAAGACTTGAGAATTGTGAACTCAAACTTACATGATGGCACAAAGTCATTATATCAGGAAAATGGAGTAATTCCTATGCAGGGTCAGGATTCGCAAGGACAATCACCTCCACAACAGCAAGTCATTGCTAGTGTTTGGGATTCGCAACCGCCCCAACAGCAACAGTACCAGCAGCCGTTTCAACAACAGTACCAGCAACCGTTTCCTCAGCAAGGGATTCCAATGGGTGGATTCTACCCTAAAACAAGTGCGTCCACCGCACTTGGATTGTCTATTGCAGGCTTGGCTTTAGGGTTCCTTTGTTTTCCGCTGTGCGGCGTTCTCGCAATTCCCGGAGTGTTCATGGCCCGCTCATCTGGCGCAGTTGCCCGCTCAATGCCTGGCCACCCCGATACGAACACAGCCAAATCAGCAGAAGTTGTTGGTTGGATAACACTCGGCCTTATGGCGTTGGCACTCATGGCTTTCATCGCACTCATTATTTTAGATGAGAGCGCAGCACTTTAACGAAAGAGGTAATCAAATGCAACCTGGACAACAACCTCGACAAATGCAACCTTCGGGCGTAGCATCGAAATACGGTGACGGCGCACAAGTCTGGG
>QQRW01000020.1:0-8161 GCA_003602605.1 Candidatus Poseidoniales archaeon | reverse complement strand
CACCCTGACTCAGGAACAGCAAAGGCAGCTCAAGTCATCGGTTGGGTAGTCATAGGCTTGACCGTTGCAGCTGTGCTGTTTTATGTACTGATGTTCGGCGTTTTAATCGCTGCTGAATCCAGTGGCGTGTGATTCAACCAAGTGAATAAGTAGAATCTGCACCGGCAATACGCTTCTCTTCAAACAGAGCAAGAATCGTCACAGCACATTCTCCTTCACAAATACTGATTCCATTTTCTTGCAGAGAAATTACTTCATCTGTTCCCCAAACACCGTCACCGTTTTCAAGAACGGTGCACGGCGCAATTTGAATCATTGATTCATCAGTTAATGCGGGAATGCTTGAATTTCCGAGAGGGGAAGCGAGCAGCGTGATGTGGCGCGGCGCACCATCTGAATTGTAATAATTTAGGAATTGAACTTTGAACATGACCCCGCGATCTTCTACAATGTAAACCTCGGAGTCAGGAATAATGCGGTGGACCGAAAAATCATAAGAATACCACTCTAAACGTTCCTCGTCATCTTCGTTGAGAACATATCCTTCATCTTCTTCTATTTGACTAAAATCATCTTCAACTGCAAGACCTTGGCGCCCTTCGCCAAGGAAGATATCTGTTTGCAAAACGCTCAGACTGAACGAACTTTCATTGGAAATTGACATTGTATGAAGGTCGAGATATTGCGTGTCTTCACTGGTTGTGTCGATGTTGATTGTGAATGTTTTACCGTCCGCATTCAACTTTGAAAGTACGGTTCCGTTGTCTTGAGTTACCGAGCTCATTCCTCCAACCATGCAAGGATATGTGTTTTCTTCAACGTTTAATTCCAACTGAATAGAGTTCCAGCTGAGGTTCTCGCCACCCTTCGCAAAATTCAAATCGAGAAGCACGTCTTCGGTCGATTCAGTGGACACTCCTGTATTAACGACGAGAGTGTTTTGCGTTCCTAATGAATTTTCATAGTTCACAATATTGTGGTAATAGCCGGCGAAAACGACAGACGCCATGAAGAGGGCCATCAGTGCAATACGTCGGTCAATGCGAGGCATGGTTGGCGACTCTGCCTGAACTACTTGAATACAGGCAATGTTGAGATATTGAGGTGGGAGAGTTCTTACCTATCCGCTTCATAAATCCTCCATGGGCGTTCAGAAACACCTTATTCCGATTGTTCTGTTGCTTTTTTTCCTTCTTGTGGCAAGGGAGATTTACCCGTATGTTGAACCTTTGAACAGTGAGGTTGAGGATGGATTTGTCATTGAAAAAATAAATTCAGGATACGGCGGTCCGACTTGTTTAGAATGGGCAGACAATACATCTCTACTCATGTGCGATCGAGACTCAGGTAAGATTTTGCTGCTCGATGCCGACGACGGTTTCAAATCAGTCACATTACTTTCAAACCTTCACCACCCGCATGATATCCATTTGACAACAGACCATCTTTTCGTTTCCGAGGAAGGAAAACTCTCCCGCTACAACCGTTCAAACTTCTCTTTTTCTGACCCGGTAGTATTGATCGATGGCATTCCGTCGGGTAACCACCAGACCAACGCCATCAATTCATTCCCAAACGGGACGCTGATTTGGCACAGTGGCTCGACATGCAATGTTTGTGAACAGAGCGATGAACGGAATGCTGCGTTGCTTTGGGTGGATCCTGAAAGCGGCGAACATGGTGTTTTAGCATCCGGAGTACGTAACTCCTTCGACGGCGTTTGGGTTCCTGGCATGGGGTACCTCTTCTCTGATAACGGCCGAGACTGGGATGGCGACCATCCCGATGAAGAAGTTAATCTGCTGGTTGAGGGTGAAGCTTATGGTTGGCCTGACGACGATCCGAATAACCCTATTCCATCCGGAACACTTGGCCCAGTTGCCCGATGGACGCCACATACCTCACTGAACGGCCTCGCTCTTCGCCCGAACATATCGGCATTACCCGGCCTTTTACCTGATGAGGGTTTTACGGTGTACGCCACCGTATATGGCTCTTGGAACACCCTTTTACCTCAAGGTCACGAAGTTGTTCGAATTGATTTCACACCGCGTCAATCCAACACATCGATACCGAGCGAACAATGGGACAGCAAGGTTACCCGTTTTGCAACCGATCTTGGTACGCCTTTGCCAGTGGTTTTTGGACCGGATGGCGACCTCTACTACGCAACCTTTGGTGGAGGAGGGACGCTCTACCGAATCACAGCGATTTAAGCCATACATCCAGCCGCCGTACACCTTCACGGATATCCTCGGCAGAGGTCGCATAGGAAATTCGAACAAAACCTTCACCACCCTCAATGAGCGAACCCGGAATGAGCTGAACATTCGCTTCTTCAAGTGCTCGAGTAGCAAATTCGAGATCATCCATTCCTGTGCCTGTGATGTCACAGAATGCATAAAACGCCCCTTCTGGTTTTGGAACAACGACGCCGGGAAGTTCGGAGAGCAGAGAATGCATCAAACCCCGGCGTTCTTTGAATGAAGCAGCCATCATTGCCGTCTCCTCTTCAAGAGTTAGGGCGACTGTAGCTGCCGGCATCATGAATGTAGCAACATGGGTTGCGGCGCTGACGTTGATTTTTTTGACTCCATCCATAACTTGCTTTGGCCCAGTAATCCATCCAAGCCGCCATCCAGTCATAGCCCACCCCTTCGACCAGCCTCCGATTGTGATGGTTCGCTCAGCACCGCCTTCGAGTGAAGCCGGCGATGTATACGGGTAATCGGTCCACACCAATGTGGCGTATATCATGTCGTCAAGTATCCACAAATCATGCTTGATAGCAAAATCAACGATGCGTTGTATTTCTTCAGGTTCGTAGACAGCACCTGTGGGGTTGTTTGGAGAGTTCAACAGAATCGCTTTGGTTTTCGAAGTCACTGCAGCCTCTAAGGCGTTGAAATCAGGGTGGTAATTATCTCGCTTAACAGGAACATGAACCGGTACGCAATCGAGTAATTTGAGCATTCCATCGTAGGACGGCCATGCTGGAGATAACAACAACACTTCATCACCAGCGTCCAGTGTTGCCATGAGGCCGTACAAGACCGCTTGCTTACATCCGGGTGTAACAAGGACATCATCGGGTACAGCGGCAATGTCATGCTTTGACAGATGTTTGGCTACCGCTTCACATAATTCGACTGAACCCTGCGTCCGAGTGTAGGCTGTTTCACCACGGTCTAATGCAGCCTTGACCTCGTCGATAACCGGCTTTGGAGTGTCAAAGTCCGGTTGGCCAACAGTGAACCGAATGACTTCTGGGCCAGGGGGTGCTAAAAAAGCAGCAAACCCGATTCCGACATGCTCTAATGAACGATTTATCTCTGGCATAGACCCATCCCCACCCAATAGACTGTGTCTATGTGATAAGAGAAACGAAACGCTTCTTGAATATCAAGACTGCGCGTAAAATACACCCAAGGGCGTGTTTAGAAGAGCACAGGCTGGGATTTGAACCCAGGTAAGAGGATTTGCAATCCCCGACGTAGCCGCTCCGACACCCGTGCAGTGTTTCCCGGATTGAGCAGTTCTATTTCAACGCGACCGAGCCCTAATTTACAATTTCATCGTAGCGATTGTTATTTTCTTACATACGGTTTAACCGGCAAACCAGTTAAACAGTGAGGCGAATCTCGATGGCTATGAGTCCTGGATTACCCTCGGCACCTGAGGGCCCTGGGTCGATTCAGCGCCCAGCGTCAATCGTTTTGAACGACCCTTCTGCGCCGAACAGTTTCTTGCAGGGAGAGACAAGTTTCCCTTCCGCACAACCCCTACTTATCCCTCCACTTGTGAAACAACAGGATTCTTTGGGCAAATCCATTCTTATGTTCATGCTTGGAGTTTTTCTCCCCGTCGCTCTTCTTATTTTGATTCAAGTCATCGGCGTTGCCATGGACGATTCTCAGCGCGAAAGGGAAGAACAGGAAGAACAGGAATACGAGGAATACGAGCAACAATTTCCAGATCCGTACGAAATGACATTTGTGCGGGACGCAGCAGGAACATATTCGCAAACCATTGATTTACCGGATACGCATGAACTCTCACAATGTTACATTGATTTGAATGGGGAGCCAGGGAACAGGTATTCACTGGAGCCCATATTCAATGAATACTCTCCTGAGTCGATCCTATGCAGTACCATGCATCCGTCCCTTTACGGTGAATCCAGTGGAGAATTACTCGTTTGGCAACGTATTCAGGACACTCCTAATGGAGGTGAGCAAACGAGTCTTATAGGTGCTGAATACAGCTTTCAAGACAAAAATCTTTCACTGTCGTTCGATAGCAATTTTTCTGAAAACCTCTCACTCGATGCTTTTTTATTGAACGATGATGGACAATACTCAAAAATTTCCACTCAAGGGGAGACATTGGACGGCCTAAATTACACATTCAATATTCAAACGAATTCGACCGAAGAGTTCTACATGGAAATAAATCTTAATGAATCAAACTATTTTTTCTCTGCTGAAGCATGTGATTCTTGTTCCGGTGAGCAGTTTACGTTTCTTGACCGGGCTCAGTTCTATCGAACTGAAAAATGGGTTGTAATTGGGGAGTACGATGCGGATATGAACCAACTTTCGTTCGATCCGTTACCGATGGTTGGTGGCGCAGATTTCCCGAATCAATTAGAATTCGACATCGGCATTGAATCGATCCCGATTCCTATCGACAACGACACTGTTTGGACGGAATCGTATACATACGGCTACGATTCGGCCATTGAACTCACATATTCACCGACGGGGGTATATTCAAGTCAGATTTTAATTTCAAGTGAAGCCGACCCTTGGAGCGTACTGGAATGTCAGATTGATTCGTATCAATGGCCAGCGTACTATGACACCAGTCGCCGATATCCCATTTATTGTATGGACGACGACCAAAGCGAGGGTTTTGATGCCGTAATCTATCAAGAATCGCAGTTTGAGATTGATGAATATATATCTCTTGAAAATCAATCATGGAATCCAGAGACCCGTGAATTCCATGTTGAATTCAATCGAACGGTTCGTGTTCGAAACGACGATTTTTCTGCGTTTGAACGCTTTTCACCGCCGTTCACAGAACGTCCTGATAGCGTTGGCGCGCGTACGAATTTTACAGTAACATTTGAAGAGTCGGATGGCAATGGAGAATGGGTATATTTCCAAATGGATTTTGAAATCGTCAACAGTACGTCCCTCCGAGCTGGCGGCCATAGTTTTTCTTGGTTGGTCTGTGATGATTGCGATGGCAATCTTAGTGAACCTATTTATGACGGTATTTCTACCCAAACTGAAGTCATAGGCGGCTATAATTCTTCGAATCAAACCATGTGGTTTCAGCCCTTGGGACCAACTCCCCCAACGGTTGAAATGTCGTTGAACCTGATACCAGAATCATCCCCGCAAGACAGCGGCTACTTCGATTACGAGGTTTATCTATACGGGGACGAGTACATAGAATATCAAGAAGAATATTATGATAATTATGATGATTATTCAAACCCAGCGGATGACTTTTACACCTTCGCATTCATCGCTTATCCAATAACCTATATTGGGGCGATTATTTACTCGTTCGCCCGTGGGAACAAAGCATTCGGTAAGGGTTTAATTGCGTCTGCAATTCTTGGACTGGCGTTATTGGGCGTGATTGTTGTGTTTGTTGTTTTGTACTTTGGATTTTAATGTTCAAGCGACAGAACTTTTTGAGATATTTCTTAAGACCCACCCTCGAGCGATTCCTATGGAGCAGCACGCCCGTATTTTACTCCCCCATTCCACACCCTCGCCCGCCTACTATGAATGCCGATTCTCAGTGCTTCGAGCGCCGCTTGGATTTCAACGGGGTGCTGAATTACTGGATGATGACGATCAAGCGATTCATGCCTGGATTGATGAAGAGGGGCGGGTTGTTTCGGTAGGTAGGGCGCACCTTATCGCTCCAGGAAGCGATGGTTCTGCGGCAGATCATGCCGGCCCGGACGCAACGCAATGCCCCAGTTTTGGCCCTTTAACTAATCCGGATAACAGGCCAGCTGTACAAATACGACAGATGGGCACTCGCCAAGAAGCCCGTCGTAAAGGGCATGCTGCACGGGTATTGCAATCTCTGGAACAAGCTGCAATTTCTCATTTTGGGGCGAAGATTGGGCTTCTTCAAGCCCGTGAATTAGCAATTCCGTTTTACCAGTCTCAGGGCTGGGTTTTGGTCGATGAACCTTACTCAATTGCCGGTATTGGGCCGCATAGATCGATGATGAAGCATTTCAAAACATGAATCGTTCATATACCGTCAAAAAATTGTCATCACACGATATATGTATGAAGGGACCCAAACCTTTCAAAATAAAAACAAAAACACTGCGTTGTTTTTTCCTCCAAAATCAAGATTTTGTTGAAAAACGGCGTTAAAACTGAGGAGATATGATGAAACTTCACCAAATCAACAAGAAACAACCTTATTATGGAACCGGGAACAAGCAAATTACGATGCCCGCGGAGCAGACCATGCAGAAAGCGAAGAATGAAAAATTTCTGAAAGCGTTGCAAACCCTTGCAGAAAGGGATCCAGAAGGATTCTCAAATGTTGCTCCAGAACTGATTAAACGTAGTGTTTGGAACTGGAGAGGGGCAGATCCATTTTTCGCTGAACGCCTTTCGAACTGGATTGATACTGCGCACAAATGGAGCGAATTCAAAGAAATTTTACCCAAAGAAGCCCATCTGCCTCGTAGAAAAGCGGTTGAACAGATCTCCTATGACACTTTACCGAAACAATACAGTGAATTTCTGCACCACCTCACCGATAGGTTCGAAGGAGATTACACGCGATGGGATGCTTCTAAAAGGGATCAATTCACTATTCTCGGAATGCTCGCACTCGAAGGCAAAGAAGGCGTTCGTCAAGGCCGCCTTATTCATCACCTTGGACTTGACAGTTCCGTAAGCGCCGGACTTCCAGGTTCGAATGCCATCCGAGCTGCTAAAATTGCATTAAGTCGCTCTGCAAAGCCATTGCATCTTTGGGCGCCAGCATCTGGAAACGGAAGTGAAAGACTGCATGCTTTTGCCGATGCCAATCTTGCTGATCTCGTCGCTCGATTTGTCTTGAATCAGCAGGCAGCGATTCTCTTACCTCCGGCTTATACCCTCGAGGGGTGAACGGCACATTGCGTCGCGCCTTTCATATAGGGTCGGTGTATTCCAATGTGTAGAGGGAACGTTGGGTTCCCTAGAACCAACCCGTGAAAAACGATGCATTTGGAGGAACAATACAAGGACAGTAACAAGAGTGGAGAACGCATGACTCAGAAGCAGTCATTGCTCAACAAAACCTTCGTGGTTGTTGTTAAAAAAACTCTTGTGAAAACCTTGAAACCAGCCATAAGCCAGTGCGCAGCATCGTTTGAATCCCAAAAAGCCTCTCCCATCATGTGGGCCGGGCTTTTGGAAAGAGAGAACAGCGGGTTCTCTGTGTAACAACAACCAAAATAATAGGAAGTGAAAAAACATGAATAAGAAAATAATGAGCGTTTTGATTGCATTATTCCTCGCACTCTCTGCAGTTTCTGCAGTGAGCGGTGACGGATCTGACCCACTCGACCCATCCGATGGTGGCGCCGATTGGGACGGTGATGGTCTTACCAACTCCGAGGAACAAAATCAAGGCACAAATATGAACAATGCAGACAGCGATGGCGACGGTCTCCCAGATGGCTGGGAAGTCTCGAACGGCCTCAACCCTACCAACGGTGGCGACGGAAATGCAGACCCTGATGGCGATGGTTTAACCAACGCTCAAGAGTATGCATCGGGTACAAACCCGAACAACGCAGACACTGACGGTGATGGTAAGGCTGACAACGTAGACTCGTTCCCTAACGACCCAAACGACGGTGAATATTCCGACTCCGATGGTGACGGCATTCCTGATGCTTACGATCCTGACTTTTCTGAGTCAGGCGCAGGCAGCGGCAATGGTGAAACCGAAGGCGGTGGCGAATCTGAAGCTGGAACCCCTACCCCAGGTCAAGGACAAGGTCAAGGACAAGGTCAAGGGCAAGGTCAAGGACAGGGTCAAGGACAAGCTCAAGGTCAGCAAGGACAGCAAGGCCAAGGTGGTCAACAAGGTCAAGGTGGTCAACAAGGCCAGCAAG
>QQRW01000002.1 GCA_003602605.1 Candidatus Poseidoniales archaeon | reverse complement strand
GTATGGGCGGTATTCACTGATTTCAACGGAAATATGGTTTGGTCTTGGAGTTTCAAAGGCAGACATTTCAGTGCGGAGGTTTTCTTTTGCATCTGACTTGTTGAATTTGTCAGTGTATGGAACATCTTCTCTTATCCATTTCATTACGCCGGTGATTTCTCGGTCTTGTCCAATGGACACTTTCAGTACCGTTTCTTTTTGCTTGATGATCCATTTTTGTTCGGCGATGTCCCTGCGTGAACCGAGCCAATTCCTGTGCAGTGTTTCCAAGGCAGTAACACGTGCGAGAACAGGGTTGGAGGCATTTGTCAGCGGCAACGGGGTTGGGTCTGATGCTTTAGCAGAGTCTAAGGCAGTTTTAAGAGCAGAATCTAAGGTCGCAAGGCTATTTCCACGATTTTGGAAAGTGGCCTTGCTCGAGAACTCCACACCACTGCTATGGCAGAGAGCAAATTGTGCTGCAGACAAAGATGCAATGAATGCAACTTGATCAAATGCCGGTGATTGGCTTTTTTCAATTAACGTAACGATGTCCTTGATTCCATTCGATGAACCAATAGCAGCACGAAGATTGCAGTCATCAATCTTATGATGTGCCTCGGCAATTTTTAGTGCCTCTCTTGCCGATTTCAATTCATCGGAGATAATCTGTTCATCCGCAGTCGGGTTCCTGACTTTTCCGTTATCGTACGATTGGTTTAACCAGTCAACAATTGCTAAATTACTGATAAAATCCGTCTGTTCTTGCATCAGTTGGTTTATTTTGGGAATGACTTCGGTTTTCATACGAGTATCATCGATGTCAAACCATTCACCATGAATTCTGTCGCTTGAGAACCAGTGGTGTAGGTATGTTTCCATATCAGTCATCATGGGTACAAAGAAACTGTCTTCGGGTTTAATCCGCCGAGGATTCCCTGTTTGAAGTCCAAGAACTCTGCTCGGTGTTGGGTTGATGGTTTTTCCGATTTTAAGGTAATCTGATACGGCTCCGGTGAGCAGATCTGTATCTCTTAACAAGTAGATGTTTCCTGGAGTGGCCATAGTATATTCATGGGTCTTTGACAAATAAACTAACCGCCAACTCACATCATCGCATCCGAACACTGCGTTCGCTGTCGGTAGTTCTCCACATGGACTGTTGGTCACGGAAAGATTCCCCCATGTCGTGGAACACGAAGGGAGTGAGGTTCATTGGGTCGCTGTTAGGGGAGCCGCCGCTTGAATTCGCACAGAATGCAGGCAGGGGGAAGGTCCCAGACTGGCCGGGTTGGATGTCGATCCAAACATCTTCTTTGACCACAAGGTTCTGATTACCGTTCCAATTCTGCTGTTCAAACATAGTTCCACGAGGTACGACGATACGCACGGGACTTGGACTTGTGTTGGTAAGTTCCATTTGTATTGCATCCGCGGAATTAAACCCGTTTCCAGTAATGGATTCAATTTGGATTTGCCCAGTTCGAGCAGCATGATAGACGCTGTCAACTCTTGACTCGAAACTCATGTTTAGGGCTGCAGGTGAATAGATGGCAGTGGTGTTGTCACGTGCGCTTCGCAAGTGTGAGAATTGGGCAAGAAGTTGAGTTCCTCCCAAGTTGCGAGCGTTTTCGACATCCAGTCCAGGATAGACCCTGCGAGCTTGTTCAACAAACACATTGGTTCGCTCACCGTTGATGTTTCGGATTGTTGTACGTTCACGACGAGAGGAATGTGGGTCAATTGGAGTGCCTTCTTCATTTTCAAGGGTCACGGTCAAATCCTGCATACATCCTTCGACAAGTGGCTTGCCGTTTTGGTCAAACAGTATCTCTCGCACGCTCATTGGAGGCACCTGTACGGTGACAGCTTCAGTGCTGCGCACACCTGAGTCGCCGATGGGCAAGCCTTGGCGTAGGGTAATGGTCTGGGTTACGGGCGTCGGGTTTTTTGCTAGGTATTTTACGTTCATAGAATCACTTCCTGTGGTGCCTCACTTCCTCGGTGGATGATAAGGCGAAGGTCAGAGCGCACGGTGTTTTTGATGTTGGCGCATGCATCGATGAACCGCTCAAGGCAGTTATTCCAAGGTTCATTTTCTTGGGTGAAATGAGGTTCAGGAAGGTGACCACGGTCTCGGAAATCGTGGTTGACATCACGTTCCTCGGAAAAGGTGGAGCGAGGGTTGTAGGGCAAGTAGACTCGGATGATGCCGTGTCTTCCTTGGCGGAAACTTGCTAGGCCACTTGCTTGGTGAAGGTTGTCGCAGACAAATTCAGCCCCGGCTACCAAAGCAGGCTCGTACCACACTCGACCGTCTGCTTGAACGCCGTTGCCGTGGTCTCCTTGTCGTACACTGGGTCGACAACGGTGGTTGTTTGGAGGTAGGAATGCATGCATCCAGAGTTCATTGTAGATGTTTGAGGTTGGAGTTCCTGGATGGACATTGACGGCCTCTTCACGGGTTTGGCTTCCTTTGCGATTAAGCACAGCAGCTCCGCTTGAAGGAACTCGCATGCCGTTGATGAGTTGATGCATGTTGCGAACGAACTCATCGTGCTCATGGACAGAAAGGTTTTGCCGAAGCATCCAATAGGTGAGTGTCTGCATCAATTTGGCAGCCTGTTCGCTGTCGAGTCCTGCAAGAACAGCTGTGGACATTTGCTTGAGGTGAGCGATGAGCACGGCATCAGGAGTTTCTCGTCGAACCTCGATTTCGTCGAGACCTAGGCCGAGTTGTTGGCCTAATCGCTGAGCGTCTCGCTTGAGTTCGAGTGTATCTTCATCAAGGGTGGAGGTTCGTTGGGGTGCGGGAGTTTGTTGCTCTGGGACATAGACGACCAATTGATCGTCTTCATTGCGTCTGTATGCAGTTCGTTGCTCGATCATGTTTCGAGCACGTCGACTGTATTTTCCTCGTCCTGCGTATATTTGGGTTCCTTGTTCATCGTATAATGTCGCCATTTTTTCACCGTGGAAAGACTCTAACTTTTCAACAGTATATAAAGAACTCAAAAAAACAATTCCTAATTCATTAGAATGCACACGTACGTGCTTCCGATTGGAATGAAAAAATGAACTTCGACGGTTCAAAGAATACTCTGCACTGTGTGTCAAGTTGTGAAGATAATCAAGGGTCTTTAAGTCCCCAGGACTTCAAAGTTCCATGCGAAGAGTGTTGTTAGTGCTCTTGCTCGCAGTAATTCTCCTCCCTTTGGCAAGCGCAGAGACCTATCGAATCTCCGGCAAAGCGACCTATGCAGACGGTTCTGCCGTCCAGCTTGACTATGTCTCGGTACAGTGCGAGCAATCAAACTTCGACTGCTACCAATACCGTGGGACGAACGCAATCACCGACGCTTACGGTGATTTCACCATCGTGATAGATGCAGATGTCGGAGAAGACGACCTCGATATTCTGCTCGCTTTACGAGGTGAGACCTTCACCCATACGATTGACATTTCAGCACATGAGAATTCTTCGCAAAGCAGACTTTACCAAGATATTCAACTGGAACAAAACCCACCTCCATCGGGTGTGTTCATGGGTTTTGGTTGCTTTATTGTGCTCTTCGTTCTGGTCTTCGTTTCGGTCCTTTTGCGAACCGGCCGGCGCCTTGCAACACCGCGTGGTCGAATGGAATTCATGGGATACCGTCCAGCTCGAGAGTTGGAATGTCCGAAATGTAAGGAGTCTGTCGTACAACATGAATTGGTTAAGCATCTGATTATTGAGCATGATCTTGACCCTCTCGATGCCGGTCAGTTGACGGGTAAGGTCATGCGACGCTTGTGGTCGGAAGAAGAGTGATTCATCACATGTTGCGTCGGTATTGCCCACCGACGTTAAACAGTGCATCGGTGATTTGGCCAAGACTCGCTACCTTGACGGTCTCCATCAATTCCTCGAACACGTTACCGCCTTGGCGAGCAACTTCTTGCAATTGCTTGAGTGCAGCAGCAGTCACCTCACCTTCAATGGTTTGACGAACATTCACTCGCTCTAAGCACGCTTCTTTTTCTTCTGGTGTTGCACGCGCCAATTCCATTTCGAAATCATCTGCGCTCGATTCATCAAACACCTGAGCATTCGGATTCTGGAAGGTATTGACGCCGATAATCGGGAGCGTTCCATCGTGCTTCAAGTGCTCGTAATACATTGATTCATCCTGAATTTTGCCGCGCTGGTACATGGTCTCCATTGCGCCAAGAACGCCACCTCGTCGGCTGATAGCTTCGAACTCTTTGAGCACAGCCTCTTCGACCAAATCGGTCAGTTCATCAACAATGAACGAGCCTTGCATTGGATTCTCGGTCTTGGTCCAGCCGCTTTCCTTGTTGACAATCAACTGGATGGCAAGGGCTCTACGGACGCTTTCCTCGGTTGGCGTGGTGATTGCTTCGTCGTACGCATTGGTATGCAGAGAGTTTGCATTGTCTTGAATGGCAAGCAGGGCTTGCAAGGTTGTACGGATGTCGTTGAAGTCGATTTCTTGTGCGTGCAGGCTTCTTCCACTGGTTTGAATGTGGTACTTGAGCTTCTGACTGCGCTCATCAGCATCGTACAGGTCACGCATGGTAATCGCCCAGATTCGTCGAGCAACTCGGCCAATAACCGTGTATTCAGGGTCAAGTCCGTTGCTGAAGAAGAACGAGAGGTTTGGTGCGAACTTGTTGATGTCCATGCCTCGACTTCGATAGTATTCAACATAGGTAAAACCGTTGGCAAGGGTGAGTGCCAATTGGGTAATTGGATTGGCTCCAGCCTCAGCAATGTGGTAACCTGAAATCGAGACCGAGTAGTGGTTTCTTACTCCGTGGTCAATGTAGTACTGCTGTACATCGCCCATCAGTTTGAGAGCGAACGGTGTAGAGAAGATACAGGTGTTTTGCGCCTGGTCTTCTTTGAGGATATCCGCTTGGACCGTTCCTCGAACCGTTTGCAGTGTGCGTGCCTTGATTTCTGCATACGTTGCAGCATCAACCATTTCATCGCCTCGTCGTCCAACACTGGCAAGGCCAAACGCATTGTGGCCTTCAGGTAATTCGCCTCTGTAAGCCGCATCGGTCAACTCAGGTTTCTTGCCTTCTTGGGCAAGGTGTGCCTCGACCTGCTGGTCGATGGCAGCATTGAGGAAGAACGCCAAGATGATCGGAGCAGGTCCGTTGATGGTCATGCTGACTGAAGTGTTCGGATTGCACAGATCGAACCCGGAATAGAGTCGCTTTGCATCATCGCAGGTCGCGATACTCACTCCAGAATTCCCAACCTTGCCCCAAATGTCTGGGCGACGAGCTGGGTCCCGACCGTAGAGGGTTACTGAATCAAAAGCTGTTGACAATCGAACATAGTCTTGGCCTTGGCTCAAGTAGTGGAATCGGCGGTTGGTACGCTCAGGCTCACCTTCTCCTGCGAACATTCGAGCCGATAATTCATCGGTTCGCTTGAACGGGAACACGCCTGCTGTGAACGGGAAATGGCCCGGTGCATTCTCTCTCTTGATGAAGGAAAACAGTTCACCGTCATCAGCAAAAGTCGGAAGTGCAACACGAGGGATGTCGGAGTGCGCCAGGGATTCCGTGGTGGTTTGGACTGTGAACGGCTTGCCACGTACGTGATAGGTGAATTCACCGCTTGAGTACTGCTCGGCCAGTTCCCGGAATGCAGACAGTTCTTCTCGTGCCGATTCAATTGATTCGAGTATCTCATCAATTTGTGCTTGAAGGTCAGCAGCGATGGTTTTTGCACCCCGTTCAGCAGCATGGTTTGCTGCAGTTTCAAGGTGTTGGCACAAGCGCAATTGTTCAGCAACCGCTTCGTGTCCTGCATGGTATTCACGCACCGTAGCAGCAATTTCGGACAGGTAGTAGATGCGTTCTGGAGGAATGACGCCCTTGGTTGTCCCCATTTCATCAACGGGTTCGCTGGCCTCAAAGCCTACGATATCGGAGAGTTTACGCCACAATCGGTCGACTCCACCGTCAGCGAATTGACTGGCAATGGTCGCAACGACAGGTAATTCTTCATCAGCCACATCAAACATGTTCCTGTTTCTTCGAACTTGCTTTCGAATCGCTCGGAATGCATCTTCACTGCCACGCTTTTCGTACTTGTTGAGCACGACGATATCAGCGACATCGAGCATCTCAATCTTTTCGAGTTGAGTGTGAGCACCGAACTCTGCCGTCATGACGTAGAGCGAATGGTCGGCAACAGACGTGATGGCATCGCTGCCTTGGCCAATACCGCTGGTTTCACAGAAAATCATGTCGAATCCTACCGCTTTGGCAACTTCGATCGCTCGGTCAAGGTTGGCGCTGATTTCAGAACCAGAGCCTCGACTGGCAAGGCTACGCATGAACAAGTCGTTGTTGGAAAGTGAATTCATCCGAATACGGTCACCGAGCAATGCGCCACCGGTGCGTTTTCGTGTCGGGTCAACGCACAGCAAGCAGACTTTCTTACCTGGATTATCGCGTTGAATACGAAGCATCAATTCATCGAGCAGGCTTGACTTTCCTGCCCCACCGGTTCCAGTGAAACCAATGACAGGTACATCCTTTGTTGAAGATCGTACGGTTTCGATGGCAGCCTTGAACGTCGCATCATCGGCGCTTTCTGACAACGTCATCAGCAACCCAACTTTTGCCATGTCTTCTGCTGTCACAGGGCCGTCAAGAGATGCAAGTCTCGCTTCGCCAATCAAATCGACTTCAGCAGCCATGCCCATGAGGTTGTGAATCATGCCCATCAGACCCATGGTGCGGCCATCATCAGGTGAGTAAATCTTGGAGATTCC
>QQRW01000019.1 GCA_003602605.1 Candidatus Poseidoniales archaeon | reverse complement strand
AAATTTAGGCCGATTTGAAATCATAGCAAATGAAATGAAAAAAGAATCATTGAAAATTCGAAGAAACAAACTGAGCCATGTAGAACCATAGCGAGAGTTCATCACTCAAATCCTGTTCGTGAAATCGAACGGCATGGCAATAGAACGATGCGGGGGGCATATTACGCTTCTTTTTTCGATATGGAAAGAAGCCCACTTAGCACGGTCTCAAGGCAGTCGAGGGGCGGGCTTCAATGTTGCAACTGGAGTGGAAGCATCAGTAGAATATGTTTCCACCAACGTACCAGAAGTGGAAGCATTGCTTTCAGCTGGATCAGAACTGGATGTCCCCGCTGGTCCTGTAGAAGACGGAGCAATCATAGTTGAAGTGATTGACATGGATGGAACGCAGCTAGAGCATGCATCGATGCTGTATGTCGATCTTGTTGAAGAGCTACGTAACGCTCGTTTACTTGAACCGGCAGATTCGTACCGAATCCGCGTTCAACTTGAACTTCCAACAAGCCAAGGCTTTGGCATGTCTGCAGCTGGGTTAATCGCTGTTGCTCGAGGGTTTCACTCCGAAACTGGAAAAGGTACTGAACAGCAATACCTCCGTATCGCTCATCGTATTGAGCGCAAGCATGGCTCCGGCCTTGGAGACGTGCTTGGCATGTCGAAAAACGGCGTTGAATTGCGCTTGCAACCCGGAGCACCGGGTTCCGGCGGAAAAGTAGTAAATTTTACCAGCGTACAGCCAATCCTGCTTGCTTGGCAACCTAACGAAAGCCGTCATACCTCCAAATACATCGACAATGAAAGGTGGAAGCGCTCAATATCTGAAGCAGGTGAACGCTCAGTCTCCCGTTTAAGACTTAAAGATTGGAATTTTGAACGATGGCCCGACCTCATGCTTGAATCTCGAAACTTTGGAGAAGCTTCAGGACTTCTTGAAGAACCTGCGCGAAAAAAGTTACTCTCAACAGTTCGTAGCGAGATCCTTAGGCTGGACCTCCAATCTCGTGTCAATGTTCGCCTGTGCATGCTTGGCGTGTCTGCGTGCGTATTACCAAGGCGTCTCGACAGCCCACTCACCTCCGATGAATTGGATGCCATTGCCGAAGCACTGAACAACGCCAATATCGGCGTTATTGAAACCAGAATACATTGATTATTCGCCGGGCCCAAGTTTTGTCAAATCCAAGACATTTGCATCCAACAATGTGCAACCCGGCATGAACAGGTTCGCTGAAAAGCCATGTCGATAAACGACTGCTCCGCTGCCCCATTCTTCGATGTAACGAGCCATTTGCTTAGCCATTTTTTTGCGTTGGAAATCAACATCTGCACCGTAGAAGTGTTTGGCGTCAATCCATGCAACTGGCTTACCGTTTATCTCGACATGATCGAGAAACAGAATGTCAGGTGTTCGAACCGGCCTACCCAAATCTTGCTTTTGTTCCTTAACCATTTCCGGCTGTCTGCGAAGGCGAACTCCTTGGTCTTCAAACCAATCCGCTAAGATGTCTTCAAACAAATCAGCACGCTCTTGAGACTCGCCTTGGTCAACATTCGAAACACGGTCTGCCGCTTCAGCAGCCTCGAACTCTGCCCGTTCACGCTTGCTGAGTTTACTTGGCTGACGCAAACTTTCCTTGATTTTGGATTTCGACCATCGCATTTCGGTAAGAATGATTCTGAAAATATTCATTGGAGGGAAATCGAACCGTGTTGAAAGGTCGACAACACTCACTCCTTCCTTGTAGAGTCGAAGCATGTTTTTCCCTTGCGAGCGCAATCGGCCGTGCCCGTATACTGTTTTCTGTTGTAGAAGCGCTGAACGAAGAGAAAGCGCTTGTTCAAGAGTCATTTTGTAGCCTTCTGCCAACACCGCTATTTGGTCGACTCGCTCATCTTCGAGCCAGCCAAATTCACCTTTTCGCATGACTTTCCCCGCCATGGCTTCCTCATCTTTCAGAGGCACGGGCACGGTTGCCCATTCGAATGAGAACGACTTCGGTTCCGGAGTATCCTCAGGAAAACCCATAGGTAGAGGCGTTTGTTCAAAACGTGAACGTGCCTGCTCATCCATGCGTGCGATTTCTGAAGCATTACGCTCCATTAGAGTGGATTTAGGGGTGCTTCCGTATCGACGCTGACGGTTGTTTCGTCGGCCGCCGCGATTCTTGTTTGAACGGTTATTATTACGCGAAGATGAACCGCCTTGATTGTCTCGATTCTGTCGGGTCATCACACATCGTCATCGCCGACCGTCTTTGAATCCTCGCTTTCAATGTCGACAAAAGTGAGAGGCTGAGAATCACCGATTGATTCGATACCCCTTGCAGACAAATCGTCTAACCATTGCGTAGCGAAGGCTTTCGCTTGCGCATTCACCCTGCCACGGAAAAAACGTGACCACCCTGAAAGAGCCCACCATGCTGCAATTTCAATTCCGCCGTTCGGCTCACAGAGTACAGTAACACTCATTTTCAACGATTTCAATGAAGTGCCCACAGCTTTACCTTCTCGTTGTTGGCCGAGCCATTCAAATTCAATTTCAGTAAAGTTTGGCTTCTTTCCGCTGCGGATAGAAGTTACCTTCCACATCTCCTCAACCAAACGTTGGCGTTCAATTCGGTGGAGGTCAAAACGCTGTCCGACCTCAAGTTCTCCGGTAGTCTCGGAAAGAACGCGTTGCGCAGAGGTATTCCATGAAGGCCATGCATCGAGTAGGGAAAGATTCTGGCTCGCTTGAATCGATTCTTTTTCAGCGAGTGAGCGGCGCCATACTCCTTGAGGGGCGTCCATGGAAATCCATCGATGCCTCAAACATGAACTTGTGGGACAGAAAACACAGGGTTTCAAATGCTGTAACTGCATCCAGTGTTTATGCGCAAAGGCTTCATTCCAATCGTATTGGTCTGCATTCTCATTGCTGCAAGTCTGTCACCCACTCTAGGAAAAAGCCACACTGTGCTTCACCCTGAATCAATTCCTTCAGCCTCCGATGAAAACAACTCAACATCGTTAGGATGGGCCAATAATTTTGGCGGCGGATTAATGGATTATGTCACTCAAAGCATCATGTATCCCGACGGCCGTGTTGCCACCGCAGGTTGGTTTCAAGGCAACATCCAGTTCGATGATGTCGTCGACCCTGTGGGAGCCTTTGGAGGTTCAAATGACATCGACTTCTTCCTCGGCTGGACTCATCCAAACGGTACATGGATTAATGCATTGAGTGCAGGCTCAGTATCGACAGATTCCATAGAAACCATAGCCCTCATGCCCGACGGTGATTTGATTGTTGCAGGCACATACTGTATCAACAGCATTGACATCAATTGCGAGCTTACCTTGGGCAACTTGACGCCGATAGGAAAAGGGTCATTCCGAGATGAGGGCAATGCGTTTGTAGCACGAATTGACTCCTCAGGAGAATGGTTGTGGGTCAGTCAAATCGAAAATCAAAACGAAATTTTCGTCGTCGATATGCTCATCACTTCCGACAACAATATTCACGTGTCAATTGTTTTCAACGGAGATATTCGTTTAGAGCAGACTACCATCGAAGCCTCAACCGATCAATCGCTCATGGTTGTTACTTTCTCTGAAAATGGAGATGCCCTTCGTCATGTCAAAACAGATACAATTGGTGGCATTGAGCCGATTGGATCACTCTGTTTAGACGGTTTTGAAGCAACATATGTCGCTGTTTCTTTTACCGGTGAGTTGATTGTAAATGAGACCGTTCTCATATCAAATGGTATGGCAGACCTTGCTGTAGCCCGGTATTCAGAATTCGGATGGGATTGGGCCATTTCGGCAGGAGGGCCTGGCCAGGACTTGGTTTGGGACTGCGACGGGCTCAGCACCTCCGGAATAGAAATCGTTGGTGAATTCAATGGTAACGCTTCATTTGACCCACTGTACACTGAACAATCGAACGGAATTGACTTGTTTGTGGCTGAAGTTTCGCAGGATGGTGGATGGGTGGATCTTGTAACAGTAGCCGGTAATGGAATGGAAAGAGCCACGGGTATTGCTCACAACGAGCAAGGATCGACCTTTGTCACCGGGGTCATCTCAGGAAACCTTACCATCGGAGATGACACACTTGTCGATATTGATGGATACAACGATGAAAATCATTTCGACATATTCCTAGCAGAATTGCTTGATGACAATACTTGGGAATGGGCAATCTCGGCTGGCGGAAGCGGTCATGACGAACCCACCGCTCTCGAAATAGCCACTGACGGCTCACCGTTCGTATCTTACATCTTCAACGGTGACACCTCCGTAGCGTCACAGAATGCTTCAACTTTAGGCTCATTTGATGTTGGTATTTGGCTCTACCAAACCGATAGGGATGACGATGGAATACTTGACGGGGAGGATAATTGCCCCCGTATTTCAAACATGGCACAGGCGAACTATGATGGCGACTTAGAAGGCGACGCCTGCGACATCGATGATGACAATGACGGCATTACTGATGCTTTCGATGACTGCTCCCTCGGTGAGAAAAATTGGTTCTCTGAAGAATCTACGGACCATGACAGTGATGGATGCAGAGATGCCACTGAAGATTTCGACGACGATGAAGATACTATCTTCGATTATAACGACCTATGCCCACTTGGACCGGTAGGTTGGAAGTCAACTCCTGAAGAGGATGCTGAAGGGGATGGATGTGCTGACATCGATACTGATGGCGATGATTGGGTCGATCAAATGGACAACTGCCCCTCCGTGTCAAACCCGATGCAAGCGGACCTTGACGGAGATAACATCGGGGACGGATGTGATATCGATGAAGACGGAGACAAAATTGCAAACCCAACGGACAATTGCCCGCGTGACTCTCCAATTTGGACCTCCACTCAAGTGAATGACCATGACCAAGACGGTTGCCATGATTCAATAACGGATTTTGATGATGATGAGGACGGGGTATTGGATGTTAATGACGCGTGCCCTCGAGGTGAAATACGCTGGGCAAACACTGCCTCTATCGATGATTACGATGGTGACGGATGTCGTGACATCAGCGAAGATGATGATGATGACGGAGATGGAATCAACAATGCGATCGATAACTGTCCAAAAGGAATTTTAGGGATTGCTGCAATTGGACAAGATGTCGATGGCGATGGATGCATCGATAGTGCAGAAGATGACGATGACGATGAAGATGGGGTTCTCGATGTCAATGACCTCTGCAAGAGAACGGTCGCAGGTCAGCAAGTGGGCGTCACTGGCTGCAGCCAATACCAACTTGATGACGATTTAGATGGTATTCCAAACGCCATTGATCTGTGCCAAAACACTGAACCAGGGCATCTTGTAGACCTCGCAGGCTGCAAAGTGGATATCGGCATTTCAAGTGATGATGAACCCTCTTCAAAGAACAATTTCACGCTCTCTACCGGATTGTATGCCTTGGCCGTTGTTTTTATTGTTGGAGCGGCCTATATCACCTTCTTCAACAAACCTAATTCCGCTGATAGTTCAAAGAAATATGCAGCAACTGAACCCTTGGCGAACTCGAGTTCTTCCGCTGTCGCTCGAGAAAGCGGTATTGCTCAAGAAGAATGAACTACGCTTAGCGCCAGATGGACGATGGTTCCAGCTACTGGTGGACTGGAAACGAATGGCAACGCGGTTGGTCAGGCGTAAACAATCGCTGGAGCGAGAGGCATTGAGCCGCCTGCACGACCTGTTTGGTCTTCAGCGGTTTCGCCAAGCACAACTTGAATTGATTGAAGACCAAGTTCTTGCGCCATAAAGGCAGAACCGTTGGTAAGAGCAACCACTTCATCCAGTGAACCGCGTAGGAGAGCTCTCGAGGCATCGTCCCACTTGAACACTTGAGGCAACATCTTCTTGCCCCAGTATCCTATGATCTCGCCTTTACGTTCTCCTTGGGCAATCTCCATTTGAGAAAGATGGCTCACGAAATTCTTGACGCTGCCACCCTTTTCGATGAAGTCAAGAGCCTCTACAGCCATGATTCGTTTCCATGGGGGTGAAACGACGATTGTAGCAGATTGGGCAGGACCATCGAGGTGGCGTTCGGCCACATCCTTGATTCGTCGAGATGCGTCAAGAACGCTACGGAGTACAGTTTCATTGTCGAGCGCAGATTGTTCTTCATCAGTCATGTCCGGCAGGTGTTCGAATTCAGTTCCACTGACCAATCCGTCCATACCAATTTGTTGCCACCATTGTTCAGCAAGATGGGGGGTTGAGACCGAAACCAAATGAGTCCAAGACTTTAGAATTTGAATACCAAGTTCAGCGTTCTCTCCACCACGACGAGTATACCAGTTGATGTCTTTGATGAGGTCGTAATGAGAGATCTCAACAGCCCGTCGCAAATCAAAAGCATCCATTGCCTGCTGGAATTCAGTGCATCTTTGTTTGAGTCGAGCAAGCATCCATGTATCCATTGGCGAAGGGGATTTGCCCCAAGCAAGTAATTTATCGGGCATCGAAGCCATTTGAATCATCACTCGATGGTTGGAGGCAATAGCCAAATCAGACCAATCCATGCCAGCGGTTGGGTTTGCAGCGAACAAAATGAACAAACGTACGGTATCTGCGCCGTACTGTTCAATCATCAGACCTGGGGAAACCGTATTTCCGAGAGATTTGCTCATTTTTGCGGAACGCTCCGACAGTTCGCTGTTACAGTGTGGACAGGGCGAGCCAGCATGCGCTACTGAGAGCGTGAGCTGGCATGAATCGCACCATGGTGCTGGCGAGTTAACCATCCCTTGGCAAAGCAATTCATTGAACGGCTCATCAATGGAATGAAGACCTAGATCACGAAGAGCCTTTGTGTAAAACCGAGCATAAATCAAATGCATCTGTGCGTGTTCGATTCCTCCACAGTAGAAATCGACGTTCATGAAGTGGTTTGCAATATCAGCATCGAAACACTTCTCGTCGTTGAGAGCATCCGTGAACCGCATGAAATACCATGATGAGTCGACAAAAGTGTCCATTGTGTCGGTTTCTCGACGCGCAGCCTTACCACAATCTGGACAATCAACATTCAAGAATGTCTCAGAGGTTTCAAGGGGGTTTCCTTGGCCAAAAGCGACATCGGTTGGCAACTCAACCGGTAAATCATGTTCGGGAACGGGAACAACGCCACAATCTTTACAGTGAATCATTGGGATTGGAGTGCCCCAATATCGTTGTCGAGAAATAAGCCAAGGGCGTATTTTCCAATTGATGGTCTCCTTGCCCGAACCTTTGACCTCCAAAGCATCAGTTATGGCTTTCATGGCTTCTTCACCGTACAATCCGTCAAAGCCTTCGAGAGGAGAGTTGACCATCCAGCCGTGGGCTGTTTCAGCGGAATCAAGAGGTGCGTCTGCATCGCCGTCTTCATCCATAATGAGAACTCTTCGGATCGGGATATCAAACGCCTTTGCGAAATCAAAATCACGCTCATCATGAGCCGGAACTGCCATCACTGCACCGGTGCCGTATGAGGCGATGACAAAGTTTCCAATCCAAATTGGAATGCGTTCTCCGGTAAGAGGGTGAAGGGCAAAGCATCCAGAAGGTACCCCTTTCTTCTTCTTCATGTTACGAATTCGGTCAAACTCCGCCATGACAGAGACTTCATCGTAGAGATCTTGCCACGCAGATTCGTATTCAGTGCCTTTAACCAATTGCTCAGCCATTGGATGTTCAGGCGCGAGTGTGACGAACGTTACGCCAAACAGAGTATCTGGCCGTGTGGTAAAGACCTCGATATTCACGTCTTTACCTTCAACTTCGAAGGTAATTTCAGCGCCTTCAGACCGTCCAAGCCAATCTCTTTGCAAGGATTCCACATTCTCTGGGAATTCAATGGTATCCAACCCGTCAACGAGTTCTTGTGCATATTTGTTGATGTTGAGGAACCACTGTTCCATTTCTTTCTGGACAACTGGGCCATTGCATCGCCAACATCTTCCTGCTTTGACCTGCTCATTCGCCAAAACGGTTTCACATTGCTCACACCAATTGACAGGCGCGTATTCTTGGTAGGCTAGACCCTGTTCGTAGAATTTGGTGAAATAATATTGATTCCATTTGTAGTAGCGAGGATCGTGACTCTTGAGTTGACGTTTCCAATCGTAAGAGAAACCCATGCGCTTGATTTGTTGAGTAATCGAGGCCATGTTGCGCTCCGTAATATCATACGGGTGACCGCCTTCGTCCCTTGCAGCGTTTTCGGCAGGCATTCCAAAGGAGTCAAAACCAATCGGATAGAGAACATCAAAGCCCATCATTCTCTTGTATCGAGCAACTGCGTCTCCAATCGAATAGTTCCGAACGTGCCCCATGTGCATTTTTCCAGAGGGATAAGGATACATCTCGAGACAGTAGAATTTAGGTCGGTCTTCTCGAATCCCGCACTCAAAGATTTGAGCCTCATCCCACTTTCGTTGCCATGCTACTTCATCAACGGGACTGTATTCTTTTGCCATTTTGACACCAACCGTCGTGCGAGACAACCCTCCGTATCAACCATTTGACTTGAATGCCACTCTTCATGTGGGTGGGATTTATCGGGTAAGCATGGCCAAGACAATCACCGTTCGTGTACCAGTTCGTATTGACCTAGCTGGTGGTTGGACGGATGTTCCTACCTATTGCAAAAACCACATTGGGGAGGTAGTAAACCTGGCCATCAACCGATACATTACTGCTGAAATGCACATTGACGATGAGCGTCGTATCTCTGTCCGCTATTCTTCTGATGTCCCGGTCGGCTCTGGACTCGGCACTTCGGCAGCGATGAATGTAGCCTTTCTTTCAGCTATTGCCGGTGACGGAAAATCGCCCGATGAAATTGCCGAGTTGGCATTCCAGTTTGAAGCACTGCTCGGCAATACTGGAGGGCGTCAAGACCAGTGGGCAAGTGCCTACGGGGGATTTCAACACTTGAGATTTGAAGGAGATAAAGTGACTTCAAAACAACTCAACCCTTCACCGAGATTTATTGAAGCACTTGAACGTAATCTTCTCCTTTTCGACAGCGGAATCACACATGTTTCAGGTGAACTGCACGATTCAGTTTGGAAACGTTACGCCAACGGAGACGAGGATATTCCCGAAGCTCTTCGTCGTATCCGGCACATGGCTCAAGAGATGGTTGAGGCCATTGAGTCTGAAAATATCCCGGGAGTCGGCATAAGTTTGTTTCGTACCACGAAAAGCGTAGATATGCTGGACAGAGCGTTTGATGAACCGTTTCGCAGGGTGCTTAAACCACTCTGGGGCACCTACATTTTCGGTTGGAAAGCAATGGGGGCAGGAGCCGGCGGTGTTGTTGGCGTCATGCTGGAAGATGAAGGGTGCCGCAGCGAAGTAATGGCCGTAGCAGAAAAAAACGGTTGGAAACACATCGATTGGGCAGTTGAGCAACAAGGTATTCAGCGCACCATCAATCTTCACGAGTGAAGTCGGTGTTCGTTTCGAGAAGGAAAATAGCCTCACGAGTGAGTTTGTAACGGTTTTTCAGACCCATTTTCCTCTTCTCAACCAAACCAAATTTTTGCAGCGTTCGTAGGTGATGAGAGACCAATTGCTGACTCTTCTCCAGTCTCCCTGCGAGTTCTGCTTGAGTTGGGAATTCTCCAAGAGGTCCATCATGATCCAACAAAGATAGAATCTTTCCTTGAAGACTGTTCGGGTCAGGAGACAATGGAGGCACCGGCAAATCGTCTTCATTCATGCCCGGATAGAGTGAATTGGTCAGCGGATAGTATCGAACCAGGCGCCCGTCTTTTCTCCTCCAAATACCCTCTTCTGATTCAAGGATTCTCAAATGGTGGGTGATCTGTCCGTTGCTCATATCCAAAGCAGCCATGAGCGCTCGGAAATGGCATCCTGGGTTGGCGGTGAGGTATCCCATCAATCTACCACGCTGATATCGGCCATCGCTTGTTTCATGCGTTCGGCCAATCAAACCGAGGAACCACAATCCTGCCGCAGTCGAAGGTATCCGCAAAGATTCGTTACTGAGGAGAGCAGCAAACAGCATCGAAAGGAGGGATCCGGAAGCAACCACAACGATCACTGATGGAACAATGATTGCTGCTGGTTCATCGACGGCTTCGTCGTCCGAGTTCAAAATCGATTGTTCAACAACTTCTTCAGTTTCTTGGAGTGGAGTTTCCGACTCAAGAGTCCTTATTTGCACGGATGGTGCTTGGAATAATTCACATGCTGGGTGTGCTGGGGCAGTGACGACTTCGTAGGTTCCACTCCAACCTTGATGAGGAACCCAAGGTCCTAGAAGAGCGCTTGAAAGAAGAATTTGACCTTCCTCTAGAGATTCAAGCATCCAACAGGTTCCAAGTTCTGTTTGCAAGCCCGACCAAGTTCCACTCAGGATGCGCGACTCTTCCACAATAACAGCTTCTACGGTTTGTTCAACCGTAGAAATATCGCCTTCAATTGGCCACTGAAGTGCAAATCCTACTCGGACCAATTCAGAAGTTTGGAACGTCAAAACCATCTGGTATTGGCCATCATCAAGTGGCTGTGATAAGTCATCGACCATTTGGACCGTTCCGGCTTGCAGGACAAGTGATTCAACATCCTCTCCGTATGGAAGAACAAAGTGTCTTCCTTCGAGTGAATTGCACATGAGAATTTGTTCACTGACTTCGGTGATTGTTGAGAGATCAATAATGTTGACAATGAGCGAACATGAGTCAATCCAGCGAAGGTCAGCATTGGCACTCATAGCGTCAAGAGTCAAATTCAAGTTAAAACCTGAGGAATCCGGTGTCAATTCAGGAAAAATCTCAAACTGTGGCGACGACCCACAGTCCGAGGAAGTATATCTTTGGTATTCGATGGTGTGATGAACTGCAAGATGGAATTCTGGAATTTCTGCGACCAATGAATACTTTCCAGTTGGAACTTCACAGCCTTGTAAATCCGTGAACGTCCAGTCGGGCAGCGTAAACTGCAACTGGCCGTCTTTTTCGATTGCATAGTCGAGTTCAAGGGCGTTACAGTTCTTGAGAAGCCGGCTATCAAACACCACTTCGTTGAGATCGTTTACGACCCACATCTCAGCACGGCAGGAGTCGGTGAAGTGTAATTCAAGCGTCTCGTCACCGGTGTTTTCAATTTGGACGACAGAGGAGAAAACATCTTGACCGCTGTATCGGTAATCAATGGAAGCGGTTGGCAGAAGTTGCACTTCGGTTTGTGATTGAGTGGAGATATCGATTGGTTCGGTTGTCTCAAGGGTAAATGTTGTCGTCTCAAGCAAAGCCTGTGAAGGTAAACTCGCTTGAATCGTGTTCAAACCTTGCAGGAGGGTCGAGTCTTGGAGGAGTACATGACCGAGTAGAATCTGTTCATAGGGTTCCAAGTCGAGGGCCGAGTCAAAGCAAGGCATTGCAAGGGTTGAGACGCCGTTGATGTTGAGGTCTACATAGCAATCCTCTACTTGAGGGAGAATTGATACTTCCGAAGTCGGATTTCGAAGCAGAACTCCTAACATGACTTCTTCATCGTGTTGTAACGGTGAAAGACGACTGTTGAGTTCCAGAACAATTTCCAAATCTGCAGACACATCTACCGAAGTCTGGAGGTAGATCTCTTGCGAGGCGATGGCCTGTGTTGCCGAATGGAAGGCCTGCACAGTGTATGTACCAGGGTCTACAAACGACCCGTCTTCAAGTCGTAAATCCCAAGTGAGGGCGGAAAAGGAATGTTCATCGCCGCTGCCAAGGTCAAGGGTTTGAGACTGACCACGGCAAAATGATGATTCATCAACGAGTAGTACCCCGTTTGAATCAAGAACTTGGAGGGACGCACCACAAGAGGGGTCGTTGTCAATCGATGCATATGCGCCGTTGTTGACAAAAATCGGAATCACGTTGACTGCGTCACCTTCGACATACCAATCTCTCTGAAGTTCAGATTGGTCTTCGAGCATCAAGACGATGTCGGTGTTTTCATCGGCGGAAGCATACGGTAAACTTGCAAGCAAAAGCAACGCGAGGACTGCTACAGTGCAACGCGTACCGCCGGCCATGGTAATCAATCCCAGTCATTACTTGAAAGGTAAGCGGTGCAATCGATGTGTAACAAATGAGCAATCACAACTTGTTCAGGTCAAGCATAGTCGGCACAGCACCTTCTTGAGCGGCTTGTTGCTGCATCTCGTATTGTTTCCATTCAGGTACAGCCGCTGCCTCAGTCCAGCCGAGTGCTCGGGCTTCATCGAGTTGTCCGGCAGCCACATAGTGGTTAATCCAAGCTAGTCTTCGCTCCTCTTCTTCGGAGAAAGCAAGGTCCATCTTTACTTCTTTAGCGCGTTCTGCAGATGCCTTGCGCTTCGAGGAAGCCTTTGCAATCTGAGCCACGAAGATGAGCCCCAAGAGCAG
>QQRW01000018.1 GCA_003602605.1 Candidatus Poseidoniales archaeon | reverse complement strand
GAGAAGAATTGGCAAATAAGCCAAGAGAAACAACGGCAAAATACCCATCGCGAGGTCTCGGAGCAATAATTTCAGTAAAGTCATGGTATTCACTTCAGCAATCTTATCAAATTCCTCTTGCATTTTCTTATCAACTGAATCTGTGATTTTACCCGCACCAGCTTTAGCAACTTCAACAGCCGCCCCTATGGCCAGTCCTGTGAGAAGACCCTGCGGTGTCAATTTCCGAACTGCCAATACTCGCGCACCCCATACTGCAAGCGAATTTTTGGCTACACTCTTGCTTGTTTCTTTGAGGCTGGTTTGATTTTCTTCATCTGTTTTGTTTTCCTTTCCAGAGAATTTGGTTAACCATCGACGTATGCCTAATCCAGCATCTGCTACTTTGCGGAGTTTCGCGATATCTCTCTTCTCAACCGCCTTCATCATTCTGCGAACTCGACTGATACGGAGTAAATCAAAAAAGATCCATACGAACAAAAAGAGGGTCAGCATTGCGAAACCTGTATCTGAGACTTCGTTCCACTCTTGCCAGCCCAGTGGATCACTCGTCATTCGAACCAAATAAACCAATAATGGAGGAATACTGAACGCTAAAATCTCATTCATGGCCAAAATTCCAAAACCTTTGACTGGTAATTCACGCATTTGTTTGAGGGCCCAGCCAGAATGAGGTGCAAGTTGCGATATTGCCCGGCGGAAAGGTACCACTAAGAGGAACAATCGCAAGACCATTGGGAGCCATATGACGACCAAAACATATCCGTCCCATGGCCCGGCTGGTGGGACTTCAGGAAACTGCAGTGGTGTCGCCATAACAGAATCATAGAAGAACCCGTATTCAAATCAATCCCCGTTGTAGACAAATAAACTTCCATCCGAATACTCATGTGGTAAGTCCACTTCGCCTAGCCATGCCCTTCACACACAACATGGCCGACTGGCTTGGATTCAATATCGACAAAGCTTGGCTTGAAGAGAATATTCGATGGAAAGATTTCGGCACTGGCGTTCGACTCGGACGCCTGTACCGAGAAGATGCGTGCTCTCTAGTACTGTATGAAGCGGATTCTGAAGTGACCGTGGATGCATTCATGCCACACAGCCATCCTGGCGGCGAAGCATACATCGTGCTTGAAGGCGAAGTTTGGGACGAGGATGGCACCTACCCGGCGGGTTCTCTGGTATGGATGAACCGTGAAACAACACATACTCCGAAGACACGCGGCAAGACGTTGATTCTCGTTCTGTGGCCCGAAGGCGTCAAATCCGTTTGAGTTGATTTGAGATGAAAAAAGAAATTCTTGTCCTTAAAATAAGCAAATCATGGCGCAGCGGGATGACGCCAAATGAACTCTATGACGCAACTCGGCGTTCATGGAGACTTTCATCATCGCGAATCGAGAAAGTTGACCTCGTACTCTGTGTCGCTGATAAAGAAGTTCGAGAAGCATACACCGTGGAACAATGGATTCTTTCCAGTGATGAAGGAAGAAAGGAGTTCATCGGTCATGTTGCTGAACAAAACATACGAGAAAAGTGGGTTGGAATCGATTCAACTGAAATCGAGCCGCCGTATGGTGTGGCACGCTACATTGCCGTTTGATCACTCGTCAAGGTCGTACTCGCCTGAGATGAAAAGCCCTTCAAACAAGAAGGGGCCTGCTGGCACGACTGCGGCAATGAATCCATGAATCAAAGCAGTGAAAGTCCAATGTTTTCCGACTCCAAGGAACAACAGTCCAAGATAAGCGAGGAAAAGACCACCATGCAAGGAACCCATGAGGCTGACCCAACTTGGATCACCTGCAATGTACTTCATTGGCATGGCAAATCCCATCAAGATGAGAAATGAGAATCCTTCGAGATAGCCGACAAGCGAGACAAGATGCTTCATGCCTTGACCTCGACCATCGGTCTACTTGAACCACACGAAGGACAAAGTTGCTCCTCAATCCCGTCGTATTGGTGCTTGCAAGCAGGACATGTCGATGCGAGTTCCATTTTGCCCATGGATTCCACTGCTTCACCCTGAAGCGAAAGGTAACCGCTGTCTGCATTGCCAACCGTGTATCGACCAGCACCACCAATTCGGACCAACAAGTCAGGAGGTAGAGTCACCGTTCCAGTCTCGTCAATGATGAGTTCACGATCTTTACCGAGGTTTTCAACATCTACATCCTCACCGTGTTCAGCAACGAACCGTCCATCACGTAGTTCCAGTGAACGGTTGGCGAATGCTGCTACTTCTTTCGAGTGAGTTACTATCAAAAACGAAACTCCGTCGTTTTGGTGAAGATCCTTGAACAGAGCCAGTACTTCTCGACTTGTAACTGGATCCAGAGCACCTGTCGGTTCATCTGCCAAAATCAAACGTGGATTGGTAATCAGTGCACGAGCAATAGCAACACGTTGTTGCTCCCCCCCACTGAGCATCATTGGTAAAGCGTGGGCCCGATGAATCATCCCGAGACGGTCAAGCATTGCATCGGCAAGTTTCAGAGCTTTTCGAGAAGATACACCCTGATGACGAAGCGGTTGTGCCACGTTGTCACGGGCATTCATTTGCGGCAGAAGGTTACCTTCTTGGAAAATAAAGGAAACAGTCTTCTGTCGTAATTCAACCAATTCTTGTCCAGTAAGGCGAGTCATGTTGTTTCCAGCAAGAGATACCGAACCAGCACTGGCCTTCATCAATCCACCAAGGCACTTCATCAATGTTGATTTTCCGGAACCAGAGGGTCCGACGACTGCGATTGCCTCGCCTTCTTTCATATCGATATGAAGCCCACGAAGAGCGACGACGTTACCGTCTTCGGCTTTCGATTCGTATACATGGTAAAGTCCATCAGATCTCAAGATACTTTCTTTCATACTTCACTCCCCCTTGAGCACACTGGCTAAATCTGACTTCAATGCACGGCGTGTGGTCACCAACAAAGCGATGACAACAGCGGTAAACACCGACAGGGACACCAACAGGAGTTGTGTCCAAGGATACACTAACGTCCGTTCTATCGTGGTCGATGAACCTCCAAATATTTGGAAGATGAATCCGAAGATGTCAAAGAACCCGTTGAACGACAAAGCGACACCGATTCCAAGAACAATTCCGAGAGCCATGGAAACCATGACAATCGAGAGAATCTCGAACAACACCAAACGAATGATTTGGTTTGGTGATGCACCAATTGCTTGCAGAACGGCAAGTTCCTTTTGGCGTTGGCTCAACACCAACGAAAGGAAAACGAAACTGGAAGCAACAGCGGCAATACTGGCGACAACGAACTGCAAGGAAAGAAGACCTGGGGTTCCGAAAATCAGTCCACCGTTACGCTCGACGCTCTTGTGTGTACTCGACCAGTCAAGGACACTGGAGACTCGGAAGTCTGCAGACAGCGTTGAAGCAAGCGCTTCCAGTTTCTCGCCACCTACGCCGTCAACTTCGACAATCCAAGTTGTAGAAGAATAATTGGCAACTTCATCTGGCCCAACCAAAGCAAGCCATGACGATTCACCGATAATCAGTGAAGAACTCATGGTCGCTGCACTCACACCAGGAATGTATTCGTGAACGCCAATGTAATTCATTGGGGTGGTGTACGGTGTGATGACAATTTGAACGGTGCTGTCAGCCAAGAACAGTGGTGCTGCCAGTGGCGGTGGGACTTGCGACAGGCCGGAAGCACACGACGTGTTCTCAGCGGAAGTGCCGTCCGGACAGGTGGCGTTTCCGAGCGTTGCAGTGGATAGGTCTGCGAAGCCAAACACTCCGGTTAAGTCTGCCCCGATGAAGTTTGCACCTTCCATTGAGCCACCCATGAAGTTCACAATTACGGCCTCTTTGAGATTGGCTTCCGATAGGTCAGCACCATCGAGATTTGTATCAAAGAGGAGTGCTTGTTCCAAGTTTGCACCGGCGAGATTGGCATTTGATAGGTCGGTTCCAGTGAGGTCAACTGCGCCGAAGTCTCGACCGCTGAGGTCTTGTCCTGACAGGTTCAATCCAGACCAGTCGCCGTCCATTAGAGAGGAATAGGCGACAAACAAGGCGTTCGGGTCAGCTTGGTCGGTACCTCCACTGCTGAAATTGAATTCGAGTTTCTCCCACAGGAAAGTGATTTCTTCGCTCTGCCTGTCGGAAGGTTTCAACAATTTATCGTTCAATTGGTTTTCATCACCACGGCCTGAACCAGCGATATCCAGCGAATATGCTGCGTCTTCACCTGCGGAGAACCCACCGTTTCGGTAGGCTGCCATGGCTTTGTTCGTATCCTCGCCCGGAATCGCTTGTTCGCTCCAACGCAGGATATCCTCATTGTCATCCAGCAGAATCCAAGTCAGTAACTTATCGCCGCCATTCACATCGTTCAAGAACAGGCTTGGTACCGTTGTAGCAGTGGCGGTAACGTCTGCTTCAGTGAAGTTGGAAACCAATCCAAGAACTTGAGCTTCAGTGTACTGTTGTTCAAGTGTGATCTGTAGATCTGCACCAACCGTCGCATCAACGGTTTTCTCATCAACCAAAGTTCCAGTGTATCCCTGTACCGCTGCAAGCGTTACAATGGAGAGTGTGAGCAGCATAATGACTGCGAGACGGTTCACCGATTCGGCTGAACCGGAGCCTTTCAAGCCGCGCTTCACATCGTTCAACAGAGGTGTTCTTCCGAAGATGAGTTGCATGATTTGTGGACCGCGAGCACCTATTCGACCAAGCAGCAAAGCACCACCAATCCAAAGAGCAAACGGTCCAATGATTCCGAGTAAACCGTTAACAAAGAAGTTGAGGTTGAGACCGTCCTCACTGCCGTTGAGTTTGAGCCAGGCATCGGTAACTGCAAGCATTCCAAACGAAAAGGAGAGCCAGTGAAGCCATCGCTTCGGTTCGGTTTTAGCAGTAGTCTTACGGACACCCTCTTCGATTTCAAGAGCGATAAAATCTCGAGCTCTGCTTCTTCCGAACAACAAGGCCAGGCCGAGAGTCGTTACCGCAGTGAAAATCGTTGAGGCAACACCCAAGGTCGGATTAACATCGAAATCTCCCGTCCTAAACTCCATGAAGCCGACCGCAGAGAGTACAATCGGAACGGCGAAAAGGGCCAGTAAATATCCGGCTAACCATGCTACTGAGGACATGACGAACAGTTCCAACAACACCATACTTTGCAGCCGTGGCCCGTCAGCACCTATTACGCGATGTATGCTCACCTCTCTGCGTCGTTGTTCAAGTGAAAGAACCAAGCCGTAAATGAGTACTGCAATCGATAGAATGACGATTGGTATCATAATGATGTAATCGAAAATTTGAATCAGACCAAGGAAGATGTTCAGGAAAATGATTGTTCCGCTCACAATATCGGTATAGTAGAGTTCAACGCCTTCGTCGGTGTAGCTTCCATCTTGAACGCGAGTACCGAGGTCTTCAAGCCATTCTGCTGCATCTGCGGTCGAGCTGGTTGGCAGTTGTCCTCGATCAATGGTCACGCCGAGATACATGTGGTCGTTGTCCATCAAAGCAGCACGCTGCGTCTCCTCGAGCACTTCCCAAGTGGTGAAGATTGGATTCGGTCCTAGGGTCGGGTTTCCTAAATCCCATGGCTCATAGATTCCAAGAACGGTGAGGTTTGTGGCGGTCATTGGCATACGACAGTAGACCATTTCGTTCTGTTCGGGAGTGACTTCTCCGTCGCAGTTTTCGTTGTTAACCGTCGCTTCAAGCAGGGTTGATTCATCGACAACGTAAGCAAAAGTAAGTGTGTCAAGCACATCACCAACATTTGCCTTCGCTTCGGAAGCCACTGTCGAAGGAAGAATAACGCCGCGTTGAGCGCTGACGTTTTCCGGACTTGGCCATTCGCCAAGGCCTGCAATGATGTTTTCACCGAGCCGATCAGCAAACTCGCCATCGAACGCTTCAGGTCCGAGGAACCGTACTGCACGGCTCGAGGAAATTGGTGGCCCTGCGTCGGCTAACTCGGGATAATCGAATGTCACATTGCCCCAATATGGATTGGCATCGTCGGTAATTGCTAACATTTCAAGTGGTTGAGCAACAAGGAAATCTTGATTGAAGAATCCCCCACTGTGTATACCTTGACGGCCCAGAACCAGTGTACAGTCGCTGAACTCACTGAACTCCTCCATCAATTCGTCACAAACACCGGTCATCGTTGTCGTGTTATTTGACCAGCCACTGCTGTTTTCGACTGGAGTGCGGGCGTACTCGATTTTTGCATCGAAAGGCTCGCTTGAGAGAGATTCCTCGAAGAAGAGTTGCGAGAGGCCAACACCATAGGCAAGAACCGTCGTGATAACAAGTGACGCAAGGAAAACACCGGCAATGACCGCAAGGCCACGCTCTTTACCTCGCCAAGCACTCAAGCCAGCGAGACGGAGTTGGGATGGCGTTTCAACCAACTTGTGAACGATTCTTTTACCAATGTTTCGAGACGAAGCAAAATCATTTGCTTCGAGTTCAAGAGAGTCATCTCCCTTGGTCATTCTTCTTCACCTCCAACTTCTTCTTCATCCAAGCCCCATGCAGAGCGGATATCCGACGCTTCAGTCCTTCCATCGTTCAACAGCAACATACGGTCTGCGTTTGACGCCAAATCAGGGTCGTGGGTAACCATAAGAATCGAAATCGGATTCTCTTCATCGTGACAGAGGTCTTTGAACAATTGCAAAACTTCTTTGCCGCTCGCAATATCGAGGTTACCGGTTGGTTCGTCAGCCAATAACAACGGACGATTTCCGGCAATGGCACGAGCGATTGCTACGCGTTGCTGTTGTCCGCCTGACAACTGGTCCGGAACGTGATTCATACGATCTTCAAGACCGACTTTAGCGAGGGCAACTTTTGCAGCAGCTTCTGCATCTTTGGCTTGCATCCCAGATAATTCGAGAGCCATTGCGACATTGTCAACTGCGGTAAGGTTGTCCAAAAGATGGAAGTCTTGGAAAATCCATCCGACATGATCTCTACGGATGTGAACAACACTGGATGGATTCTTTTTACCGTACTTTTGGTCGTTCAGATGGATTTCACCGCTGTCTCCGGCCAACAAGCCTCCGATAATATTGAGAAGGGTCGATTTTCCAGAACCTGAGGGGCCCATGAGGGCAACCATCTCGCCTTGTTTGAGTTTCATGTCCACGCCCTTGAGAACCTGCAGTTTGTTGGACCCAGACCCGAAAGCCTTCGTAAGATTGTTCACTTCTAGCATGTTATGTTCCCCCTGAATGATTTATTTTTGGAATTTAATATTTCAAGACCTGTTTCTCAATCGTCCACATTTACCCTCTGGGGGTTCTCAAGCAAACCGCGCAATGTTGAGCCGAGAATGGTATGCAAGGCTTGAATTTCAGTTGGCGTAGGTGAAACGCCGGAGACTCCTAGCATGATGCCATAGAATGAATCAGAGACATTGCTGAGCAATTTGAGGAGAATTTCAAGAGAGAGATCTGTACGCACGAGCGCCCATTCCTGCCCTTGCTTGAGTTGGTTTAACCAATAACGATCCAGTGGTGCTGCTTTCTCTGCCAATCCTTCGGCCAATGAGTGATTTGACGGCATTTGTTCGCCAATCATAACTCCAATATCAATGCAGTCGAGTTCCTTCCAGCACTGTTCCTGAATGAGGCGACCTTGTCTGAGGTGAACCCAGTAGTCTTCTATTGAAGGTGCAGCGCCGTGTTCTTCCAACTTCATGGAAATGAAATTGCAGTATTGGCCAATGATACTCAAAAACAAATCTGCTTTGTCCTCGAACCAGTAGTAGAATTGCCCCTTCGAGATGTCAATCTCCTTGAGCAAGAGGTTCAACGACATGGCGTCGTAGCCGTGAACAGCAAACTGCTTCTTAGCGACACTCAGCACTCTTTCCTGTTCCTCTAAAGGAAGTTTGAGAAAACGCTTGAGCGGCATGGAATTCAACTTTAGACCGCCGGTCTGACTCCCGGTATAAATATCTTTGTTCAGTATGAATAACGCTCTGCTCCCGCTTGGGGAGTGGACAAATCATGCAGATGCATCGTGTTGTTTCTGCATCATCATACCAAATATCGGTGGCAAGAGAGCCAGCCAAAACATGCCGTAATATCCAGCTGGAAGTTGAGGCGATTCGTCATGGACCGTCAACCGATGGTACGGAGTGCTGGATTTGAGGTGATGCGACGGATGCAACGGCAACTCGAGCAGCGTCCAACGTGAAAGACGATGCCGGCTTTCCCAAGCATGGGATGCGTTTGCACGCTCATCCATACCTCGGTTCAGCCCATGGTGTTGGATGAAGTTCACAAACTCAAGCAGGTAAATTGCGACAAACGCTTGACCGAGAAAAGCCAGTAAAAACGCTGGCCCCGATGCGAACAGAGCCAGCAAAAATATTGCCTCGATGAGAAGTGAATTTCGAGTATCGACCGGTCGGGCGTTGTATGCCCCTTTGATTTGGCGCGGTATGGTCTGAGCAAAATGGATGTACACACTTCGACCCCAGGGGGACGATGTTGGGTCTACTTTACGCGCCCAGTGCTTGTGATGCGTGTGGTTGTGTTCGGTGGTGAAATGAAGGTAGAGTACGCTAAAGAGCGTCAAACGTGCACACCACCAACTGAATGATCGAGGACGACGATGACCCAATTCATGAGCTGCGACTATGCCTGACGCACCGTTCGATAATCCCACCGAAAGTATGCCAAAGAGGGTGTAAGTTGTTAATCCATCAATCGAAATGCGCCAAAAAAGAACAATCAAAAGCAGGATAGGGAACAATGCGTGTGTATGCGCAATAAGGTTGTGAGCACGCCCCTCTTGGAGCGGGTTTGTAGTCGATGAGCGCCCTAGGATGACTTCTAAGAATGGATAAACGCCGAGAAGCAATACTGTGGTTGAAGCCATCCAAAAGCCACCGAAGTAGAGTGATACAACGGTAATGCTTGGCGTCGCCAGACCCAAAAGGTGAGGCACCCAACGCTCAGTCATGGATCAAGCACGTAATGCCCCATTGTAAAGGCTGGCTTTATTCCTTAGAGAATCGACGCTTAAGTCGCTTAAGGAAAGAACCCTTTCGGAAGATTCCGCTTTGATATTCCTGGGAATCAAGTACTTGATCAACATAGCTCGACAAATAGTCGTCCATCAAAGAACACCTCGGCGAGTCGAGTAAGCACCTCGAGAATCTGCTCCACATCGGTAGTCAGAGATTGCACCGACGACGACATCGAAGAGGTTGGTAAAAATACCACTTCGATGTTCTTGTTCATTCATTATTTTGTCCACGTATGTTTCTAAGTTTTGGTCCATTGTGCTTCCGCCTGTAGTTCTTGTTTGCTACAGTGTATATTTGGAACCGGCCCTATATCAAGGCGTGGTGAATTTGCCAACACATGAGTGCATAAAATACAGCAAGTGTATTTTATTACACTTCTAAGCATGGCGCCGAATTTCTCCAAAAACCTTCATGTTGAGTAGAATTTCACCAAAATCCCGCGAGTAAGCGCAGAGCCTTCGAACTGACTCTGAAAGACTCAAATCAAACGCCATCCATTCGTCATTGCGGTGATTTGCGAGCAAATCTTGTTCGTGTAATTCGAGAACATGTTGGATGTTCTTGAGCGTACGACGCGCCTCTTCAATACGGAATGAATCCCTGGTTCGAATGTTGATCATCAGTTCCTTGAGCGATGCATGCCAATCCGGTATCTTTTCTAAAGCGGTAGTGCCTGAAAGGGCTCTTGTAACCTGTGGGTTTTCGAGTATAAGTTGCGACATTGTGTACGCGTGATCCATCATTCTTTCGAGTGAACGAGCAAGATTTGTGTATTCGAGAGCTTGCGTCCGTGAAAGGTTCAACTTAGTCGCAACAAGGTGGGATTCGAGCAATATTCGGACTTGTCTTTCAATTAAATACAGAAGTGCATCAACTTCGCTTTCTCTTTCTTCAGCATCGGAGAGATATTCTCGGTCTTCACCGTCAAACACGCTACCAATGTCTCGTATGAGCGACGTCACCTGCAAGTACATCCTGTTGAGGCTCGCATGAAGGGGCATATCTCCAGCATTCATCAAGCATTTAAGATCAATCTGCTCATCAGTTTCTTCAAAGATTTCGAAACCACGGGTGCTCCGAAGAAAACGGCGGATTTGCATTGAAATTTGCTTTTTGAGGCTCTTATTGAGGCGAATTGAGATGTTATCCGCCCCAGATATATAGGCGCCCATGAGATGGTCGTGAAGACTGTTTTCGGGCAACAATTCTGCATCAAAAGAGACATTGTTCTCTTGAGCGCGACTCGAATTGAGTGGCGTGATTCTGAGGGCTCCGCTGGGCCTCCAATCAACGCGTAGTGAATCGCGAGCTTTGAGTTGTTGTTCAACGACCCACGGCTTTGGAAGACTGACCGTGAAAGTGCTACCGCCGGTACTCTGTAGTTTTCTGACTTCATTTTCTCCCGGTCCGAACGGCATAGTATCAACCCCCCGTCTAAATTGAACTATATAGAATATACATGATTTTGAATATATACTGAATTGCATTGAGTTGATTCATGGAACCCATAACAATGGTCTTGATTGGATTAGCATTGGTTGTATGTGCCTACATGGCATGGAACATCGGAGCGAACGACGTAGCAAACGCAATGGGTACATCCGTTGGCTCACGAGCGCTTACGCTTAAACAAGCAGTCATCATTGCAGCGATTTTCGAATTTAGCGGTGCTTTCTTCGCCGGAGACGCCGTTACCGATACAGTTCGAAAGGGAATTCTCTCGGTAGATTTCTCCGACCCACTGGTTGATGCTGCCTTTTCGCAAGACATTGCCTTCGGATTCATTGCTGCAATGATGGCTGCTGCAACTTGGCTCACCATCGCTACTCGATACGGGCTTCCCGTTTCTACGACACACTCAATCATAGGCGGAATCATTGGCGTTGGACTCATTCTTGAAGTCAAGCACGATACAACGCTTATTGATTGGGAAGTCGTTCAAAAAGTCGTCATGTCCTGGGTTGCAAGCCCCTTGATGGGCGGTCTGCTTGCCTTCTTCTCCTACTTTATCATCAAAAAGACAATTCTGGATTCTGAAAATCCAGTTGACCGATCGCAATGGTTGGCGCCAATCCTTGCTTTCCCGACGTTCTTCGTCTTAGGACTTGCACTTCAATTCAAGGCTCTGAAAGGGTTCTTCTCAAAAGCCGACAGTGAAGAATGGATTGAAAGTAAATACGATTGGTTGCCTGTCAAAGAAAACGGTGTATTCAATCCATTTGCTGACAACGCTTGGTTCCCAATCAACTCCCTTCTCTTGGCGATTTTTATTGGCGCTGTAGCAAGTCTGGGCTTGTATCTTGTTCTTCGCCGAATCGACATCAATGAAGAAAAGCGCGGTTTCCGTGGTGTCGAACGAATCTTCGTTTGGCTGCAAATTATCACCGCTGCTTACGTCGCTTTCGCTCACGGTGCAAACGATCGTTCCAATGCAATCGGGCCAATGGCTGCGGTATGGCAAGTTCTCAGCAGCGATGGTGGCCAACTCATGGAGAAAGCACCAATCCCAATGTGGTTGATTCTGCTTGGTTCCGCAGGTATCGCCATCGGTGTAATGACCTGGGGATGGAGAGTTATGGAGACCATCGGTAAGAAAATTACAGACATTACCCCTACTCGAGGTTTCGCTGCAGAATTTGGTGCGGCGACAACAATCCTCGTGTTCTCTATGCCGTTTTTGGCTGTGCCTGTTTCAACCACGCACACCCTCGTTGGAGCTGTGGTTGGAGTCGGTCTAGCAGGCGGCGCTAAGGCTGTCGATTTCCGAGTGTTTGGGAAGATTGCCGCCTCTTGGGTAGCCAGCGTTCCTGCTGCAGCCTTCGGTGCAATCGTACTGTTTGTCGCCTCCGGTGGAGATTCACTCAACATGATTGTACTCCTCCCACTATCGTTCCTGGCAGTTGGATTTGCCATTTGGAAGAGCGGTGGTGAAATTCATGTCGAAGATGCTCTGTCGGATGCAGGTGCGAGCGGTGATGGAACCGGCAGCGTGAACGGCGATACAACACCGTTTGAATTGTTCCACGAACACGCCAAAGCTGTCGAAAGAACCGTTGAACACATGCTTGAAGCTGTCAGCACTGCTTGCGATGGCGAGGATGCCTCGGAAGCCATTGATGCTACAATTGCTGCTGAACTTGAAGCAGATAACGTCAAGACTGAAGTTCGACGACTTGCAGGTGAAGACATTCGATTTGGCGTCCACGTAAGTTATGATGACTTCCTTTACATGGTCACTCGGCAAGACCGGATTGCAGATTACGCTCAAAATGTGGCTGAACAATTAGCATTCAGGCCACTGTTTGATGATAAAGAAGCAAAAGAAAATCTCAAGGATATGGCGAACGCAGTAGCAGTTACGGTCGCCAAGTACGAAGACGCAGTTGAAGCATTGCGCGACTACAGCATCAGTGGAGAGACCAAAGCTGCCAAGACGAAACTCGCTGAACTCATTCGAGAAGTGAACCTCAAGGAACACGAAGCAGATGTCGTCGAAGCAAAGGCTGCAGGCTATGTCTTCACAAATGGAGACGATTCGCCACTGGCAGCCATGCACATGTACCGCGTCTTGCAAAGGCTTGACGATGTCGCGAACGCCTGTGAGAAAGCAGCAAACGCCTTCCTGCCGATCCTCAAGCGCTGAGCGAGGCATTGATAGCGAAGAAGTTGGACGACCGCCCATCAGAGCCCCTTCCCGACCGTGCCAGCACAACAGTGGAAATAGGGCTAGGAGTGAGCCTCATGGCTGGAATGGACCTCGCGTTAAAAGCAAAACTGCAGAAGCAACGTTACCACATTGTTGGTGAACACGGCGGCGTCAAAACGTGCCATTGGACGAAAGAATCTCTTCTTCGTGACCGCCAATGCTACAAGGGTAAATTCTACGGCGTCCAAAGTCACAATTGCATGCAAATGTCACCGGTTGTCGACCAGTGCAATCTTGCCTGCACATACTGCTGGCGTGAACCGCATATGGACACATTGGAACTCACGGATCAGGATCCACTCGACCTCCTGTACGAGTCCGTTCGCGCCCAACGCAGACTGCTTTCAGGGTTTGGAGGAAATCCCAAAGTACCTCGGGAAAAATGGCTGGACGCTCAAAATCCAAAGCATGTTGCCATATCGCTGAACGGTGAACCAACCCTTTACACTCGCCTCTCCGAATACATGGATCTGTGCCACAAGCACGGCATGACGACCATGCTTGTGACCAACGGAACGCTTCCAAAGGTCATCGAAAAATTGGACACATTGCCAACGCAGCTCTATGTTTCGGTCGATGCTCCGAACAAGAAAGTCTTCGATGAAGTTTGTAAACCCAAATGGAACGACAACGCGTGGGACAAGTTTTCAGAAACACTCGACCTCTTACCATCTCTTGATACTCGAATTGTATGCAGGCACACACTCATGAAGGGCATCAATATGTCCGATGAACACATCAAGCAGTTTGCGGCTCTTGACATGCGAGCAGACCCCGATTATATCGAAAACAAGGGCTATGTTTTCGTCGGACACAGCCGAGAAAACCTCGGTGTTGAAAACATGCCAAGCCATGAAGATATCATGGATTTCTCGGCTCAAATCGCACCCTTGACTGGCAGAAAGATTTTGTCAGATTCACGTCCGAGTCGAGTGGCACTGGTAGGGCAAGAAATCTCTCCGATTCCAATACCTGAACCGACGATGTTCTTTCCTGATGATTTAGGAATCGCACCGTCTGTCAAGCACCTACAGATGGCGAGTTGAGTCATGCTAACAGATGATGATGCAGCCTGTTCAATTCTTGGCAAGGCAAGTCACTCTGCACTTGAAGGGAGAGGTGTACCAAGAATCAAGAAGTTGAGAGCTGCTGCTATCGCATCGGATTCCTCCCTCGTTGGGGAACCAATATCGGTCACACAATGGCAGAGCTCTTGATTTGTTCTCGATTCGGGTTCATCTGAATTGTACACCAATAGACTCGTGACTTGACTGACAGAGGTTTGAGAACTACCATCCGAATCTGAACTGTGAGTGATGCGTTCATGGCTGATAATTTTGATAACATCTGAGAATGGAATGTGTTTGTATCTCTCTGGAATCCCTTTCTCACTTTTCTCATGACGCAATTCAAGATGATTTTCATTGATGAAAAGCCATTTATCGCCCCGGAAATGTTGCCTAAGCAAAAAGAGACCTGCACCGCAAAAGAGGAGTGGCACCAAAATTATGAAGATCCAAATGGGGTCAGGTCCAGAAGTAACTTGTGTGGTTAAGAAGAGAGTTGTTAATATTCCAACTGCAAGAGAAGCGACCCCCATGATGAGCGCCGGTGCCCTTACAGCAACAATACCAACTGAATCATTCTGCATAGTCATACGAGGGTTGGCAAAATTCGAACGTTCTAAAATTCTGAAACGTTCTCTTAATGATCCGATGTCAACATCGCTCGACGCATCCCAAACAACTTGACCGCTCATGAGTAAGAATGAGGCGATTTGTGGTATGAAGATGATGCCGTTAATCTATGAAAACAACGGGTTCATGACCCACTTCCCATTGTTTAAATTTCTTCATACAGGCTGTGAATGCCTCACTGTTCAGATTCTCTGAGAGCCATGAATGTACATTACTCCAGGGCTGAACATCAAACCATTCTCGATCGTGATTCGCAAATTGACGTACGAAGGGAAACAATGCATCGCTCAATGCTTCACTGATGGGTGGTATCTCGCCGAGACGCATGTCCAAATCAGAAAGGTAGGACGAGGCAGCAGTTCGCTGTACAATTTCATCAACATTTTCGTACCGGTTCGGATACTTGTACCGATCTAAATGAAATTTAAACTCCTCGTCGTTGCGTGAAACCCAATGCTGTTCCTCATCAGAAAGCGTCCAATCAAGTACATGTTGCATAATCTCTAGGCTCTCCTCAATGACCGTACCATTCTCCAAAACAAGTATTGGAACCGTGCCCTTTGGCGAGACTTCCATCATGTGAGCCGGCCTATCTCTCAATACAACTTCGCGAAGTTCGACCTGGTATTCTTTTCGAACGATGGACATGCGAGCACGCATGGCATAGGGACATCTTCGGAAGGAGTAGAGAAGAGGATATGCCATCCTGCAGCCTCCTTCATCACTCAGGTGGAATTGGTGGAGCGTAACCACCGTTGACGGCCTCTTGGACAAGACTCAGATCAGAATCGACCATCATTTGGACCAATTCCTCAAACGAAGTTCCTGGAACCCAACCGAGTTCTTTCTCTGCAAGAGCAGGATCTCCAATCAGCAAGTCGACCTCTGCTGGTCGGAAGAACTTGGGGTTGGTACGAACCCGGACGATATCGTTTTGATCCTTAGCAATGGTGTCAACTCCTTCTCCGGACCAAACGAGGTCCATGCCAACGTGAGAGAAAGCGAGAGTAATCATGTCACGAACACTGTGCGTTCGGCCGGTTGCAACGACATAGTCACCGGGGGTATCTTGTTGCAGCATTCGCCACTGCATCTCGACGTAGTCTCCTGCAAACCCCCAATCGCGCTTTGCATCGACGTTCCCAATCCACAAACACTCATCAAAGCCATGAGAGATGCGAGCAGCCGTCATCGTTACCTTTCGTGTTACAAATTCAAGTCCACGTCGAGGGCTTTCGTGATTGAAAAGAATCCCAGTACATGCAAACATATCGTAAGATTCTCGATAATTACGAGTGATTTCGAAAGCGAACACTTTCGCACAACCATAGGGGGAACGTGGGTGGAATGGAGTCGCTTCAGTTTGAGGAACGTCACGAACTTTACCGTACTGTTCGGATGAACCCGCTTGGTAGAAACGGCAGTCTGGAGCATGTTTGCGAATTGCTTCAAGGCATCGCAGAGCACCAAGACCTGTAATATCTGCTGTCATCATAGGAGAGCGCCATGATTCAGGAACAAAGGACATAGCTCCGAGATTGTAAAACTCATCGGGATGAGCACGAGATACAGCGTTGTCAATGGAATTTTGATCGGCAAGGTCACCGTTGAGAAGGTGGAAGTTCTCATTCTCCATTAGGTGGTTGATGAGGCTGCGGCCGGAAGTCGGTTGAGATACTCGACGAACCAATCCATAGACGACATACCCCTTCTCAAGAAGTAATTCAGCAAGATAAGAACCGTCTTGACCGGTAACACCGGTAATCATTGCTGTCTTGCCGTTCATGTGTATCCGTTAGCGCCTCCCTTTTTCAATCGTCGCGTAGGATTGTGTGTAAAAAGAGAACATGGCATAAGAGATGTGAGTGTATTTGAAACGCGTGGATTGTGCAGTCGAATTGATTATTCCTCTTCAAAATACTGAGAAAAGGATTCGAATACTTTCCTTGCTTGAGTTTCAGGTGTTAAATCGATTTTTTTGATGTGTTCTCGCCCAGCCTTCGACCACTCCTTTCGATTTTTATGCCCTTGATCGATTGCCAAAATCCAATCATCTCCGTCCTCCATTAACCGTCCTGTTTTTCCATCAACAACGGTTTCTGTAAATCCTCCTTGATTCGATACTATTACTGGGCAATCGACGAAATATGCTTCTGGTGGAGTTAAGCCGAATGGTTCGTTGATAGCATTGCTAACCAATGCCTTAGCATTTCTCATCAATGCTCGAATGGTCGCTTGAGAGACTCTTGGCAGGGCTTTTAATTCTACGTTCATTTTTCTGGCGTGCTCCTCGTGTTTTTCATTGACCCCACCGCCGATTTGGACGACTTGCAAATTTGAATTGCTAAGTTTTGTGATCGTCTCCCACAGTCCTTTTGCAAAAATAGCATGTCCAATGGTAATTACATACTTGTTTTTGACAAGGTCAAATTCCTTTTTTACAGACTCCCAGTCTTCATCTTTGGTTGGTTTAATCGGCCAAAGATCTGTATTTATGCTGGGATAAAGAAAGTCCGATTCGACATCGTAAACTTGCTTGATTCGATCACACGTATTTTTCGAATTACCACTGATCTTCCCTCTCTTGGATGCAAGAGTTACTAATTTTTCGTCTATTTTTCTTTGTTTTGACAAAAGGAGATTTGTTAACTTGAGGTTTTGTTTGGGTGTTCCGTCAACATCGAAGTGTAAGTCGTTGCTGTGCAGCCCCCTGTTTGGTTCGTGCATGTATGTGTGAACAGGGATGTCCTCAGGTATGTATGGGAGAATTTCTAAAGAAGCCATCCCAGTAGTTATGTTCACGGCGTCAATGTTGGAAAATGATGTACTCAAACCAACTCCTTGTTTTGTTAAAGAAAGCATAGAGTACCATTTTCTTGACGCGTTTTTTGATGATTTTGCGAAAATTTCAGAAAAAATTCCTCGCGAGTAAGACCAATTGCTTACTGGAGAAAACAGTGGTATATCCAATTGATTTAATTTCTCTACGAGTTCCTGGTTAGGATGTAATGTTGCGACACTCAATTCGAAATATTCAGACCAAGCTTCGAGATTGTTAATCAAATCTCTTTCACCACCACCGAAGTGCTCAAAAGAGCCTTTCACGAGTAAAAGGCGCTTTCTTTGATGGTTAGCCATGTGTCGTGTGACAGGGATGGTTGCTATAATGTTGAGCCGTTACAGTAGAACCAAGTTCTAATTTGAAGTGAAAATGATTCCATCCTCGCCGATGTTAGCGTCATACATGTCCTGCAGTACTGTCTTGACATCTGAAATGTTGTGTTCTTGTTTGTTGTCTGGTAATTTAAACTTGGTAAAATGATCTGGTAAAACAGAGAGGAATGTTTCGACATCGATATCTGCGACGTTCTTGAGGTGATGCGGTAGGAATTCAACAACTAATGTGTTACAATTGGATAGAATTTCTTTCATACCTTTCATTGCAAAGTACTCAGAACCCTCGATGTCCAATAGAACGAGATCATAATCATGTTGAGGTAAATAATCATCAAGTCTGTGTGATTCTAATTCAATAATTTCGGGGTCATCATAATCGTACAGAAAACTGCTCTTTTTTGGTTTCCTCTTACTTCCACCTGAGTTTACTGTATTGAGTAGAAACTCTACTTTTTCGTGAGAATCATTGGCAAAAATATTGTGTGGTGTTATGTTTTTACTGTTGTTAAGTTGGAGATTTATCTCGAGTAATTCAAAGGTGTTCGGATTTGCTTCAATCGCTGTTATTTCCTTACAATGTTCTGAAAGTGGTATTGCTAACGAACCAATATGCGTTCCAACAATCAAAACCTTGGATTTATTGTTGATGAATTTCTTTAGGCGTTCCACTTCGCCGATACCAAATCCACCTGAACGTAACTTTTGGCCTACTTCAAGATCCTCAGGGTCAACTGCGAATATACCGTTCTCACTGTTCGTAATGATGGCTTTGATATTGCTACCAAGTTTCTTCCTAAGACGCTTTGATTTTATTTTCTTAAGGCCAAGATTAAGGCGCCAATAAAACGCTCGAAGCATGTCAAAACCTCAGTTGAACTTGATTGTGTGCCCACACTCTTGTTGAAGCACTTGCCATATATTTCTCTCCTTGTTTTTGCTATTTAGTTTTGTTCTCTCTTATTCAGTTGAAGGCATAAAGAAAACGCAGAGTATTCCAACGACCATAGCATTCATGACAGCAGGGTCAATCCAAACCGTTGGTGAATCACCTTCCTCGAAGTTTATGTAAGGTCGATTTCTTAAGTCCTCATGGATGAAAAATCATCGCCAAAATCGCTGCTGATAGTTGGTGCCGGAGGCATCGGAACAACCGTTGTCGACCTACTCGTTCCAGCACTTGATCGAATACAACTCAGTGCCCAAATTACCCTAATGGATGGTGATACTGTTGAAGCCTCAAACCTCGGTCATCAAAACTACACTGCTTCCGATATTGGGGCATTCAAAGTGGATGCTCTCGCAGGCAAATGGTCCAACGCCAATGGCATCCAAGTACGCTCAGTTGCCGAAAACTTGAGGCAGTTTGAACAACTTAAGGGATATGATTTGATTGTGGTCTGTGTCGACAGACCTGAGCCACGTCGCCTCGTTCATTCCCTTGATGTGCCTTGGATTGATTTACGATGCTCTGGTGATGGTTGGATGGTATTCACTTCAGATTCCAACCCAGAATTAGTGGCTCAAATGACACCCGACCACGAACCGATGAGTTGCCAAGTGGAGGGAGCGCTCGATGCAGGAAATCTTGAATTTGGATTTTCCATCGCTGGGACGTTCGGTGCTCAATGGATTCTGCAGCAATTGAGAGAAAAGCGTGCGCCGTTGCAATCGATTGGAAGCCTCACATACGGGAGTTTCGAATTCCCGAAGGTAAGCAGCTCGTCAATGGAGGTGAATGCATGATATTCATTCCCGGACTAGAACAACTGAATGTCGATGAAGAGATGTGGTCTCATGTGACTGAAATGGCTCAGCAACGGCAAATTGACGACGAAGTCTTGCTCGATGTACAACAGCGTGCAGCACAGAACGGTCGATGGGATGTCGTCTATGCAATATCGGTTCTCGCTGGTCTTGAGACATCGGTGCTTATCGATGCAGAGAATGTCATCTCGATCGATTGGGGAACCTCCGGTTTCGTCCAACTTTCACCACCGATTGGTTGTGTTGCACCGTTCAAACTCTGGGTACATACACATCCAGGATTCAGTGCGTACTGGTCCGGAACAGATACTCGAAGCCTCTCCATCGGAGTAGGTATCGTTGAGAAAGCAATGGTTCTCGGGTCACCTGGAGTCAAATGTGCTCACAACGCCACCATGCTACCGTTGACTGAAGACACGGCAAGAATTGCATCCAACGGCCCGTTGAATGATTGGTCAGATGAAGAAATTATTCCTTGGGGTGATTGGTATGAAAGCAACCTCAACACCGAAGAGGTGAGAGCATGAGTGGAATCCGAAAACCTAAGGACGACGCTGAGAAAATCAAAGCACGAATTGCAATTGCTCAAGGAAAAGGCACTTCACTGGATGACTTCATCGAAAACATCACTGGTGTAAAACCAGAACAAGAATTTGTTCAAGCAGTCAAGAATCGAATCGAACTTGCTCACGAGCAGGATGAAACATTGGATATCGTGGCGCTCATCAAACAGATGGAAGAGCTCCAGAACCAATGGGCATAATCACGAGTTTGAATACGACGGTTTTCGACCTTCGATGAGTGCAGACAAACCTTCCAATGAATCTGCGGTTGAGAAAATATCTGTCAACTGGTCGAGTTCCATCTGAAGCCCTGCAGGCAATTCAGTGGTCGAAGTGGCGTCGATCAAATCGCTGGCCATCTTCAAAGCAATTGGCGCGGTTCGAGAGAGCGATTTCAATTGCCGTGAGACGATCTTATCCTCGGCGTCAAACCCTTCTGGGCATGTCCCGTTCAAGATGGATGCCATGTTCTCATCGCTGTAAAACGAGGCAGCAAAAGCAGCTGCTGGACTGGTAGGGTTTGTAGGTGCACCGGGGTATTTGTTGTCCGGTTTACCGGCCGATGCCAATTCTGCAACGCATGAATCAACCGAAGCCACATCAACCAAGTGTGTGAGAAGACCAAGGTCATATCCAGTTTGTGCATCCATGAAATTTCCAGCGAGAACAGACCAGCGTGCAGCTGGAATGCCGCAAATACGTGCAGGGCGTTGCGTACCACCCAATCCAGGGTAAATACCGATGGAGGTCTCCGGGAAACGGAATTGTGTACGCCGAGTACCGATTCGATAGTCACAAGCAAGAGCCAATTCCAAACCACCGCCAAGAGCAAGACCTGTCGTCAATGCAACAGTGGTCTTCTTTGATGATTCCAATTTGTTGAGCATGGTGTGTCCATCAGCGGTAAATGTAACGATGTCAGGGATTGATTCCGCTCTAATTTTATCAACGAAAAACTTGACATCCGCGCCGGCAACAAATGCCTTTCCAGCACCATCGAGTACAATGGTGTGAACTTCTGCATCAGCATTGACAAGGTCAAGAGCATCGTTCAGTTGTCCAACGACCGTTTCATTGAGCGCATTCATGGCTTCGGGTCGATTGATAGTGAGCGTGGCAACTCCAGATTCGATGCTTACATCGACGTACGAGAAGTTCCATCCTTGGTTTGCTTGCGCTTGCTTGGAAAAGTATTCAGGAACGGTCCATGAGCGTCCAGGGTCGGTTTCAGCACTCAAATCTGCGTAAGCTTGTGCCATGCGATGCGCTTCTTGAATACCAACACGGTTCATCATTTCGAAAGGTCCTCGCGCCCAGCGTAGTCCAACTTTCGCCCCGCGGTCCACATCTTCCATCGAACAAACGCCTTCTTCGACAATTTGTGCTGCAACGCCAAAGACGACACCGTAGAGTCGCTCTGCGACTGCAGCGTACTGTTCAGGAGAGTATGTTTGATCGCCAGATACATCCCAGTGCTCATTTGCTTCGATGAGATCCCGTAGATTTTGAGCACCGGTGTAGCGAGGAGTATGAAGTTGTTCAGCAAGGTAATCCGTAGAATGCAGAGCAATCGGTGGGCCTGTGAGGTTCATGAGGCCAAAGGGTCCCAAACCAATTCGGAACGCTTTGCATGCTGCTGCATCAATTTGTGCAGCGGTAGCAACGCCCTCTTCAAGCAGTAAACATGCTTCATTGAGCCATGGAACAAAGAATCGATTGACTACAAATCCTGGTCGGTCGCCACAAACAATGACCACTTTACCCAACATCTTACAGTATTGAACGACCTTCTCGACTGTTTCAGCGCTTGATGCTTCAGCTGGAATAACCTCGACTAAGCGGTTCTTTGCCGGGTGGTAGAAAAAGTGCAATCCAACGAACCGGTCAGCTCGACCCGTTGCTTCAGCAAGGGCATTCACGGAAAGCGAAGACGTGTTAGAGGCAAGAATTGTTTCGGGCCCACATGCAGAGTCCAATGTGTTGAAAACTGCCGTTTTAATGTCAAAATCTTCGAAAACAGCCTCGATAACGAGGTCGGTGTTTGCGGCTGTGTTTTCAACGCCAACAACTCCCGTAATTCGACCTTGGATCGCCTCGACTTGAGCCGGTGAAAAAATGCGCCGTTCTACTGCCTCAGAGAGGAAATCACGAATGATGCCTTGCCCGCGGTCGACCCACTGTTGCTCTCTGTCAACCATCTGGACGTCGAATTCTTCCTGAGCCGTTTTCTGAGCGATACCGGAACCCATGTTTCCCGCACCGACGATTGCTACACGCTGAATAGGTTGCATAGCAGTGCCAGCAAAAACCCACCCATGAATACTCCGCTCAGAAGTTCTCTCTGTTCTGTTGTGCAGCGAGACCAATACGCAGGGGTATAGATTAAAAATAGAATCGCGCGAGTTCAATTGTGGAACAAGAAACCCATGCTGCTCAATATCAAGAAAAAGGAGAGTATCCTTTTCATGAAAAAGTATTCATTTCCATTTTCCTTATTCCTCTATTGGTATTTTCCATCGTGCTCCCTTTGACATCACTTACGGATGTGATTCAAACTGGGAGACGAGAAATGGTTCTTGGCATTTTAGGCACCATCTGTATTGGGCCGTTTTACGCCGTCATACCCTACCTCATTTTCAGAACTCAACGTGGACTGTTACGCATTTATGTGATTCAAATCGATAAAGGCCGTGACACATTGGAACTTCGTTCCACGCTCTTTGGCAAAATCGATCAAACCTTTGAACACAAATTGTCCGAAGTGAAGAAGGTGAAAATGAATATCGCCGAAGATACCGGCGATGGAAAAGGTTCGGGAGGTTCAAGTGGGATATGGATTCAAGGTAGCACTTTGTGGGGTGAAGATTGGGAACTTGAAATCACAGTATTCCATAAAAACTCCAAAGAAAAGGGGTGGAGGAAAAAATTTCAAGATACTGTTCAAAGATTTGTCACTGTTCTCGGAGTGTAAGAAGATCCAGAACAGATACTGGCCTCATGATGTGAACTGCAGTGTATCGTTTTCTTCGGTAGCACCAGTGCTGGGAAAGGTATAAGAATACGCGAATTAGCCCTTTGAATCAACAACGTTGGTAAAGTGCATGAGAGTTCCCAATGTGAAATCCTACCTCCGAAATCATCTAAAGAGGATTCTGCTGCCGTTGAGAGCATTTCGTCTCGGATTGAGAAACCGTTTCACTTCTTCCTCCATCCTTCATCCAGAAGGCCCCACTGTCTCAATGACAACCTACGGGCAACGCTTGAAAACTGCCCACATCGCCATCGAGACAATTGCTAAGGGGACGGTTCTCCCCTCAAGATTCATGCTTTATTTAGATGTAGAGAAAGATGTATTGCATCCAACTAAGGCCTTGAAACGGCTGATGAAACGAGGTTTGGAAATCCATCTGGCTGAAAATCTCGGTCCGCATACGAAGATACAGTGGTGGATTCAAAACGCTCCAGATTTTTCTCGCCCACATATTGTTGCCGACGACGATATATTCTATCCAAATTGGTGGCTGGAACGCATCCTTGAAGCAGCACAACGTGAACCAACTTCAGTCATGGCACATCGAGCACACAGAATAGTTCTCAGTGATGACAAGAAAGGGCTCGCCCCCTATAATTCGTGGCCACCCGGAATTAAAGGACCGAGTCATCTGAATTTTGCCACGTGTGTCTCAGGAGTATTGTTTCCCCCGAATTTCCTTGAGATAATGCGGAAGGCAGGAGATGGATTTAGGGAAACATGTCCCCGAGCCGATGACATTTGGCTCACATTTCAATCCATTGAACACGGCGTTGGTATTGGTTTAGTAGCAGAGGAAAGCATTGAATTTGACAATATACCTGGGAGCCAAGAACAAGCCCTGCATAAGACCAATGTTTCTGAACAACAAAACGATGTGCAACTTCGCCAGACCTTCCTTCCCAGCACCTATGCTCTGCTCGCAGAACAAGAACGTCTTCTTGAGCAAGGGTAAACGGTAGGTTGGACCTTCGCCTGGATGCCGGTTAAATGATGCCGACTTTTTGTAAATATAGAAATCAGATCTTGAACGTTCAGGGTAGCGGTTTTTGATTTTGTTAAACGAGATAGCCTCCATCATAACCCTGCGCCTTCAAGATGGGTCAAGCAGAGGGGAGCGTCTGTATCGACCCACTGAATCCCCATGTATCGGGATATAAAATGCAAAGGGGTTTCGGATAACCCCTTACTAAAGAAGGAACATGGGACTTTTTCCCAGCGTCTGCCCTTAGCAACAGATATTATCAACCATTCAAAAACACTTATTGCCCCTCCTCCTGTCCATAACATTATGAAAGCACGACTACCACATTTCTTTTCAATAAAGCAATCAACGGATTTAGTCCGAATTGGAAGGGATTATGATGGAGGATATCTCGTTTCAAAATCAGACATTGAACAAACAGATTTACTTTTAGGATTTGGTATTAGTGATGATTGGAGTTTTGAAGAGGATTTCTTAAATCAAAAAAAAGTATCCATAGAGGCTTATGATGCGAGTGTTAGTGAAAGAATTTTCTTCAGACGCCTCTTGGGATCTGCATTAAGGATTTATAGATTTAAACGCTTTCTGAATTCGCTAAATGTGCTCTTAAATTATAGAAAATTCTTCTCTCAATCAAATGTTAATCATATCACAAAATTTGTAAGCATGGATATTAAAACTCAACCAAATGTTAATCATCTCCAAAAATTTGTAGGCTCGAATATTAAAAGTGAGCAGTACTGCACTTTTATGGATGTTTTAAATCAAACTGAAAGTAACAATATTTTTTTGAAAATTGATATAGAAGGATCTGAATATCGGATCTTGCATGACATTGTCGCTAATGAAGAGAGAATTACTGGCTTAGTGCTTGAGTTTCATGATGTTGATATACATCTTAACAAAATTGAAAAGTTCATAAATGAATTGAGTTTAAATTTAGTTCATGTTCATGCTAATAATTTCCGTCCATTACGCGAAGATGATGATTTGCCCCTTGTATTGGAGGTAACTTTTTCCAAACACTCAAATGTTTCAACAGACTACAATTTACCTCATAAGTTAGATATGCCGAATAATAAAAATGGCATGGAATATGAACTTTTAATTAATGACAAATAGATTTCATTTTCAATTTTTAATGAAAGGTTTATTTTTGGTGTGATTTCGATAACCAGCATTTTGGCAATAACACTTTGGTCACACACACCAGATTTGGTGTTTTGCAATTTAGAATGTGGATGAGCAAGAACACCAAAAAGCCGAGCGGCCTTCGCCTGGATACCGGTTAAATCATGCCGACTTTTTGTAAATATAGAAATCACATCTTGAACGTTCAGGGTAGCGGTTTTTGATTTTGTTAACAAGTTCCCAGCCTGAAATATTTGCACCAACCCAATCGACGAACTTTCGATTCCTACAGTGTTCAATCCCTTCTGCTTCCGGATCCTCCGAGTTACTGGAATAGACAATGACCCAATCACTGGCTAACTGGAATAAATGGTGCATATACGTTTCAAATACTACATCCTCGACTAAGTGGTAAATGATATCCAATGAGAGTGAAAGTTGCGCTTTCGCCTCACCATCGTATTGGTTGGGTAAATAGTGAATAAATTTCTTTGAAGAATCAGCCGAGTACTTTTTTGCACACATCTCTACAGCTTTTTTAGAAATATCATAACCAGTATACTGTGGGACATCCATCAATCCAAGTTGGTTCCCATCACCACAACCTAATTCGACTACAGTATCAATACCGTTTTCCTCGACAAATACGTTGATTATTTCGGCCTTGAAATCCGCCAAACCGCCGTACGAACCATCCCCCGAAGTACCTCCACTACGGTAACGGCGGTCCCAATATTCAGAAGACCCCGGGAAAGGGCTGTTTTTATGACGCATTCTAAATAGCATTTGCCGAATCCGATTTATCATTCAAAAACCTCAACAGACACTGGTATAACCATTACCTGATATTACGGGGACAACCCTTTTGCTCAAGAACGTTCCCTTACTATGGCCCAAATCATTTCTACCTAACACGGTACACTGGAGCCTCACTGAGCTGGGCGCTCATGTTGCCCGCTGCTCACTCCAAACCTTAGCTGGCTCAGTGGGTGAGTGTAGGGTCCTTCAAGCAGACTGGACTCAACGGCCTTCAAACAAATCCTCAAGCCCGGTGCGGAAGGCGGCCACAGACCGCCGATGATCAACCATTTGTGTGTGCTTGCGCGCCAGTGCCCCATAGCGCTCTCGGTCCTCATACACGGCCATCAGGGCATCAATGACTGCATCCGTATCATGACCATCGTCCACCAGAATGCCTCCCTCTCCCAACGCTTCCTTTTGCGAGCCAATGTCGGAAGTCACACTTGGTACACCGAACAAGCCTGCTTCCCCTATGACCCGTCCCCACGTTCCTGTCCTCTCAAATAGAATAAGATGGATATCGATTTTCGAGAAGAACGCTGCTGCATCAATGTAGCCTAGAATCCGTGCGTTTGGATGGTGAGCGAGATCTTGCGAATACGTATTATCTCCTGCGATCAGAACTTCTGCCTCGGGCCATCGTTCGAGCAACCTAGGTAGGATGCGTTGAGATGTTCGAAGCCCCTTTTCAGGGACCACTCCCATAATCCCGATGGTTGGTGGAGAACCAGCAGGTCGCTTCGCTTGCTCAGCCAAACGCAAGGCGTTAACCTCTTCTATGCTCCCAAAGCGTCGAGTAAAGTCGATTGGTAATGGTACGTTGTGACCTTTCTGGATGGAAAAACGTGATTCAATATCAGCCAGCAAACCTTCCCCAGCTGCACACACGAGGGCTGCGCCCTCTATTACAGGGCGAAAGCGTTCCTCGAGCAAGAAAGGCTTGTCATCTCGAACGAACATGACATAAGGCATTCCACGGGAAGCAAACGCTTCTGCGGCCCCTGGTGCCCAGTCAAGTTGGGTCAGGCCAATGCCGCCTTCTACATCGTGTTTGTCCAACCATGAACCAACTTCTGCGGCGAATTGGGAACTTCGCTTGGCAATGTGTCGGTCAAGGGCCCACTTTCTACGTCTAAGCTCGCCTTTGCGCTCTCGCAGAACCCATGCGACCTTCGACCAGAATTCTTCGAGTGGAAGGTCTGTGGTTTCAAATGTCACCTCGGGTTCAAGCAAACCGATAGGGTCGCCTCTGTCGTGACTTGCAAAGGCACTCACCGTCCACGCTGGATGCGTTGGAGCATCTGCAGCGGATGACATGGGAACGAACGTTGGAGCGGTTTCGAGCGTTGGCCCAGGTACGGAAATACCGTTCAGCAGGGTCGCCAAAGAACGCTCTGCACCGCCTCCTGGTGGATCGAGGTCTCGCACTGCGGCGAAGAGACGGCGGGTGCTCATACACGTGCCTTCGCTCCGACCCCTTTGAGCGTTGTGGGTTCTTACAACACTGCAAGTTATGCAAGTGTTGGACTCATCTCTGAATATAAATCAAATACATGCACAGAGTGGGTTAAGCATGCGCTTGGAATGGCCGGTCTATGCATTTACTGCCAGTGTATTCCTCGCTTTTGCTCTAGGTGTTCAGTTCTTATCTCTCGGCACCGGTGCTGTCTTTGGACTGTTTGTGTTGCTGACTGTGGCCTATGCATGGGTCGCTTGGGTGATGATCAAACAAAGGGCTGTGCTCGAACTTCATGGCTACATCACCTGCAACACGTGCAATGAGCAGACACCCTCGCAAGGCAAGCATTGCATGAACTGCGGAGCAGAACTTGTCAGTGATTCGATACAAATTTGAGTTATTGACCCATCCAAAAATTCGTCGTGTGTCCAACGGACCCACTCGTTGATTCTTGGCCGAGATATTGCAGATTCTCTTCCTGTTCGGTCGTTATGTCTCCGTTCATAATTGTCAATTGATTGAGACAACCTTCACTGCATATGTCCACATTGTTCTCTCGCAATGTAATAATTTCCTCAGGCATCCATACTCCGTCTTCGACGGTTTCTATGATGAGACAAGCATCTGGTGAATTGGATGCTAGCCTACATTCGTACGTGGGGCTGTTTTCGTCATCTGGATCGCCTACTACGAGGCGAAATCTGTAGTGTTCTGCTCCATCCTGTGCAGATGTACCATCGTGGAACTGGATTGGAGATGTGCTGTTTATCAACTCTAACTTCACAATCATGTCATCCGTTTCAGCTGTTCCAGTGCCGAGGCCATCGATGTCAAAAGTTCCAACATTCTCTCCACCAAACGGTGTTAAATCACTTATGCAGCCAACGAAAACCATTGACGCCATCATGAGAGCCATCATCAAATTCTTCACAGTCATGAAATCACTAGATAAAACCCTGCATTAGTCTTTTCTGTACACATTCCGATCAAAGGTTGACACAGTCGAGCAAGGCCAACCCACAACAGATGTTCACCGTAAGCAGATTCACTCGTTCTTGCGAACAAGCAGCGCTGCACCGAGCATCGAGATGATACCAAGTGCTGCTGTGAATCCAGGAAGTACGACTTCAGGATTCTCATCAGCGTAGGTCGTACCCTTTGCCAATCGAACTGCGTTCCAGTCCTCCATGGTATCAAGGTCCGTGATACTGAACATGTCTCCATCGGTGAGTGTACCGCTTTCATCAGCGTCATAAAACTCAATTCCGTCGACATCGCCTGCTGCAATGTCAGCAAACGACCAACGCTCAACATCGTCACCACAGCCTTCACCGACGGTGTATTCGCCATTTTCGCCGTCGATTGTCTTGAATGAATCACACAATGATAGGACAAGATCCATGCCGTCTGCACTTGTTGCATCGGTAATTGAACCTCCGTTCCATTCAACAATATCGTCAGCCGCCATACCGATTGCTCCGACCATGTATTGGCCATAACCGTGACCATCGCCAAGGCCTTCGTCAGATCCGTCAGCACAATCATCCCAGTCGTCATTGACCCATTCCATAGGTACTGAGTCTGAGCCATCATAACAGTAGAAGATATTGTTGTCCTCTCCCTGTTCAAATTGAGGCTCATCCTCGCCGCCGACGCAATCCATGTTTTCATCACTCACTTTATCGAGGGTGATTGAGGTTCCGTCATCACAATCGAAGGTTGAAGTAAGAATTTCATCAGACCCATCATCACAGTCGGGGTTTCCATTCGAAACAGCAGAGAGGAGAATCTCAGATTCGCCATCAGCGCACATCCAGAAAGTTATTTCTTCTTCCACAAAATCAGGTTCATCTTCTTCATCAGCGCAATCATAAGCACCATCGTTGAGGAGAGCAAAATCGATGATTGTTCCATCATTGCACTCAAATGTAGCCTGTTGAATTGGTTCCCCATCAAAGGCAACAACAAACGGTGGAGCGGCTTCTTCGAGGGTCGTGTCAATCAAGAGGTCATGGCCGCCGGTTCCGGCAACATAGGACATGATGACAACATCTCCCTCAACCGTTTCTTCGATTTCGATTGATACAACTGACATATCAGGGGAAATTGTCACTCTCATGTTCTCTTCTACCAAAGAATCGGGGTCGATTTCGGTGATGGTGACAATCATGCCGCCATCCTCTTGCATTTCACCTGACCAAGTGCCTTCAGGCATTGTCTCGGCACAGACCCAGAATCCAGCCTCAGCGTCCCAAACACAATCGGTATAATCGTCGTCGAAAGAGATCTCATCAGAGCGATCTGAGCAGTCTGCTTCACCATCAGAGTAGTAACTCAGCGGAATAGTTTCTCCATCAAAGCAAGTGAATTCGCTCGATTCTTCAGCATCGGATTCATCGGAATCATCCTGACAGAAATAGTATCCAAAGTTAACTGCGAGAAGCGGAATAGTGTCGCTACCATCTGCACACTCGTAGGTGTAGTATTCATCTTCACCGTCAGCGCAGTCGTTGTTGTTATCGTTCACCAATGAGAATGACACTTCAGATCCGTCAGCGCACGTAAAGACACTGATTTCTTCTCCCATGTCGAACTGTGCTTCGTCTTCACCACCTTCGCAGTCATTGTAATTATCGTTGAGCCAGCTCATCACGATTTCGTCGCCATTGTCGCAAGTGAAGAAAGAGGTCTCCTCAATATCACCATAAGGTTCATCTTCATAGTCTCCACAATCATAACTTCCATCGTTCACCAAGGAAAGAGCGATTGACTCTCCCGAATATGGACATTGATAAGTGGTGAGTTCTGAACCTGTGATTGGATCGTAGGATGGTTCATCATCGCCGCTTTGGCAGTCTTCAGTACCATCGTTGACGAGGGATAATGGAATAGTGTCACCATTAGCGCAATCAAAGCTTGTGTATTCAACGTATTCTTCAGACGGTTCATCCTCACCGTTTGCACAATCTTCAACACCATCATTTGCGAGTGAGAAGAAGATTTGACTGCCATCCTCACAGTCGAACATCGAGGTCTCTGTCATATCATAGACTGGTTCGTCTGAACCGTCCTCACAGTCTTGGTATTCGTCATTGACTTCTGAGAGATCAATGGTATCTGAACCATCAGCGCAATCGAAGACGGAAGTCTCTTCTTCCCCAACAAATGGCTCGTCGTCACCGTAATAGCAATCTTCCTCACCATCGTTGACATATGACAATGGTATGATATCTCCAGTGTATTCACATTCGAAGGTAGATGTTTCTTCACCATCTTCGTCAAAGGTTGCTTCGTCTTCACCATCTGCACAGTCTTCGGTACCATCGTTGACTTGTGAGAGGTAAATGTATGAGATTCCGTCGTCACAATCAAAGTAAGTCTGTTCAGTATCTTCGTAAGTGGGTTCATCATCTGCATCCAGGCAATCTTCAACGCCGTCGTTGACCTGTGAGAGGTAAATTTGACTGCCGTCCGCGCAATCATAGGTTGAGAGTTCAGTAACATTATATGCAGGTTCGTCCGAATCATCGTTGCAGTCAGCGCCACCGTTGTTTGCTACTGCAAAGTACACATAGGAACCATCAGCGCATTGGAATATTTTGGCCTCGTCTGACCCATCAGCACAGTCTTCGTCTCCGTCGTTAACGTGCATGAGGCCGATTGTTTCGCCGCTCAAGCAGGTGTAAGAGTAGGTTTCTGTGAATTGTGGTTCGTCAGAACCATCAGCGCAGTCTTCAGTTCCGTCATTGACCTCGCTGCTCATGATGGTTGTTCCATCGGCGCATGTGTACTGGTGGAGCGTTTCTGTGGCGCTGTCGGGGTTGCCTTCAGTAAAATAATCCGAATCGGAACAAAGCCATGTGTTGTCAGGAAGTTGCTCGCAATGCATCCATTCTGGAGCCTCTATGAAAGGATTAGCCATGTATTGGTGGTGGATGAGGACTTGATCGTTCATGGTGAGTTGTTCGCCACTGTCCTCATCTTCTTCCACAACAACATATTGGTCCAGTTGAATCGTTCCACTCGAGTATAGGTAGGTGATGTTGAGCATCTCTTCACCATCAGGATTAGAAATCACTTGATTCATGAGCACTGAATCTTGTGCCGGTGCGGAAATCATGAGCATACTCATGATGAAATCAACAGCTCCATCACCGTCAAAGTCCTCGCTAGAGGAATCGAAACTGTGCCATGTTTCGTTCTCCACGAAATTCAGCATCATGCCGAAGACATCTTCTGCGTCAACGCACGTTCCATCATCGAGGTTTGCATCGGCATCAAAGTTGAATGAGGCGGTGTCGGTGCAACCTGGGACGTCTTCGTGCTTGCTTGGGTCACGTGGGTACATGTCTTGGGCATTGGGTGTGCCGTCGCCGTCCATGTCATCGTCCAATGCGTCACAAATTGTGTCGTTGTCAAGGTCAGCAGGAATGCTTGCTGCATCGAGTGGGTCTGATCCACACTGTGTCTCTTCGTCATCGGAGTAGGTGTCAGCATCGTCGTCAGTCGAAACTGCATCACAGATGCCGTCTCCGTTTGCATCAACTGGCATGAGGCTTGCAACCAATGAGTTGCTACCACACGCTGTTTCATCGAGGTCTGACCAGCCATCGTTATCGTCGTCGAGATCTTCAATGAGGGTAGATTCCCCGGTGAGTGTGTCAGGCATGCCATCGCCGTCAGTGTCGGTAGATGCGCTGGCATCTCGAGGGAAGGCATCAGCGTCGTTGATTACGGTGTCACCATCAATATCAAAATCGTACTCGTCACATTCGAAGTCCCCATCAAGATCCTCCGGGAAGGAGGTTGCGTTGAGTGGATCTGTGCCACAAGTGGTTTCCATCGTGTCTAGGAAACCATCGTTATCGTCGTCCGTGTCTGCGACGAGCGGGGGTGTGGACGTTGATTCACCATCAAGTTGGTCTGGTAATCCATCACCATCGGTATCGTAGTACGCTGCATCATCATCTGGGAACATATCGTTCTTGTCGATTTCAATGTCTTCATCGGCCATGCCGAGGCATCCGGAGAGCAACAGCATCAAAGTCAGTAGGAGGGTCTGTACCTTCATGGCGACTTCCCACACCTCGTCCCATAAGAAGGTTGACCCGACGGGCAAGGCTGAAAGCCTCACTGCTATCGATAGTTGATTCCGATTTTCAATCTAAATTAAATGGACTTGGCCAGCAAGGTTGGAAAGTCGTTGTGAGATTGAAAAAAACTGTTTACCATCCATATTCATTCCATGAAGAGGCATTGAAAAATTGTAACCCATCCAACACCCATCCAATAGGCACCTCAAGGATGGGTCCCCCTGCACAGAAAAAAAAACGTCGGCGATTTGAATATAAACCACTCACTTCAGGGGCCTTCAATGCTCGTGCAGTGTCCAAATTGCGATGAACAACTCGACATGGATACCGCCCAGGGTTTATCCTTTGAGTGTCCATCTTGCGGAAGTGATTTTGAAGTCGGTCCGCCACACTCCGGCGATGTTGAATATTCAGAACACCACTGGAGTTTGGTGCTAAAGTCCGAGGGTTGCTATGAAGAAAAATTGGCTTACATCCAATCAAACGACGGAGAGATTCCAGATGACCGTTTAATCACGTTCAGCATCTACGAAGGTGAATTAAATTGGGGACTCGTGGCGGGGAGCATTTTCTTTGCGGGAATACCACTTGTTTTGTTTGCCACGATCCACATCGTTTCAAATTTCATAAGGAGCCACAAATTATTCTTCTGGAGGGATGGCGGAATTAGAAAATATTACGATCCAGTGGAAGAGGTGTTCATCACCATGCAGGAATTTCGCAGTGGATGGCATCCGACTAATCTCCAATTCATTCGCAAAAAAAACCTTCCTATTACTGAGGAATTTCAGTACTATGATGAAAGACAGAGCCACTACAAATACAATATTCCTGTGAACGATGAACAAACAATTTCCTTTAGTGATAAAAATAAAGCAAACCGTTTCGTCTCAATGGTCTACGAACACCGATGAGAGGAGTCGCTTTCTATGGGCCGTATTGAACGCTACCGACTGCCAACCTGTTAGATAGAAGAAGATCACTCGGTCGAAGTTTATTTTTGATTCCGTGTAAACCTGCATCAGAAAGAATTGTTTACTCGGCCACATGGCGGTAGTCATGCACAGTGAAAAACTGTTACGTGCAAGGAGGTCCTAAGATGGACTTAACCCCTCTACATGTGGCACTCATGTTGTCGATTTTATTGTGCTCGTTAGTGGCAGGGCTCTTGTTTGGATTTGCGATAGTCGTAATGCCAGGTATTGCTAAACTCACAGACAAAAAATTCCTTCTAGCTTTCAAACACATGGATGAAATCATACAGAACAATCAACCTCTGTTCATTCTGGTCTGGGCCGGTTCAATTCTCACAGTTCTTGCGACACTAGTACTGGGAACAATGAATTTGACTGGAATACAAGTCTATCTTCTCTGGATCGCATCTGCTCTGTATTTATTGGGTGTCCAATTACCAACATTTCGATTCAACATTCCTCTCAATGATTCGTTGCAAGCATTGGATATTGATGCACTCGATGATTCCAGTGCCTCAGCATCACGTACGGAATTTGAATCGCCGTGGAACCGTTGGAACAGATTCCGAACCGCGAATGCAGTGTTTGCGGTCTCGATGTTGCTCATCCTTCTCTTCCAAATCTAAACCAATTTCAGTTCCAGAGCAAAGGTGCCGACTCTCAAAGTAGGCATGGAACGGCATACGGACTGCTGAATGTTCGACTGTGCTTTCCGAACAAGCGTACTGTTCACAAGGAATCGTATACTTCAGCCATTCGTGCGCAAAATCTGCTTTGATCGAAACGTGTAGCAAACTCGATTAAGCCTGAACGAGGTTTTGGCCAGGAATGTTCAGTGTCGTTTTTGGTACGATTCTTCCAATTTGAATGGACAGAAAGAATGGCTTCTTTCCATGCTTCTTTGTCATCAGCTCTTAGGCATGTGTCATCAGGCATCAGTTCATTGTGTGAAGGGAGATTTGAACACAGTACAGGAGTGCCACTCGCCATCGCCTCAAGCGGAGGGTAGCCAAATCCTTCACTTGCACTCGGGAAAAGCAATGCTTCACTGGCGAACCGCATATGCATCAATGCTTCACTGGAAACATCACCACCATGGGATGTCCAATTGAGAACCTTGTGAGCGCGAGCATGTGCAGATGCAGATGGGCCTCCAAATGGGCATTTCTCATTCCCAACATGATGAATCTGAATGCTGTTTTTGACTTCCTCTTCCAATTCACCGAGAACCTTGCACAGGAATTCAAGGCGCTTTCGAGGGGCGTGACTTCCAACGATGAGCAAATGGCATTTCTTCGTAAAGTCGCGAGCGGGAGTAAGTACATCGACTGAATCTTGAGCAACTGGAGTGAACGATTGAATACGAAGTCCGAGCGGTACGCAAACCGATTTTATCTCAGGGAAATGTTGTTTGCATGCAGACAGAGTTGCTTGTGAATCACAAACGAGGAGGTCCGCACGCGAAAGTCCATCTCGTAATTTTTGCAAATCTTTGCGACGAAACCAGCCCGGTTTCTGTTCGCCAACATCGATTATTTCGTCACCAATTTGAATTTGTTGAGGACACAGATGGAATAGATCGTGAACGGTAACAACAACAGGCAGAGAGCAATTTTCTGGAATGAGGTGGGCTTGTTCTTGATCTGTGATATGAAGAAGAGTAAGTCCATGCTCTCCTCGTGTCTTTTTCTCAACTTTTCGAGGATGAGAAAACCATCGCTTGTAGAGACGTGAAAGCGGGTTCATGCGACGGCGCAAAGGGTACTCGCAAACTTGGGAAGTAGACCATCCGGAAATCTCTCCTTCGGCAAGTGAAGTTGCAAGGTTGTGATGAGCCCCGCCGATACCCGTATTGCTTGAGAGGGCGCCGCCTCGGACGAGCAACACCTGTTTGGGCATGATTGACCCACGCAGCGAGACTTCTTCAAAGGTGAGACTCAAACTCCGGTAGTTTTCTCATTTCATTTCATAATTCAGTGTTAAAATGGAATTAAGTAGTCGAACAGTTAGCGCTGTTTGAGATGAGAATATGACAATACCCCCGCTTCGAGTTTCACGTGAAGATTACAACGATGTTCGAAGTTCAATCGAAAACGCCATCTCACTCGGTGGAGATATTCGAGGTATTCTCGAATCCCAAAAGGAATTGAACCCAACCAACGATTTGCACAATGAGGTGTGTAGGGCTGGAGAAGCTTTGAGCGTCTTCGGCTCTCGATGGACCATCGAAATACTCTCGGCGTTGTACATTGCTGGACCGCGTCGATTCAATCAAATGAAAAACCTCCTTGAAGGGATATCTTCCCGGACACTTTCCGATAAACTGCGCTATCTCGCTGAGGAAGGACTCGTACACCGGCAGGTCACTGAAGGGCCACCAATTCGAGTGTCCTATCTTCTTACCGAACACGGTCGAACCTGTGGCCGCCTTCTCTCTCCTCTTGTCGCCCACCTGAAGATTCATCTGGGAACGGTCATAGCCCAAGACGAATGATCAACTCTCAAACATGAGAGGGATGGATTAAGAAAGGAGAACTTCGAGTTCGATGCATGCCTCTGCTTGCACAATGGGTACGACAACGACCTTGGTTGTCTGCAGGCCTGGTGGGTGCCGCCGGGGGCGTAGCTGGAATTGCGAGTGGTGTAGCGGCCGCTGCTACCGCTGTTGGAGCCTTTGCTGTCGGCAGTGTCTCAAGCAAATCTCGAGCCTACGAACATCCATTACGGCAAAGAATTTTGTCCACGTTGGAGCAACATCCCGGTCTGTGTTATCGAGAACTCCAATCAACGCTTAATGCAGCGAATGGAACGCTTCGTCATCATTTGGACGTATTACAAACCCGGAGAAGCGTCACCGTTCTTCCAGTAAACGGCAGAACATGCTACTTCGCTGGAGCTCCAAGTCAAGTCGAAATCCTTCGCGGAATTGCAGTTACGGAAGAACGCGCAGCTTCAGCACTCCCAATTGGCCTATCTCTAGTTCAGAAACTCATTATCGAAGACATCCAAAAAGAAGGCGTTCCTCGCTCTCAAGCCGCTCTAGCTCGCAGGATTGGTCGCTCTCGTGCAACCGTCCACTCTGCTGTCAAGGTCTTACGAAGAAGAGGGATTCTGCGTGAAGATCGAATCGAAATGATGCCACACATCGATATGGAAATCGAATGGCATGGTTCGAAAGGCGTGGATTACGATTGGAACGACGAGCGACGATAACCGTTCTATTTTTCGCCGCTTGAGCGGCAAATAATCCACAGGCTTCAAAGACCTTCGACAGAAACGAAGGCTGAGTATCATGTTTAGCGTCCGATTATCGGAAGTTTCGCTGCCTGCAAGCGAGCGAGATTTGGACAATCTTGTAGGGTGGTTTATCGAGACGCTTTGCCTTGTACGAAAACGAGGAGAAGCAACTGCGGATTTTGGCAGGGCCGGACCGGTACATCGCCTGCTAAAGGAATACTTGTTTGCACAACCGGACGTCAGTTGGGATGCCAAAATGCTCGCTGATGAATTAGCGTTGACTCCCGCTTCGCTCAATCACCATCTTACCCGACTTGTTGAGGCAGGTATCATCGGTTTTTCGAATGAAGGCAAAGGGTGGCGACGCTATTTTCTGCGAGGGGGCTCACTGCCCAACGCTGTTGAATTTTTCACGCTTCAATGCGAGACCATTGTGAAACAACGAATGGCACTTCTCGATGCACATTGGAATCGAAAAGAACTGCCTTCTGCAGTCAAAACCACGCCATCTGAGACACCTCCCCTCACCATCGGTATTGTCGATCACCGACCACTGTTTTCCGATAGCCAAGAAAACACCCTCTCGCAATGGATGGGAGATTTTGGCCTACTTGGAGAGCGGCCAGGAAAAGAAGCCCATGCCGAGTCAATATCGGTTCAACTGTTTGAATTGTTGCTGAGTAGAGACATACCTCTTTCATTGGATGAAGCCGGAGAATTACTGGATGAACAGAAACCTCGTTTGGGTCGAATACTGGAACGGTTTCGTACCACTGGTATGGTACAAAGAGTGCCACGAATCGACCGATTGAACATCGCCTTATGGACCGCAATGACGGCGCAGCACCAACGGCGCGGTGAAGACTGGATGTTGAAGAAAGGTGGGTTTCAGCGCATTTTGAAGACAAAACAACAATCCGCACTCCTCTCACAATTGAAGGCGGGAAAATTGAAAGTCGAAGATGTGGAAAAGAACATGAAAGGACACTCCCCTGAGGAACAAATGTTGTTGCTCAATTTGCTCGGAGGAAGACTGCCACTCGGACACCAAATGTCAGGGTTCTCATCCGATGAAGTGCACAGGGAAATCTCCACACGAATTGATAAAATTCTTCGCCGTATGCGAAGAGTTGCTCTATTGTATGAAAAGGAAATGAGTCCTAAAGACGAACCTGTCGAGTGAAGCAGAGGTCGTGAGAATATGAGTGAACACATCGGTGCTAAACCTGGCACATGGGAGGGTGAATCCCGTCTTCTCTTTCTCGCTCCGATGGCTGGAGTATCTGACCTTCCGTTCCGATTACTTGCCAAAGAATGTGGCGCTGATGTCACGATTACAGAATTCACCAACAGCACTGCCTTATCGCGTGAGGCTGCTATGTCATGGAGAAAAATGGAATCGCACGAAAAGGAAGTTCCTTTCATTCCTCAAATATTTGGAGGAGATGCAGGAGACATGGCAACTGCCGCAGAAATGCTTGAATCAAGCGCTGACATTATCGATCTCAACTTTGGTTGCCCTGCTCCTAAAGTTACCAAGATATGTGCGGGTGCAGCACTGATGGGAGAACCAGAAAATCTGGTCTCCATGGTTGATGGAATAATACAACGTGTGGATATTCCAGTGACTGCAAAGATGCGGCTTGGCACTGGACAGGGTGCAAACAATGCATTTGAGATTTGCAAAGAACTTGAGGACATCGGCACTTCACGATTGTGTGTTCACGGCCGAACCCTGCGTCAGCGATATTCTGGCGAGGCAGATTGGAACGAAATCAAGCGCATTGTTGAGGCTGTTGAAGTTCCAGTCATTGCCAACGGGGATGTAGTTGACGCCAAGAGCGCAAAATTATGCCTTGAGACTACGCACGCTGCCGGGCTGATGATTGGAAGAGGTGCAATAGGCCGACCGTCGATTTTTGGAGACATTAAAGTGGGACTTGGTTGGATGAAAGAAGAGGATTTACCATGGATTCAAGACCTTGGTGATGAATGGTACGAACGCTCAGCGATCGGACAGGCTTTTGCCACCCGTAAATGGTGTTGGGACAAATACATCGATTATTCTCATCAAAGCGTTGGCTTACAGCCTCGTTGGATGCAGCGACATGCTGTCGCATTCACCAAGGGACTACCCGGTGCGAAGAAGATTCGAAACTTGATGCACGGTGCTCCTACGCCTGAAGCGTTCGCTGATGCAATATCGACATATTTAGCAGCCAACGAGTGATGTTCTGCAGCGAAGCAGGGTTAAAACGTCTCAGAAGGTGGATTGCCAGTCTTCCAAATCTTGGGAAGCTGCCCAATCTTCGTCGGTTGTTTCACCACGTACCTTGAGGACTTCACGAGCCAAGAGCCAGTAAACAAGTGCAAGAGAACGGCGTCCCTTGTTGTTTGCTGGTAGAGCAACATCGACGTTTCGGAGGTTGTTGTTCGCATCAACAATGCCGACAATTGGCAATCCGGAGTTGACTGCTTCTCGAAGTGCTTGTTGGTCTGCAGCTGGGTCAGTGACGAACAGGACATCCGGCTCAACATATGAACGAAGAACTGGGTTGGTAAGGGAACCAGGAATGAAACGACCTACTGCAGCGTTAGCCCCAATTGCTTCTGAGAAAAGACGAGCAGGGCGTTGGCCGTATTGACGAGCAGAAACGACCATGATTCTTCCTGCATCGTACTTGTTGAGGAATTGTGCGATGGAGCGAATACGAGAGTCGGTCATATTAACATCAAGGAGGTACAATCCGTCTTCACGAACACGTTCGATGAATCGAGCCATGTCAGCACTCTTCTGTTGAGTACCAATGTTGACTGCGTTCTCTTCATACGATTCGAAGGGCAAGAGTAAGTTCGATTCTTCGGACATGGTCATTCCTCAGCAGTCGTCCGACTTGGACTCCATATTAAAGCGGTTCGTAGAGTATCGGAACGAAATACAGACGAACCATTGGGTAATTTGGGCGGGATTACCTAGGAAGAACTCAAGAGGTAAAGCGAAGGTGTTCAATGGGAGGGGGGTTGCAAATGACAGAGAGCACTGGACTAATCGGTGGACTGAGTGCAACTCAATCCGAAGACGGTGTTTGGCGTGACTCTCAGGGAGTTGCTTTACCAGTAAGCGCCAGCGATTTAGAACGCCACGAGTATTGCCCGCTTTCATGGTCGCTGTCCCGGGAAGGAAATTCTGGGCAAGGTGAAGCCATCACCGCCGGAATCAAAAGACACGCAGAAATTCACTCCAAAATGAAAGATTTCAAAGAGGTTCAAACTCAAATGCGTCGTTCCGTCACCATCTGGACTTGGTGGTTCTCCGTCATCATTGCATTATCGATTGACGCTGTAGCGTTCAATTACATCGATGACGTAGTCACGCCACTCTACATGGCGAGGTATCTCGCTTTGTGGAGCGTAACGACATTGATTGCCGGACTGATCGCAATTTCGGTCCCATGGCGCTCTTGGATTGGACTCAATGAAACGCTACCTCGACAGAAAACAAAGTTCTTGGAAGAGCGCGATGATTTGAATCAATTCTGGGAGCCGAAAGGATTCATTGGAGGCTGGTTTGAGGCAGGCAGAGTTGAGGCAAGTTTACTGTTCGGCTCGATCGTTTTAGGTCTTCACGCAATTGCCTTAGCAGCTGCAGATAACCGTGAACAAGCCACTTTTATCCTCTTCATTACCGCAATGACTTGGACTTTAGCAGCATCGTGGCAACTCCAGCGCGTACTGCTATCTGATAACGAACTTCAATCGATGAAGAAGGATATTGACTTGGAAAAGGATGATGAAATAGCCTATTCCGATAACGATGTCGACTCAAACCTTCTCAGCGATGAAAAACTGGGACTGCGAGGCAGACCCGACCAAATTGTCATCGTGGATGGCGAGTTTATTCCGGTCGAGCAGAAAACGGGTAAGGTGCCAAAAAATCCACACCCAAGCCACCGAATGCAGCTCCTTGCATACCTGCATTTAGTCGAAAAAAGTACAAACAAAAGTTCCCCCTATGGCGTGTTAAGGTATGGAAGTGAAAACCTGCACCAGATACCTTGGACTGAAAGTGCAAAAAACGAACTCTTCGATGCCGTATTTGAAATTCAGAGGCTCATGGTCGAAGGTGGTGCAGCGCGTAATCACGATCGCCCCGGCAAGTGTAGGAATTGTTCTCGGCGATACGCTTGCAACGATTCACTTGTCTAAATCATTCACAAACATCTTCCAGTGGATACGTCAAACAGGTTCTCTCGATGTTGACGTCGACTTGGAAATTGTCTTGCAAGGCAGTATTTTGCAATCCACCACCGCGTGCATCAATCTCCAATCGCCAATTTCCACTCTCAAAGGTAGTCGATCCTTCTTCCATAGTAAGCGGTTCTGTCGATGCTCCGAGGTCTTGACACACATCAATGGACCAAACCAGATTATTCGAAGGAGTATACAACTCAGCACGCACATAGCGGGTAAAACTCTCGAAACATCCGATGTCTTCTGTTCCGGTTATCTGCACTTTCCTGTAAATTGAAATTTCGCTGACCGAGTCATCGATTGGAATGAAGGTCGTGTTGGTATATGCCTCCCATTCAAACAGATTGTTGAATACTTTGATTTCTTTGTAACTGTCTGTTTTTGTTTCCAAAACCGGGGGATCTCTCCGGTCTTCCAACCACTCTCTCGATTGGAGAAGCCCTAAACATCCAGAGAATGAACTGAGAAAGAGTGTCATGACCAGTAAAAATGGTACACTCCAACTGCTCTTCATCGTAGATGCCAAGAGCGCCCCACATATCAATTCAATGTCGGAATGATACGAGGGTTTGAAGCCTAATGGATGCAGCACGATCTGTCCGAATGACGCTTGTGGTTGCCGAGCACCTGCGATGACGAACCCTATGAAAGCCGACGGACATCACTCAAACTTAGCGCCACAGGTTCCACATTCAGTAGCTTCAACCGGCAAATCAGCACCGCACGCACCACACTCTGCAACATCGGGCTTTACTTCTTCAGCAGCTTTGCGACGAGCACCTCTCCTGCGGGCAGGTTTCTCAGCCTTAGGAGCCAAATCTTCGATCTTTGAAAGCGGTTTTTCGTCGTCAATTACAGTGAAATCAGAGGTGGTTTCCGTTACTTCGTTTCCTGCAAATGCTGAATCTGACAGTTGCATGCCGACGTTCACTTTGTCGCCCGGCATGATTCCGTCTTCCCCAGTAATCTCATACAGTCGACCACGAATGTCTGCATCGCTTGCTGAAAGATCCTTTCCATCGTCCTTGTGTGCAATAATCTCGCCCTTCGAAGCCAAAATAGCGTCGATGTCGTTTGAACTCTCACTGAGATCCTTCATGCTCTTGAGCGTGGTTGTAACTGTGTTTTCGTACGCTTCCAATTCTTCTTCAGTCATGTCCTCACGCAGAATTTCGTCAGCGTTTCGACGATCATAAGCGGCTTCGACTTCCGCTTCAGCAGTTGCGATGTTCTCATCCCATTCAAACTCAAGTTCATCTTCATCAAATCCAAACTCTTTCACAGCTTGAGCAAAGTTCTCGGTTCCTGTAACGATAGCGTCTTCGTCAATTTCATCAGGCAAAGCAACCGTTTCTTTGACCGTGCGTTCCTTACGTTCTCGCTTCTCAAAGAAGGAGGAGACGTCTTGTTCAGCACCGCAATAGACACAATTGTCGAGTAAATCTGGAATCGATTCGCCACATTCATTGCAATCATGGAATTGCTTTCTCGCCTTCTTGAGATTGAATGAACAATGAGGGCATCGGTCTTCATCACCTTCGAGTTCACCATCGCATGCTGGGCAGTACTCGAAAATGTCACGTTCAACTTCTTCCTCTGATTCACGGGTCAAAAACACTGAAATTGCCAGGATAGCTATGAGAATAACGGCAACGAACCCAATCAGCGTGAACGTCCCAAGTTCAGAATTGGAATTCATATCATCAATTTCATCTCCGCTTAGTACGGTAGAGAATGTCCGCGTAAAGGTGTTTGAAATCGTTGAATCCGAGGGCACCAATCGCACGACAGTAGACGGGGCTACTGCGGTAAAATCACATGTAAGCGTGACCTTGTCTCCGAGGTTCACAACTTCAGCAGTAACTGTGCTAATGAGTTCATCGTTGCCATCTACACAATCATAAGTTAGTGAACCAGTAGCAGTACTGGTCAAATCGATGGTAAGGGAATAATCGTTTCCTTGAGTCATTGGGAGTGTGAATGCCGAACCTTCTGAATCGGTCACTTCGAGGGTTGAGAGAGCCCAGCTAAGACGTAAATTTGCTTCTACGGAGACCGTACCGGTTGCAACGCTGTTCAAGGGGTTTGAGTCCCAACTGTTTGAAGAAGCGACCCACTGAGCCTCGAAGTCAGCCTGGTGTGCACCAATAGCGGTGGTGAGTTCAACGACCCAGGTGTAATCTTGACCGGAATCGAGATAGATAATCGGAGAGGTTTCAGTTGTCCCTTCCCATGTGTAGTGTAATCGACCAGAAACACGAATATCGCCAGTATTGATCATACTTACACGCCATTCAACCGAATCTCCGGAGTTTACCGATGGGGATGAGGCGATAGCGTTCGCATCAACGAATACATCAGGCACCTCAAACTTAGAGAGGGTGCTTGAAACCTCGTCGTTATCTGTTGACTCTTGTGTAAAAGCAGCATTCGAGAACGGGTCAATCTTAGCAGTGATGGTATGCATACCGGCAGGTAGTCCATCGAGTTCAGCAGCGGTAAGGGTATGGCTCCACGTCGATTCAGCATATCCTGTTCCACTCAACGGCACGCTAAATGGCGCAGTTGTAACCAATTGACCGGTTAGACTTGAAATTTGGAGCCACATTGGTACATCCGATAAACCGGTACCATTGGTTCGGCCGAGTTTTCCTGAAACCACCCACGGGCCTTGAAGAGCCCCTTCGGCAATGTCTACTGTTAGTTCTCCAATGTGGAAAACATCCATCCGAGTATCAACAACGAGTGGAACTTCTATCACTTTGTTGAATTCTGATGACTCCTGAACTGCATCTTGGTAATCCGGCGTAACATAGAGTATGTGTGAGCCACTTTCAGGAGCGGTAAAAGTTGTGTTGACCCATTCTGTTGCCCCTGCGTCAAGAGGCGGAGTTGTGAGATCCAAGTCGCTCGAACCGGGTAAGTCGATGTGAAGGATACTTGAGACTGCAGGTTCACTGCCTACATTTCGGACAAGTGAAGAAAGCATAACAGTGTCTCCTGAGAAAATTCCAGTCGCTGGTGTAAGTTCAGTTTGCGTTACCTTGAGGTTCGGAAGCCCGGTAACGGTAAAGTCAACCCAGAAATGCGCTTCGTTACCAGAGTTTCGAGGATGTTCGAAAGTGATATGAACCTCGTGATCACCTTCAGTGAGTCCGTTCCACACTGCTGAAACCTGCGCAGAGGTTTCTGTATCGATATCAATCGTGGCTTCTTTGAGAAGTTGGTCAGGACCTCTCGAATCACGATAAAATGAGTATTCGACATCTGTCGCATAGTTGCCGCTGTTGTACAATTGCAGGTTAATCGTGACCGAACCACCTGCAACAGGATTGGCTGGAAGTAGGGCAACCGTACTCGGACTTGCCTGAATCGAACCGCTTTGCTCCGCTGATACAGGCATCGGAACCGATGCTATACAGAGGAGAAGAATTGCCAATATCGGCTTCCACGCGCTTGCCATGTAGGTATTCGACAACCTGCGGAGCACTTGAACCCATCTCTGCGAGCCATGAAAAAAAACCACTTCAAGGCAAAGATTCGTCTGCTCCGTGAGAGGTAATACATGACTGATGTGAAAAAGACAGAACTCATTTGACGAGAAACGACCCATATCAAGGGGAGCATTCAAGGATAACCGCACCCGTCACAGCATCATGGGAAGGAGTTGGCCGAGTGTGGTTCTCGTCGTACTTCTCCTATTCATGAGTACAACTCCTACAGTTCATCTCGAACTCGACGATTCGAAAACCAACCTTTTCACAAACTCAGATTTAACACTGGGTTTCTCAAACGGTCCGACTCAAAATCAGGATGTAACTGGGCTGCTCAGCCTGTCGTTTTCGATGAGCGGTGAGGCAAATGTGTCATCCATCCTCATAGAAATTTCCAGTGATGGAAGCAGTTGGACAACGGTTACCAACCTCACGACTACGCCATGGTTAACCTACTTTGACTCAACAAGTTATACCAACGGCTCTTACAGCCTTCGAGCGACAGCATGGGATGATGATGTCAACGAATCTGTTGTTGCAACATCAGGCACCTTCAACATCGTCAATCAAGTCCCAGTAATCACAATTTTCACAGCACTCAATGCAGCTGCTGGAACCGGCACATCGGCTTCGGACAGAGCATGGTTTAGTATCCCAACGGACGGAACATTGGCCTACCGTTGGGGCGCAAGCGATGACGACCTCAGCTATGCGACAATTACCAATGTACCTGGTCCAGGAGCACCAGCAAACGACGGACCTGGAAACCTTGCCTATGGATGGGATTGGAGCAGTGGCGCCATGGCGGAAGGAACGTGGAACTCACGTCTCACTGTTTACGACAGTTCGAGTCTATCTGCAACCAAGACAATGTTTGTCGGTATCGACAGAACGGGACCTACGCTTTCATCAGTTACAGTCGGAGACGGCTCAAACTGGCAAAAATCAACCGATGTCACCTTGAGTGGTCTCATCAACAACGCCGATGATGGTCAAGGCAGCGGTGTTGCATCCGCTGAATATTCATTGGACGGCGTGGTATGGAACACAACGACTTCTGATTCCGTCCAACTTAGCCTTGCAGAAGGCAACCACACCGTCTCAGTTCGCGCTATTGACAGAGTCGGTAACATTGGTGCCACTACCTTGGTCGAAATCCGAATCGATGACACACTTCCAGTGTCGATTGGATGGGCCGTCGATGAGTTAACCACAAGTCGCATCGGTCCGGCGAATGTTCAATTCAATGCCGTAGACGACGGCTCGGGAATTGATTCATCCAACTCATACATCCAATTCGGTTTCGACTCAAACGGTGTTGGACAAACTCCTGACCTCTCCGGTAACTGGTTGCAAATGAGCTCACCGGGGCTTACCGGCTCAATTGGACTCGCCAGCTGGGCCACAAAATCGCGTCAATACTTGATGTTCCGGGCAATCGTTGTTGACAATGCTGGAAATGAATACACATCCAATCCAAGCGCTTACCAAATCCTTCCAGGCCTTGATCTGTACTGGAACGCAACAGAAACCAATCTTGACCGACAGATTGTTCGACCGGGAGAAACTGATGGTAATGTTACAATCACGAGCCTGCTGGAAAGCAACCAAGATTATGGTGGAAGCGTCGTTGTACGGCTTGAATCAGCACCGGCTGACCGAACCTCATCCGTATCATGGACTGTAATGGAATCACGAACTTTGGAAACGAACTCGCTCGCCGACCGTGAAGAGTTGCTTATTTGGAACTACACAGTTCCGAAAACCGGACAGTTCGACCTACGCCTGGTCATCGACTACGTGAACGTCATCGATGAGTACGACGAAGGTAACAATTACAACCACATGGTCGTTACTGGCGCTTCGATCGGTTCACCAGGATTAGTGCCGTCTTTTGCTCCGTCAGTAATGCTTCTTCTCTTGGCTGGTTTTGCCATCAGTGTATTCCAACGCCGAACAAGAGATTGAAAAGAGGTCGGCTGTAGGATTAGCCATGCGCCAGCCACTGCCTCGTGTACCAATGAACCGCATCGCGGTGCTTATTGGTTCAAAAGGAGCGACTGCGAAGTCCCTCCGAACCGCATCAGGATGCGAGGAATTCAACATCGACTCCGAAACCGGTGATGTCGAAGTTGTTTGGGGAGAGCCTGGCACTTATGATCCTGTCAAAGCAATGAAATTTCCAAACGTCATCAAAGCTATCGGCAGAGGTATGGCTCCGAAAGCGGCAATTCAGTTGCTTGAAGACAACCACTTTTTCGAACTTGTTGATATCCGAAAATTCGTTGGTAAAAGATCGAATCAACAACGCAGAATCCGCGGGCGTATTATTGGAAGCCAAGGGAAAATCCGCAAACTCATCGAGGGATTAACCGACACTCAAATCACCATTTACAATTCTACGGTTGTATTGGTCGGTGAAGAAGAAGGCCTTTCCGCTGCCCGTCAAGCTATCGAAATGATTGCCGGTGGGGCAGAACATGGGACCGTACTCAACTTCCTCGAACGGGATCGAAGACGGTCTCGAATCGTAAATCGTCAACTTGACAGCATCGAAATACGCGAGGACACAACTGCCCCTTCCACTGGATTTGAAGGACTCGTACCTGGCTTATCTGACCTCTCTGAACGACGGAATCGACGCATGCGTGCAGCCCAAGTTGACCCGGAAGACGAAGAAGCTGTCATCGAAATGATGGAACTTGCAGAAGATGAAGAAGTCAGTTGGGGCGAAGAGTGATTATTCCTCTTCAGAAAACATCTGCTGCTGAATGTGGTCGAGGTTCATGTTGAGCACCTCAAACATTGCTTCAGCGAGTTCCATTTTTACTCCGTTTTTCTTACCCCACTCGACCAAACGAGTGACATCGCGAACGAGGAACTCCTGTGCTTTAGGGTGGGTTTGGATGACCGCTTGGCCGACATCGATAACCATGGCTCTTCCGTCGTGCCAGAGAATATTGTACGGCGAAAAATCTCCATGGACTAAGTTTGCTTTTTGCCAACAAATTGCCAAAAATTCCAACAAATCTTTGAAGACACTTTCGGAGTCATCAACTTTCACCTCACGGAGTTTAGGCGATGCTGATACATTGTTTCCTACATACTCCATCACGAGGACATTCTTGTGTATGCCAAGCGGGCGAGGTACATTCAATCCCCAACGTGAAAGACGTGACAAATTACGGTGCTCCTTTCGAACCCAGATGTCAACAAGATCGCGGTGTCGGCGTCGTAGGCCGCCAAATCTGCGATCACCTTCGATGTACTGAATCAGATTCTTGAAAACGGCATTGGAGGTATGGAAAATCTTCACAGCTACGACTTTGCCGTCAATGTCTGTTGCGTGGAAGACGTGAGCTTCCTTACCTCGAGCGATTGGGAAATCGAGGGTGTCAATCGTACCGGCTTTCATCAATTTGTACAGAGACATGAGGGTCATTCTGTCAAAAACCTGGTCGAATACTCGTCGGTCAACCCAATCGTATGTCCCAGTTCCTAACGCACCTTGAATCTTGGATTCTATGTCGCGAAACATTCGCTTGTAACGGTCTTCCTTCATCCAGTTGAAAGCACCGGATTTTGCCTCAAGGTTGCTGAGAAAGTGGTCTTGTTCGCTCTTTGCATAGTCTTCATCCATGCTCTGCTCTGAAGAGTTCTTTTTTCGAGCTTGTTTATTCTGGCGACGGCGTTTACGCTGGCGTTTGTTGGAGCCCAACTCGTCTTCCCAGTCGTTTCCTTTCGCCATTCGCCCACCCAGGGTCTTGCATCACTTCAACCAAACAAGGCTTCGAGGTCCTCGTCATCGTCATCGTCATCGTCGTCATCGTCTTCTGCGGGATATTCTTCAACAGGGATGTGTGGAACTTCTTCAGCCGGTGCTTCTTCCTCTGTATCATCGGAACCAAACAAATCATCGTCATCATCGTCATCGTCGTCTGAGCCGAACAAATCATCGTCATCGTCATCATCAGAACCAAACAAATCATCGTCATCATCGTCGTCATCAGAACCAAACAAATCATCGGTTTCTTGTTCTTCAGGCTCATCCATCGTACCGAAGGTGTCAGAGAATTCATCATCGTCATCATCGTTTGATGTATTCATACCAAAGAAATCCAACTCCTTCGGGAGAACGCCTTTGCGTGAAAGGTACATTGCTTGAGTTTTGGTGTAACGGTGCTTTACATCTGCTTTGGAGTCTTGGAAATCCCAAGGCCAGACAATGATGAGGTCCCCATCACGGACCCACTGACGGCGGCGCATCTTACCGGGGATTCGAGCCATACGGGTTTCACCGTCTTCACAGAGAACAGTAACACGTCGACCACCTAGGATCTGTTCAGCAAATGCAAACATTTCGTTGATTTTACGGTTCGGCATCTTGACACGGATTTTACCGCCTGACGCGTCTTCTGGATTTTCGAGTCGAGCAAGCTCTTCTACATCCACTTTTTCTTCATAACGTCGACCCAAGTAGTCTCACCTGTATATCCCAACAGCCGACCCTTCTTGAATACAGCACCCAAGAACCCGTCTCAAAAGTCCCGCAATAGGGCGTTTAAGCCGAAAGAACAGCCTCACCAGTTGTAGTTGAGACTCTGAGCAGCCATTTCACAAAGGCGAAGCACTGCGTCTCCAGCGACACCAATGATGAGTGTCGTAAGGACACAAGCAAAGATTGCTGCACGTACTTGCCAGCCGGACGGAAGTGGCCCTTCACGGCCTTCTTCAGGTTCGTCAAAGAACATAACGACACCGACACGAAGATAGTAGAACATCGAAATCGCTGAGTTGAGGACCATTAACAACGCAAGCCACCAAACCCAGTGCATGTCGCCTAGTGCGTAGATGCCGCCATCGGCGAGTTCCGCACCCATGTCACCAACGGCGACACGGACGATTCCCATGATGACGAGTAACTTCGAAAGGAACCCAGCCATTGGTGGAACACCTGCAAGTGAAATCATGAAGATGAACATTGAGACTGCAAGGAGTGGTTCTCGCTTAGCAAGGCCGCCAAGTGAAGACAAACGGGAAACATCGCCTTCTGATTCAAGAATGGACAGTACGAGGAAGGCGCCGAGTTTGAAGGCAACCAAAACCAGCAGGTGGAAGATTACAGCCGTCAAGACGGCAACCGCTGCCGCACCAGCATCGCCAGACACTGCAGCATCCCAGTTCCAAGCACCAACTGCAGTGAGAGCAGCCAGCATGTAACCAGCGTGAGCAACGGAGGAATAAGCGAGCATTCGCTTTGGATTGTCGCTGCCAAGAGCGGCCAGGTTACCCCAAGTCATGGTAACCGCTGCAAGAACGCCAAGACAAACAAGCCAGATAGCACTGCCATCACCGGTTTCAGGAGCCGCAACAATGAGTAACATACGAACCAATCCAATCATTCCCATTGCCTTGCTTGCAGTTGCAAGAACACCGGCAACAGGACTTGTTGCTCCAGCATACGCATCTGGAGCAGCGAAGTGGAATGGGGCTGCACTGACCTTGAAACCAAATCCAACCAGCACAAAGCCGATTCCGATTAACGGCAGAGCCATTTCTGTTGAACTGGTCGTTGCAAAAGCAGTAGCCAATACATCGAATTGCAGCGAACCTGCCCAGAGGTAAAGCATCGACAGGCCGTATAGACCGACACCTGAAGCAACTGAACCGACGATGAAGTATTTCATTCCAGATTCAACCCCAACCTTGGATTCCTTGAGGAACGCAACGAGGACATAGGTAGAGAACGATGCAAGTTCAAGCCCGATGAACAACACAAACAGATCTTGGGCAAGTGCGACAACGGACATTCCCAGTGCACAAGTTACCATCAAGATGTAGAAATCAGCTTGCCGTCGGTTGTTGAATAATTCAGTTTCTGATACCTTTGAACCAACACCATCCACACGTAGACGGTTCATGCTTGAAAATGCAGCAAGTGCAAGAGCACCAAAGAAAATCAGTTCGAAAATCCTACTGAAGCCGTTTACAAGTAGCAATTGCTTTCCAGATTCAGTCACGATAGCAACCCGGTCGAGTCCCTGGCTGAATGTGTAGAGAACATTGAAGAAAGCACCGCCTAAAGTCAAGGTTGCCAGCCAAGCAGGCAGCCGTGGGTCACTGGTAATTGTAAAACGCTGACCACCCAGAAGCCAAGGTAGTCTCACTTGAGTTCCAGGTATGCGGAATGTACCTTTACCGAGATTTGGTACGATGATAAGGAGTATCATGCCAACAAACAAAATGAGTTCTGGCCCCATTGCTTCGACAAATCCTTCTCCGAACGGTTCGATTTCAGTTAGGTTCGACATTTCAGATACCTCCGCTAAAGTCACCAAGAATTGGTAAAATCAAACCGTCAAAGATTTGTTTTGTCCAATCATGCATCATATCGAGACCAATCCACGGCATGACACCGAACAGGATTGTGAAGGCAGCCAGAATGAGCATAGCCAATTTCTCCGGCGATGCAAGATCGGGCACTGGTTCTCCGTGCAACGAAGCAGGAGGTTGAGTTTCGTCTCCACCCTCAAAGATTGTTCGTTGCATCGACCAAAGGTAGTATGCAGCGGTAACAGCGAGTACAAGCGCCGGTCCGACCATCCAAAAGACGCTCCATCCGTTAGCATCAATGAAATACCACAAAGCAATGAACATCATTAATTCAGCAACGAATCCTGCCAAAAGTGGAAGACCGAGTGAGGCCATCCATGCAAACATCATTGATGTGGCAATCCAAGGTGAGTGCTTTGCCATTCCACGCATAGCTCCGATTTCCATGCTGTGGTAGTGGTGCTTGAAAGCGCCACACACGGCGAAAAGCATCGGGCTGATGATGCCGTGAGCAAACATCATGAAGAGGGCTGCTGCCCATCCCATTGGTTGCATTGTAGCGATTCCGATGAGAATGACACCCATGTGAGAAACGGATGAGTAGGCAACCATCTTCTTCAGATTGGTTTGACCCAAACAGACAATGGCTCCCCAAACAAGCGAAATCATACCGATAATCATCAAAGCGAGTTGGAAATACTCCAAAGCATGCGGGAACAAACTGATTGGCAGTCGGAACATGCCGTAAGCACCCATCTTGAGCATTACGCCTGCTAGTAGCATTGAACCACCCGTGGGCGCTTGAACGTGAGCGTCAGGCAGCCAGGTGTGGAATGGAACTGCTGGAAGTTTAACCAAGAACCCAAGCATGAGCATTACGAACAGAATCTTCTGAATGTTAGCTCCAAGGTACCAGTTTCCATTGCTGTTCTCTGCAAGAGCGTGTTGTGTAATGGTTGGAATATCGAAACTTCGACCGGTCATGCTGCCTGCGTAATCCAATGGATTTCCGGGGTCTTGGAAGAAGTAGAGCGTTATCAGACCGAGCAACATCACTACAGAGGCGGTAAAGGTGTAGATGAAGAACTTCTGAGAAGCATACTTTCTGTCTGCTCCACCCCACATGAGGATGAGGAAGAACATCGGAATCAGTGTCAATTCCCAGAACACGTAGAACATGAACAAGTCAAGAGCAACGAATACGCCGATTAAAGCGCCGCCCATTGCCAGTACGATTGGGAAGTAGGTAGCACCATTCTTTTCATTCCATGTAGCAATGATTGTCACAGGTAGGAGGAAAGTTGTCAACCAAACCATTGGGAAGGAGAGGGCATCCAAACCTACAGTCCAATGAATTCCGAGTGATTCAATCCAGGTGTAGCGATGAGTGTACTCGTATTGGTTAAATCCAATACCCTCCCAACTGATGTCTCCGAAGTACTGGAAGAACATACCCGTGGTGATTCCGAGAAGAACCAACGAGAACACCAAACAAGCCATTCGGATCGGGTCGGAAAGTTTGTTTCGCATCGACTCACTTGCTTTCGAAACGAAAGCCAAGAGAAGAAGGCTTGAGATCAAGGGGAAACCGACGAGCGGCAATGAAATCCAATCTTGCATTCAAGCCACCCCCCAAATCAACATGAAGATCGCTAATGTTCCAACTGCCACCATGAGGATGTAATCACGTGCAGAACCAGTGGTCATTGAACGAACAATGGATGAAAGCGATTGCGAACCACTTTCAATCGCCTTGATGGTTCCATCAATGACTTCGCTGTCTGCTTCTGCCGCTTTGTTTGAGAATCCTGCCACGATGTTTACCATAGCTTTGTCGTAGTACTCATCAATGTAGAGACGGTTCTCAAGAGCGGTGGCCAAACTGGATTCTGCGAAAGCAGAGTTGTCGAAGTGGAAGCGCTTGTTAATCCAAGCACTGAGTTGAATGACTGGGCGCATCCATGACTTTGTTTCTTCCCCGTCAGCAAGTTTGCCTCCGTAGAGAGCCATAGCAAGTCCGGGACCGACGATTGCACCCAAGAAGATGGCAACATAGGTCAGGATGAAGAAGAACGCATCGGAGTTTGCAAAGGCGTGTTCCAATTCGTAGACAAGCCCCTTGAGCAGACCTTTCTCACCGAGTTCATACGCGTTATCGGAAGCCCAGTGTGTGAAGCCAAGTCCTGCGAAAATTACCGAAGAAAGGGTAACGAAAGTCAAGATGAACAGAGGCGTCTTGATCCATGTGTTGGTAGGTCCAACATGAGCTGCGACCTCGTTGTTTGGTTTACCGGCAAATGTCTTGAACCACATTCGAGACATGTAGAAGCCAGTCATGGCTGCTCCGATAAGTACGCATGTCGCCGGCAGGAAGAACCGTGGGTCATCCAGTGCAACTCTCCAAGCGTTAGCGATAATGCCTTCCTTAGACCAGAATCCACCAATGAGTGGCAATCCCATAATCGAAGCCGAACCAACGAGCATTGCGGTAGCAGTAATTGGCATCTTTGAGGCTAAGCCTCCCATGTTTTCCATCGATTGAGCATCAAAGTCATCGTCGTGATGGTCGTCGTGGTGTCCATCACCATGGTCGTCGTGGTGGTGGAGGTGATGGTGAGCGTGATGAACTTCGTGAATCACTGAACCACTGGCCATGAACAACATACCCTTAGCCATAGCGTGGTTGAACAGGTGGAACAAAGCAGCACCGAAGGCGACAACAACGATGTAGTGTGCGTCATCATCATGATGCCAGTCAAGCGTATTAGCCAGATACATTGCACATCCAAGGCCAGTGAAGATGTAGGCCAATTGACTCATGGTCGAATAGGCGAGGACCTTCTTCAAATCCATCTGGACGAAAGCGATTGCTGCCGCCATAACTGCGGTAATTCCGCCAATTGCAGCGATAATGAAGGCGAGATCTTCGAGGTCGCCGTGGAGCGCTTCTGCTCCAAAGAACGGGAACATTCGAGCAACAAGATACAATCCAGCGTTCACCATGGTGGCAGCGTGAATGAGTGCGGAGACTGGCGTAGGTCCTTCCATAGCGTCTGGCAGCCAAACGTGAAGTGGGAATTGGGCAGATTTACCAACGGCACCAATGAACATTAATCCAAGCGCCCATTGAAGTGTGCCTGCAGAGTTCTTCGCTACTTCCTCAATGTTGTGGGTATCAAAGACGACTGCGTAGTCAAGCGATCCGAAGAGGTCCCAAAGCATGACAAGTCCAATCATGAGGAATACGTCTCCAATACGAGTGGTCAAGAAAGCCTTCTTTGCTGCAGATGCTGCACTTGGGCGTTCGTAATAGAATCCAATCAAGAGGTACGAGCAGAGACCCATTATCTCCCAGAAGATGAACAACCAAAGGAACGAATCTGCAAGTACCATGCCGAGCATACCGGAACAGAACAAAACGAATTCTGCATAGAAACGGTGATTTCGGTTATCGTTAATAGGGTCCGTGTTCATGTATCCAATACTGAATGTGTTGATGAGCAAACACAAGAATGCAGCTACAAACAACAGCATGACGGTAACGTGGTCTACATAAATGCCGAAACCAAAAGAGACAGGAGTAACGGTGCTTCCGCCGTTCCAAACAGCTGAATTGACCCACGCAATTTTATCTGCAATTTCGGGGTCAAACACCTTGAGAGGGTTAAACCCGCCGAGGAACTCCGAAATCAGGAGAAGAGAGAGCACAAGGCTGGCACCCATAACGGGTAGCGCAATGAGGCCGCCTTCCTTCAGATTGTTTTTCCAGACCGGGTGGCCGTTGAACACTCGACCAAGAAAGAGAATCACTGCAAAAGTAACCATTGGTAGAAGAATGATGAGCGGAGCGAAATCGAGCCACTCCGATTGAATTGTAGTTGTAACATCTGTACCTGCCATTCAAACACCTCAGTTCTTCAGGACATCCACATCGTCCAATGATATCGTTTCGTGCTGTCCGTAAACGGCAAGGAAAATCGCCAAACCAATCGCAACTTCACTTGCTGCGATTGCAATGGCAAAGAGTGTGTAAACCCATCCGGTCGTATCGCCGTGATGGACTGCGGCTGCAGCGAATTGCATGTTCGCTGCGTTCAGCATCAATTCGATGCACATGAGGACAATAATAGCGTTCTTTCGAGTGAATGCGCCGCCGAGTCCGATAACGAACATCAAAGCAGAGAGTGCGGATACCAATGCTGGATCAATCATTCCTCTTCACCTCCAAATTCCCAAAGAAGGTTTTCCATTCTCTCGTCACGAACGAGGTATGCAGCACCAATCATTGCCATCGACATGAGAATACCGAGGATAAGCAAAGGAAGCGCCCAATCGTTGAGCAGTGAATCGGCTAGACCGCTGGTGGTTGGGTAATCGTCGCTGCTGTTCGCCCAAACGCTGTCAGCGCTGAGAACAGACACGAGAATCATACCAAGAGCGAGCAAGCCCATACGGGTGAATAAGGAAACGAGTTTCATTCAAAGTCCTCCTCTAGGATTTGTCGACGGGTCAGCATGATACCGAACAAGACGACGAGACCGACGCTAGCAAGATAGACGAGAATCTGAATCGCAGCGAGAAATTCTGCACCCAAAAGGATGAAAATACCTGAAACAGCCATGAAAGAAAAAATCAAAGAAAGCATGGAGTGAGCAACTCTTTGGGCCAATACAAGCCCAAGAGCGCCGAGAATCGCAATGGTTGCGAACAAAAAGAACACACCCGTTTCAGCAACACTTGCGATGTCCATCTCAAGCACTCTCCTCAGCAGCCTTTGCTTCAGCAGCCTTAGCTGCTTTCTTAGCACGCTTGGTGCGTTCCTTGGTGGCTCGCTTAGCCAACTCGGTGTCAACTGCTTCTTGATGGATTCCAGGCAATACACGAGTTCTGCTGGCATCCATCCAAAGTTCCTGTCGAGTGAATCCAGACATTCCATCGTATTCGTTGGTCATGAAGAAAGAAGTGAAACCACATGCTTCCATACACAATCCACAGAACATACATCGGCCCAAGTCAATACGGCCTGAGACAATTTGGTCGTCTGCAACTCGCAACTCAGCCTGTTCGATTTCGACTTCTTCACCAGAATCGTTCCACCGAACGGTTGCAGTACTGCCGGTAAGGTCGAGCACTTCACCAAATCTCCATTCATTCGGAGTATCGGTGTGAGCTGTGACGTGGTTAAAGTCGTCAAGAGTGGCTGCAACTTCAGGGAGGAGAGTGGCAGCGTGTCCGCCGACTTCGAGTTCTCCACCCATTCCTCCGTGTTCCCCATCAGCACCGTCAAGAACGTCAACACGAAGTTCTGTGGTCATGTGAAGACAATCGTTAGGGCAGGCGGTGACGCACAATTTACACGCAGTGCATGTTTCCCAAATGACGCCGATTCGACCGTTGTAGTTGCCGGGGACGAAAAGCCAAGGTTCCATTTCCTCAAGGCGTTCGTACGGGTATTGAACAGTTTGAGGCTTCCATAGTGTAGGGAATAAGTCCGAAGTGACCCGGTCTGGAGCGAAAGTCTGAACCGAGATGTCGTTAAACTCAGAAGTTTTACCTGCACGGGATTTACTTCCATCATCAAGGAACTCTGGGTGTTCAGTATTGTGATAGCCCCAATCGAGTCGCTTACCGAACCTCTTGCCGAAAAACGGGAAGGTTCGGAGAGCGGTAATCAATGTAATTTTGAACGGATACCAGAACAAGTTTCTAAAATTCGGTTTTGCGTGTGGATGCATTGGCATAATAATTCACCTCAGTCCTTTCCCGGAGTATGCGTTCCCGCGGGCTGTAATGTGTAAACGTGATACATTCTGTCTGGAGCTGCGTCCTTGTCTTCATCGTTGAGAAGCACATAGAAGACGCCGAGCCAAAACAATGTTGTTGCAAGAGGGACGAGCATTGGGATGCCGAATGCATCCCATGCGTTTCCACCTTCAGAAGAATAACTCATGTTGGTAGGCTCGAACAAGTACAGTCGGTAGACCGCAGAAAGAACGACTTGAACGACTGAGAGCGGGAGAAGCATTCTCCAACCGAACTCAAGGATTTGATCAGTACGGATACGGGCAAGAGAGAAACGGGCCCACACGAACACAACAAGGAAGACGAGCCATGTCTTAACCAAAACAACAACAGCGCCTGGAATCAACACATACGCATCGCCGAGAACTGGGATTTGACTGATTGTACCTTGGAATGGCAAGTGCCATCCGCCCAAGAAAAAGTGAGTGAATAGGAAACAAGCTGCATATGTTCGAATATATTCAGCCATGAACAGCATTCCGAATCGCATACCGCCGTATTCGGTCCACCACCCTTCGACCAATTCCGCTTCAGCTTCTGGCATATCGAACGGAACACGCTCAACCTCTGCAATCATGGTCACGAGGAACAAGACAGCGCCCAGAGGCATCAAAAACAGATTCCATGAACCGGCGGCGTGTTGGAAGTGAATACTCTCGATGATGTTGAATGTACCCGAAAGAATAGCCACCGACAAGAGTGTGAGTAGGAGAGGGATTTCGTACGCCGTAAGTTGTGCTGCAGAGCGAATTCCGCCGATTAATGTGTACTTGTTGTTGGATGACCATCCGGCAAAGAAAACTCCAATAGGTGCAATTCCAAAGATGGCAATAGCGTAGAGAATGGAAAGATCGGGGTTGGTTGCATAGATGCCACTTGAAAGAGGAATAATGCCGAGAATAAGTAGAGTTGATGAAACAATAAGGAACGGTGAGACTTCGAAAATGAGTTTGTCTGCCCGTCGAGGGACCATATGTTCCTTGAGAAGGAACTTCATTCCATCAGCAACATTTTGGAAGAAACCGGGTAGAATCGAGTAACCCATCCATGAACGGTTGTTCACACGGTCCACGGTTGCAAAGTTCTCGTCTCTGTTTCCGAACTTCTTGTTGAGGAATTTGTTGATGGCACCTACAATTCCGCCACCAAATGGAAGCATCTTCCACCACTCACCTGCAGTAACGCCGTTTTCTCCGACCCAAAGGGAGCGGAGTGCGGTCGTTGCACCACGGCGGTCGTTCATACGGGCAACAGCCTTTCGTTCAATCCACAGGATAGCGAATTGGCTAAAGAACAGCATCAAAAAGACGATGTTCACAACGGCAAAAGTACCCACTAGGAAAGCTAAATCTCCTGAATTCTCTTCAAGTGGCGTGCCTTCGAGAGCCGATGTAATCAGAGAAGAGACAATGCTGTCTTTTCCAAGAAAGATACTGCGTAAATCGTAGATGTCATCCATAATAATCACCTCAGCGGTCAGTTTCTCCGATGCACGGGTCGAAACTGCCCATAATTGCTGGAATATCAGCAATCTTGTAACCAATCATCGTCTTTGCGACGTAAGGAATAGTGATGAACATCGGTGAACGAATCGATACACGGTACGGATTCTTTCCACGCCCTTCGCCACCGCCTTGGATGTAGAACTGCGATGCGCCACGGGTACACTCGTAGTTGCTGAAACCTGTAGCACCTTCAGGTGCGCGAGTTGGAGCCTTCGTGTAGATCATCTCATCGCCGTTGGCGTAATTGGTGTTCTTTCCACCTGGAATCTTATTGAGAGCATCCAAAACCATTCGGCAGGATTGACGCATTTCTTCCATTCGGACACGGTAACGGTCGTAACAATCTGCTCCTTTGACCGAGGTTGGCTTCTCTACTGCAGGCTCCCAATCGATTTCGTCGTAGACGGAGTATGGGTGAGCCCAGCGAACGTCGTAGTTTACACCAGCTGCTCGGACGTTTGGACCTGAGACGCCTGCATCGACCATGGATTCAGCGTTGGCATAACCCACACCTTGCAATCGAACGAGCCAAATGGTGGATTCGTCAAGCATCATTTCGTATTCGTCGAGACGCTTTTCAAACAATTTCGTCTTCGCGATAACGCGGTCAGCAAACCCGATTGGCATGTCGCGCTTTACTCCACCAATACGCGGATAATTGTAGTGCATTCTGGAGCCTCCAAGTTCTTGGAGAAGGTCAAGGAACATTTCTCTGTCACGCATGCACCATGTCATGAGCGTGAGGTTTCCGATGTCAGGACCGAATGCTCCAAGCCACATCAGGTGAGATGCAAGACGTTGCAATTCTGCTGAAATAAGGCGAATGTATTCTGCACGAGCCGGGACATCTGCTTCCAGAAGGTCTTCAGCTGCATAAATATAGGAATTAGCCCAGGTCATAGCGCTGACGTAACAAAGTCGATCGCAGTACGGTGTAACTTGAGTGAAGTCGCGTGCTTCGCAAATCTTCTCTACACCACGATGTATGTACCCAAGTTCGGCTTCAGTATCAACGACAGTCTCACCGTCAACCTTGACGCGAAGTGTCCACAGCCCGTGAGTCATTGGATGCTGGGGTCCCATTGTAATCCACATTTGTGCCATAATAATACCTCACTTAACGCGGCCCTCGTCCGCTGGCTTACGCATGAATCCCTGCGGGTCATCGTACATTTCGTTGTGATCGTGATAGCGCAACTTATGTTGCTTCTGAAGAGGATGGAATCCCTCTGGACTGTCGTTCGGGTTGAGGACTCGGTGCATGTTTTCGTGACCTTCGAACTTGATACCGACCAAGTCCCAAGTTTCCTTTTCATTCCAATCGGCTCCGACCCAGATGCTTTGTATGGAGGGGACAGAGGGAGAATCGCCCTGAGGAAGTGGGATGAATACTTCAAATTCCATTGGAATATCCATTCCCGAAAGTGAGTCCACATCGTGAACTGTGCACGTGTTTGGAGTTTGGTCTTGGATCGGTTGTCGCAAGAAATGGTACGCAACTTCCCATCCACGTTCATCAGGGCCATCGGGAAAATGAGTTCCTGTAACCATTGAACAGTAATTGACGCCAAGATCGAACTTCATCCATTTCGCAAAAGCCAACCAGTGTTGAGGAGGGCATACTGCTCGAACAAATGCATATTTCTTTGCGTTTGAATGGTTTTCGACGGATGCGACGATGCCGCTTCCTCCAAACCGTTCGTTGATTGCTGCGAGGCAGGAAGCAGCAGCAGATGAGTTCTGTTCTGCGGAAATTGAACCTACCATCTCAGTCCTCTCCCACAATGACTGGCTTTTCGCTGACTCTTTGAACGCTAGGAGCCCCACCAATTCGAATGATTTTTTCACGGAGCAGTCCAAATCCGTCAATCAATGCTTCAGGGCGTGGAGGGCAACCAGGAATATAGACATCGACTGGAATAACCGTATCGACGCCTTCGAGAATATTGTAAGATTGGAAGTAAGGTCCGCCAGAAATTGCGCATTCACCCATGGCAATGCAGTACTTTGGCTCCGGCATCTGCTCCCATAGACGGACAACCTTGTCGGCGAATTTCTTGGTGATGGGTCCGTTGATAAGGAGAACATCGGATTGTCGAGGGGATGAACGGAACAGGACACCAAACCGGTCTCCATCGAACCGAGGGGTCGCTGCAGCTGCCATCTCGATAGCGCAACACTTGATACCCAAGTGAAGCGTAAACAGTGATTTACGCCCAGCCCAGTTGAAGTACCGGCCTGCAAGAACGCCAAGGAATTTCTTAATTCGTGTTGCTTTGAGAGCTTCGTCGGTCACACCGCCGACCATCTCGACCAATGCGCGACTGTTGAATGCTGCGAAATTTTCTCCTGCTTCTGCCATGATATCCACCTCAAATGTAAATGCGACCTCGCTTACGGAACACGTACCAAACGCCAAGTGACATGATGGCGAAGAAAAGGGCTAGAAGCATCAATGCGCTCTTTGCTTCAGCCACTGCGCTTTCAGGAGCGTCCGCAGTTGTTGCATCAGATGCAACCATTCCACCAAGAACGAGGAACATGAATGCGACATCGAACACGAGGAAAATGATAGCGTACCAGTAGTATTGGAAGTGGAATTGGATCATTGCGTCACCAACCGGTTCACTGCCGCACTCAAAAGTCGTCAAACGTCGAGGATAGAGGCTGTGGTCACGCTCATAGCCCTCCAAAAGATACGACCGTGTAATGTGAGGTCGAGCAGGATCTACACGTGGGCGAACAACCCAAGTGATGAGGAAATTGGTAAGCGGCATGATGATTCCGAGAACCGTCAAGAAACCAATAGAGAGGTACGCACTTGGAACCGATTCGAGTCCGGACATATTTTCACCCATATGCAAAGCATACGCTCCGCATTCTTTGCGACTTGAGGGACTCACATAAGTATTCCCAAAACATCACGAGGAAAAGTGAGCGTCTAGCATTCTTGAAACCACTACACTGCATGGCAGTGAAGAGAACTTCAAGGCCTTGAACCACCAATGAATGACCTGAGAACGAAAACTGCCAGGACAAACATAACCAAACCAAGCCCGTATGTCATCGCTTCCTCGCTTTCCATGCCAAGGCTCAACCAACCAGATTGCACATCTCCGCTGACGGTGAACTCGACATTTTCTCGGTCTACAACACCGGTTTCATCCGGTTGAGCAGAAAGCGTGAATTTGAGGGTGTTTGCCTGTTCTGCACCGCTCGGAGGCCGAACAACAAGCTTGATGACGATGGTTTGACCTACTTCCAGATCGCATATGAATTCCTTCACATCTGATTCACAGTAGTTCTGGCCATCAGGTTCTCTTAGATCAACAGACCAACCACGGAAACTCTCCGAGGTAAAAATGAGAACATCGCCACGAATGTTTCCAGTATTGGTTAAATTAACGAGAATAACTTCTTTGTCGGGGTAGATGAGGTCCCTTTCAGTAGGTGTATTCTCAAGATTAAATTGGAAATCATAGAGGATTTGAACATCGAGTGTGATGTCGAAATAACCCGAACGATTCGCTGCGTTTTTGGTACTGATAACAACCACTTCTAACAGTCCTCCGTCGCCAGTTTCAGCTCCTGGATTGACGGTTAATTCCATTTCAAAATACAGTTCGAATGGACGTGCATCATAGCCCCCTCCACACAGGCCGAGTTCACACATCTGCGTTTCAGCAGCATCTTTCGTCGAGCCAATAATGGGTTCACCTGAAGAATCAAGCAAGAACATGCTGTTGTTTTGATCCCATATTCCATAGCCGACCGGAACGTCGATTGAACCGTCAACTGGAAGCCCATAGAGCGTTAATTCTCGCGTTGCAATTCCTTCAAGGCCTGAAATGTCAAACACAGCTTTGTCGTTACCGTCTCCGGTATTTTGGACCCAGAAGCCGTATGTTTTTGTCCCGGAAGGTGGCAAAACAGCGGTCCCTGAACGTTGGTCAAGTCCCCCATCCTCGAGTCGGACATCCATTGCAAACACGCGGTCCGAGAGGATTGCCAAGAACTTGAACTCACGCTGATTGTCAGGCAATCCATCGCCGTCTTGGTCGCCAGAGTTGGTTGAATCATCCTTGTTGATAATGCGAACTGTAATCCGTGACGAAGAGAGTTCTTCTTCGCCGTCAATACTGACAACCATGAACACTTGGACAGAGCTTTGTGCCGCTACAGCAATCCCTTGCGAGGGTGAGATGATGTTACCATTACTGTCTTCACAGTGAACTCCCCATTCAGGCGAAGCTGTTTGGTCCTGTTCTATGCAACGGTAGTTATCTTCGATATTGCCAGTGTTCTGGATGGTCACGGGGAACTTCACTAGAGAGCCTGAGCGCCCAGTTTGGTCAAGGGCTGTGGCTTGCGCTTCGATACCATGAATGGCTTTTACCGAAACGGTCAACGTGACCTCGGCATATGCAACTCCGCCACCTGCAGGGAGAACCGAGAACGCGATTTCGACTTGTTCAGTCGCCAAAGCGTAGGAAGGTAGCGATACAACGACATCCACCGTCTCGCTCTTATCTGAACCATGTTTTGAACCAACTGAAACGGTGGTCGATTCCAATTGAACACTCCATCCTGAAGGAGGGGCAGAAGAGGATATGCGTAGATTGTCGAGACCATTGCCCTGATTGGTGACGGTGAGAGAAACTGTACCGTTCGCACCAGGCTCTACATTGCTAAGGCTGGTCGTAGAAAGAGAAAGAGATGCGCCAAACGACTGTCCGACAATCACACGTAGTTCTTTTGAACATTTCACCGAGTTTCCGTCTTTGCCGAGAATTTGAATCACTGATTCGTCGCCAGCGGTGACTGAATCATCCGGTGAGACGATCAGGTCGAACGTTCGACTTCCTTCGCCGTTATTGTAAGGCAGGAGCCCTGAGGATGAACCATCAAAGGAAACCCAGCCTGCCCGGCTTCCTGTTTTTGCCATGGTTACGGACCAATCACTGTTACCAGTGTTCTCAAGGGTCGCTGTCAATTCAGATTCTTCACCTGGGTCGACCGTCATACTCGTTTTAGAGAGCGACATCGAACATTCGTGTAGTTCGGGAACCGTGAGGTCGAAGTTCTCGACATCTGAAGATTCTTGGGAAGGATCATTGGTTACAGTACCGGTGATTTCCCAGCAGTATTTACTCGCCTCTTGGCCTTCGGGAACTTCGACAGAAACCGTGACCGTTTGTGTTTCTTCTTGGTCAAGCGCAACGGTATCATCACTCAAATCGACAGACAGGTCGTCAACATTGCCAACACAGCCACTGCCGTCTGCTTCAGAAAGCGACAAAGCAATGGTTTCGTTGGTCTGGCCAGTGTTCTCGACAACAACATCGAATTCCATAACCGATTCGCCAGCCCATTGTTGGCTACGCTGAGATTCTGAAGCCATTGACAAATCAACACCGAAAATGGCAGAGCCGGAGCCGTCTCCTGCCGTTGTTGTAACGGTCTTCGTTTCAGTAGCAGGTTGCCCTGCCATACCTGGAGGGGTTGGGGCTTCAGCGGCTTGAGCAGTGATTGTCGTGTCACAACTGCCTTCCGCTGTTTGGGTAAGGGTGATGTTCATCGTGGTTTCACCGAAATCATTTGATTCAATGACACCCGGGATTTGTTGGATGTTTGAGGTATACTGGCCACATTCTTGAGTTGCCTCTTCGCTGGTAGAAAGTTGAACAGTTATTGGTTCAGGACCGTTGTTGTAGATTCGCACGGTATATTCTCCGGATTCGCCAGGATTCACTTCCAAGTTGTTTGCAGGGCTGGTTTGAATGGTGATGCTCGCATCGCGTGCCTCGTCTGCAGATGCGCCAGGCGCTACCATTGGTAACATTGAGAGCAGAAGGAGTCCAGTAAGGAAGAGTGCACGGCGAGAGGCGTGACTTTGCATCTTTTCTCGGGGGTCCATGACCCCCGGTGGAAGCCTTACTATCAAAAGGCTACCCACGCTTGATTCGAACTAATGTGACTCAGTTATCAACTCATGCATGAACGAAGGTCGAAGTTGAAGCATTACAATTTACACATTGTTGCAGCGTATTAGAAGTGCAAGATGGAACTTCTTTTCGATGGTAGCGAGCCCCACATCCGGGGCAACCAAGCATTGGCCCAGTAATCGCTTGCCGACATGACCAGCATGTCGGTGAATGCACAGTTGCTGATGTTTGCGGAACTGCCGATACAGGAGGTACCGTCACCAATGGGGCGGTGAATTTCGACGAAGGGTCGATAGTAAAATCAGATTCCGATTTCCGGCGGGATAAGAAAAGTCCGACAATGAGCAGTGCCACGAGAAGAGCACCAACACCTATTGCGCCAACGGGCAAGGATTGGCCAGAGGTCCCCGTTGGTTCACCGACAGCAGAAAGTGAGAAAGTAAACGAGCTGTTTGTCATTTGCTCAGCACCTTGCAATGCAAGGGTGATTGAGCCATCACCTGGGCGGTCAGCACGCACGAGCAGCCGAATCTTCGTTGATTCACCCGATTCCAAATTCAAGACATCGTTTCCGTCGATTGACGCCTTCCAATCTTTCGAACCATCGACAACGATCTTATGCGAATATGCGGTGTTACCTACATTTGTCAGCGTCACCTGAATCTGTTCTTGGGCACCGGTAGTCAGTTGAGTTGTGCGTTCCATCTGCCATGCGGATTCGACCACAGTAGCAACCAAGAGGCCAATGTTTTGAGTCGATTCGACTTCATCTCCAGCTAGTTTGAGCACGAAAGACGGTTCAGAGAGAGGTTCCATTGAGGAAGAAATGATGACTGTGCATGTCACTGGTTTGAGGTCGCCCTGCCCAATTGCTTCGAGCGTTGAACATTCGCCAAACAATCCACTTGAGAGTGAAACGGACGCAGTAGGTTGCCACTCAACATTGGCCTCATTGCCGATAAGCCACGTGAATTGAAGAGGTACACCCGTGGGATGAGAGCCTGGTCCAAACGGCGTGTCCCAAGTCTGACCATCGTAGGCAAGTTGTACGAAGTTGATGGTTGGTTGAGCAAGCAGTTCAACATTGAATTCACCTGTCCAAGTCATTCGGTCTGAACCGCTGTCAAGGTGTAATTTTACTTGACCTGAGGACCCAGTCCCATCGCCTGAAATTCCAAACAACAGATTTTTTGAAGAGGTCCATGGGAGATCAAAAGCCTCCATTCCTGAAGTCACGGCCCAACCAGATGGCAATTCAAACGAAGGAGTTAACGAGAGGTCAACATTCCCCCTGTGCTCCAGTGCGAACAGCATACTGAACGATGAATCAGGGCGTAGAACGCCAAGATTCGATTCGAGGTCAATGTCGATGGCTTTCACGGTATCGACCTTGATAGGGATGTCAAAGACCCAACTTTCCGCAACCTCTGTTTGTGAAATGGCCGTCAAGCGAACCATCCGTTCCGCACCGGCTCCAGTCATGACCTGTGGAGGAGTAAACGACATCCCGATGTCTCTGTGAGTATCCTTCGTAATCAGGCCTGTCGAACCCGAACTCGCACCCGGTACACTGGAAAGGGTATCAAAACCTGCGTCCCATCCAGCGGGAGCTTCAAGGAACAGGTCATAGCCAATGTTGGCGTTTCCAATGTTGAATAAGCGAATGTCGATACTGGTCGGTTCTGTAGGGGAAACTGGAACAATTTGGTAATCGTACTCAAGTCGAAGATTCGGAAGGTCTGGGACGATAAAATAGAGCATGTAAGGATAATTTACCCCATTATCAACATCAATTCCGAGCAAATCTATGCGATACGTTCCGGGGAGCGGGGGAGTTGGATGAACCAGTGTAACAACAATCTCAGCAGATTCCTGTCCGCCTAACGTAAAGTTTGATTCGTTTGAACCAACATACCACGGCATCGATTGGCCAGAGTCTTCGTTGAACACGGTTTGAGTGAGGAGGCTTGCATTGGTCGATACAAGAGCGGTATTGGTCAAATCAAGACTCCATGAGGTGGTTGAGAGTGAGGTATTGAGCAGCGTGATGGTTTGAGGTTCAGCAGAAAGTTTCACGCCAGGGGCAGTTACGTTCACCAACACATCGTAACGGTTGTTGTTTTCCAAAATCTCTTCGATGACATCGTTGGTGTCGATAATGAACGATAGCGTGGATTGGCCAGCAGTTTGTGGGGTCCATGACCACACCTGAGTTTTGGTGGAGCCGGCACCAAGATCAATCGACTTGGAGTCAATGGTCACGCCGTCAACCTCGAACTCCATATCGAAGAAACCCGACCGAACATTGCCGACGTTGAATACTTTGGTCGTTACTTGTAATTCGTCACCAACTTGTGGAATAGTCACAGACATTGCGAATTCATCCTCAAGAACGACCGGGTCTGGCCGTAAGTCATTCACTCCATGCCCCATGACAGCCAATGCGAACGGTTGGGCCCGACTTCCGCCGTGTAAAGCATCCTTCACTTTGACCGTCCAAATACCGATCTCCGCATTGTCTACCAAGACGACTTCGACGTTGTTGATGCTATCTGAAACTCCGTTGGTCGTAGAGCGTCCGTTTGCAAAATCATTACCAAAGAACACTTCACCACTCGGATTGGTAACTTCAATATCGAGGTTATTCACCAACTGCGTGTTGGAAAACGGCGAGCCACGTTCGTCCGACCATGCCAACACCGTCTTGAAACCTGAATTACCTTGTGAAATATTGAATGTGTACGTCTTTGAATTCCCCGTTCCGGAGAGAACTGAGCGGTCATCGACCCATATTCCTTGCCCGGTAGTCGGAGCAAGTGTGTTGCGCAAGTTAAGTCGTCCCCAGCCCTCATCGTCGTTCGGAATATCACGCGTTCCAACATCTTCTGCCCCTAAGATGAGCAATGCCTTCACCAACGCTCCTTGAGGCGATGGCCGTTGGGCGATTTCCTCGAGATATTCACGTACCATCACTGCTGCACCAGCGGCATTTGGCGTGGCCATTGAGGTTCCAGTATACTCGAGATAATACGTGTTGGACCAGGTTGCACCTGCAGTATCTCCAGCCTCTTGCGCACGGCAAGAACGAACATATCCGCCCGGAGCGATAATGTCTGGCTTGATGCGCCCGTCGTCGGTAGGGCCACGGGAAGAACCGGACATAATCGAGTCAGGAGCACCGGAGTAGCGGTTCTGATGGTTACCGACTGTGATGGTGTTCTTTGCGGTGGAAGGAGCGCCTACAGTTCCGGAATTCGGGCCGTCGTTACCTGCTGCAAAAAGAATTGTGAGGCCATTTCGACCGTTGTAATACCGATCATAGTAATTTGAACGGTCGTCAACATCTTCGCTCTCGGAAGTGTATTTCCCTTGGTCGCTTTCAAGCGACGAACCCCAGGAATTCGTGTGCGTGTAAGCTCCTGCGGAGTATGCAGAGTTGAGAAGATAATTGAGCGATGGGGATTGGAAATTACCGGTGTTGTCGTTTTCCATGGCCTGGAAGTAAAGTTCAGCAGAGGTTGCAACGCCAGAATATCCACCTTGAGTCCCGTCTCCGAGGACGGTGCAAGCAACGTGAGTACCGTGGCCGGAATGTTTGTCCGCAGTGGAACCATCACCGATGACATCATTACTGGAAAGTATACGGTTTCCAAAATCACCGTGATCTTCGTCGAGTCCAGAATCTGCAACAGCTACAATTTGTCCCGAGCCATCCAAATCCGTCGTAAAGTAACTGGTCATTTGGGAGGTTTTCATGTGTGTTCGGGCTTGATTGTTGTCGCCTGAGAAGAGCGGTTCAAACCGTAGAATTCTCAGCGAAGGTTGTGCAACAATTTCGACAAGATTTTCTGACGAAAGAATGCCTTGAAATCGTCCTTCGTCCCATTGGCGGAAGGGTGAAAATGCGTACGGAATGAATGTTTCAACTTCTTGCGCCAATGAGTGGCCTTCGACATCGGTGAACGCTATGCCGGAAAGAGGTCCGGAATCATCGCGCCAACCCTCGATCCGCATTGAGGAACCAACGAGTGATTGCTCACCATCTTCAAGCAGGAGAACGTCCAGAATATCACCTTCAACGAGTAAAGCCATAGGAACTGGATGTTGTGCAACGATGCCCTCCGTTTGACTCAGCATTGAAAGCGCTAATGGAGTTCCTTGAACCAGCAGTCCAGAAGGTGCAATATATTCGCGAATTGCCAATCCCGGAACTGCCTGAATGGTGTTGCGTACATCGAGCAGCAAAACTTCATTTGAAACGATAACGAGACTCAAATCCAATCGTGGAGTAAGCCAATCGCTTGGGACTGGACGTTGAAGTTCGAGTCCATTCGCATCGAAAGTTCCGATTCGACTCACAGCAAGTTCAGAGCGTGACTCTGAATGAGTAGTGAACTCTTCGTGTCCAATTGCGTCAGAGTAGACGCCTTCAACCAAATCAAACTGGACCCATTCGATGCCACCATCGGATTGCATGTTCGAAACGGGGGTTGAATTGGGGTGAATGAGAGGTGATGCACTCTGTAAAACAAACAGGGTGACGAGGGCAATCGCCCACTTCATCGAATGATTCATCTTCACGGCTATCCCTCCTCTAATTACTGTCAGTTCGTTGATTTCAGAGTCAAGAAATCGGCCATGTTGTCCTGTCAGCCTTATCGACAAATTGTTCTACAGTCCAAACCCCGACGGAATGGCTCCATGTTTCAGAAATAATTTCACCGTTGTAGTTGGTGTATCGTAAATCCACCTTGATGACGTATTCATCCCAAACTGAATGACCAATAACTATCATTTCCAGTTTATCTCCAGCCAAAGAAGAGTGACTTTCAATTTTGTCAACTTCGATGGACATGAAGTCAAGTATTTCGCCTTCTATCGATTGGAATTCAATAAGGAGCGAAACATCGGTGATATCACGGCTTCCAACATTGTGAACTTCTGACATCAAGAGATGTCCGCCGCGCTGAAGGTATTGCGTCTCAACATTGACTGCATCGCGTGGAAGAGCCCAATACCATCCGCTGACTAGAACTCCAAACAACAACAGAACAACAATACCTGCAAGTGCGACTCGACTCGGGCTCACTTCTCGACGAATCGTACGAAGAGCTTTGGTGACACGTTGCATGTCTTCGTACGTCTCAATTCCGTCTTCGTCGAGAGTATACCCCAGTGATTCTATCTTTTGCAACCGAGCTACGTCCAGCAACCCAAGAGATTCAATATCATCTTCATGAACGACCATGTCTCCATGTTCGTTGTATAAAATTGAAGAATCATCCGTCATAGAATCACCAAATGAGTGCCAAACCACTGGCAATGACGGTCGTAATCGGTTCAACAAGCAAAATGTGACGGGTTTCTACAGTATCGTCGGTAAGCGTTCCTACCAAGGAGAGATCGGTGACCATACCGTTGACGCCAATCGACGAAGCGGTCGGTAAGATGCCCGTGAATTGGGCATCGAGAAGAACAGCACGACCGTTGAATGAATATCCTTCAAGCATACCAGTTGTATGGTACGGCTCAACGGTGGCCTCAGCACTGGCCACGATTCGGCCGTTGGTAATGTCATCAATGACAATCAATGGATACTGGAACGGTCCAGTGTAAATATGAATGGTTGCAGATTGGAGGTTTTGGCCGATTATTTCGACGCGATCCACTACAACTCCCGGTGACGATGGAACATCGGTCTGTTTGAGATAAAGACGGCTTACACCGTCACCTGAAGATGCGACACGAACGCCCCAGTCATCGGTCATCTCGAGAACGAATGTGGAAGGAAGGTCTTCGGCGAGCATCAGAACATCTCCCTTTGTGTCAACAGACCGGCCAGTTGCTTCCAAATACAAATCCATGTCATCAGTGTTGGACCTGTAATCGAGTTCCATCATCCCCTGGAACGAGACCTCTGAGCGGATATCAAACTCGGTGTTCGGCTGAGCAGCAAGATGCATTTCACCAGGTAAATCACGCATGAATGCGGTAGCAGGCCACCAGAACCCATCGACGAAACGCATCTGTTGAATCATCAACGATTCTGCAGAGTGGCCATCGATTTGGTACTGCGACGGTACCAAGAGATCAATGAGGAAAATATCACCAATCGTGGTAGAAAAATCGGTTTCTTGGGGAACGCCTACGATTAACGCCTCAACGCGGCTAAGTTCTCGCCGGTCGATGAAAGTAGCATGGGCAGAATCCAAACGGGTTCCGAGGTCATAATGCATATCGATGGATACGCGAGGAACGGTGAGGTTGTCCTGCGTCGAAAATACGGCATTCGCTTCTACGTTGTTGGCCTCGGTTGTGTCCAGTCCAGAAATGACAAATTCGAGGTCGCGGCCTTCGAGTCCGTTCACGATTATACTCAGTTGCTGGCGTTTAGGAGTCCATTGTTCGAGATAAACATCAAGTTCGTACACGGGAAGGTCGCCGATCATTCTGAAATCATATTCCAAGAGTATCCGGCCGGTTGGAAGACTCGGCAACCAAGAGCGCATGTGCCATGAGCGACGTAATTCAAAGGTAATTCCCTGCTCCTCCCACTGGCTCAAGTTCACTCCTTCAATTTCTGAATCGAGCACAATACCGTCTTCCAGTGCAAGAAGAAGTGGAATAAATCCGGAGATGTTGGTGTTCTCAAACACTTCCAAAACCAGTTCATATTCCGCTGGAGTGATTTTGTAATCACGCAGTGCCTCGTCAACAACTTCACGGCTCGATAATGTATACGTTGGCATTCGTGAGAGGTTGAACGAAACAACTGTTGCTTCGAAAACTTCCATCCCAATACCGTGAGACCATTCAGGTTCATCAATCACATTCGAGCCTTTTTCGATGTCCATAGTGACATTAAACAATTCGCCGGTAATCAAATCAAGACCAAGTGACATGTCTTCATTTCCGGCCTCTAAACCGCCCAAATCCACAACCGTCGAATAAACGAAATCATTGACAAGAGAGCCGAAATTGACTAAGTCACCCAAAAAGAACGACAGGGCTTGAACGCCGTCGCCTTCGTCAAAAGTAGGCAATTCAAGTCCGCCTGAATCGACCCCACTTGGATAAGCAATAGTGATGTTTGCTGGAAGCGGGTCGATCGCCACACGCCCGTTCATTCCCTTGAAGGAATCTTCGTAGACGGTGTCGTCTTCCATCAAGACATTCATTGGAGCGGAGTTGGCGCGGATAAGTTCGATGCGCGAGTTCCCTTCAGGCCCTTTCGAACCAGGATCTAAGGGGGAAAGGCGACGCAGGCTCGTAACATCTGAAATTGCGGTACTGAGGCTTGCTTCACCAGAGGTCTCGTTCACCCAGAATCGGAAGTGGTCGCCGTCCATTGTCAGCGGTTGAGTCGAGTTCGTGAGTTGAACTTCAATCGATTCCATTGGGGTTGCTGCGACATAACCGACAGTATCGCCCAAAATAAGTTGGAACGAAGAGGGAAGACCGTTCAAGCGTATTGCGTTTCGCTGGCCATCTCCGTTACCTCCGTAAGTGATGGTTCCAATTGGAGCAGAAGCTGTGTAGGTAAGGGCTTCCGCAGTTTGAGTAACATTGAACGTGCTGGGGCGGTTTGAGAGCGTAGCAGACTGTTGATTGGCAGTGGTCAAATCTCCGTCATCGTGTAACAGGTGACCGATCAAAAGGGGTCCTCCGTTAATTCCTCGTAATTCCATTTGTCGAACATCGTTAATCGGGTCGTAATCATGGCTGACGCTCGATATGCCTCCAATTCGAGCGCTCATTGCAACGGGAACAAGTGGCTCTTGAACACCAAGGCGGCCGTTTACAGTTTGGATATTGGTGTCCTCTGACAGTAGAATATGGTCGATGTCAGGCAACCAAGGTTGGTCACTGCTCGAGATTGCAATCGAAACTGAACCAATTTCCATCGGACTGCGCGTCGAGGCAGGTAGGCTCAATCGGACTTGGTTGTAGCAGTTCATTCGTACCGCTCCCCCAGAAGAACCAGCCGTTCCGACAATCGATTCAGGTAGACCGTTGACAACATCTCCAACATCCAGAATAACTTCAATCACGGTCAGTAAGGCATTGTCGAAAATCTGAGCAACCGTGTTGAGGTTGGGGTTATCGTAGGATACTCGACTCAAGCCGCTTTCGGGGATTTGAAAACTGCCCTCAACAATGATGACTTTGGGAACATTTGCTATGCTCAGTTGAATGGAAGATGAGTCAGCATCATACCCCCCACGTTTGAAGGTCGATTTGTAGTCCAAAAGATCGATTGATTCGGTCGCTACAATGGCAACAAGCGTGTTTGGAGGTGCAGCAGGATTTACCGGCAAAGTTGGATCGTTAACGTTGTTGGTGTTGTCGCCTGAGAAGTTCTTTATCGCAATCATCATTGAAAGACGGCTCGGAATTTCTCCGGGTAAATTTGCGCTTCCTGGGGCCTCACCAATCATGGTAAAAATAGCATTGATTTCATCGGGGTGAAGTGTTCCCGAGGGGAGGCCTCGAATCCAGGTTCGAGAATCCGTTGTGTTTCCGAAAGGTGAATCACCCTCCGTAGTATTCGAACGGTCTTCGAAATAGTGGAAGTACATGTCTGAGCCGTAATCGGAAAAGATTTCTACAGTATCAAATGTGTTCGCACCGAGATTATCGTTGCGAAGAGTGATGTCAACTTCGTTAGGGATTCGTGTTTCACCTTCTTCAGGGTGGAAACCTACATCGATGTATGCGGTTTCCAAAATCGGAGCAGTCGTTCCTCCACCGTACCCATCAAATCGAATGAAGCCAACACCGAGACCAAATCCACATTTATGCAAATGGCTTTCAGTTTTATGATCGGTGAACGGGTCATAGTAACCAGTGCCATCATCGCAGTCGGATTGACGGTCCGAACTGTCGGAATCAGGATTTGAGACTCGGATGGCGTAAGGAGCAGAAATGGATGTCAGACTTAGCGACGATGCATTGATGCCGCCGTTAAACAGTGAAGTGATGAAACCAGCAGTATTGGTGATAACCGCATTCACATTGAATGCCATTTTCTGTAGACCAACTCCAAGTGTAAATTCGTGAGGAGGTTGAGTAAATCGTGTGTCGATGACAATGGCATATGATTCCGAGTCGTCAAGCGTTAAATCGAAAGCTAGACCTTTCATCAAGCTGACTTCAAGGTGCGACATGTTGTTCCACAAGAAATCGTTCTGGTTAAGCGCAGTAACTTTCCATTGGAAGGTCGGGCGCACCCACAATTCTTCCACACACGGTACGGTAACTGGGGGTATGCCCGGGCCAGGGCTCGGTGTTAACTCACAATCGCCAAGCTCAATTCCAAATCCATCGCCTTGGGTTATGATGCCTTGAATGGTTAGTCCGACCGATAAATCATCGACTGAATCGCCGTCAATATCGATGTAATTGTTGAACAAAACAAGATCTGTTCCAACCAAAAGTTCACCAGTAAAAGTGCCCTCAACCCATGCTTCATGTGATGGACCGTTATCTCTTGAAGTGAAATTAACGTACACTGCATACGTATTGATTCCAATGCCGAGAATGTTGTCAAGACCGAGTGATTGTACTGAAAACAAAGTTTCGAACAAATTGTAAGGCCAACCGTCAGGTTGAGTAGAAGCGTCCATTAGAAACTCATACGGTCGAGGATGGTCCGCTTCAAACGGTGAAGCGTCTCGGAGTTCCAAACTGTCAAGGTAAGAGCTCGCCTGAGAAAGTGGATCAGTGGCATCAACTGGGCGTTGAGCAAGGTCAACCGCATTCAGAGCGTCAGCTGCTCCTTCTGCAGCTACAATGGCTTCTCCGTTAGCGGTTCTCTTTGAAAGCGTCTCGTCCAATTCATCCAGCACGCCAAAGTCATTTCTTGAAACCGACAAGTCTGCACCTGCGGGTTGAGCCATCGATATGAACATCAAGATGACCATGGCTACAGCCATTCGACGGGGGTCTGATGCCTGAGGCAGACCAACTCGAATCAAACGCGGTTGGCCCTCTACCATGATGCACTCAAGAATTACCACTATGAGAACCCATCCCTTTCATGGACGGATTTTCAAGGGTTCTCAAGTTCGCCCTACGGGCGGTTCATAACTCAACGGTTGAATCCTTCGAACATGAAGGGCAAGCAACGACCACTTTATTGACACCGACGGGCATCTGTATTGCAAAGACTGCAGAACACGCGCTGCACGTGACCCGTGTCTGCACAGGCTGCGATACTTGTTCGGGCACTGGAGTCGGTTGAGGCGGTGTGGCGTTAGCTGGTTTCAAGACACCGTCGGGCAATGAAATACCGCCGCTTTGAACAACGGTTTGAATCGGTGCTGTGGGCGTGAGTTCATTGAGTGTTTGAGGGGGGGGCGTTTGTAGGACAGGTTGTATCGATGGTGCAGGCGAATCGTCGTTAAACAAGGCCATGGCATCTGCGGCTGCTGCTTGACTACCGGCTGAAACGGTTCGAGAAGCGAATGTTGGAGGGGCGAAAGCGCCTTGCGAAGTTGGTGCAACGGACGGTTCAGTTCCGTAAATTGCTGCCATTTCAGCAGCCTTTGCGTCTTCGGCTTTCGAAGATGTTGATTGCACAGAGTCGTTGCTTTCCAATCCTGCAAGTGCAATTGCAGACGAAAATAGAGGAAGTTTTCGTGTGCTCGAAACGTTTGACATGTGGGCTTTTGCCTCTGCGGAACTCAAACCTCGATCAAGAAGAAGTTGCATTGCAATTCCTTTTTGCCAGCGACGATGACCAACCAAAGCAACGCCCATGGTGATTGCCCCAATAAACAAGACCACCATCAAAATTCCAGCGATGGTCCCTTTTTCATCTGCGTTTTCAACGGTAATCGTGAAGGCATGGCTGTCGGAATTATTGGACTGATCGAAAACGGTGAGAACAACATCATAACTTCCCGCCTTTGCAAAAACAATTTCTGCAGTCGAACCACTCAAATCTGCATCATCTCGAGCATTACCGTTGCCGTCGGAGTCAATGTTTGGATTTGTATCCCAATGGTAACGCAGTACTGCACTTGAGTCGTAGGAGTCTTTGGCTGAGGCACTGCACTTTATCGTATCATCAATCAAACCAGATGACGGAAGTAAATCAAGAGAGGTCTGGTCAAGAACGGGTAGAGTGGTATCGGTCACCCTGATCAGCGTCGAAATGGTGTTGCTGTTTCCGGATGGGTCAGTGACCGTCAGTGTCACTGTATGCAAGCCAATATCGCTCCAAGAGAGTGTGATGGAATTGTTTTGCCCGTATGGAGTTCCATCGAGGTTCCATGAGCAGGTGCTCACTTGGTCATCATCGGTACTGCCATCGCAATTGAGAGCAATCGATTGGTCAGTTACCAGTTTCCAGCCACCGCTGATGGGTTGTCCATTACCACCGATTCGTGCAACGGGATCTACGACATCGGTCACTGAGATTATCGAAGAGGTTGTGGCGACTTCGCCGGTTGGAGATGTGACGGTAAGCGTCACAGTTCGATCTCCAGGGGTTGTCCAAATGGCAAGGGCTTGCCAACCTGAAGCATCAGCGTCGTTGACTTTGTCACCGTCTCCGTTGGAATCGAAATCAGCATCGAAGTCCCAAGATGCTGATGCAACTTGTTCAAGCCGATTTGGAGTCGCCATTGCGTCAAGTGAAACTGCCCTGCCAATGATGGTCGTTCCATTTGAATCGTCGTTGATGACGGGACTGAGCAGTGGGGCGAATTCTATGCGCACAGTCATTCGGACTGGAGAAGTTCCATCACCCCCTCCAACCGGTGTATCTGTGTTGTCAGCGATGAGGAAAAGTGGCTCTCCGTCCAATTCGTTTGGAACAACCCAAGAAAAAGAGTCGGAGCCGTCGACTGAGCGTAGTCCAGCACCGGTAATGAACAAAGAACCAACACCACCCGAGGTGTACAAATCATTCATCCCTTGAGTCTGAAGATAGACATCACCGTTGCCTTCCAATGACCAAGCCGAAACGACGACTGTGGTCCCCGCATCAAGTCGGAAATCGTCTCCTGAAAGTAGATTTTTGTAGGAATCACTTTGCATACCGATGACATCATGGAAGGGTGTCCAATACGATTCTGTAATTTTGGAAATGGTCAAACTGGCACGACTGTCAGCGCCACCCTGGTCGCCCATGCCTTGGTCTCCAGAATGAGCAGTGTTATCGAAAACAATGTACCAAGATTTGGAAGTGATGGAAGGAGGAACTTTCCAGTGAAACTCGAAACTGCCGAGAGCAGATTCAGTCGAAGGTACTTGTTCGTATGAAGAGCGATACGATTGGCCTAAATCATACGGTTGCACTGAATTCTGATCGAACACGAGAACATCAAGAGCGTCTTGGCTTACAATGATGGAGAGATCGTAAACATCACCGGGAGTCAATACACCGAGGTTGATTTTGATGCAGGCGCCGTCACCGATAACTGTGGCGCTAGAGAATGCATCAGGAGTATCGTTCAAGCAATTTGGCTGCTCACGGCCTTCAGTCGCTATCGCAGTGACTGGAAGCAGCATTGTGCAGAGGAGAAGCGCGACAAAGACGGTTGAACGCATATACCGCTGTAGGCCGTTATCCACTTCAATGATGTGGCCGTTTGCTCAAGAGGACCAGCCGTCGTTGCGCCATACCAAATGATGGATTTCTCCGTTCTCACGAATGACGACTCGGTCACCATCAGACGCTGAAGTCACGGACAAATCGGAAGCCGAAGCTTCGTCCATCGCCTCATTGAGCGATACGGAAGCCTCTTTGAGGCGCGCACTGAAATGGGTCAAAACAAGGTGCCGTGCTGAGCATACTGCTGCAGTTCTGACCGCACCAGTACTGGTGCAGTGAAGGAACTCATCTGCCCATTGTTGTGCGTCGTCCAGAAACGTCGCTTCGTGAACCAGAACATCAACACCGTCGAGTAATGTGAACCCTTCAGCCATCTCTGCAGTATCACCCGAAATTACGAGGCGGGTCGAAGGCCGACGCTTTCCGCGGAAATCAAGTGCTTTCAGAACTGTTCCATCGGGCAACTCGAGGTCTTCGCCAGAAGAAAGGTGTGTCTTTTGTGCATCTGTCAGTTTCATTTCAGCTGCCTTCAACCGATTGAATTTTCCCGGACTGCCTTTGGACTCAACCATCCATCCACACGATGGAACGGTATGCCGAGTAATGACCGGTTGAATTCTGGTTTTCTTCCAACCATGCGGCTGAGGCATTTCCTTGACTTGCACGGGCTGTCGCCCCGGAATCAGTTCGAGCCAGCGGTCGCCCGCTACATCCCCAAGAATCCATCGAACAGGATAACCCAAATCTGCTGTCGTAGCACCAAGCGATTGCCAAATACGCATCTGTCGTGCCAGTTCTGCATTCGAGGCGGATTCCGGTATTTCATTTGCGAGCAAGAGAGAATCGAAAACTTCCTTTGAAGTTGGGCCAAGGACAAGAAGAGGTGTCTCCCGTTTATCCAAAGCCATCGTATGCATCCAGGGTAGGAGCCCCCATGTGTGGTCAAGGTGGCCGTGTGTGAGGCAAACGGCGTTAATTTTCGATGCTCGCAATGTTGTACCTTTTTCGAAGTTCTTGAGACGCTTACGTTGTTCTGCATATCGTGTTTGGAAGCCTTCACCAGCATCGATGACGACGATCCCCTCGTCGCAATGGATCAAACTTCCACTGACCTGTCTTTTTCTCGTAGGCCGTGCAGATGAGGTGCCGAGAATATGTATTTCCATACTCATGAAATCAACTCAGCTTTGGAGAGGTATGGGCGTTTGCGGGAACCAACGCAGCAAGACGATTCTGTCAATGGCTCGAACCCATCTCCAAGGGACTGCGACGTGAACCGAACCTTCGACCAGTTCCTCTTCAGTATCACGGACAAACAAATGCGTACAGTTCAATCCATTGGCATCGACCACGGCATCATGGACAATACCCAATCTGCGGCCATCTGGGAGATAGACCTCAAGGCCAGTAAGACGGGATACTGAACCTTCGCCCTCGACCATTGGTATCCCTCAGTAAATCCACGAGTCGAGGGGCAATAAAAGAAACCCTCGTTTTCGTTTTTTTCAGCACAATCACGCTGTATTGACTTGAGTACTCGTCGGATGAATCTTGAATCGGATATAATGTTACTTTCCGCAACCGAAATTCCAGCATTTTGATTTTTAAAAACTATGCATGTGTGTGGAGAGTACACCTCGAAATTTGGATTTGACTTTACGAAATCGTATTGATTTCTAAACCAGAAAATTTGGAAAAGCGAGAGACTTCAGAAGATTTCACCGACTCTTTCATTGTTAATTGAACGAAATTTGAAGGAGTTCGAACAGTATACTTGGCCCGTGAATTACCATTGTCACCCATAGACACCCTCTCATAACCGATGTATGACCCAGCAGCAATTGGATGAACCTTACAACTTGTCACATCTAAGATTCCGTTCAATATTTCGTATTCAAGGATTGAATGATGTTCAGCAATATAATATTGGCACTCATAAAAATAGGAAGTCTCCGAAATAGGGACGTTGGGCCTCTGGGTAAAAAATATCCAAAGCCAAAATACCCCGATAAGCAGCGGAGTCAAAACGATTCCAAGTACTAAACAGCCTATACTTGATGCTGGTGTCCAGATGATTTCATAAGGCGTAAATTTGAACCCATTCGTTTCTTCATCCGATTCTATATTCTTGATTAATTCAACAATGTCCGAATGTAAAATCTGAGACGCTACAGGTTGCAATTCCTCTTCAAGATCAGCGAAATCGTCCACATTGAACCCCTGCGAACTCTCAGTATAACTCTTCACCCGGCGATGTCTTACATGCTGCGGGAGTGCGACGTATGGGGAACGTTACGAAAAGCCCGTGGCAGAAGGGTAAGGGCTGGAAGACCTACAAGGAGATGCAAAAGATTGAGCATGATGGCCGCTTCAACAGTCCCTGAGCCAAACGAGAACATTCCGTAGGCAATCAAGAACAGTACGCCGCTGACCCTCCACCACTTATCTGGGTCGCTGGTCACCATCTTCAACGAGGCGTGGAAGACCACCGTAGTTGCACAGAAAGCAACGGTTGCCACGAAACTTGCGAGCGTGAATAACACGGGAGGAAACATGGTTTCAGATGAGCGTTCCCAAGGCGCCCAAGGGGTATCCATCCCCACACCCAGCGTCAACACACCCGACCCTACTGCAGCCAAGGCCCCAATGAGGAGCAACGTCCGAATGGAGCCTCTAAGCGCCATAAGCAGGATGGTAATCATGACCCCACAGCAAACACCGTAGTACATATGCTCATGTTTTCGAATGTAAACAAACTGCACGCAATCAACTTTGATGAAAACCGAACGACATCGGGAGACAGGCCTCTACTTCCTATGATGAACGACAACATACATTGCAGCACCTTCTTGAGATGCCTGTCGTGTCGGTAGCGAACGTACTGGGGGACTGAACACCCATTGTACTCCAACATAATGTCTTGACGGGGTTGGAAGAACCCTCGTGATTTCGTGGAAATGATATATCGTTCCAATCTATTCAAACAAAGGAGACGTCCTTGCTGAAGATCAGTCTCCAAAG
>QQRW01000017.1:27791-56617 GCA_003602605.1 Candidatus Poseidoniales archaeon | reverse complement strand
GCACCTAAGTATTGACAAAGATGTTCGGTAAACGAGATGTCAGAGGAAGAAAACGCAGCCGGTAAGTCTGAATCTAAATCAAGAACAGCTACTACTTGGCCATTTGAGTTTTTTATTGGTACGACAATTTCGCTACGTGTAGTTGAACTACAGGCAATATGCTCGGGTCTTGCATGAACATCTGGCACATCTTGAGTTGTTCCCGTTCTCGCAGCAGCGCCACATATTCCTTTGTCAAATGGAATAACTAAACAACCATGCCCGCCCTGATATGGGCCGATTTTCAATATATTTGGTTCGACTGTTCGATAGAAGCCAGTCCAGTGAAAGTGATCGAATGAGTTGTGTAATTCACAGACTACAGTTGACATGGCAGACACCCAGTCATCCTCTTCTTCGAGAAGAGATTCTATCCTAGCAAACACATCATTGTGAATTGTCATGGAGTGGAATTATGCTGCTGATATTTCACAACTTGCTTTATTCCTTGTGTGTAAGCAACGACAGTAGTTGGTGTACACCACTGGATTTGAAAAGCCTGATGAACCAGAGTTTGTTGGCAACCAACATGACCCTCCCCGATGGCGTTTACGAAGATGTAGTTTCAGCAATTGGTCACACACCTCTGATTCGTTTGAACAAGGTGACTGCTGACCTATCAGGCTCAGAAGTTTGGGCTAAACTCGAACGTTGCAGTCCGGGCGGCTCGATTAAAGATCGAATTGGCCTTGCCATGATCTTGGAAGCTGAAGAAAAGGGTTGGCTGAAACCCGGTGGAACCATTGTGGAAGGGACCAGCGGAAACACAGGCATCGGACTGGCGATGGTCGCAGCACAAAGAGGATACAAGTGTGTTTTTACGATGCCAGATAAGATGGCGAAGGAGAAAATCGACTTGCTGCGCGCCATGGGTGCTCGGGTTGAAATTTGCCCGACTGCAGTTGAAAAAGAAGACCCTCGCTCTTATTACATGGTCGCTGAGCGACTGAGCAAGGAGATTGAAGGTGCTTGGTATCCAGATCAGTATTCCAATCAATCAAATCCAAAAGCACATGTTCTTTCCACCGGGCCGGAACTTTGGCAACAGACTCAAGGTGACATTACCCACTTTGTTGCAACCATGGGGACTGGCGGCACCATTACCGGTTGCGGAAAATATCTCAAATCGCAAGCACAAGAACACGGTAAAGACGCTCCAAGAATCGTTGGCGTCGATGCTGAAGGTTCAATTCTGAAACAATGGTTCGAAGAAGGAACCATGGGTGTTCCTCATGGATACAAAGTTGAGGGATTTGGTGAAGACTTCATTCCACCAGCGACTGATTTTTCAGTGATTGATGAAATTCGTATGGTTGATGACGAGATTTGTTTCCGAATGGCTCGACGTCTAGCCAAGCAAGAGGGATTGTTCTGCGGCGGTTCATGCGGTGGAGCGCTACAGATTGCGTTGGATATCGCTGCAGAACATGACAAAGCAGGCAAAAAGGCAAAGATTGTTGTCATTCTTCCTGATGCAGGAAACCCATACCTCGGAAAAGTCTACAACGATGACTGGTTAAGGGATAACGGGTTTGATGTCGATGGATGGGAGTGGTGAAATGACAGGAGATTCAACCCGATGTGTACATTCATCCTTGGACCCTGAAGTCACGACGGGCTCTGTTCACACACCTATTTTTCAAACTTCGACCTATGTGCAAAACGATTTTGCAGACCATCTCGGATATGAATACGCACGTGGCGACAACCCGACTCGAAATGCGCTTCAGCGAGCACTCGCTGAGATGGAATCGCCTCACCAAGAAGCGTTTGGATTTTGCTTCGGAAGCGGAATGGCAGCGATTACAACCATCAGTCAAATGCTCAAACAAGGAGACCATGTCATTGCATGCGATGATTTGTACGGTGGTACCGTTCGGTTGTTTGACCAGATCGCTTCACGTTTTGGTATTGAAACAAGTTATTCGCCACTGAAAAGCGGAGATCTTGGTCAACTTGTTCGTGAGAACTCAAAAATCCTCTGGCTTGAAAGTCCAACCAATCCACTTCTCACCGTCCATGATATCAAAAAATTAGCTGCAGAAGCAAAGGAACACGGCCTCATCGTCGTTGTTGATTCGACCTTTGCAACACCAATTCTTCAACGCCCGTTCGAGTTGGGGGCAGACATAATCGTTCATTCAACGACCAAATACATAGGTGGTCACAGTGATGTTATCGGTGGTTGTTTAATCACCCAAAGCAAGGAGCTGGCTGAAAGAATCTCATTCTTGCAAAATGCAGTCGGCGCTGTTCCGGCTCCAATGGATTGTTTCCTCATCCTACGAGGTTTGCGAACATTGGCTCTGCGAATGAACCGCCATTGCGAAAGTGCACAGGCATTGGCAGAACGATTGCAGGACAATGCAAAGGTCACTCGAATCTTTTACCCTGGCCTAAAAAGCCATCCAACCCATGAAATCGCACAGCGACAAATGAACGCCTTTGGCGGTATTATTTCGTTGGAGGTCGAAGGAGGAGAAGCGGGTGCTCGAAAGTTCGCCGCTCAGTTGAAATTGTTTGCAACAGCAGAAAGTCTGGGTGGAATCGAATCGCTCATCAACCATCCATGGACAATGACGCATGCTGCAATACCCGAAACTCAACGCTATGATGCAGGAATGACTCCGGGTTTAATTCGCTTGTCGGTTGGTATCGAGGATATGGAAGACCTATGGCAAGACCTTGAGAGCGCACTTGAAACACTCTAATCACAGATTCTCAAGGCCACGGTTGTGATGTGTACGGCTACGAGGGTAACTTCCTAACCGAACAAAAAACCGAGATTGAAAACCGCCAGTGTGTAAACGGTTCAAGATAGAGTATGCGCATTTTGAACACCATATTATATACTCACCGAATGGGAATATCTCTATGGTTGTGGAAAAGAAAAACGCTTTACTAAGTTACAATTCTGTTACCTTAGTCGCCCTTCTCCTTCTCTCATCGTGGTCTTCAGCACTCGTTTCTGCTGAAGACGTTTCAGGCGCTATCGAAGGAGAAGTATCATGGCCACAGTCGGGAAGCGTAGATTCAGGTTGGATTGAACTTACAACAACAGAAGGAAACGACCCCTCAATCATTACACAGGCATCTACTGACTGGAACCTTGAATTTGCTCCCGGTGCTGAAGTGTCAAACGTGAGTCTTCAGGTTTATGTTAACGGTTCAGACGGGCTTGCAATCGATTCGCCATTACTTCTTGCACCAGATACCGGAGATAGGCTGTTTGACTTTAGTGGATATGGTCCCCTAGGTGCGTTGAACTCGTTTGATGGATTCAATCCATACGCTGACAGATTGGCCCCAAACAGCGCAACTGGAGCTGGTTGGACGCTTCCATCAAGCGCCACTGTGACCGACCTCACACTTGAGGCACTTGCGCCTTCAGACCCAATCGCTTTCTTTGATGTTGTCAACATTTCCGATTTCCATTCAGCCCAACATCCTGACGATGGACAACTGTATCTCAGCACTGGAAACACGGTCTATGTGCTCGATGCTAACAACAATCCCGAAATCATTGACAGTTTCACTTTTGATGAGCAGATGGGTGAGGTCGTAGGTCTCGAAATTGGACCAAATGGAAACATCCACATCGCTACGACAAGCGGTCAATTCAAAATGATATCGCGTGCTGATGGCACATTACAACCTGGCCTGGCATCCCTTGGAACGGAGGGACTTGCCTTGTTTGGAGTATTCACATCCGGGATATTCGCAGCATACAACAACGGTTCGCTGTATCAATACGACCCCATAGCATCTGAGTGGGATCTCAAAGTATCCAATGGCTATACAACCACATTATGGTTTGACATCACCGAAGTCTACGACATGCACGAGCAAAGCGACGTACTCTACTTGGCAACAAACAACGGAGTACCACGGTATGATCTCAATTCAGATGCTCCTCTCGAAGCATGGGGTACTGGATTTAGTTCCACCCAAAATGTATTGCACAGCGATTCGATTACTCAGATTGAAACAGTTGGGTCGTTGTTGCTGTTTGCATCATCAGACAGTGGTATTGCCAGATTCAATCACAACACGGGCGTGTGGCTCTCCACTTGGGATTCTGGAAACTCTCTCCCAGCTGACGAAATATACGGCATGGCATCAAACAGTGATGTTGTGCATATTTTATCTGGTGATGAGTTGGTGCGATACGACCGAAGTAATGGGGCTTTTTCGACATCGATTGCACTTGACCAGATCAATTTAACAGAATCACCTTCACTCACCCTCATACCATGGAGTAATCTCGGCTCTCGGTCACCATCCTCGGACGCCCACATAGCAACAAACGGTAACGGAAAACTAATTTTGCTCGAGGCAGATGTTCAAAGCAATATTCTCGATGAAATTATCATTGCAACGGGACCCTTTGACAACGACATTAACGATGTTCTCGAATATAATGGCATTGTTTACGGTGCTGGATTCTACTCCAAGGTGGTCGAACGATTTGACCTTAGTGCATCGGTTTGGCTTGATCCAATCCCGATTAATGATTACGTCTACACGCTTGCCCGCGCAGGAGATACCATCTTGGTAGGCACCTATACCGACGGTATTTATTTGGTCGAAAATGGTGCTGTTCGAGGGAACATACCTGCAGGAAATGAATACGGGCAATTTGCAGGCACAAAGTCAATTCGAGACATCGATTCCACCGGAGACTGCAGCACTGCATCTGGATGCGAGTTGCTGTTTGTCCAGCCCTACGGTGTGTACACGGCAACCGCTGATGCCACAACGGCGAGCGGCCCCACACGAATCCAGGAGTCTTTTGTTCTCAACTACGATGTCGCCATCTATGGGGGTGTCGGTTTCATCGCAACCGACGAAGGACTACAGCGGTACGATCTTGCAAACAACACCTTCTTGGAAACATGGGGCTCAACCTCATCGGGCCGTCTAAATTACGCCCAAGTAGCCGTCATTGGCACAACAATGAACATGGGAATTGAAGGGTTTGGCGTGGCTCGAAAGGACATCGTTACCGGCCAATCCTTGTCAACTTTGGACAGCGTGACCACTGGAATCACGAACGACAATGTCTACTCTGTAGAAGCCAGCGGGAGCGATTTGTGGATCGGAACCGATCGTGGAGCGTGGATATGGGACGGGACGACAGCCACCAAAGTGCTTGAGGGAGGCTTTTACGAACGCCCTCAAAAGTTCTATGATTTTGAACTCGATGGAAGCACAATGTATGCTGGAACCAGCATTGGTCTCTGTAAATACGGCTTGTCTGGAAACTTCGTTTCCGTGTCTACATGCACCGCATTTACACCCATTGGTCAAGTAACCGAAGTCGCTGTGAACAGCACAACAATCTTTGCTGGTACCAACACTGGCGTCTACCTCGTTGACAAAACAACAATGACAGTCGTTGACACTTGGACAACCGACGCTGAAAGTTCAGACGCTGAGGTCGTCGTGATTGATGATGTTGCCTACATTGGCCTCTCAGGTATCGGCGTTGGCCGCTGGGACATTACTAACGAAGAATGGCTCACTACATGGGGCGATAACGTACTTGGCGCAAATGGAAACATACAAATTACCGGCATGGTCGAAGATGTCGCAAATCGAGGTTTGTGGGTTGCTGGACCCCAATTTTTCAGACTGGTCAACACATCGACAGGTCAAGTATCACAAAGTTTGGCAGTCAACAATGCCCATGATTTAACCATGTACGGCAACACGTTGTACTATCATCTCAAGGATGCCTCTGACAATATTTTCTCGTATGATATCATCAATTCAACAAGCAATGCTCCGCTTGATGCAGGGACTGCATTGGGCAACCAGACTGGCTTTATTTCAAGCATGGACATTAACGGGGACACACTAATTGCAAGTGTGTTGATTGAAAAGAACACAGTCGGCAATTTTGGTCAAATCAGCACGACTGATGTAGGAGGTCTCGTCCAATACGATCTTGCCAACCAAGTATGGAATGCAAGCGTTAACTCGTCGGGACCAATCGATATAGTATCGTACTTCAATTCATCAACTGGGCATTCGTGGGTGAGTTGGGGCAACACTGGCGTTGAAGTATATGCGCCAAACGGCACTAGCATCGGTTTCTGGGAGAACATTTCGACCGTCACTGAAATTGTTGAATATGATGGAAGTATCTTGTTTGCTACCGAAAATGGAGTGCAGCGTTTCAACGAGACCTCGTTCCAATGGGAAGCCACATGGACATCTGGCAATGGTTTGCCAAGTTCAACAGGGAACATCATCTACGAACTATGGACCGATGGCTCGACACTTGCCGTCGGCATCTCTGATTCTAACTCATTCATCCCAAAATATTTCATTTCTTTCTTGGAGTTGGATGGCACATGGACTTCCTATCAGACAGGATCGACCAACATTCCTCGTGGAATTCCATTTTCAATGACGCAGTGTGGAGCCTATCTTTATGCTGGATTTTGGAACAACAACGGCGGATTGTCAGCTTTTGACCTCTCGTCGTTAACGGCCGTTCGGAGTTGGGGTGGTGGTTCCTTCCCGACCGGCATTGAGAACAACAAAGTCTCTGCACTTGCATGTGATGATGACGACATTTTGTATGTGGGTTACAACGGAAAAGGAACCTTTAACGCAGATTTACCAATTTCGAGGTATGACACTCAAAACGGCCAGTGGCTGAGCACCATTACGCAAAGTGCAAACGGCCTCACTTCTGATGTGATCAGCGGTGACGGATTGTATCATTCCGACGGAATGTTGTTCATCAGTACGGGAACCTTTGGTTTCTCCGTCACTTCAACAACCAGTTTTTCGTACCTTCAAACCAACGCCACATTTACCGGACAAGTCCTTGATGCTCCATTGCGAACCGCTGTAACCAGTTTCCAGTCTACGGGTGGTGAATTGCATCTTGCACGAGCAGGTGGCTCAACCGGAGTCAATTCAATTCTCAAGTACAATGCATCCGGTTTCGATGTACACATCCAAAACGCAGCGTTACCGAGCGGAAACACCAGTTCGATAGAGGGTGATGGAAACACGGTTTGGGTGGCGACACCGGGCGCCGTTTTGAAAGGTGAATACAACGCATCCAGCGCAATTGAATGGATGAACGGTTGGACGACACCCGTCGGCGCCGTGACCACAGATATACTGCTTGATGGTACTGACCTGTACATCACGACGACGGGGAGCGGTCTCTTGAAACTCGACACAAGCACCGGCGATATAATTTCCATAAATGGGGCACAGCATGACAATCAAGCAGGTCTTGCTCAAGCAATCGATTCATCAGGGGCTGAGCAACTCATCATCGGGCTGTTAGGTTCGGCAACCACCTCGTCAGGGGTGCAATCATTTGATTTAGGCTCACAACAATTCACTTTGGCCGCCTTGTTGGCTGGGCTTCCCTCAAATGCCATTCAAGGGTTTACATTCAGTTCAGATTCGTTGTACATTGCAACATCGAACGGAATTGGGCAGTGGAATTTCACTGCCAGCGCTTGGGAGAACCCGCTTACGATTGCAGATGGGTTCCCGGATTCATTCATCAGTGATGTCTTTTGGGCGTCCAATACCCTCTACGCAGCCAGCCTCTCGGGAATTACGCAATACATTCCGACCACGGGTGCATCCACCACAATGAAGCAATCAGATGGACTCTTGGGCAATTCCGTTGCTTCGTTTGGCAGGTATACCACCACGAATCAAGGCATTTGGCTGATCGCAGTCCATGATGCCGCGTTGGGTGAACGCCCAGGACTTTCAGTGGTCGACATCTCGTCGAACGCAGTTGTCTCTACGCATCGTTTTGATCAATTGCCATCAAACACAGTCACCTCGGTCACCGCCGATTATGGAGGTGTTCACATCGCCACCGATATTGGTTCGCTCACGCATTACAACGGACTGACCGACCAATTCATTGCTGGTATCACGAGCTCGGATGTCCCCTCTTGGCCCATCCGAGACATGGAATCCGACGGTGTCCACCTCATCGTTCGAGGCAGTTCAAGTATCTCCATTGTTGAGGCCCGAAACACCTCGCACTCACTGCTGAAATCCTTCGTCGTACCAAATCCGCAAAACGTGGCCGTTGGCCCAACCGGCTTTTGGCTCGCATCTCGTGACGATGGTTTGTTCGGATGGAACAAGGCATTTGAAGCGATTCCTGATGGTGTCGCTCGAACTGCCAATCCACTGTTTGCAAGCATCGGTGGTCAAGTTTTCAGCATCGGAGAAATGGCTCACCCGGGCTATCAAATCAAACTTGTCTCATCGATCGATGCCCTCACTCTCAATTCTTCGGCTGGAGTTGTCGATGGAAACGGTGTCCTCTTCCAGTTTATGCCGCTCGCTTTGAGTTCCCCGAACCCAAATGCATCCGTGTGGGCCAAGACGGTTGAGTTGAATTACAGTGCGGAAATGACAATCGCTGACCCGGCAAACCTAGAGGAAATGTTACAACTCGCAATCGACAACGGACAAATCATCAACCAAACTCGATATGTTCCCCTCAAGCTCTTGTCGGCTGGAAACGGTACATTGGAAGTTCGACTCACCTACGATTGGGTTCGTAAAGACACACCAGTGGTCATTACCGACGCATACGATCGCCCAGACGATGCCGGAGGTGCTTTGAGTTTTGAATGGTCGATTGTCCCAGATATTGATTTCAAAGCGTATCATGTCTATCTCAACGATGGCCCGTGGGACGAATTGGTTACGGACATCAATTTTGAGGATCGAATCGCCGATGCCAGTGAATCGGTGTTTACCCGAACCGTTGCAATTGCCACAACTGCGAACGGAATTTCCATTGTTGATGGGACTGAATATTATGCATTTGTGGTCGTGGAATACCAAGATGGCAGATATGGAGTGCCGAGTTCCATTGCAGGGCCGTTGTTCACCAGCGATGAAGTCCCAACACCACCCGTCTGGGCTACAGCAGTTCCTTACCAAGACGGGGAAGAAGGAGATCTCAGCGTAGAATGGGCCAAATGCATGGCACTGGACGGTGTTCAGACCAACATTTACACCTCAACTCTACCGATTACAGATGCAGTGGGTCTCGCACCGATAGCAACCGTCCAAATCAACGAAGGAAACAATACAACACTCAGTGTCAGCACTGGAATACCGTACTGGATGGCGTTCACTTGCATTGACACTGCAGGCCAAGAAGATGTGGCAAACGCCACCGTCATTGGCCCAGTGATTGCCACCGGTGGAGAAAATGACGGTCTTCCACCTGCCCCTCTAACCAATGTATTCGCCATAGATACCCCTGACGACAGCGGAGGTCGTATCACAGTTGGATGGGATGTATCCAATTCTCAAGATTGTGCATTCTATCAAATATTCATGTTAACCGATGTCGAGTTCTCGTTTGAACCGACTTCCGTCGGTGGATTCACAGGGTCAAAAATCATCACCGACTGCTCAACGAACTCGACCGTAATATCGGATTTCGACGGGGCTCCGTTGATTGATGGCCAAGAATACTACATTGGCGTAATTGCCTATGACGTGTATCTCAATTCACAACGCACAGGTGTCGAAATCGTTTCAGCCGTACCGATCGATAATCTCAACAGTGAAGTTCTACCTCCTGACCGTATCTCAAACATTGAAGTGTTTGACACTCCGAACGATGATGGAACGTCCATTGATATCAGCTGGCCTGTTTCAGATGCTGATGATTTCGGATACTACACCGTCTGGATTGCAGATCGCCCGCTTGTTAGTGTTGCATCATTATGGAACGAATACGGAACAAATCCAGACCTGTGTGGTTGCGTTGTCATTGACAAACAATGGGTAGATGAAAACAAAGAACCGATTGACCTCTCTGCAAACTCCGGTCTGTATTATGCCTCCGATGTTTCTGGAAACACAATCAATGTCTCCACATTAATCCAACCAAACACGAAGTTGTACGTGACTGTGACGGTTCACAACAGCGATGGAGTAGCACATCTCACTGGCTTACTGAATCCCAGTGTGACTCCAATCAATAATTTGCAAGACGATGTAGCGCCTCAACGAATCGAAAACCTCACCCTAGAGGACCGGCCTCTTGATGATGGAACTGGTCTAAATCTTGAATTTGAACTGTCCACAGAAAGTGATATTTTCGAATATCAAGTGTATGCTGCGCCGTTCGATTTCACCAGTGTAGGCGACGGTTCAAACGGCCCACTAACACCTGTTTTGATTACAGATAGGGCACCCGATTTCCCACTCAGCATAACGCAACTCACTGGAGATTTCGAGGTAACACCTCAGTTGACGGTGTGGGTTGCTGTCGTACCGGTCGACTTCGCCGGAAACGCGATTATGAAAGAACTCACCACCGTATCAGCACAATCCATTGATGACGGATTTATCAACGATGAAAACGATCTTCCGAGCATTGAAGGAATCAAGGCATCATGGATTGACGGAGAAAGGATTCTCATCACATGGAATCAAACCGAATACGAACAGATTGAAGGTTACCAAGTTCACATGAGTGCAGATAACTTTTCTTTGATTGCCAATGCTACGCTTATAGGAGACGGTATTACAACAGCGAGTTTCATTGTATCAAACGATAATTTTGCAACACTTACCAATACCTCAAATTGGTATGTATCCGTAACTCCGTATACTTCTGAAAATGTCAAGCAGTCCGTAAAACCCATTCGAGTTGGGGCTTACGATGTGGCCATAGCACCCAGTGAGGGCGAGGAGAGCTTCAGCATCCAAACCCTGTTGTCTACTCAAAACTTCATTGCAGCCGGTGTCGTTCTTGCAGTTCTCGTCTTACTCGTGACATTCAGTCGAAGTCGAAAGGGCCGTTCTGACATTTCCAAAGCCTGGGATTCTCAAGCATCAACATGGGGTATAGATGAAGATACACAAGTGGATGGTTTGTTTTCGCCAGAAATCCCGCCGCCTCAGGGATTCAATCCTGGGCCGATGCCACCAATGGGTAGCCCAATGCTGCAACAGCCGCTGCCACCGATGCCTGCCGGATTAAACCAACCAACACAACTTGCTCAGCCCACATATGGACAGCCGCAGCCTGCACAACCCGTTCAACCGAATTACGCTCAGCCACCACAATCGGTACAACCCGTTCAACCGAATTATGCTCAGCCACCACAATCGATACAACCCGTTCAACCGAATTATGCTCAGCCACCACAGCCAATCCAACAAGCACTACCAGTGGTTCAACAGCCAATACAGGTTCAACCACCGAATAAGGTCGACGTCTCTTTCCTCGATGAACTGCTTTGATTGAATTATTGTGAAGGTCAAAGAGTGAAGTGATTTGGACTCAGATACAGCAGCAGAGCCGTATGTGATAACGGCAGCAATCATCAACCCCTGCGTCCAAATGAACTCAGTTTGAAGCGTGTCCGAAAAACGATCATCTACGGCCTTATTCAGGCAGTACCCATTGTGGCCACTCTTCATGGTCAGATGAACGACTGACAAGAACCAGAACTGGTCGTTGGACTGTTGCCAGAACATCGTTCAAACTGCGCTGTGTCGACGGGGTGATGACTCCGTCCCTCATATCGACGGCCAACCATGCTTCGGGGTATTGACCCTTCCAAGCCTCCAATTCTGCCTCAATACCTTCCGGTGGAATGCCTTGACGAACACTTGCAATAAATCCCCACTGTGGAGGGCATCTGCGTTCAGCATCCGTCCAAAGGAACATTCGAGGTGAAGTTGGGAGGCGTTCAAGTTGAGCAACCGCTTCTTCAAGCGTCACGCAAACGGGGCGGTTTGGCATTGGCATTGGTAGAGAGTGCCGCCAAGTTCGGTCCAAATCGAGCGGTTCCCGTCGGCGCATGTATGGGCTAAACGCGTCTCTCGTTTCAATCCCTCGGAGTTTCGTGAATCAAGGTCACAAGGTGAGGAAACAAAGCGAACCTTCATGCCCCATGTGCGCTGCCGTAGAAATATGTCCAGTGGTAGCGCACCTCCGCCACCTCAGCCGCCAGGCGGTTCAATGCTCATGATGTTGGGTGTAATGGTGATGATGACCCTACTCATCATGAACCCGGACATACGTACCACACTCGGTGATGTAGCCGATCCAATCCTCGACCCAATTCTACCTCAGGAAGCATATTTCGTGTTGACAGTACTTATTCTTGGCAGTTTCTCGATGACCATGAATACAATTCTTCGGAACTTCTTCACCGACCCAATGGCCCAAGCGCACATCGGACATCGTCAAGGACAAGTTCGCAGAATGATGAACGATGCCCGCCTCTCACGCGACCCAATCTTGCAGGAGAAGGCAACAACCCTCCAACAACAAATGATGCCTGAGCAACTCAAAGTCCAGATGGGTGCAATGAAGCCAATGATGTTTACAATGGTCTTCATCATAGGTATTTTCGCATGGTTAACAAGTGCTGTAGAAAGTTTCCGTGTCGATTATGTTTCGCTGCCATGGACCTCGGAATGGAACCTTTTGGAGGATAAATTCTTTTTCTTCCCCGCATGGATTTGTGCATATATCTGCATGAGCGCACCTCTTGGCAGAGTGATTGATCGCCACATCAAGTTGTTCAGATACAGAAAACACCCACTGGTTACCGCTGGTGAAACGCTCAAAGAACCTCTGCTCCACTTGGTCGCATCGACAGGCACCGCAAAGGGAAGTGATGCGCAACGTAGGCAACAACGCAGCCAAAGGAATACGAACTCTAACCGTCGCAAATCAAAATCCGGCAAGAAGAATTCCTCTGAGAAAGAAAACACAGAAGAAAATCGGTCCGACAGCGTATGGGACAAGAACTCCAAGGAATGCCCCAAATGTGGACTCACGATGGTCACCAAAATGGGGCCCCGCACCAAAAGATGTGATGTTTGCCGCCATGAGTGGGTGTAAGCATGCTAAAGATTACCGTGTCAGGCCATCCTGGAAGCGGCACGAGCACGCTTGTAAAGGCTCTGATGGCGCATTACTCGTGGAAATCTCTCAACGGAGGCGATGTGTTTCGACAAGAAGCCGCAAGGCGAGGAATGAGTCTTGGCGAATTTGGCGAATTGTGCAAATCAGATCTGAATGTTGACCGTGAGCTGGACCAATTACTCCAGCAACAAATGCAAGATGGCTCATCGGAGATTGTTGAATCAAGGTTGGCTGGGTGGTGGGCACATCGACTCAAGATACCGTGCATTCGGCTATGGCTTGATGTTGACGAAAATGAAAGAGCAAAGCGCGTAACATATCGTGAAGGCGGTTCTATAGAAGATGCTCTAGAAGCAAATCGTAATCGCTCTGCAGTGGATGCGGAACGCTTCATGGAACTGTACCAGATCTTACCCGAGCATCGAGAACCCTATACCACAGTACTTGACGCGACAAACCTAGGCAGTGAGGAAGTCCTCGCTGCGGTCATCTCAATTTTGGAGGATAAATCATGACACTACACATTCTTGATCCAGAAGCAAAAACCAATCCATCCATCGGTGGACATCCAGACGAACGAGATGTCGAAGAGCGTCTTGCATCTGGGTTCATTCTCCTCGACAAGCCGGCTGGCCCTACTTCTCACCAACTCGCATCATGGGCAAGAGACTTGTTTGGCCTTGAGCGGCTCGGGCACGGTGGAACACTTGATCCGTTTGCAACAGGCGTCTTACCTTTGATGGCCGGAAAAGCGATGAAAGTGACGAAGAAGATTCTTAGCCACAAAAAAACGTACATCTGCATCTTCCGTTTCGACGAAATCCCCGATGAAACCGAGTTGCAGACCGCAATGAAAAGGCTGACTGGAAGAGTATACAATGTACCACCTGAAGTATCGGCAGTCAAAGTTCAAGTTCGTACTCGTAAAATCCACACCTTTGAGCACATTGAAATGAATGGTAAAGACCTCATCGCACGCGTATACTGCGAAGCAGGCACCTATATTCGAACCATGGCACGTGACCTTGGATTACTGTTAAACATGAAAGTACAGTTGAAAGAATTGCGACGAGAAACATCGGGAGCATTCACACTTGACCACTGCATCACAATGCAAGAACTCGCTGATGCAATTTGGCTTTGGAAAGAATGCAACCAACCCGAAGCTCTGCTTCGTGTCATCCACCCGATTGAAAAATTATTACTCGATTTACCAACCGCCACTGTCAAAGACAGTGCTGCTGCCGCTTTGGCTCATGGCGCACCGTTATTGCGACCTGGTTTGGTGAACATCCAAAGTGGAATAAAGGCGGGAAGGGAAGTGATGATTCAAACCCTCAAAGGAGAGGCTGTTGGAATTGTAACGCTTACGCTCGGCACAGATGAACTCGCAGCAATTAACGAAGGTGAAGTTGCACGACCAAGCATGGTCTTGCTCGACGAAGGCTTGTACCCCCGTCGCTGGAAGTCTCCAGAATGAATCTATGATTCAAGCTTCAACGTATTCTTCGTAAATATATTCTTCAGTTTCTATTCGTATTTTCAATACAGACATATGATTCCCACATCCACTTTGTCAACGGGTGTTGAACGGCCCCCACGGCCTCAAAGCAATCTTTTGTGAGACGGTCTCCATATGAACTTTGAGGGTCATTTTGGCGTTATCCGACATCTGGTGTTGGATTGATGCTGCGATTCGTAACCGTTTGATTCACTGCAATTTCTTGATTTTCGGTGGTGTCAAAAAGACGAAAGCACCAACAATTGCCAACAGCGCTACAACGGTAAGTCCCCAGAACATTCCTTCTGAAATGCTGCCTGAATCTGTAGAAGTCTGGTCATTGTCAAGCGAGGCCTCGATGGTCACCGCAATTTGGGCATCGTTGTTATCTTCAACACCTTCAGAGATTTCCAAACTACGATCGACGACTGCTCGCAATTGCTTCTGCGTGCTGTTTTCTGGAACTTGCCAGTCGAAAGTAACATATGCAACTGAGCCGGGCTGTAATACAGGTATTGTTCCGTAATCAATCAATTGTGAATCCGCTTCACAGCGGACTGAAACCATCGTCGCTTCTGCTTGTCCGATGTTGCGCACGAAAATGCGGATCGAAACGATATCACCTGCACGTATTGGCTCTCTTCCGACATCGATCTCTTCGACTATGAGGTCAGGCAACGAAAGAACTTCTAGATCCATTATACGCTCGTGGCACGATGTTTGGTCGCAGAGTGAAATAAGTACGGATGTGAAGCCAGGCGTTGGTGGGACTACAGTTATGGTTTTGTTCACCACGTCAACCGATGCCCAAGACCGATTTGTCGATGCCGTAAGACCGGTTGAATCAACATCTGAATAGTCAAAATCAAGCACCGATGGAACAGCTAACTCAACTGGAATGAGAGACTGAAACTCTTGCAGAACAGGAGCGTCATCGATAGCTGCCACATGAACAATGAATGTTTCAGTCCACATGTTTCCGGCATCGTCTACCACAGTGGTTACAACAGTTGCCTGCCCACTTGCCTCTGGCTGCAGTGCAATTCGAATATCACCTTGAGTGAGGTCAACGGTTATCAATTCGGGATTGGAATTAGAGAAACTGACGGCGAGGTCTTCACTGGCTGTTCGGTCATCCGTGCATCGATACTGGAATGGAAGAATGCGGCCGCCTCCGTCTTCAGTGAGCGATTGATCGCCAACTGCAATGCATTCAGGGTCTTCATCCCATTCAATATCGAAACCGCCTGAGATGTCCATTGATGTGATTTCAATTGCAGTTGTACTTTGATTGCCAAGTGAATCCCATGTGAACCATGACTTGAGTTCGACTTTCACGGAAGTATCACCAGCAGACATGAATTGTCCGATAGGGAAAGTGTGAGAAAGTGACGGATTAACAGCGACCGGTTCGTTGGTCACTAATTCGTCGTTTACGAACAGAAGCCATCGTGAATAAACCGGGTCGAGGCCGTCAACATCACCATAAATACGCCCTTGAAGCGATAGGGATGGATCGTTAATGTCAACAGTGATATCGGTAATACATGCCTCAGATGTGCTGACGCGAATCTGTGTGAAACTCTCATCTGGGAGCAACATATGTTCGTTCATTACAGCAAAATCAGTGAAACTGATTCCATCACTCGATGAAGCATATTCCAAAATTACGTCGTCAGCAGACTCATTTTCAAGTGAGTAGTGAGTTCGGCCGATACGTTGGTTTGGTGGAGTCTCAATAATCTCACTTGTCCACATGCCGCTTGTCCCGCTGACACTCGGCTCCAGCCCGCAGTCAGAAAGGGCCATGTTGTTTGATGTTCCCTTTGCGAGGTCTAATCCGATGATTGGCATGGAATGGCCACTGAATTCTGCTTGAGCTGAGCCATATTCCCCACCGTACCACGGTGTCTTCATTGTGACTCGCATGCCTACTGCATCGACGTTCAACCTCGAGTCGTCTGTTGATCCGACTGAAACATAATCAAGAGTAAGGGTTGATGTCTGAAGCGCCTCCCATGTCCAGTCGGACAAATCTGTTACATCCGTCGACCATGTATTCGATAGATAATCAAGTGAACCTTGGGTGTGAGAGAAAGTCACCAATGATTCGTATTGACCTTCATAATTGAGAGAGAATCGGACCGAATCTTGGTACAGTGGGTCCGGAACCGAAAAGGCAACAACGACATCAACTGCTAAAATATCGTATTGCGTAGAGCCAACTGCATTGAATGATGTCACCTCAATCACGGGCCCTGTCGACCAAGAGATAGCACCGTCTGGTGTGCCTAAGGAGAAGTTCGACTCCGTCGGTGAAGATTGAGCCCAGAAGGTCATGGTGTCAAGGTTTTGAGGACGCTGGTGAACAATCGTCATGCGTTGGTCTGCAACCATCGCATCGGTATAGGCTGCTGGATCTTCGGAAAAGGAAGTGAATGCTCCGAGCGTCCAATTTGTAGGTTGAGAGAATGAACCCTCGGGAAACAAATCCACGGTATTTGTTTGATGCACTGAGCGGCCTGCGACCGAAGTATATGGGGCTAAAACCAGCATTGTAAGTAGGAAAACGACCGTTGTGAACCTTGCAGTGTTCGCTCGCATGGTATCGCTACACAACCGAATACACTTGAATGCAAGGGTGCAATGTGCTTCGATTTGCAAATTCAAACAGGCATCCCACTGCGGATTATTGAAATACCACGCGCATAACCGCGAGTTACCTCTCATGGCTGTGATGGTGTAGGGGTTAGCACGGCAGATTGTGGTTCTGCCAGCCCGAGTTCGATTCTCGGTCACGGCCCCTCTTAGTTCAGACCAGTTTATCTTGGTCAATTTGGTGACCCATTCGTTCGACTTTCGTCTCAAGATAGGAACGGTTTTGTTCACCGACACCTACAACCAGCGGTATGAGTTCTACAACATCGATACCGTAGTTTTCGAGTTGCTCTTTCTTGTTCGGATTGTTCGATAGAAGATTGACTCGAGGCACTCCCAATGAGGAGAGCATGCTGGCAGCGATATTGTAATCTCTACCGTCAGCCGGAAGTCCAAGCATAAGGTTGGCATCCAAAGTGTCAGCGCCTTGATCTTGAAGGTGATAGGCTTGAATCTTGGCATGCAAACCTATACCGCGGCCTTCCTGTCGTAAGTAAAGCAAGCACCCCCACCCGTGGGCAACGATGGTCTCCAATGCTGATTTGAGTTGAGGGCCACAATCGCACCGCAAGCTACCAAGAACATCGCCAGTGAGGCATTCAGAATGAAGTCGAATCAGGACAGGGTCCGGCCCGCACATGTCACCTAAGGTCAGTGCAACGTGATCATAGCCAGTGGATGCTTCATGGAAAACACGAATTTGGAAGTCGCCATAGACGGTCGGTAATTGTGCTTCACTCGGCACTGAATCCCGCTCAACCAGTTCGATATGTACTGCAGTATCTGTCATTGTGTCACCTCGAGGAGAAATCGGTATTCGCCTGCACGCTCCTCAACAGAGAGGATTTCGACCTGGCCTCGATCGGCGAGCAGTGGCATGTCATGAAGTGTTTCAGGATCATCCGCCCACACTTCGAGGACTTGACCTGTATGCATAGCTGCAAGGGCCTTTTTGGCTTCGGCTACGGGAACAGGGCAAAAAAAACCGATGACATCTAAGCTGTGTGTTGGAGGTGTAACAGAGCCTTCACCAAGCAAGACGACCTCGACCATGAGCATTCCAATACATTCTCCCTTTCAAGTCCTCCGAATCAACAGCATCTATGCATTTCCACTCTGAAAGCACCTAGCGGAACCGCACCTTGATGAGGAAGGACACCTACGCAATATCATGAGCACCAATGTCAAGTCATCTTCTTCAAAAGATGATTTGGAGTGGTCCGAAGTTGGACAACTCGGTCTGCGTTACGCTCGAATACCCCTAGCATTGCTCCTCGTTGAAGCCTTTTACTGGTTTTTAACTCAGCCATCCGACACGCTAGCACCTCTGCAGGTAACTGAAGCATGGCTGTGGAATGAAATTACAAACTTGCTGTACAGTGATGGAGAATATGTTGCGTCAACCCTTTCGACACACAACGGTTGGATGACGAGAATTGACTTCTATCACCCAAATTTCCCAGGGAACTACGATACCGTCGGATTGTATGTATCCGACGAGTGTGCCGGCGTTCATGAAATGATATTCCTGTCAACATTAGTAGCCATGACCGAGGGCGTTCCGCAACGGATTAAGATTCGCTCGATTCTGGTGATGTGCTCTATTATCTATGTTCTCAACATCATGAGGTTGGTGATGTTTTATCCAATCGCACGCAACGATTGCATTGCAAACCCAAACCAAGCAGAATGCCTTGCAGGAATGTGGAACTTTCACACAGCAGTGTATGAATGGGGATTTTTATTGGTTCTCATCACCATGTGGGTGGTGTGGTTTTGGAGATTTGGAGGACCTGCTCGAACCCTCGATGCAAGCAGCGCTGGCAGTGAGAAGTGGAGGCTAAAGTTTCGTCAATCTTGGTCGCAAACACAATTCCTTCTCATAGCAGGATCTGTACTCCTCATGGTTTTTGCAGCCCATAACGTTACTTCGAATGAAGAGGCAATGTCTGCTAAAGAAACTCTCGACTTCTGTTATTTCTCCGAATTGGTGACCTCCGAATGTGGACAAGCACAAAACCGATGGGACGATGCAATAGGCTATGCATGGTCGTTGACAGCCTTAAGCATCGTCATACTCGGCGCCACTTCATTCGTCATTCAACGGCCAGATGAACATGGAAATTGGCCGGTCAAAAAAGCAGATATTACGCCGGAAGAAAATGAAATTGAACATGTCCCGACCTCACGGCATTCGAGTAAAAAGTCAGGTTCGTGGAAGAAAGGCAATGCACACGAAGAGGAATAATCACTCTGCAACCGCACCAACGACTTTCTGACCGGACATTTCATGCTTCTCAAGAGCCTTCAATGCAAGTCCTACCTTGCTGGTATGGATACTAATGAAGGTTGAATCTGCATCAAAATAAACATCCCCGATTGCCATTTCGTCGCATCGAAGCGAATTTTGGAACCAGTTTGCAACGGAACGAGATGAACCAGCATCGGACTGGGAGATGTTCAGCTGAAGAGTGACAAAGCCGAAAACATCTGCCGTTTCTCCGAAGTCATCTTGGCGCTTCACTGGGTCACGGTCAATGCCTTCTGGAAGTTCTGGAACCTCGGTAGACACGATATCAAGACCATAGGTTGCCATAATCTTGGACAGTTGAGGCGCATCGTCTCGCGAGACAAGACTCCATGCAGCTCCTTTTCGACCAATTCGGCCCGTACGACCGATTCTGTGAACAAATGAATCCGTGTCAACTGGTAAATCGTAATTCACTACCAAAGTGATTCCATCGACATCAATGCCTCGAGCCGCAACGTCCGTGGCAACAATTGTCTTGACTTCGCCCTCCTTGAAGCGGTTGAGAATCTTTTCACGTTGGTTTTGGCTGAGGTCACCGTGGAGGCCCTCGACGACGAATCGATGCTTGTTGAGCCGTTGTACGGCCAAGTCCACCATTCGCTTTGTGTTGCAGAAGATGATGGTTTGGTCTTCATCGCTCATTCGACACATCAAACGACCCAAAGCCCACAACTTGTTAGCACGACCAATGTTGACGCTGAACATATCGATAGGGGGAATATCGAGTTCTTCTGTGTTGGTAAGAACGAACTCTGGTTCGTTCATGAACTCATGTGCTGCATCGATGATCTCTTGAGGAAAAGTTGCCGAGAAAAGAAGCGTTTGTTCACGGTTCTTCATCCGCTCAACGACCCACATAATGTCCGGGAAGAATCCCATATCGAGCATCCGGTCAGCTTCATCAAGGCAGAAGAGCGTTGGTGCTTCCAAGTTAATGTGGCCACGTTCGGTCATGTCCATGACACGGCCAGGTGTACCAACAATGATGTCGACACCACCGGCAAGATGCTTGGCTTGCTTCTCTAGATCTGTACCGCCGTAGACGGTCTGAATAGAGAGACCGGTATCACCTTGAAGCGTTTGGAACTCTTGAGCGACTTGGTTGGCCAGTTCTCGTGTTGGAGCAAGAACAAGCGCTTGAAGTTGGCCTGTCGGTTGACATCTCTCAAGCATGGGCAGTCCAAAAGCTGCTGTTTTACCTGAACCTGTTCGGGCTTGTCCGATAACATCTCGGCCTGTGCGAGCAAGTGGAATTGTGTCCTTTTGGACTTGAGTTGCGAACTCCCACTCGATTGAACTTAGGCTGTCAAGTAGGTGTTGGGGAAGGTCCCAAGAGTCGAAGCGGGTATTTGTGAACATTTGATCATCTCCGTCTCAGTGGTTCGAGTGGGTCGCCGAGACGGTGGCAACCCCATCGAGTGGAATCAGAAGTTGTCACGCTCTTTGATTTCTGCTTGGAGCTGACCCATCCAATACTTTCGTGCATTGTCACGGGTAAGAGGCCGACGCATCTGTCGAACGTGTTCCAGAATATACTGTCGGAACTTGAGAGATTTGTTGCGATTGATGCCTTTCGGGGTGATTCCATCCCACAAGCGTTCGAATTGCTCAGCCTTATCATTGAATGCTTCATCCATCTTATTCACCTCTAAGCAATCGGCCCACCGACACTCCCCTCTTAACCATACCGACATGGGCAATGAGGGATTTGTGGTCGGAAACCATCAAAAATTCAGAAATAATCTTCATCTTGATCGGGCTCGTCGTCTTCAAAATCGTCGTCATAGCCCATCATTTCGTCTTGGCTAACTGCTCGATACACCGGTGCAGCAGCAGGTTTTGAAGCGTCTTGGGGCGAGTCGGATTTTCCAGCACCACCAATCGCTGCCGGGCTTGGTTTCGGACTCGGCTCTGAATCAGTAGAGCGAATCGGTTCAAGACCAACCCGAACGCCTTGTGCTTCAGCCACCTCCCGGTCAAGAGCCGGTACAGGTGTGGATGGCGCAAGTTGAGCGTTCTTCTGTGCTTCAGTTCCGTCAAGAGACGCATCGAAAACCATTTCTTTGAGAGAGGCAATAATTTTGTCATCGGTTTCCGAAGTGAGGAGCTCAGCCGCCATCGTTCGAAGTATCTCTTCCCCGAACAGCCGAGGAAGCAGGTCGATACAAGCCGAACGGACCTTGACATCTTTCGACTTCGTACCTCGAACGACCAACTCACGAGCACGGCCATGGTCTGTATCCAACACTTGAACTGCCTTTATCGCGCTGAGCCGGACCTCGGAATCAGAATCGATAAGAGCACGTTCCGCAAAGAGTGTCGCCATTCTCGATTCTTTTCGAGCCAAGGCGGGTAGGTTTTTCGCAGCAATACGGCGAACTTCAACTTCAGCATCGTTCAGTGACCATGAAATTAGGTCCCAAACTGCAGAGTCGCCTTTGTTTACAATACGCTTGAGAAGAGCAGTGGCCTTCTTACGCAAGGTAACTTCTTCTTCAAGAAGCAGAGAATCAACATGATCTACAACCACTTCAGGCCAAGTATCGCACAATCCTGCAAGGCCAGCCCATGCCCCGTCACTACGATATCGAACCGTAGAACGGAGTTCGTTGGCGAGAATCGAATGAACTCCAGATGGGAAAATAGGCGAAGTGGCCGTTAAGCAACGGCTTGCGGCTTTGCGCACATCAACATCCGAATCGTCCAAAAGAACAGAAAGCCAGTCAAACAATTCGTCTGATTTGAGGACTGCAACTTCGGGTAGGACGTCAAGTGCTGCAACGCGCTCTTCAGCAAGATCTGATTCAAGGTATTGAAGCAACAGAGCGTGTGCTTGGTGTATTCTTGCACCGTGGAATCGACCAAGTGCCCTGAGAGCGTCGACTCGGCTCAGCGTCAATGAACGGCTGTCCCAGCGGATGACTGCGGAATCCGTCTCCTTGTTGAGAAGTGCAAACACGTCATGGTCAGTAAGAGAAACCCATGGTCCTGTCTGGGACTTGACTTTTTGAGTCGCTTTACGTGGCTTTGCGACGTTAATTGGAAGTCCAGTGCGCGGGTCTCGGGCAATATATTCACGTGACATTCTTGACTCCTCCAATGGGACGCATAACCCCTAACCGAATGAACCTATGGCTTCGGCCACCAAGGACTCCAATCCACCCTTCAAGTAGTCTACAATACGTATAACGCGAGTGAGTAAAGGTATTGAAGCCAGCCCCATACCATTTGCCATGGGCAGTAAGGTGCATTATGCAATGTTGATGATGGTCATCATGCTTGTTGCCCCGCTGACTTCAATGATAGAACAGCCTCCTCAACCAAAAATCGAACTTGAATCAGAAGGCGAAAGTCTTCACGGTATTCACAGCGACCTGGATTTCAACACTACCGATGGATTTGCGCTGACGAATGTTACCATTGATGCCTCAAACGGTGAGGCTGAACTAAGCAGGCCAGTTCTTTCATGGAATACTATAGCGAATCCGAGTCTCATGGTTCCACGGACTGGGGGTTGCGCTGCTTACATCGAAGACACTCAGAGCATCTATTTGATGGGAGGCCGCTCCGATCCAGACCCAGCTCTTTCTGGCGATGAAGAAACAACTCGTTCCGTTGAAAAGTTCACCTTAGAGAATACTTCTTGGGAACCAGTCGATAGCTCAATGCCTGTTGACCAGATGTATTTTGACTGCGCTGCGATTGGTACCGTCATTTACTCAGTCGGAGATTATCATCCTTACGCAACTCCAGAAGTACGAGCAGAAGGGTTGCTGCAAATATACAACACCAGTAACAACACATGGTATGATGGAGCCTTCATGCCAGGAAATACTGGAGTTGGGCTGTCAGGAGTTGAAGATTTAGGCGGCTTCATTTACTCTGCTGGTGGCGTGAGTAGAAAGGACCGTTCGGATATCTCAAATGTCACATTGCGATATAACCCCCAGACGGATACTTGGGATCAAATGGCGAATATGAATGTCGGAAGGCATTCGTTCACCCTCACAGAATTCAAAGGTAAACTGTACGCCCTAGGAGGCATTGTTCGGCAATACGACCCAATTTCAGGACAGTACTTTATCGCCCCCTCTAACCATACTGAAGTTTACGACGCACAGGCCAACACTTGGACAAATCACACTGACTTGCCCTTTGATAGAGCGGCGCACGCCTCGACCGTGTTCAACGGTGAGATTCTCATCTCCGGCGGTTTGTCGAGCTCTGGCTGGGGCGCTCAAACCAGAGAAGTTCATGGCTATGACCCGATCTCAGAAACTTGGTCGCTCCATTCGGATTTGCCGTTTGACATGTATGATCATACCATAACTGCCATCAATGAATCCGTAGTTTACGCCTCTGGCGACTCATCATCGTACAGATTTTCATCATGGTCGTCGAACTACAGAGATGCCACTGGAATCCACAACAACTCTGAAACTCAAGCCGGATGGATTACCTCGGATATCATTGACCTTCGACGGAACACAAACGGGGTAGCATCTCCAGTACGTTTGGAATTTGATGGCTCTACATTACCCGGTACAGAACTTCAATTGCAATACCGTCTTGCCGAAGATTCAACAGACATGAGTTCGACTTTGTGGCGTCCACTCGGCCCTGAAAATGTATCCCAATTTCACCTCACTGGAGTCCACACACTTACCGACATTGGAGAAGGTATGTCCTATATCCAATACCGCATCAAAATGAGTACTTCCAAACTAATTGAATGGTCGACGCCTGACTTGAACTCAATCGTCATTTTATCCGAGGAAGCAACACTTCTAACTCCGCCTCTAACATCGATGCACCCCAATGCAGCCCAGGTCACCATTCAATCTTTACACTCTTCATTTGGTACCGAATCGAATTACAGTCTTTTGTTGCACCAAACCAATGCGGATGGATTTAATTTACCTGCGGAAGATTCTGCAAAAATCACATGGAACAACGTCACATCATCCTATACAATCGATGACCAGGGAGGTATTCTTCGTCAATCGGGGGTGAATGTCAATGTTCATTCATCCAGCGAGCAGGGAGATGTGATGCACTGGGGGCTCTCTGTGAACGAAGGTCTGGCCAGTCAATTTCTCGTGATGGAAATTCAAACAGAAGGCGAACTGTCGTCTACGTTTAGAACAGATTCAGCAATTGAGATTCAAAATATCCTCAACATCGACATTATTGATTTCTCATCCGAATTTTCGAGCATGGGTGACAATACAGTCTCGGACTTTGAAGTCTTTCCGGATGGTGCTGAAATTGAAGTTACCGTCGACCACTCATTCAATCAATCAGGAACTCGATTACTTTTGGGAACGATTGAAGCACGTCTTCACATTGATATCGAAAACCCTCAATCAGGTTGGTACAACACAACGACCAATTGGGAGCAACTCATTACCGGGAGTGAAACCGAGATGGTATTTACTGTTGAGAACGTGAGTTCTGGAAACGCAAACATTTGGATTGAAGCACGGACACAAGACAATTTTGTACTCGATGTAGATTCATCTGTCAAACAAATAATTGTCGATGTTGATGCACCGGTCCAAACCTCAATCACGCCTCAGAACGACGACTACATCAACGAAAACCCTGAACGCTCAGTTGAGTTCAGCTTTTATGATGTAGGTGGTTTTAGCACCGACACTGTACAAGCCTACCTCTGGATTGAGGCACTGCATGATGCAGACAGTGATGGAGAGTATTCGTTATCTGAGCGCGTATCGAACGAGCTGTACATCTCGAATGTCGAAAACGCATGGTTGCTTAATCTCACAGTTAACGACACTGCAAATGAAGACCATCAAATGGTACATGTCATCTTGGAAGGAACCAACTTGGCAGGAAAGAATATTCGCGATACCTCGCTCAACTCGAACAGTGGTCTCGTCTCCTGGATGAGCCGTACTCCAGAACGTGCCAATATTTCATCTGTGGAGCCGTTGGAAACACAAGCGGAAAATGTAGTGCAGCGTATCGAGCCGACCGGAACGGTCGGATGGAAGGTCGTAGTCTCTGACTCAAACGCACTGACTGACATTTCAGAAATACGATTGATTCTTGGTAAAGATGAATCGCTCGGCATGCGCTATTCACCGACTCAAAATGTGTGTGAATCCATGGATGCACGACTCATGATTGAAAATTCCTGCTTTGCTGAAGTCCTCAACAATTCCTATTCGATTTCCTTTGCTGCAAGTATTGATTGGGCTCTCACTGAGTCGGGTCTCGATATCGGGCACCTCGAGATACAGGTCGATGATTACGATGGTATGGAGACGCTAGAATTAGAGAATCAATGGACACTCGACCGAGAATTAAGCATTGAATTTGACTCGCTCATGGACATTGAAGGGGCTGTTCAAGGCGAACTTGAGACTGGATCAAGCATTGTGACTGGTGACTCGATTCAAGTGAATGCGACGATTAACCACTTCACTTCCAACACATCGTACAACGGGCCAGTATCGGTGTTTTGGAGGGGTAAGATACAGGATCAATTCTTCTCTGAAAGTTTCTCTGTCCAAGTTGTTGACGGAAAATTATCGGCAACGATTCAAGCTCCGTCAGGTTCAGGATTATGGCACCAAACCGTGTTGGAAATTTGGGACCCGTACAATTCTGAGCAATTTTACTCGATGGAACTACCGAACATGCTCCTCGACGATAGTCCACCCTTGCTCGTCGATTCAACGATGACATCCGGCGTATCTCGTTACCACCTGGAAGCGGTTGAAATTGGAGTCAACGTCGACGAGAGTATCTCATGGAGTGGGAACCTCACGCTCCAATGCAAAATTCGTTCATTGGAGTTTGAATGGCCTACTCTCACACAAACTCGTGAACCAACGACTGTATTTGACGGAAAAACAATGTTTAGTTTCCTGTTCAATTTCGCTGAACAAGGCGACCCATCCACGCTTTCAACGCAATCAAGCATGGACTGTTGGGCATCAGGGATGGATGACGCAGGATTGGAACTTTATTCACCGAGCGGTAACTCAGAAAACAGTCCGTGGCTGTCGACATCATTGAGTAACATTGGTCCCGACCTTGCTATCCAAACCGTGAACTTTGAAGGAAGCACCTCAGAAGGTTCAAAACTGAGAATTGCTGTTGGTGTAGTCAGTCTTGGTGAAACGATCGAAACTCGATTCAATGTCACACTCAGCATTGTCCAAGACGGCCAGTCCACCATCGTAGGGCGGGAATTAATTCCCGGTATGAATGAAAATACCGAGATTGTAATTCGCTCAACACTCGAGGTCCCAAAAGGAGATTGGACGCTACTCATCGAAATCGATGCAGAACAGAGCATCTGGGAATTAAGTGAAATAAACAACGTCTGGTCGAAGAATTATTCTCAAAACAAAGACGATGTGTCTTTTGCTACTCCTGCTGTTGCTGCAGGCGGTGGGGTGCTGGTACTGATCGCACTGCTGGTATTCGCTCGAAAGAGGAACAGGATTGAGGTTGATGAAGTTGTACCAGCAAAGAAAAAACCACTGAAGGGGCCACCTCCGAAGTCTAAAATTGAAAATATCACCTCGATGCAAGAAGTGAACGCTGAAGGAATTGAAACCGTCGAAAGCTATGCGAAGTTGCCCGGTGGAGGAGACTACGACTACACCGGAGGACAGACAATCTACTCGGGAGAAGGCATTGGAACTTGGAAACAAAATCCTGACGAATCCTTCACACGGATTGAATAAGTGAATGCTTAACTTCTTTTACAGGCAACAGTTGTTTGAACCGTGGCGAGAGAAGATATCGAGGATGTACGGCGAGTGCTCGCCATATGTTTCCGGGATGGCCAGTCGCTCGATGCCCTTGACATTGAGCGAATTCTTTCATTCGATATGGAGTGGATTTCTCCTGATGAAGCAGAGAAAGCAGTTCAAGCACTCATCGGGAAAGGATGGCTTTCCGGAGAAGAGAGCGCTCTAAGACCGACTGTCTCACTTGAAGACGTTCAATCACCACTCGGATGGTTTCCACGCCCTTCACGCCTTCTTATGCCAGTATCACCGTCAGAAGCTGAGCCAGTATCTGAAAAGGATGTTCCAGATTCTGTGAAACCTACTGCCTCCGTACCAGTAAAGGCCAAAGCGCCACAAACTGCTGAAGCATCGAACGACCCACGTGCTAAACTCGTGAAACGCCTGACAAAATTCATTGCTAAATCATCACAGATTCCAGTTGATGAAGTCGAACGGCGTGCACAGCGAAAGCAACAAGCGCTCGGATATGCAACACAGTGGATGTGCTTGGCACTTGTGGCACGAGAACAAAACCTATCGATGAAAGAAATCATCGAGGCGCTATCAACACTTTAGTCAGCCTTCAAACACGATCGGCTCAGGAGTCTCAACGACTTCCTCTTGATTTCGCGCTGATAATTCAATCAACACTGGAAGCAAAACCAGTGCGAGAAGCAACGAAAAGAAGACTGTGACCGCTGTAATCAAGCCGAAATCTTGGATGACCGGCATTGGTGAGAACATCAGGACGAGGAAACCAAATGCCGTGGTTAGTGCACTCATAATGAGAGCTACACCTGTCGTTGAAAGCGCAGCACGTAACGCCTCCCAATGGGTATCCCTTCGTGCCAGTTCAACTTCGATGCGACGCCACATATGGATGGAATAATCAATTCCAATTCCGAGAGTGAGCGCAGTCACCATCACTGTCAAAACGTTCCATTTGAGTGCCAACACAAACATCGAACCTGCCACCCAAAGCGATGCCAGTGCGACTGGGAGAAGTACAGCAAGTGTCGGCACGACTCGACGTGTTAGAACAAGCAACACAAGGAAAGAAACACACAACGAGATAGCAGTCGATTTGATTTGAGACGCATTCAATCCTTCAAGAACGGTCTGTAAAATGACTAAATCTCCGGTGATATGAAGTTGGGCATGACCATCCAAGTTGTACCTCAGCGTGCCGGAAAGTGAGGTAGAACCGAGTTGATCTTCAATACTCGATATCACGGTGTTAGACTGATCGGACGTTGATGCTTCCACACGAATTTCGTTACGGAAGTAAGTAATCTCTTGACCATTCAAATGTACAGTTTGTTCGATACGCTCAGCCCAGGTTTCACCCGACAACACATCAGCCACCGTTGTGTTGGTTGAAAGTGCTGCAAACATCGGCCCGAGGTTACAGCCCTCGCTGGTGTTAATGACGTAGACATCACCTGCATAAATTTCGAGATTGTGCTCTTCGCCGAAACTTGCGTTGCGTAGAATTGCGTCTCGCAAAACCACATATGGACCTTCATAGGACGGCGATGCCGGTGAATCATCGGTTCCAACGACGTAATGATTGGTTTCCAAATCTTTGTGTAAACCTCGCAGTTCATCAAGCATGAGGGAATCACC
>QQRW01000017.1:0-27664 GCA_003602605.1 Candidatus Poseidoniales archaeon | reverse complement strand
GCAAGGTCAAAATCGGTTTCGAGAGAAACAACACCAAAAATAGAAACTCCGGAGATCAATATGGCAGCAAGAAGAACCATCACTTGCTGTTTCTGTTGAACACCAACAATAGAGTTGACAAGGCCCGGCATTGTGATTGCAACTGCGTTTGAAGTAACAGAGATTTTATTCCGTACTACATGCAACGCACCGACAACGATGGTTGATGAAGCGAAGGCACAAACCACACCAAACGCAAGAGCATATCCAAAGGTGGCCAAAGGCGGCAGAGGAGAAATGATGTTTGCAAGGAAAGCAGCAACCGTTGTAACCACTGCCAATGAAAGCGGGACAGAAAGACGAGCACAGGCACGTAGCCACGCTTCAGAAGGGTCGTCGACCTCTTTGCGTATCGCAGAGAAAGCTCTCTGAAGATGTATAGCATAATCAATTCCGAGTCCAAGAACCAATGGAGCTACTGCAACCTCTAAAGCGGTAAATCGGACGCCGAGAGCGTTGAGAACTCCGTATGTCCAAATGAGTGCAAAGGACAAGCCAATCAACGGGAAAGCGACATCATTGAGCGACCGGAAAGCAATGGCAAGCAGTACCACTACGACAACCAAGGCAAGGACAACGAGCAGGGCTAAATTATCGAAGGTTCCTTGGTCAATGTCGTAAGAGATGAGGTCGAGTGAAGCAACACCGTATTCCAAGTCGGAATCTTGCGATAGTTTGGAAAATTCAGTTCGAAACTGGTCTTGGATGATTTTTCGTTCATCTTCGTCCATTTCAGGGTCGATTTCCAAAACCCAAAGTGTTGAATTTGCAACTGGCGCTCCATCACCTGTTCCATCGCTCAGATAAGTACAACTCGCATCGATATTCAAATCCGAGTTGAGCAGTGCTGAGGATGCATATCGAGCAGCAGAAAGGAGTTGGTCGTCAGAGGTAAGAGAACAAACTGTATCTTCATCAAACAGCGCATCAAGTATGCCATTCCATGACTCAATCGATTGCAAATCCTCTCCTCCACCTTCCTCATCGAGAGCAAGTTGGACGATTCCTGGAGCTGTGGTCCATACGGCGACTGCATTTTGTCGCTTTTCGGATTGATTTTCCATGTGATGCAGGTGCTCATCCATCGTCTTCAAGTGTTCTATAGAAAGAACATTGCTGCCATCGTCAGCGGTAACATGGATGAAAAGTGGTCGGGCCTCGTCCGGGAAATGTTCGTGAATTCTATCGTGAGCGTCGCGAGATTCTGATTCAGGTGCAAAATCTCCTAAATCGGTGTTAAACGTCGGCGGCGATACGACCAAATGTGCACTTATAGCAACAGTAAACAAGACCACTACGACCAGTATTGCTGGAGTCCACTGCTTGAAGCGTGGTGACCAAAGGGCCATCCGTTCTTCCAAGTCAGTAGTATCCATTGTTCGTGCGATGCTTAGACAGTAAAAAAGAGGCGTGGTTGATTTGTACGACGAATGCGGTTCTCTGAAAGTATTCTGAGGATGGCGTTTTCATTTCTTGTTCACCTCGGCGATAGGAGAAGGTTCAAAACAAGTAGGCAGGTGGCAAGAACGATTGCAATGCCTGTCAAAGTCCTCCTTAAAGAAAAAAATGAACTTCGATTGAGAGTCATCGGCGAGAGCCACACCGCTTTGCAAATGCTACGTGAGCGACTCAACAACAACAGCAAAATCGACTATGCAAACTACTTCCCGGGCCACCCTGAACTGGATGATCCTGAATTCTACATCCGTACTTCAGGTAAGAACAACTCTGAAAAAGTTCTGAAAGAAATCGTAACTGGAATCTCTTCGGAATTCGAAAGCATCAACCTCTGAATGGGGTGTTGCAGTGACAACATGGACGGATTCTCTAGCAGAATCCATCGGTCTTGATGGCTATGCCACCCTAACAAAGGGTATTGGCGGCGTACTTAAAGCAAGAGTCACAGACTTCCGTGTTGAAGAAATATCAACTCCGGTCCACCTTGATAACAAGGGAAGATTTACTGTTGCCAAAATAATGTTGACAAATTGGGAAACAAATCGGTTTTGCAACACATTGGCTAAAGCACTGTCAATTCCTCGCAATCGTATTTTCTTTGCTGGAACAAAAGATAAGCGTGCAGTAACTCAACAATTGTTTGTTATCGATGCACCGAGAGCGAAAGTTGCGGCAGTCGAAATTCCAGATGTGGAGATTGAAGTCATTGGCCGTACCCATCAGAAAATTGGATTCGGAAACCACCGAGGAAACCGCTTCACCATCGTTGTCCGTGGGTGTGCAAATGAAGACGGCTCCCCAATGTCGGTAGAAGATGCCCTTGAACAAGTGAATCAGATTCAGGATGAAATGGCTTCCAAACTCGGCGAAAACAAATTCCCCAATTGGATTGGTCCACAGAGATTTGGCTCAGGCCGTCCAGTCACAGCAGAAGTTGGGCGGCACGTCATTGCCGGAGATTGGAAACAAGCAGCTCTCACCTACATTGCAATGGAAGGAGTTTCTGAAAACGATGACGTTGCTGCTTTTCGAGCACATGTTCGCGAAAACGGGCCTACCGAGGAAGGCCTTGAACTCGCTCCAAGATGGTTGGGATTCGAACGCAAAATGGTCGAACACCTCCTCCATCGTCCTGACGATTACATTGGAGCATTCCGTAAACTCCCGGGCAACTTACAATTGATGACCGTTCACGCACTGCAATCAGTAGTGTTCAACAAATCCCTTCATGCAAGGCTAGCCGCCGAACACCCGATCAGTTGGCCTGTAGCTGGTGACATGGTCGGACGAATCGACGAGAAAGGCCAACTGGACGCATCAAGTTGTGTTGTAGTTGAAGAACGTACATTGCCCCGAATTATTCGAAACTGCAAACTTGGAAGACTTTCCCCGACCGGACCTCTCCCCGGAACTGAAATCAGAACCTGTGAAGGCGAAAGCGGAGATATCGAAAAGCAAGTTATTGACGCCATGGGCTTGACAGATATGGATTGGAAAGTTGAAGCGATCCCTCGTCTGTCGACCCGAGGAACTCGACGATCATTGGTTACCAGTTTCAATGAATTGAGTGTTGACAACGTGCCGCTCGCAGATGACGAATCAATGGGCGAGCGATGGAAGGCCGGACCCAATGAGAACAGCAGATGGCATCCTGAAGGCGCATGCATTCGTTTCCGCTTCACACTTGCATCTGGAAGTTATGCTACAACTTTGTTGCGTGAGTTCATGAGATGTCCGCTGCATCAATTGTGATGTGTACCTTTCTCCTCATCTCGGGATACGAAAAGGCTACGCAATTGCTGTTACGCAAGTTCATCCAGTGCTGATTGCACCAATGCAAGAGGTTCAAAGAAGTCCCATCGAGAGAACTTCAATTTCTCCGACGCCGTTGATTTCGGAAATCTTTGCTTCCAATGCGTCAGCGAGACCTTCCCCGTCGTCCATGACAACATGGATTTGAACGAATTTCAGTCCGAAAGCCAGAGGCTTAACTTCGACAGATTGGACGTTGTAGACATCGTCGCTCAAAGCTTGGACCGAAGCTGCAATTGCATCAGCGTTAACATCCTCAACATCTGCATCGGGATTGATTTTGTAAGTCATTGCTACCATACCCATACAATCACCTCAGGGCCCCTGGTATTGGCAGTTAGGACAGGTGTAAAGAACACCTTGGTTTCGGCAGCGTGGGCTGCGGCCAATAGCTGAATCGCAGCCAGGGCAAGGGAAAGAAGTTGATCCGGTTTCTTCAAGCGGTACACCGGATGATGTACAATTTTCTGCTCGGTCAGTCATAATAAGTCCTCAGGAACAAATGGCCCACGCCCTCCCCTTCTTTATGGTTGCGTGCCGAATCACCTCAGGTGAAGGCATCGATCATCTCGAGTTACACACACATCCTACATTCAAATTCTGGATTCAAGGCAGGACAAAAAGACGACCATTTTTCCCCGTACTAACGACCAGTTCCCCGTTTTTTTCACGGCACCAACCGGATTCAATGACAAGGATGTCTCCAACTTGTACGCGTTTGATTTGTTCGTTCCAAAGAAGAACCCCGACAATCCCCGTCTCATCGCGACCACATGCAGCCGCTACCGGCCCTACATAGTGCTCGGAATAGACCATGCGGCGAGGATATATCCGGAGCATAACCAGTTCAAGGCGTCGAACAGGTGTATGTGCGGTGAGGTCGATTACTTTCTGGCGTGCATGTTTGGTTTTCTGTGCTCTTCTCACAGTATTGGATTCTTCCATAGTATGGAAAAAAGCCTTCAAACCTCATCAATCTATTCTGTTGACTTCTTTTTTCGTACAGAAAATGATGATGTCACAATTTCCGGTGCTTCTTCAATGTCATCGCCACCGAGTTTAACATGAAGAGCAGTCTCATAATTTTCAAGAATGCTTGTTTTCTTGAATTTCCAAGGCATGTAATTTCGACAAATTAAGTAAACTTCTGAAGACGAGTTGCGAGAGGCATGTGGAGAAAAACGTCGGACATCTGAAAAATAGGGTTTGACAACTTGAATCAATTCCTCAACGCCCACGCCTTGGAAGAGTTTGGTGACAAAAGAACCACCTTTACAGAGCAATGGAAGTGAAAAATCATAGACGAGGGCTACCAAAGTCATAGCGACTGCTTGGTCCATATCCCATTTGCCAGTGATGTTTGGTGAGATGTCAGAAATAATCGAATTTAGCGGCCGATCATTCAATTCTTCAAGAACCCGTTGTTGGGTGTGCGGGTCGGTTATGTCGCCAACAAGTAAAATTGAACCCTCGACTGGTTGGCATGCTTCCAAGTCCACACCAATCACCCAGCCGCTATCACCGACAATTTCAGTCGCAACTTGCGCCCAGCCACCGGGATGGCACCCCACGTCAAGAATGACATCACCCTCTCTCAGCAAGCCGAATCGCTCTTGGATCTGCTTTAGCTTGAATGCTGAGCGGGCACGGTAACCACTTGCTTTGGCTTGACGGCGCCAAGAATCACGTTTGTGATTTTCAATCCAGTGGTCTGCCATAAGAAGCCCTCTACTTTCCTCTCGCAACACACTGTTGAAGAAACCTCCCTTCAAAATGCGACTGCAACAAAGGGATGAAGGGGGTCGGCATGTTGGCAAGAACATCGGGGGACTTTGATGAAATCAACTGCATTTGCTTTGTTTGCTCTGTTGAGCCTTTTGGGTGCCGGCAGCAGCGGAGGATTGGTGCAAGCCGAAGTTATCGAACCGTCGATTCCGTTGGATGAACCGGTTCAGTCGAGCCAAATGGGAAGAAGTCTCCTCGTGGAAGAAGTGACAACCACATGGTGTCCAAGCTGCGCTGAAATTGATCCATTCCTCATGGGGGTCGCAGATGCGCACGGTTCGAGAATCGCAATGGTTGCCTACCACCCATCGGATGGTGAAGACGCCTTTCAACCAGAAGCATCGCAACACAGAATTGACAGACTCGGTTTGATTCATGGTTCATCCCTTTCGACACCGACTTTCTTTGTTGAAGGCGAAAATCCACGTACTGGACTCGATGCTTGGAGCGATGTCCAACGCGACATACTCGATGCAGAACTCAAACGGCAGGGCTCCTCAACCCTCCAGTTTGAAGTTATTAAAACTGAAAACCAAACCACTGCGAAAATTATTTCATTGGAAACAAACTATGAACAACTCGAAACCACTCAACTGACTTTTCTCGTGATGCAACACAGTAAACTTGTACCGAAAGAAGCCATAAATCTTGGGGGAGGGACTCGTGACCGAGTGGTTGTGGCTACCGCTGAGTGCAATCTTAACACAACAGCCGTGATGAATCAGTTCGGTGTAATTTCTGCGTCCGTCAACCAATCCTGCACTACCGACTTCTCGATAACATTTGAAAACCTTGATGAGTTTAGCGTCGTGTTAATTCATGAGCACACTGTTGAGGCAATTTCGAATGGGATGGCTGGACTCGGAACCATCGGCACTGTTGAACTAGCATTTCGTACGATCGATACTCAGGATTCAAACTCCAACAGCTTGGCATTACTGGCGCTGGCAGCAGGTGCCGGAGTTATCGCAATTTTACCTCGTAAAGGTTCAAAGTACTCACAAGAATGATTTTTCCTTACCGAAACGGGCAACATTACACCCTATACCGGAAGAATGGTGAGTCAAATCAACCGAGGATTCATAACCTACCGAGACAATGTATTACCATGGCAGAGTCATGGGAAGACGTAACATGGGACCAAGGCAGACCTCTCAAGGAGTGGGCTGTAGAATATACAGTCGTTGTAAACGATGAAGAACACCACCACCTCAACATACTGTTTGGTGAAGACGAAAGTGCGGTTCAGAAGAGTTTGCTTGATGAATTGAGACAAACCTATGTCAGCAACGAACGAATTGATGTAACGCTGCACAGGATGGAAGAAATCAAAGAGACTACTGATTCAAACTTCTTCGAAGGATGCTTCACACCCTAAGCAGAGCGAAGTCGATAGTGGATTTCGATGATCTCTCCGTTCTGTACCAAATAGTCGTCGAAACTGGACACAAGGTTTTCCTCTGCGGCCGACTCGTTTGATGCAAACACATGCATTGCCATCTCATGAGTGGAGTTTGCCCGGTAATCAAATATCCCGGAATCATCGAAATGGTGTCCCCAAATATCAAAGAAAACGCCAAGAGATATCTCGCCGGGTTCGTTTAATTCAATGTGCAATCGACCTGAGTCATCGTGGGTGTGAATGGCGTGCATGTAGTTCTCATTGCCGTTGCAAACATCGGTTTGAATACCAACTGCAGACTCAACCGTGTATTGCTCACCATCGATAAAAATCCGAAGAGTGACATGGTCGTGCCGGGCCAAACCATCGTGGTCGAGACATTCCAATGCCAGCGGGTCAGGATTGTCTGCAGTGGAGTTCAACCCAGTTTGGGTCCCGGAATCACCCGTTCCGTCTTGGCTTGAACCCTGCTCGCTGGTGGATTCGACATCTTTCTCAAACAGTCCTTTGTCATTTGCGAGAAGGAGAAGAAGTGCTGCGAGGGCGACGGCCGTAACGACACTCCAAAAGGTAGTTTCTCGATCCATAGGAATCAACTGTCTTGGTTCCATTCTCCGGATTCATTGAGTTTCATGAGGCGATAAAAACCAACAAATGCTGCCACATTAGCTATGTGAGCAGTGGTACAGTATTGACATATCTTTTCCATTTCCAACTCGTAAGAGATGAGCAGTGCAATGACAAAGAATCCACCAAAGGTGAGGGCTGTACCGAGTTTGAGGTAGTTATCGACCCATTCTGAGTTCGGTTCAAGAGAAGATGAATAGGCAAGATAGAGGAATACACAGAATGCAGTTGCTCCAATACCGCCCCATGGAAGGCCAAAAATCGGGTCCACGTTGTAGTTCGCATTTCCAATAACATCGTCACAGGAAAAGACCGTGTTTGAAGCACAAAAATTGCCACCCTCACTGACTTTCGAAGAGATCCACAGTGTTTGAATGGATACGGCAAAACCGGCGACTCCAGTCAAAATAAGACCAAAAAAGAGGCGCCCACGCTCAGTTGCGATGGAGGGGAATCTTTGCGACAGGGGGTTTGCCAAAATCTTTCCAATCGGGAGAACGAGAAAGAAACCGATAAGTGTCGGTATTAGATAAAGCATCAATTGAATGTTCGAATCCATTTCAAGCACCATCCGTTTGTGCACTCTCTCGGGTGACCAGAGCAAGGATTGCATCTCGCAAATCTTCTCCTGGATTTTCGGACGAACTCCAAGCAATGATGCCGTCCGGTTGAATAAGGTAGTAACTTGGAGTGCCTCCTACTTTCCACTTTTTCATGTTGTCTTGATCGAGATCATCGATGTAGGGGAATGCATGTGCTGCTCCTGGGCGACTGCCACAATCTGAACTTGCGCAAGAGATGCCAGAGTCTGGTGTTTTATCACGGAATGCTTCGATTTCAGCCCTGCTTGAGTCATGGCCCTGTATGTCGAGTTGAGTCGCACTGGCAATAAAGTTGACAATGGCTCCGTCCCATTGAGGATTGCTTCCATCAAAATCAGCAGCGTTTTGCGACATATCTTCCGCTGAGCGTACACAATATGGACAATCAGTATCCATGAATTCTAGAGCAACCCACTGCCCCGATGCATCGCCTTCTACCCAGTTCGAATCCCAGTACGACTCAAGGTTGAATTCTGTCCAACCTCCGCTTCCGTTGTAGAATTTGCCTTCCAAGGCAGGCGCCCTTTCGCCGGCTTTGGTTCCTGTCGCTACAGGACTGGTTGTGGCTGCAATGATAATGAGGCCAACAAAAAACAGGCTCATGACCCGAATAGCGGCTTTCGTACGAATATCTGCTTCATCATCGTATATGTGTTTCATTTCTTCATCTCCTTGGCATTCCAATTTCTTCTATGAGTGCGCGAGCAGTGTGACGGATCGCATCTTCGCTGTTGTACCGTACATCGTATCCTGAGGAAAGCATCTTATCAATCCCAAGCATTGCACGCGGGATGTCACCGGCCCATCCACGGTCACCACCGGTATATTCGATGGACGCATCGTGGCAGCCAGTTTCTTCAACAACTATTTCTGCGATACGACGTACTGAGGCAGTATCATGCGAACCGAGGTTGAATAGGTTCAACGGTTCATCGGTGTGTTTCATAACATGAAGGATTCCGTCAACGCAATCCTCGACTTCCATGTACGACTTCTCTTGTCGACCGTTGCCAAGAACCTCAAGTCGGGTTGGATCTGTCTTCAATTTGTGAATGAAATCAAAGATAACTCCATGGGTTCCGCGGGTTCCAATGATGTTCGCAAAACGGAAAATCCAAGCTTGCAATCCGAACGTCCCCACCCAACTGCTGATGAGGCCTTCACCGGCCTGCTTGCTTGCACCGTACAGTGAAATTGGCATGCAAGGACCGTGGTTTTCAGGAGTAGGAAGTGGAGCATCCTCTCCATAAACAACCGATGATGAAGCAAAGGCGATTTTTTTGACATCGCAACGGCGCATCGACTCAACGATGTTGTATGTCGCAATTGTCCCTTGCTTCAAGTCCGTATCTGTGATTTGTGTACCTAATCGAATATCCGGGTTTGCTGCGAGATGGAACACACAATCGATACCTTCCATGGCAGAGAGTACCGTCTCAAAGTCAGTTATATCTCCGTGAATGTGTGTGACTGCCCCTGAATCAAGATGCGATTGGATGAAGTTAAGTTGCCCGCTTGAGAGATTGTCAAGCGCGACTACAGTATCTCCTCGAGCGACCAATCTGTCGATAAGGTGAGAACCAATGAATCCAGCACCGCCCGTAACCAATGCTCGCATGGCCTTTTCAAGAAACACACATGTATGAGTCTTTGGTAATGTTGTCGATACTAAGGTATCGATGAGAAGAGGGATTGGATTGATAACGGTTAAGCAAATGCTTCCAAATTACGCCGAGTAATTCGGTGAAGGAGTAGAGAAAAATGCCTAAAAACAACACAAAAAAGATGCCTGAAAACCAAAATGAAACAACCAACCTGCTGGTCGGCTATGTCCGAAAAAGCAATGCCGGGGGAGCTTTGAAAGTCTCCATCAATACCGATGCTTTTTCAGATTGCTCGACGTATGTCACGAGCGATGGTCAAGCGTATGTTCCTCTTGTCATCTCTCTAAATGCACTTGAAAAAGTGCTCAACGGAGAACGAGCAGTTACAACGCTCTCGCAATTGCAAGACTGAGAGTCCTCAATCAGTGCAACGCCAACGTAAACAACATACGATGCCGCTTGCTTGGGGGTTTCGACCCCTAAGCAAGCCCTACTCTTCGAATACTCAACAAGTGTTGGTGTATTTACTATATTACTAAATATCACCAGAAAGCGCGAACAATCGGTGGGGTCATGTCTCGTGATGAGGATTCTGTGAAACCTTTCATCGTCGCTGGCATGCCAATGTACAACGAAGAAGAGACCATTGGTACGGTTGTTACTACTGCGCTTCGCCACGTGGATGCAGTGATATGCATCGATGATGGTTCATCAGATTCGAGTGCTCGGATTGCAGAGGCATGCGGCGCTACTGTCATTCGACACCGCGTTAATCGTGGATACGGTGGTGCTCTGAAGACCCTGTTCATTCGCGCCAAAGAAATGAACGTCGACGCACTCGTTGTTCTTGATAGCGATGGACAACACCGCTCAGAGGACATCCCTATGCTTCTCAAGCCGATCCTTAACGGTTCAGCAGATTTTGTAATCGGTTCACGCTTTGTTGAAGGCGGAAGCGGCACTCACATGCCGGCATACCGTCGACTTGGAATCAAAGTGATCACCGCTGCAAGCAACCTCTCGAGTGACCTCGGGATTAAAGACACCCAATCAGGTTTTAGAGCGTTCTCACGAATGGCACTCGACCGGCTGCGTTTCGATTCGGAAGGAATGGAACTTTCGCTGGAGATGCTTGAAGACGCTCGAGAGAAGCAATTGGATATTGTCGAAGTACCGACCGTGATTCGATACGATGTTCCAAAGGGGTCGAACTTTACTGCAGTATCGCACGGTTTTACCGTCCTCACATGGGCAATGCTTTCGTTGTCTCAAAAGAAGCCTCTTCTCGTGCTCGGCCTACCGGGATTCGGATTGTTAGCAACCGGAGCAGCAATGGGATTGAATGCAGCTAGAGGCGTCACAACTCAAATCGACAGTTTCGTTGGACCTGGCCTCTCCGCAGTGTGGATTGGAGTTCTCGGTCTTTCACTCATGGCTACTGGACTTGTTCTTCAAAGCGCTCGCGGCTTCCTACGACACCTTTTGGTTCGAGAGTTTGGACTCGATTGAAGTTCATTCCGAATGCGGCTCCCTACATTTTGGAGTATGATTCAAAGCCCACCTCGTTATCGCATCAGCATGGAGAAGGGCGGACAAGGCGGCAATCTCCTCGAAAAATTCTCTGACTTCCGAGAACAAACGAGTACGCAGGCAATGCGTCGAATCGACAAATTCTACGGCAGTATCCTCGCATCACCTTCAACTGTCGTCATTTTATTGCTCGTATTAGCTGCTTTTTTTGCCCAACAAGGTATGTCATTCCAAGAACAAATTGATGATGACGTGGAGATATTTTTACCCGATGGGGCTGCCTCCACAGAACTTCTGAAAGAAGTTCGTACAGAATGGTCAACGGATATTGCAATTATCTATGTTCAAACTCCGAATGCATACAACACCGCTGATCAGGTGAACATTACCGATGTGGCCTATTTGCGGGAAATAAGTTGGATTGAGGGTGACGATGATAACGCCGATGGTGCAGGCGCAACAGGAAGAGGAATCGATTACAGTAAAGACGACCATGGCAGAGATGACGGCGTATTATGGATTATTTCTCCTGCCCAAGTTATCAAAGAAATCAATTCGGCGGACGGTCGGTTCAACAGTTCAATGTGTGAGCATGGAATCAACACTCGAATCCCTCTTGCTCTTGACTGCACTGCGCTACCTGGTGGCGGGCCTTATTCAATCCCAGACCAAGAAAGGGTCGACCGAATTATCGAGGAATCAAACGGTGGATTCGATGCTTTGTTCAAAGATACCAACGATATGGACCTTGACTATGACAGCGACGGTGATGGCAACAAGACCAACGATATCGATGGTGATGGGATTTGGGACACTGCGGCAATTGTCATCGGCATGCACCACGATCCAACAGAAGCTAATTTCGAAGATTTCAGCGAACTGCACAAGCACTTCCAAAGCGTGATTGATGATCGCCCAAATGATATGCAAAATACTGAAATGACGGTAACTGGTCTTACGAAAGTCCTTGAAGACATTTCAGATGAGATTTACGAAGATCTGCTAAAGATTCTTCCTTGGTCGGTCGTATTCACTGTCCTTGTCATTACTCTACTCCACCGTTCACTGAAGGTTGTCGTCATCACTGGAACACCGATCGTGATGGCTCTAGCAGTAACGTTTGGCTCATCGGTACTCCTCAACATCACTCTAACGCCAATGATTGTCGCTACTTTCCCCATTCTCATAGGCCTGGGGGTAGATTACGCACTCCACATGGTGAACCGTATCGAGGAGGTGCGGCGCAAAGAACTGGTCAAAGCCAACGATGAAAATGAACGTCGGCGACGACAGGGCAAACCACCTGAAGAAGTTCCTGACCTTTGGGACATCAATTTTTATCGTGAATGCGTACTTGAAATGACTCGCTCTACTGGTGTAGCAGTGTTCCTTTCGGCCATGACGACAATCATCGGATTCTCTGTACTCATCGCCCCACAGATTGTATCGGTGTCTCCTATTCGCTCGGTCGGAGTAACCTTGTGCATAGGGATATTCTCAACGTTAATTTTCAGCATCATACTTGTGCCGACACTGGCGTGGATGATGCGGTTTAACAAGCGCACCAACCCTTCAGCTTGGAAGAAAGTTGGCACATGGCCGGTCTACGGTTTCGTCTTCATTATCGCAGGTGCGATTCTTGTAACGAGCGTTGGAGTATTCAATTTGGATGAAATGAATGAGCCAATAACAGGTAGTTCCGAAGCACCCGATGGTATCGCATCGCTCAATACACTTGCACAATATTCTCGGCAATTCAGCGGAGGGCAAACTTCTCTGTTCATTTTTGATGCGGAAGAACGAACACTGGAGGCGCAACAAAACAAAACCCAGAACATCCGAGACATGCCGGTTTTGGACGCCATTGACGCCATTGAAAATAAGATTGACATGGTTGATGAAACCAACACGACGAGCATTATCACATTCTTGAGAACAATACCGGCCACAATAACGTTAACTGATGGCGTGACCTTGTATGAGGGAAGCCTTTGGGATTTGTTGCACGACCCTTGCTGGGAAAGTACGGATATTACCGATCCAGAATGTGTTGCCTGGTTAAGCCTCGAACTCACCGGCCAAGATGGGCGGCAGGGCCTTCGGAAGGACATGGTAAATGCTGTGTTCGATACCCTCTCCGAAGAAGTGAAATCTATGCTTCTTAACGAGGAGGGAACAAAGGCCATCGTATATGTTACGCAACCGTACATGAACCTCAATGTGGCAGGCGAGTTGCGAGATGAAATAGACGAAATGCTCGCCAATGAACCTCCTGTTGACGGGAAAACTCGAACATCCCTGCTAACTGGAGGATTGCCAGTTTCGCTTGATATCAACGACGGAATCCATGACGCCCAAACACTCACAACCATCGTGACAATGATCATTTTAACAATCGTACTGAGTATTGTCTTCCGCTCACCTCGACTTGGAATCTACACGATGATACCTGTGGCCGTCGTCATTTTATGGCAACCGCTGTTGATGAAAAGTGGAGATGTTAATGTCAATATTTTCACCGCAATGATTGGGACGATTGTTTTCGGCATAGGTGTGGATGATTCAATTCACGTGATGCACAGAATTCAGGAAGAAGGCGAAACTCCAACCGGCATTGCCAATGCCATTGAAGAAACGGGACAAACGATTTTTGAGACGACTATAACGACTGTTTCGGGAATCGCTGCAGGTTTCATCGCTGCTTTCCCTGGTCTTGAAAACTTCTTCATGATCATGTGTTTGCTTATCTTCTTCGCATTTATCACAAGCACCTTCCTGCTGCCTGCCGTTATTACCGCAGAACATTCGTTGAGGAGCCAATTACGTGGCAAACCGGGATGGAGAGACTACGGTGAAGGCATTGCTGTGGCTTCCCCATTGGCGATGAAACCTCTCGATGCCGTACTTTACAACGATGAATATTGAAGTGGAGGGAGTAGGGAGTAAGCCCCTTTCTGTTACCTTTCGGCGACCGCATTCAACTTAGCATCCTACCTGCCCCTCGACGTGCAGCGTCAACGGGGCTGTTTGGACTTGCTCCAACGGGGTTGCTCGTCTCATCGACCACAAGGCAATCTCGGTTTTTCAACTTCATTGTACACACCTCGCATCGTTCGTTTCTGCAGCATTGACCTGACCATTTCTGTTCTCTTACTTCTGTAAGCCGTTTGCACTGTGGAGAGGGGACTTTCCTCAGAGTCGAACTCTGTCAGCGATCCTCCTACTCCCTCCACATTGCGGTTGGCATCAAGACTTCAAAACCTTCGGATGGTTTGAGGCGTTCACTTGTATGGATTTTCTCCAGGCGAGGCTGCTTGCTTTGGAGCGCCGTATGGGCCCGCTGCTGGTGTTTGCGGGGTCTTCTGTGGTGCTCTTGGCTGACCAGTAGGTGAAAGAGGAGCAACTCGCTTCCGTGCGTGCCTGTGAGGGCCGACCATTTGTTGTTGAGGAGTTTTCAATCCGAAAATCAGTAAGCCCACTAGAGATACAGTAAGCAGGAATATAATGACAAGTAGAACTGGACTTACCGATGCAACACTCGAAAAGACTCCATCTGAAGTAGCCTCATCGATGTAGACAGTGTTGGTTTGAACGCTTGGCCCGTTAATAATTTGGAATTCAATCCACATTGTACCCTCGCGTGCAGGAATCCAGTCTTTCGTGTAAACGTAAGTTCCTCCTGACTCAACTTCAATGCTACGAGCATCAATACGTGTACGAGCACCGTTACTTTCAACCAATTCCACGAACATCTGGGCCTCACCATCTGCGAGGCCTGAGTTGGAGATTTCTACAGCAAGAGCAACTGTCTCACCCGCAGAAACTTGTTTACTGGGTTTCATCGCCGGTTCGCTGAAGGTATATTCTGCAATGCGCTGCTCAAGAACCCAAACGGAGAGTGGTGAATCGATATCATTGGACAATGTACTGATTTCATGACCAGCCAAATCGAGTCCACTCACCCAAATACGCATCTCAAGGGCATCGCTGCGCATCGATGGCGTTAACATTGCATCAAGATTCAAGTTCGTAGCACATGGAATCGCATCGCCAAAAGCACGTCCACCAACAACAGAGAGAGGTAGGCTTCCGTTAACAACCGATTCACTCGTGAGACCAACACCTTCTGGATGAACGGCCCAATGCAATACCAATGAATTTTCATCGAGCCTGTCACCCTCCGAGATGAGTATCTCAAGGTCAAGAGAACTCCATGTATCCTCTACAAGCATGATTCCATTCTGAGGAGAAGGTATTCCTACGATTGTTGGCGCCTTATTATCGACAATGAACCAAGCAGGTGGAGTGATTGGAGTGCGATCAATTGCTCCATTTGGTGGATTATGAAGAGAAGTAAAGACAGCGTAAGACCCAGGGTCCAAGGGTGCAGTTAATACCCCCGAAAAACTACCATTCACACTGTCGGTGAGAAGTTGATTTTCCCCAAGTTCGATATCCAATTCCATCGTTTGGATGACTGCACGATGGGAACGGTGCCAAGTGAGTTCCCCATTCACTTCGATGTCTGCGCGTGGTTTTACCCATGTGCCAAGCGTTTCAACCTCAGAACCTTCCAAAGAGAATTCAAGAGCTTGTGATTTTACAGCAACTTCACCAGAAAAACTCCAACCCAAATCGGGTACGGAAAGAGCGTTGGACTGTCCCTGTGAATCATGGACTAAAACGCTGGGAATGCGTAAAAGACTCACATCCGGGTCAAAGCCCCATTCGAGTGAGAAATTGACGATGAACATACCTTCTGAAGAAAACAGACTGTCAGAATCTGTAGGTTGGAATGTACATGATTCGATATCAAGGAATATGTTGAGACTGGTGCATTTCTGGTTCTCAGAATTCCAGTTGAATTCAACAGGGTCGACTTGGTTACCTGCCAAGTCGACTGCAATGTGAGTAATATCCGAGATACCATTCAAATCGAGCAATGGAAGGTGCAAGGTGTTTGATTCTCCGGGGTGTATCCAAACCGAGTCTCCATGACCCCAGTATGCAGATGAAGTTCCGAGTTGGGGAGAACCGTCGTTGTTGACTTGCACATTGAACAATGGAGATTCCATAGAACCTGAGTTCAGCATCGTATTGCCTGCAGAATCAGCAACATCAAGCCATCCAACGAAGTATGAACCGGAATATGCTTCGGATGTATCGAGTTCGAGGACGTATGTTCCTTGGAGGGCAGTTTGGTCTTCTGGAACGACAAGTGATCGAACGACAACTTCCTCGACTTGCATGATTCCATCAAGGTTCGAGTCATCAATCCATGAACGCCACATGTGGGCATTAGCGTGCGACGGGAGCATTGGACGGTCAGCGATTACAAATTCGATGGAAGTCGTAGGGTTGGCTTCGACATGGTCGAACTCCGAGATGCTAACGCCCAAGAGCTCTGGGTCGACGGTATCAAAGCCGTAAGTTCCAACGCTTGGAACTGCGAAAAGGATGTTTTGATTTGTGAGCGGAATGACATCTATCTCGAGTTCAATGGTTTCTTTGTTCGAAGGAATCACCCATGGGAAGGATGCGATGCCATCTGAAAATACAGAAGTCGATTGGATCTCAACCCCATCAGCGATGAAACGAACAAGCGTGGAACCAGAGCGTGGAGTAACATCAGCAGATACATTTTCAAATCCAAGTTGAACCTCGACATTGACGTTTTCCCCAGGATGAAGGTATGGGGACTCATGTGCCGAACGGATACCGTTGTCATAGACGATCCTCCAATCCTTGACTTCAACATCATTCTCGACTCCGTTTGAAGATCCAAGGCCGAAGTTCATGTTTGCAGGTAGCATTGGACCGGATGGAGAGAGCATATTCACTGACACGGTTAGAGATTCTTCATCGTCCCATAATTCAGTGAATTGGAAACGGTGGTTGACTTGGAGTAATGAACCACTCTCGACCATGCTGATAGAGCCATCAGAGCCCCCCGAGGACCAAATCATTGAGTTGCCCTGGGTAAGACAGCTGTTGACCGCTGCACCAGACATTGGAAGAGAGAGCATCGGACAACGGGTTTCGGATTGCGTATCCACGCCGGTCAGATGCAGTGCGACGGACCACCCGTTCGACTTGACATAGGAAGCAGCATTCGACACACCTAAATTTGAGAAATCAAACGTGCTTGAAACCTCAATCCAGTCGGTTGAAGGGGTGAATGTATCGCTGACATTAGACACAGACATCGATATTGGTGCAATAGATGATTGAGTCGTTTGCTGGACGACGACCATGTGTATGGCACCTGATGATGTCATTCTGATCGGAAGAGGTAATTCTTTGCTACCACCGACTGGAATCACTGATTGGAGTGCATTATTCAAGGCGATGATAACGGCATCACTCGGGCCAAACTGTAGCGAAAGAGCGGAGTCGTATGGTGCAAATATTCCACCAAGTAGGACATCGGTAGGTGTCGTCGAAGAGCCGAGACGGACGGTCACTTCGACCATCGGCAATCCCTCAACACCATATTCAGCAGCGGCTTGGGAAAGTGCACTGTTGAGAGATCCCAGTTCATTCGATGAGAGTTCAATCACTTGCAATGATTGGAGATTCGGGAGTGAGGTAGAGAGAATATCTTGGCCATCAATTGACATTGTCAAGAAAGGTGAATTCATTGGTTGCAGCGGTGAAGCCACCCCAAATTCAAACGCTTCAACTCCAGACGCGGGCAGGAGTAGACTAAACGATGCAGAAGCAGAAGGTGATGAGGCTCGCGTTTGCCACAGTGAATTGTCTTTCAACCGGTCTTGAATACCAAGACGCCCAATTCCTTCACCTTCAAGAGACCAATCACTCACACCGTCCATACCGACATCGATACGCAATCCATCGGGAATGCTCGTGCGGAATAACTCTACATCAAATACATCCAAATCCCATTGACTTCCAGCTGATGCTACTCGGAATTGTACGCTAAATGCAGGCGTAGTAAGCCATTGTTTTCCAGGCAGTAAATCGACCCAGTTAGTCCCTCCATCGAGCGTGTATTGTACCGAAGCGCTCGGTGAGAGAACCGAATTTGATTCAAATCCAGCAAAGCCTGAACGTACATTGTACACAGGTGATTTCAACGTACCTGAACCAGAGATTTCGCCGTTCGACCAAGACACGCCTTGCATTTGCCAACCGAGTCCTGTTGGATTGTTTGAAAAGTCTTCAACTATTTTTCCTTCAAAGTGGATACCGTGAATGGACGGAAGATCACCCGTAGAAGTTTCCATGTATATTCTGAGCTTTAACATTGGATAGGTTTCCCAATCGATCATTCCAAGGTCAAACGAAGTTTCGCTTATGGATTCAAACCCTGGGACAATGGAATTGGTTGCGGCATCGATAAGTTGCCATTCAAAGATACTTCCTGTTGGAATGGAAGCGTCCATATACAGATGTCCGAAAGACCTGTCTTCACCTTGCCCGAGTAAGGAAGGTCCGAATGGAGCAGAAACCCAGTATCCCAAACCGTTTCCGGACCCACCGGTTGGCGACAGAATGATTTCATCTATCCAGGTCGTATCTAAATTACGGTCGACACTGCCATCTTTCGTATACTTCCAAGTTAACGTTTGAGCAGAAGCCGGTATGTTGAACGTATGCGTGCCACTTTGTGTTCCCGACCACTGCGCAGAGTATCCTGAATATCGTGTGCAGCCAGTGTTGTCGATACAGAAATTAAGATAGTCAAAACTCGATTCTGATGAAACTTCGTATTGGAAAGAACCACTCGCCGAGGGGATTCCCGAAACATCCAATGTCAACGAACTTTCTTGATTGTGAGTTATAGTCCCAGCTTGTGCTGATTGAGAACCGGTAATCACATTGCTCGATTGCAAGTTCCAATTTGAGACGCCACCTTGAGTCCATTCAGGACCAAAAGTCGCCGACTCAAAATCCCATTTCCACTCTTGTGGCAGCAGGCTTAGAGAGGTGTCGTTGACATCCATGCCGTCATAAACCGTATTCGAAGAGAAATCACTCGATTCGGTCCATGAAAATCCTGTAGAGGTAGGTAATCGAGCCGACTCAACCTGAAGATCAAGAGTTTTGAATGCAACATTTTCATCGACACTCAGTCTTGTGTTCGTATTTGCCCCGTCTGGGAAGGAACCAATAGACAATGTTTTACTCTGACCAAAAGGGGTAGAAACCGGGAAAAAATCGTTTGATTCCGCACCCAATACCTCGTCATTCGAAGGCGAATAGCCTTGAAGAAGCGTGGAAAGCAAGAACAAGAGCACCACAGCCGAGCAGCGTAGCGCGTTCGCACGAGTCGACACCATGACTTGACGAGGAAACTCGTAGGTCAAAAGACTTCGGCTCAAGAAACCTCATCCCGTAGGGATGGTTTTCGAATGAAAATCAAAACGCAAGCCTCAAGGGCTTGGCTCAAAGTTACAGAAGTATGACCGATGTTGAAGCACTCAAGAAAGAGGCGGGAATCGCAGCATGCAAGTATATTCGCAGCGGAATGAAAGTAGGTTTGGGCACGGGCTCAACGGTCAAACATACGGTTGTTGAACTCGGGCGAATGATGGCTGAAGACGGATTGGAAATCGTGGGCGTCCCAACCTCTCTGGCAACCGAAAAGCTGGCGATTGAAGCCGGAATCCCGTTGGTCGAACTTTCACAAATTGATGGCCTAGACATCGTCATTGACGGTGCCGATGAATACGACCCAAACTTCCAACTCATCAAAGGAGGAGGAGCAGCACTCTTACGAGAAAAAATCGTCGCACAAGAATCGAAGGCAATGATTGTCGTTGCCGATGACCGGAAACGTGTCGATGTACTCGGTGCATTTCCACTTCCGATTGAGATAACACCGTTCGCACATCAGGCAACGATTCGGGCGCTTGGGAGATTGTTGAACTGTCGAGTCAACTGTAGAATGTCTGGTGATAACCCCGTAATTACCGACAATGGTAACATGATTGCTGATGCACACTGTGGACCGACTGTATCTTCTCCTGAATCGATGGAAAAAGAGATTTTGAATGTCGCTGGTGTCGTTCAAGTCGGCCTTTTCAACAATATGTGCGATGTCGTTGTACTTGCTGGAGCAAACGGAGTTGAAACATTTGTCAACCCGAATGGGCGTATTCAGTGAACAGCTTTCTGTCAATTGTTAAATACGGGTGGTCAAACCCAAGGTTGGGCCTGTAGCTTAGTCAGGTAGAGCGATGGACTCTTAATCCATCGGTCGCGGGTTCGAACCCCGTCAGGCCCGCCATTCACCTTACTCTTGAACCGGTTCACATCGGCCAAGAATTGCTTGATGGCGAACAGCACCAAAATTGTGCGAGTCTTCACTCGCCAGCGGATCTGGATTGTCTCCAACCAAAAACACTGTTTGAGACTGAATACTTTGTATCCTCTTCACGATTTGAACCGTTGAATGAAAGGGATGTTGAGCAAGAACAATATCGCCGACAGAGAGATCCTCAATCGAACAAGGATTGAGAAAGAACTGACTTCCATCGGGATACGTCGGCCACATGCTGTCGCCCGAGATGTTCACTCGGACCTTCGACATTCAAGAACCTCAACTTGCACGAATCCATGGAACTTCTCGTCCCTTGACCGCCCAGAACATGTTGTGAATCGATTCAATGGCGTCCATCAATTCTTGAGCGTGTTGAGCTGAGACTTCAACTTTGCAGGCGCTACAGAGTTTGGCGGCTTGCCAGAATGTATCATGAAGTTCTGGATGAGCTTCGAGATGCATTGGCTTGAAGAAATCGGTCCAAAGAACAAGAAGTTCTTTTTTGCACTTCTGTGCTTCTTCCTCCTTGATTGCAGCATAACGGCTCATTGTGTTGAGGTATGAGGCCATGGATTCAGAGCTGAATACTTGTGGATACTCAAGTGCGAGCATTTTCTTAGTCATCGATTGTACTGCTTCACCAGCAACACGGGCACTTGCTGGGTCATATACTCCGCAGGGTCCGTCGCAATGTGCAGATGCTTCAATCAGTGTGAATGGGGTGTCTTCCATGAGTGTCGGATTGAGAACAAGCATATCAATATGTGCCATCACTCTCAACCGACATGGATTGTCGTGCCAGTGTCACCACGGAGTGCGAGCAATGCATCTCCTGGCTGGCAAAGTATCGCTTGAAGACCCGGGCGATGTAGGGCTGCTTCCATCAAACTTCCAATTTTTGGACCCATCGAGCCTGCTGGAAATTCTCCCTGATCAATGTATTTTTCACATTCATCAAGCGAGAGCCGACGATGGATTTTCTCGTTAGGACCTCCAAAGTCGGTTCGCACCGCATCGACTGCTGTTGAGATTATGAGTGCATCTGCATGAAGCTCAATAGCCAGTAGCGCAGATAAACGGTCCTTGTCAATAACGGCAGGGACTCCAACGAAATGGTCACCCCTGTCAACAACAGGTATGCCACCTCCACCTCCACAAACCACAACAGCGTGTAACTCAACTAATTTTTGAATAACCGGGAGGTCGATGACTTTCATTGGAAGAGGACTTGCAACAACTCTGCGTGGGCCATTGATGGTCTCCGCAATATCCCAATCCGATGACATAACTGCATCTGCAGAAAGAATTGGACCGACAGGCTTTGTAGGAAATTGAAAGCCCTTGTCGTCGCCGTCGACCAAGACACGAGTCAGTATGCATGCCGTACGTTCGGGCCGTTGGCGACGGTGAAGAATCGAATCCAAATTGAGCGCAAGTGAGTGCCCAATCATACCTTGGGTTGCGGAGACCCAACTGTCCATTGTTTGTGTTTGCTTCAGATCCAGCTCCATGAGATGACCGACCTGTGGACCGTTTCCGTGTGTAAGGACAACGCCCCATCCTGCCTCAAGCAAATCAATAACGTCAGACATCACGTGCGCCAATATTTCTGCGCTGCGTGCAGCATCGTCTCCACTCGGAGAAGACAAGGCATTCCCGCCTATGGCATAGACTGCAATACGAGGCATGCCATCAACAAGAACGCAAAGCGTTTGACCCTTTGCCCAATTTCAATCGGTTCAAACCTATTTTGGTGTGCAGTCGCAAAGTCACGGAGGGTGACATTGAATTAGAGAAGGTCCCACCATCAACTGGTGCGAACATGGTGAAGACGATTTGGATCGGAGATGTTCAGTCTGGAAAGTACGATGACCAAGAGGTCGAATTGAAGGGATGGGTCAAAAGAGCCCGTGGAAACAACAACATCCGATTTGTTGTCCTTCGGGACTCGACTGGAACAATCCAATGCGTTGTAAAGAAGAACACCATCGGTGAAGACCTGTTTGCAGAAGTCAAGAATGTTCTCATTGAAACTTCAGTCATTATTCACGGCAAAGTCAACGCAGATGAAAGGGCCGACGGCGGTCACGAACTGGTTGCTTCTTCATTCGAAATTATTGGCGCAGTGAACCCTGAAAAGCCGTTTCCAATCACTGAATCTGCTATGGTGGCCGCTGATGGAGGAGAAACTGAATTCCTCTTGGACAATCGACACCTGTACCTAAGAACCTCTCGCATGACCACGATGCTGCAAATTCGAAGCAGCGTTTTCGGAGCCATACATTCCTATTTCCGAGATTTGGATTTTGTTGAATACCAAGCTCCAAATTTTGTTGCTGGCGCAGTAGAAGGCGGCTCGACATTGTTTGAAGTTCCATACTTTGGGCGTACAGCATACCTTACACAGTCTTGGCAACTGTATGCTGAAGCTGCCATGCCTGCTCTAGAAAGATTGTACACAATTGCTCCATCATTTAGAGCCGAAAAATCACGTACACGACGACACCTCACCGAATTTTGGCATGCTGAAATGGAGGTCGCATGGGCCAGCAATCAAGAAATTATGACACACGGCGAAGGTGTTGTCCGAAGTATTGCCTCGACGTTGCTTGATGAACGTTCAACAGAACTTGAGGGACTTGGAAGAGACCTCGACTTGGTTGCCCGATATGCCGACAATCCCTACCCAAGAATGCGATACGATGAGGCCGTTGAAACGCTTCAAGGCATGAACGTTGACATAGAATGGGGGCAAGACCTTGACTATTCGAAGGAAAAAATCTTGACGCAAGATTTCGATGTCCCACATTTCCTTACCCACTATCCGAAGGTTGCAAAACCATTCTATCATCGCGTTGACCCTGACGATGATAACTATGTTCTCTGCCACGATTTGTTGGCACCAGAAGGCTACGGAGAAATAATCGGAGGTGGAGAACGTACCTGGTCCGAAGAAGAAATTCTAGCTCGGCTTGAGGAAGAGGGAACACCAACTGAAGCATACCAATTCTACATTGACACGCGCTCCTACGGAGGCGTCCCTCACGGAGGATTCGGACTCGGTGTCGATCGAGTCTGTGCGTGGCTGACCGGTGCAGACCACATCCGTGAAGTGATTCCATTCCCGAGAGATTCTCGAAGAGTTACACCTTGAGGTGGAAAAAATGAGTAAAGCAATTGCACTAGGGTGCGGCCTTGTCGGACAATTCGTCGTCGAACGCTTGCTTGAACATGGCCACGAAGTGACCGTTGTAGACTTGCAGATTCCTGAGGAATTATCCACAAATCCGAAGGTAAACGCACTGGTAGGTGATGTTGAACAACACCTTGAGAACTTTCCTCCTAAGTCTGTTGTCATTAACATGCTGCCAGGACGCGTCGGAGATAAAGTTCGACCTCAACTCCTTACAGCAGGGCACAATGTTGTTGACCTCGCATTTACCGCAGAAGATCCACATGTCCATGAACAATTGGCAGTGGAAAACAACGCAGTCCTGCTGTGGGATGTAGGAATCGCTCCCGGAATGTCAAACATGCTCGCCAAGAAGGGATTTGAGGAATTGGGCCATCTTGACACACTCACAATCAAAGTTGGCGGGAACCCTACAACGCCTGATTCGCGCTGGTCCTACATGGCTCCGTTTTCTCCATCCGATGTCATCGAAGAGTACACCAGGCCCGTTCGAATCAAATCAAACAACGATTATTTCGAAGTACCTGCAATCACTGACCGTCACATCATACAAGTCGACGGATATGGAGAAATGGAAGCCTTCCTCACCGATGGTTTGCGGAGTGTTCTAACAACGATTTCAGCATCGAACATGAAAGAGTACACTGTCCGTTGGCCCGGGCACATCCAAAAATGGTTGGATTCGAGAGGAATACTCGACGAAAGTGAAATCTTAGATGCGTGGAAATTTGACCCATCACGAGAAGAATTCACGTGGTTGGAAGTGGTTACAAAAACAGCGCATGAACAAAAGCGCTGGGTTGTCCACGATTCGGGCCTCGATGGGGATGGTTCCATGGCCAGAACAACAGGACTCGTAACCGCTGCATGCGCTCTTATGTTTTTGAGAGATGGACCTCTCAAGGGTTGCGGACTTGCTCCCGGAATTCACCCACCTGAGGCATTAACCAGCGAAGCCATTGATTTCGTTATCGAAATGTTGGTTCAGAACGGCGTTCAAATGAACGAAGATTAGAGCATTGTCTCTCCACAACTCGGGCAGGGCAAACCAGGAATGAACTCGCCCAAGAGAAAACCACAATGCGGGCAAAGAGAGGTCATGAACTCTTCAACAACCATGCAAATACATCCAATCCAATGTTCATGAAAGTATCGCTCATACTGATTCAAAATAATCTGCAATGAGACTCGCTAGAGGCAGCAGGTCTTTTTCTTCTATGACCACGCTTGCATGCTTTTTTGGACGATCGTCCCACGGATTAAAACAGATTGGCAAACCAGATTCTTGGAACATTGCAATATCTCCAGCAGAATCCCCCACTGAGGCAGTATTCTCCTTCGAAACACCGAGACGTCGCTGGAGCATTTTAACAACCGATCCTTTACCATCCATTTGGACCTGGTAACGTCCGAAATCTCCGATTCCATACTCACCGCTTTCGAAATGCTCACCGAGAAGCCAACCGTTCGTAAAAACGTGGAGACTCGTGTCTTTACCGTCAGCAAACCGTTGTGCAGTGAAGCGGTCAATCCCTCCCCAACGTTTTTTCCATTCATTTTGGCTTGGGAATTGTGCCGCAATGTCTCGCGCAGTTTGTTGTAAGCCACCACTCACAATGGCAACATGATATCCATTATCCAGAAGTGTCTGAATGAATTGCTTCCAATTCTTCATCATCGGCATTCCTTCCATATATCCGCGCAATTCTGAATCAGTAATCGGTGATTCATTCTCCGAACGTGTTTCCTTAATCAATGCGATATCCAGTTTAATCCAGTCCCACTCATCGAGTAGACCCTGATTATACAATTCAAAAGACTCGTCGTTTGAAATTCCCAAATTATCGTACACGAACTGCCATGTTGACAAATGGTCGACAAGCACGCGGTCCATATCGAGGCAAACCAAACGGGGAGTAACTCTTTCTGACATAACATCCAATCCATATTTTCCTCAAAATCCAAATGAGACTATTCACGAGTTGGCCAGTTGTACTGAGACTGTATTTGCTCGACTTGTTTACCCATGATATACAATATCAAAGCAACCATGATGCCGAACAGGCCGACCAAGGTCATTGCAATGGTTGCGAGTGTCACGCCGATGGATGTTGAATTTAATTCTTCAAGCGTGCCAACAACGTTACCAGACAATTTGTATCCAAGGATGAACAGGACGCTTCCAGGGATCCCAAACAACAACAGGGGGTGCTTACTCTCGAGCATCCAGTAAAACAACTGCGCGAAACGAGATGCAGTAGCAAGTGACTCTCTCTGTGGTACTCGAACCGATTTGCGTGCAGGTACAATTCGGACACGCAATGACTCATCGATTTCAACAGCTCTCGCCAACGGACCCAAGTAAGCAAGCGCCTCCATTCCTTCTTGTGTGAGCACAAGGTGCTGCAGTCGTACTGAACTAAGAACGAGTTCATCAGCAGATTCAGTTTCAGATTCCTCGACCTGATGCGAGAGGTGAATATCCCAAACTTCTCGGGCCCGGTTGATTGACAAAGAGAGGTCTTGCAGTTTCCATTGGTCTGTGATGGAAAGAACAAGCGTCGAATCGATCGGGTCAAGGTTGCCGTCCAAAAGGAATGAAGCAATACTTTGAACATTGATGTCGTGATTGAATTCCAAAACTTTGCATCCTACTTCAGCAGCGTATTCAGCGGTCGAATCAGTCGAGCCATGGTCCAGAAGAATTACTTCATCAGAACCTTCCCGAGCACGAACGATGAGGGATACAATCCTCAACTCAATGTCCTTGGCAATGAGGACAATCCGTAACTTTCTGCGAGCCACAGATGCGACTGTCTGCCACTTCATATCAAACTCTCGCCGAGATAGAGATTCAAAGCGGGGTTTGAAATCCATCAAGACAAAGCCACAGATTCATGTTCTATGACTCGATGCTCCGCATATGAAGGGAGACTACCGAATTGGAGTAGTCATTCCTGCCCGCAACGAGGAGAAACACCTTCGCAAGGTCATCGAAACACTGCCTGTCTTTGTTGATGCAGCAATCGTAGTCAATGATGGATCAACAGACAGGACGAAAAATATTCTAGAGGATTACTCAAAATCAGAAAAAATCCATTCAATCGAACTTTCCGGTAACGGAGTGGGGGCAGCAATCGATGCTGGACACCAATACCTCCTTGACCTGTGGGGAGAAGAGGAATTTATCAGCGTCGTAATGGCTGGCGACGGCCAAATGAATCCCAGTGATATGGAACTCCTCTTGCTTCCGATCACAGAAGGTCTTTGTGAATACGTCAAAGGTGACCGTTTTGTCCACGAGAAAGGTGTCCAAGGCATGCCAAGCGACCGCCGAAGAGCAAGTCGAATACTGTCTTTTTTCACCACGCTTGCATCTGGACAAAATGTCTCTGACCCGCAGTGTGGCTACACTGCAACAAAATGTGAAGTCCTACGGGAATGGAATTGGAATACATCATGGAAAGGATATGGATATCCGAACTTTTGGTTGATACACCTCTCCAAACTCGGGTTTCGGATTGCTCACATACCCGTTGAATCCATCTACGGCACGCAATCTTCTGGTATTCGCCGACTTCCGTTTTTCATCAAGGTTGGAACGATGTTGGCGATAGAACACCACAAACGAAACCTTTCGTGGATGCTCAGCCATCGTATTACGCCTCACACCATTTTTGCTGCTATTGCATATGGAATTGGGTGGGCGGCACTGCTACCGGGCATCAGTACAGATATCGAACGAGAATTGGTTGGCCGAGGTATTGCTCCGGTATTCATTACACTTGCCGCGTGGGCAGTGGCGCATGTTTTTGATAAGGGGGCAACTCGGACTGTACAGGAGTTGCGATTGAATGCGAAGGCTCGACAAAAGACGTAAGCCAAGAAAAGCTCATGTTCGCCACATCTTGGTTGCCAGTAAACCAGATGCTCGAGAATTACTCGAACAAATACAAGGGGCGAGAAACCCGCTTAAGATGTTCAAAAAGTTGGCAAAAAAGTATTCAAATTGCTCAAGTGCCACCAAAAAAGGCGACCTCGGAGAATTTGTCGAAGGACAAATGGTACAGAAGTTTGAAGATGCCGTTTGGGTGACGGAACCAGATACAATCCCGCAGAATTTCATCAAGACACAGTTTGGATTCCACATTTTGTGGGTTCATGAGATTATTCTGCCCGAATAGGGGCATCTCAAAAGTATTGGTGGGCGATCCAGGATTTGAACCTGGGTCCAAGCGTCCCAAACGCCCGAGTATAGGCCAAGCTAACCCAATCGCCCCTTGCAGTCCTCGCCACGGCGTCTTACCTATGAAGTTCACTCAAGAA
>QQRW01000016.1:31537-49949 GCA_003602605.1 Candidatus Poseidoniales archaeon | reverse complement strand
GGGGCAGTGTAAGGCTGTCCAACACGGCAGCAATCTATTGCTGCGTTTTGAGCATCGAGAACAAGTTGATAGATCTCTTTCTGCGCTTCAGTGAACTTACCGTTAATTGGCCAGGAACGTGTAATGTCTGCTGCGTAACCGCGGTATTCGGCACCAGCATCGATGAGGATTACTTCTCCATCTTCACACACATCGTTGTTTTCCTTGTAGTGCAGCACAGTTGCATTGTCACCGCAGCCTACGATGGATGGGTAAGCCCATCCGGAAGTTCCGGCATAGACAAAAAATCCCTCGATTGTCGATTGGAATTGATATTCCATCCGCCCTGGTTTCGAATGTCGCATGGCTGCAATATGGGCATAACTGCTCACATCAGATGCGAACCGCATTTGTTCAATTTCAGCATCGGATTTCCTTAGCCGAAGTTCGGCAATACGAGCACTTGGATCTTCGATTGAGACTGGGCCCGTTCCGAAGTGTTGGCGAGCTCGGTCTCTTCGGTCCACAGACAGTCGAACGAGTGAATCAACGGCGCTTTGAACACCAGTCCGCAGCAAAATCCGATGAGATTTTGAAATGTATTCAGAAAGTGACTCTTCGAGTTCATCAATCGAATGGGCCTCTTGAACAGGCCAGTTGGCTAATGCACCTTCAACTCCAGGTCGGCGCCCCTCCCAGATCTCTTTCAGGGTGTCTTTTGGTTGTACAAACAATGTCGAGATCCATTCACCATCGACGCAGCGTAACGTGAAGACTGCTTCAGGCTCGGTCCAACCAACAAAATAGAGCATATCGCTCATTGTTCGAAACGGGTAGTGGACATCATTTGAGTGAGTCGATTCTTCGGCAGCGCAAAGAATGACCAAATCATCCGGTCGGAGTTGAGAGGTTAATCGCCCTTGACGTGCAATGTACTCCTGCTGAGAGATAACAGCGGGCTGAGGCCCTATATGCGCCATAGCAGCTTCGTTCATGAGATACCCACTCATTCGATAGTATTCAACAATTGCATTCACAGAATTACAATTCCACCGTTTCATCACCAGTGTCATCGAGCGAAGTTGAATTGCCGTTCCACTTAGGAAGGGTCGGATCAGAAGAGTTCGAGCGTGATACAGCGAAAGCGATTGAGCCACCTACCAGAAGTGAAACCAAAACTGATGTAACGATAAACGCCGTTCGTGGTGGATTTGGAGCATCAGCAGAAGATTCTTCAAGAATGAGAGTGAAGCGAGTTTCGCTTGATGCACCGTTGTCATCTTCAACGACAAGACGGATATCATAGTTTCCAGTTTCAGTGAACTTCTCTGAATCAAGGACTGATTTTCCGGCCAAAAATGTATTCCCATTAACATACCATATGAACGATAACGACTGATTATCGCTTTTTGTATCCGTGCTCATTGAACTGTTCAGCTCCCAAATCTCATCACTTCCAAGAGTTATTGTGTAATTTGGAACGACAACAAATGAATCGATTTCAACTTTAACGACGGGCGCAACATTTGTGACCAAGAATTGAGTATCAGTAACTGTAAGCCAGCCGGCAGTATCACGCACAAGCAGTTCCACGGTCCACATGCCTGAGAAAGGTGGATGAATGGAGATAATGGACTGTGACACATACTCTGATTCAGCAACAGCACGGCGTGTTCCATCCGGTTCCACCAAAGTCCATGTCAATCTGTTTTCGCCACCGATGTAACCGTCTTCTACGACAGCTGAAAATGAAATCACATCGTCTTCATCAATCGTAGGAAGTTCGATGGTGAGCTGTTCCGTGGAAGGTGAGCCTTCAACAGCCTGTGCATCACTAGAAAGAACGACTGTCGGCAGATTCCGGTCAACAAGTAAACGGAAATGGGCAGTATTGGATGTATGCAGAAGTGTGTCGGTCACCGATATGCTGAACAACCAATACCCATCACTTAACTTAAGTGAATCAAGTTCGAAATCCAGCGAAAGTTCACCGTTACTCGTAGTTGGAACAAAATCATTGAATGAAGCCATTTCCTCATCACAGTTTCCCGATGGAGCTGAACATACATGCATTGTGACAAACGTCTCGTTGAAACTATGAGGTGGCAGAACTACAGGAACACTTACTGTCAAATCTTGAGCTGAGAGAAGGTAGTATTGCCTATCGACACTTTGGAATTCATCACCAAATTCGTGAATGTAGGGGGAATGGTTCGAGGTTCCGAGATACACGACACGTGAGTTGTGTGAATCCACTTCAAGTTGCTCACCAATGACGATAAGGCACGTACAGTCGTATTCTGATACATTGAGTTCAAGCACCCATTCCCATACGCCATTGCTTACTGCATTGACACTGGAAAGCTTTCCTGAATTAAGAGCAAGTGTTGTGTTGTCGAAAAGATCGTAAAGGTGCCATTCAACATCTGCAAGGGCAATGGAAGACGTACCGTTAAGATACAGCAAATTTTGAGCCTCGAGCCCCAGGGTACTTTGATGAATTGTGATGGATTCTCCATCGGAGTCAACCGTTGCGGCATTCGTCATCGGAATACATGATGTGAGGAGACCTGCCACGGCCATGAAAAACAGTGCTTTCACGGGTCGCATGGAATCACTCATCCTGCCGACGGACATGAAGGTTCGTCCGGAATGAGTGAATGTTGAGCGAAATCATTGAGCAAATGGATCGCACAATTCACCTTGACCAGGGAAACTGGTTGGGTTGCGAGGGTTCGTGTCCCACTTGAATTCACAATAATTTACGTGCCCATCACCATCGGTGTCAATCATACGATCTGCTGGATCGTCTGGATCAAATTGGAAGTGGAATTCCCAACCTGTGGCCATTCCATCATCGTCATGGTCTTGATAGTAAACTTCAGGGCCATCGTTCCATTGATCTCCATCAGAATCATTCGAAATCGGGTTGGTACCGTTTTGCTTTTCTTCAAAGTTGGTGTAATTCTCAAGGTTGTCGTAGAATCGCATTCCGTCGGGAGTGTCGGGATCAATATTACAGTCAGAATTTGTACTGTCATTGTAGCCAGAACAATATTTCTTGATGAGGCCAGAACGGTTGAGTCCGTCGTTGTCTGGATCCTCCGCGCCATCCATTATTCCGTCAAGATCACTGTCAGGCATCGATGGGTCCATGACACCACGTGCACCGTAAGCGTCTGTAGCACCTTCTTCAACGAGTCCGCTTTCCAGCGCTAGCCGTGAATAGTACACTTCCCAGCCATCAGGTAAGCTATCAGAATCCGTATCATCGTCGACAGGATTGGTATTCCATTTATCAGGTGCTTCTGCGCTGTTTGCAAGTGAATCATTATCGACATCGTATGTGTCATCTTTCAGTGAATCAAGAGATGGGTCAAGTGCCCAACGACCGTTACAATTACACAAAGAATTGAGTGGCATAGAGAATCCGGTTAGGTTCATCTCCGGGACTTCATATTTCTTTTCGATGATAAAGCCGCCGAGATTGTTTTGCCAAACATAGCCGCCAGCTTCCATTGAACAGTCGTTGTTCTGCGATGGGACGCATCCTGGACGTTGCCACGAGGATGTGGCGACCCAAAGGCTGTGCGAGTTGGTATTGTCTTCCGCAGATTTCACTTGCATCTCCCAACCATCGAGCATCCCATCAGAATCAGTGTCGTTGAGCAGAGGGTTTGTTGGATTTTGGAAAGGCCGTGGTACGAAAAGAACTTCATTACCATCAATCAAACTATCATTGTCAGTATCTGAGTTGTTCGCGTGGGTAAGGAAATTATCCTTGCCTGCAATGACTTCCTCTCCGTCTTCTAGGCCATCGTTGTCAGTATCGAACATGCACGGGCTCGTGAAGTATGCAATGCCTTCCCATGAGTATCCTGTCAAAGCTTCAATCTGGTCAGGTTCACCGTCTCCGTCCGTATCAGGGTTTGATGCATTTGATCCACCGGCACACGTGTTCGCAAACTCATCATAATCCGAAAGACCGTCAGCATCTGTATCAAAGAGCCCTGGGTCGGACGTTACCCAAGTTTTCACAACACCGTTGTTAACTACAAGGATTTCCCAACCCATGACCTCAATGCCATCAAGGAGGTTATCACCATCGGTGTCTGGGTTGAGCGGGTCAGTCGAACGACCGTCGATGATGCCATCACCGTCCCGATCTCGAGCATTGTATTCCATGAGGTTCGTAAACTGCTCTTCAGGTTCGACAATCTCCATCCATTGGAATAGACGAGATTCCACTGCCTGTCCAACAGACACATCAATCTGATAGACATATCCTGACACAGGGGCCTGCATGGCGATTGTTTGCTTCTGACCGCCAGCCAAAGTGATTTGTCCGCGTGCGACTGTCTCATTGGCTTCGACCCATTGGTCTTTGACGACATCAATACCGATTACAATTGTCGTTGATTCGAGAGTGGTATAGAACACGCCGCCATCGCCGTCAACATCCCAGCCGTCACGGTCAGGGTCTAGATTTCCGTTCGCACCGTCACGAGGGTGAAGGCCATTCGTTGATTCCCATCCATCTGGCATTCCGTCAATATCGGTGTCGAGTCGCCATGGTGAGGTGAAGTTTGTTGGACCAAAAATTTCGGCCACCTCATATTCTTCAAGATTGTTTAGCCCGTCTTCATCCCAATCACCGTAGCCATCGGAAGCATTTGCAGGATTGAGTGTCATTGAAGCGTCGTTTTGTGGGTGATCGTTAACATTTGAATAGCAGAATTCGAATCCGTCAGGCATTCCATCTCCATCTGTATCCCAGTCAGAAGGGCCGTTGAGAAGACCATCCCCATCCATGTCCATCAAGAACCAGGAGTTTTCAACGCCTGCGAACGGTGATGCACGTGTAATTGGGTCAAGAAGAGGAATGTTACAGTTTTCGCCAACACCAGTTGATAATGTGGCTGTCAAGTTACTGACTTCTACAATATCGTCGAGAAGGTCCATGTCTGAGTCCCGTGCGTTTGGGTTCGTGCCGAAGGTCTCCTCTTGGAAGTTGGGAAGACCGTCTTCGTCGGTGTCAAGAATCATGTCACATGAGTGGGCTCCCGAAGGATTTGCGAGTTCATCCCAAGATGGAAGCGCATCGGAGTCGTCGTAGAAGACCGACAAAGTTTCTTCCATTGCTTGGTCGAGTAAGAGGCAGTCCCAGTTTCCATTAAGCGGATTGAACAGTACGACTTCTCCACCTGGCGTTTGAACGGTTTGCGTGTACTTCGATTCCCAGAGGTCATTGAGACCGTCGTTATCTGTATCCGAGCGCTGAGGGTCTGTTTGGAGTTCCTGCTCTTGCTGATTTGTCAGACCGTCGTTATCTGGATCGCCGTTTGGACCTTGTTCAGGGTCAGGCCACGAATCCGTTTCGTTTTCGATGTTTGCTTCATCGGTATTGTCGTTGTTCGAACTGTCTTGGTCTAGGTCTTCAGATTCACCGTTGTCAAGAGGATTGAGGCCGTGATCAACTTCCCAACCGTCGCTCATACCGTCAAAGTCAGTATCAGCGAGTTGGGGGTCTGTTCCGTATTGAGTCGATTCAAGGAGGTCCGACAAACCATCACCGTCAGTATCGACTGCCGCACTGATCGAGGTACCAGTCCCAATCAAATCATCTTCAGCTGCGCTTTCAAAACCACCAAGACCTTCACTGGTCTGGAAGTAGCCGGAGAAACCAACGAAAAGTGAGCCAAAAATCAATGTTGATATGATTGCGGCATAGGCCATTTGGTTGTGATTTAGAGACATTTCATACACCACGCACATCAGTGCAACTTTACCGACTCGGTGTATGGGTTATAGACCTTAACTCTCAATGTGCTGTTCTTAACGAAGAATAGATTCAACTTCTGAGTGTTTGAAATCACACTGCATACGACAATAACGAGGAGATTTTGACAGACCAATTTTCATCTTTTTGGCGGATTTTGACCTTCGCCCTTCGGCCAAATCCTCGTTGCCAAAACGAAAACAAATATCCAACCAAAAGTGGCCATTGAGAACCCGGATGTAATAGAAATTCGACCCCCCCTTGATCGTCTAAAGAGCTGATTTGAAGTGGTTTACCAAAGCCATAAGGCACGAGGTAAGCGTCACAGAGTTGATTCCAGCTATGTACATCTTGGATGTATATTGGCTGCTCACTCTCTGAAACCAACTGGTCGACAGCCAATGTGCATAAAACGAGGGGGACTTGTAGGCGTGTATCGATGCATTCGGGAAAGTTCCAACACTCGAGCCAATCGGGCTTGAGCTGTATTCCTTGCATTGTTAATGTTTCAAAAAATCGTGCAAAAATTCCATTCGAAAGCATTGTGCAGCGCTCACCAGCATGAGTCCACCCGTGAGAGATAGTTTGCAAATCAAGCTCGAAGGGAGATGAAGAGAAGTTTGGCTTCGAAAGAGAATCCCAACAAAGTACTGGACTGGCAGGGGCTGCAGAAAATCGACGCTCTAAGGACTCAAAATCAAGACGAATCATGTTGTTCGAATGTTGATGCCATTGTATTTTATATCTCGATTGAGAGGTTTTCTCTCTGGCTGCAAGAGCAAAACCGCTGCATAACGGCGCCATGAGGTTCGATGTGAGGAGAGATGTTTCCATATTGAAAGAACCCCAGCCCATCAAACTCCATCGGTTTGCGAGGGCTGCATTTTGCCGATGTTTCTTGCGAAACCAGCCTACATCCAAAATGGAATGAGTTCCAAGGAGGAATTCCTCTTCATCCGCAGCAGCATTGAGCAATTTACGGCCCAACGGAATACCGGAGAATGCCTCTAACGCAAGCCACCACCTGTGGAAATCAACAAGATTCCATACCATCCATCGGTTGCCCTCATAATCACGCACAGAACCATCACTGACGCAGTGAAAATGTTCCTTCAAGTTTGAAAGAGCGGTTTCTGCTGAATGGTTTACTTCGTCAGCATCAGACATAGAAGAGCCTCAAAAAGGATAACCGCTAACTTGCTCATCGTTGAAGCAGTAACGTATGGTCTGGTAATTTGATTTCAAAGTCGATACATCCTTCTTCACAGATGCTGGATCTTCAGAATGCAACAGAACTCTCGCGTAAAGTTTGGCCACCTCTTGCATCTCCAAAACACCCATGCCAACTCGTGTTAATTCTTGAACACCGAGCCGTAAACCAGATGGAGTCATCGCTTTAGTATCGCCTGGTAACATATTCATGTTGGTAATGATTCCTGCATCCTCCAACAATTGTGCTGCTTTGGCGCCTGCGCCCGAATCGGTGGAACCGTGGCGTGTCAGAACTTGATGTGAAGCCGTATATCCACGTGATTCAGCGAGGACATCGAAACCTTCCGCTGCTAATGCAGAAGCAAATGCTTGTGCGTTTCGAACAATATCGGAGGCATACGCCTCTCCGTATTCTTCAAACTCGGCCAGTGCAACAACTTTTCCAGCAACATGGTGGAGGTGATACGACGAGCAAACCCCCGGAAATACCGCTGTGTTCAACTTCCGTTGAAACTTTGGATCATCACTGGACGAGAGAAGGAAACCACCTTGAGGTCCGGGGAAGGTCTTGTGTGATGAGCCTGTCATGACATCTGCGCCCTCTCTCAATGGATCTTGGAAGACGCCACCAGCAATGAGGCCCAATACATGTGCACCATCGTACATCACAGTTGATCCAACTTCATGGGCAGCATCAGCTATCTCACGAAGAGGAGTTGGGAACAAAAATACGGATTGTCCAATCAGAGAAACCTTAGGTTGAACATCACGGATGAGAGCACAAGCCCCGTCGATATCAGGCTCCATCCGCTCCTCATTCCATGGATAGGTCGATAAATCAAGATCACGCAGACCAACTGCGCCCATTCGGGCGTGCGATATATGGCCGCCATCTGCAGTTGAAACTGCAGTGATTTTATCGCCAGGCTTTGCAAGTGCTTTCAAAGCAGCAATGTTCGAAACAGTTCCCGAAGTTGATTGAATGTTTGCAAAAGGGGCATTAAACACGCTTTGCGCCAATTCAATACCCATGCTCTCAATCGTGTCAAAATCACTGCAACCCTGATAATACCGTTTACCGGGCAAACCTTCCGCATACCGTCCATGAAGGTCACTTGCCACAATTTTCTGAACCATTGGAGAAACGATGTTCTCCGATGCAATCATCCCCAGCCCGTTACGGTAGAGATTTCCGCTCGCAGCAGTTGCTGCTAGAACTGCGTTTGCTTTTGACAATGTAGAGGTGCTGGGTGACCAAGAACCACGTTCGCGCTGCATGAAGTTTGCTTGAGCAGTCGGTCTTTGAACCCATTGATTGAAGACGATGGCCTAATCAAACGAGAGGAGGTCATCGTCGGACTCTTTCGTGTATGAGCCGGATGTGTTTGGACGCACATTTGGACCTATGCTTTTCGAACCTACACGTACATCCTTTCGAGGCGAATTAAGACGTTGCTTACGTTCAGAAACACGTGTGTTTTGGGGGATTTCACGCTGTGTCAAATTGACGTTGGAAACGCTTCGAGATTGACCCGGCCTAGAGGCAATCGCCTTAGTTGTTCGACCGGTCTTTTTCTGAATATATTGTGCACGGCCACGGTAAGCAACAGCACCTATCAATCGTTCAAGAACTGGAATATCAGCTCCATCTTCTTTCGGACGCTTAAGCCACCAGCCCTCTCCGAGGGGTTGAAGGCGAGGTGGTCGTGATTTTGACATAGTCTTAGCTTGTCGCTTAAGGCGAGCCTTGACAGATTTTTCCGAGTCTTTTGGTAGACGTTCGGACATCCAACCTGGTAATCCAAGGTCAAGTACAACACCGTTCACAGTAACCAGCATTCCAGACAACAAAAGATGAGTTCCAACCGGGATGTTTGAGCGTTCAGGCACGACCTTGAATCGCTTCATACGTTTGGAATATGCCAACATCGCTTTTTGATCACGATGTCGTATGACACGTCGTTGTTGGCGCGAGAAACGACGCCCACCAAATTGAATCATTGTCAATGTAAGGACAATGACAATACCTTGTGCTTGACCGACTTCCTGAGATACGAATATGCCGAGGACAATCCATGTTGGTAGCAACACCAACCAATTGAATACAGACGACAAAACGCTGTCTCTGTATATTGGTGGCATTCCTCTACGAGATGCTTCATGAGCAGCAACCATGACATTCGCACTGATCGCTTCATCCATTCCGCCCTTAACCATGAGGCCTGCGATTGCATTAACCGGGGCGGAATTAATCCATTTTTTCATTTTCTTACCTTTGCCAACAGCTAATGCGACTTCAATCTCTTCTTCGTCGACCACTTGACCCAAAATACTGCTTAGGGCCAGCACACGGGGATCTTGGCCATCACTTTCTTTCAGTTCGGTAAGGATGGAACGAGCACTGTGCCAATCGCCCTTGTCGACTAAGCACAGAGCAGCGGCAATTCGTGGGCGAACACCAGTTGGTTCTTCTCGAATAAGTTTGAGTGAAAGTGCAAGAGCATCATCGTGCTTTCGCTGTGCACGCATCAGTGAGACCATCGACAATTTTGCCACCCGTGTTAACCGATCATTGTGTATAGACTCATCGTTTGGCGACGGTTGCCAGCCTCGCAACATGCGCATAAGTGCTTGAAGATGGTCGATACAGGAATTGTTCTCCCAATCCCAGAAGTCATCTTCTGTGACCATACCCTGCCAAGGGTCCAACCATTCGCAAACAAATGCGAGCAGTTCAGGCTCGTCGTAACCCTCAGGCTGTTGCAAACCATGCAACGCTTCGCGAGCAGCGTCGAGACGTCTAGAAGCCATGTGGCCTGTTGCGATAAGCATGCGAGCGATGTCGTCATCGCCTCCGCCTTGGGCAAGTACTTTCTTTGCTTCTTCAATGGCCTTTGGCCAGAGTCCACGAATAGCGAGCTCCCACATCCTGGCACGTGCTTTTTCGTGGCGTACTAATGCGGCGTCACCCTCAATGGAGCGTCGTTGGAATTGAATGAGGCCGTCTAAATCTTCGTTAATTGCAGCCTCATCAACCAAGTCACGCATCCAGTCACCTCCGGCAAACTTGACCGCACCTTCTCTTCGTTCGTCAGGGTTCAAATCAAACCGAAGTTTAAGCAATGGTGAATAGCGAATTATGGAAAGAAGCCAAGTGAAAAGGAAAATTGCTTGGCCAAAACCAATGAACATCCACGTCGTCAGAAGTCGATTCCCTTCGTCAAATCCACGGTTTTCAAGCCAGGGAGTAAACGGCATTAAATCCCCAAACTCTTTGTAACAAACGAGTACCAAAAGAAGAACTGTATATCCCGAAAAACCAGCAAATGCGAAGGTCAACTGGCGGTTTTGAGCCTTTACTTCCGTACGAATTTCACGAGGAGAGTCTAAGGTTACCCCGAACAGGCCACCAAAGGATTGTCCGCCAAGAATCAAGTTACGAGTTAGTTCGAAAATGAATGCAAGTCCGACAATCGCAATATTAAGGGAAAGATAAAGCGACAAAAATTGAGGCAAGGCCTTGATGAATTGCCATTGGAACAGCAACTCAGAGATCAAATCGATACGCGTGTAAAGTGAATGTCCGATAATGCCACCATAGTTCAGTACTTCAGTAGCGTTTGCTGGGTCATTGAAAAGCACATAAAACACGGTTACAATTCCATTCAGTGCCGTGACCGGCATGGTTAGCAGGAAGAGGACAAGAAGCAGCGAAAATAATCGATTGAAAAATCGCGGCTTCACCGGGTCAATCGGGTTCGCTCGCCCGTTAGCTGTTCGCCACTTGTTGATGATGAGCATGTTCCATGAAGCGCCCATGATACGGCCATAAGCCATGATTGTAGGCGACATGAAGGTGAGCATTCCTGCAGCAAGCCAGACTGGAGATAAAGTGTTGTCCGAACTGAGTTGGATACCGTACAACAAAGTAGCGAATGTTACGCCAATTAGAATGAGTAGGGTCGTCAGTCTGCGAAGCAGACTGGTGACCAGGCCGGCCTTTTTTCCGGTCGATTCAAAAATTCTCAATTGTGTGTTCAAAGTTTCCCATGGAGAGATGAGAACCGGCACAATAATGAGAATTCCTGCAACAATAAGATTTGGCTTGTAATACACTTCAGGTTCGAACATTAATTCTCCTATGAGAATCAGTATCCCTGTCATGCCCATCATGTACAAACCAATTCCGTACTTTACATTCCCGAGAAGTTCACGAGCATCTGAAATGTTGCCAGTAATCTTGTGGACTTCATACAGATCATCATCAATCTCAAATGCAACTTGGAGATTAGCAAGCTGCGTAGGAATAAACCATCGCCAAACGGGAACTGCTATTGCAAAGGCAATGAATATCGGATAGTAGTGTTCAATTTTGAAGTCCGTTGCATCGGCGATTTCTACGGCCGAAACGGGTTGTACGAAAAAGAAACTTATGAGCGCAGACCAAATGAGGAGATGTACCCTCTTTCGATTGTTGCGCATATGCTTTCGATTCAACACTCAGTCATCAAGTCATCGCCGAATTGATGGCTAAGAGGCACGGTGTCGCAGCAAAAAGGATTCAATGCGGTTGAATGCCTCATTGAGAACATCAACATCAGGTAGGTAGACGATTCGAAAATGTCCCTTTCCAAGTTGAGGTGAAAATCCACTTCCATGAACGACGAGAACATGCTCTTCATGCAGTAGATCCAACACAAATTGCTTGTCATCGTTGGCCCATTTTTCATCCAAAAGGCGTACAAACATGTAGAATGCCCCCCCAGAGGATTGAACTTCAAGACCTTCGATACGAGAGATACGCTCAACACAGACATCACGTTGTTCAACGACTTTTTCGGCATATGCTTTCATCCATGAGCGGTCAGATTCGAGGCCACAAAGGTAGCCATATTGTGCCGGAGTTGATGCACAGAGACGGGAACGAAGCATCCGCTCAATACCATCACGAACATCCAGTAACCGTTGATTCGGATCATGAATTGAAAGATATCCAATACGCCATCCAGGTGCATAATACACTTTTGAAACACCATTCAAAGAGATAACTGGAACATCATTGGAAAGGCTGGCTACGCTGCGTTGAAGTCCAGTGAAATCAAGACCGTCGTAGATTTCATCGGCCACGATCATACAATTCGGCCACTTCCTTGCGATAGCAAGAAGTTGTTCGATTTCCTCTTGACCTGCTACGCTGCCACAAGGATTATTCGGGTTGATAAGGACAAGAAGGCGTACTGAAGAGTCCATTTTTGCTTCAATATCTTCAAGATCAATTTTCCAACCGTTATTCGGTTGTAGTTTGTATTCGACCGTCTGAGCGCCATACATTTGTGGATACGCCATGTATGGTGGATAGTGTGGGCCTGGTGCGAGAACTTTGTCACCCTCTGTCAAGACAGAGGCGAACAGAATTTGCAAGGCTTCAGTGACGCCATGACAAACATAAACATCTGAAGGTTTGGCATCCCAACCCTTTCGTGTTTCATCACGTGCGATAGCTGAGCGTAGTTCAGGAAGTCCGTATGAGTGTGAATAGCCATTCTTACCTTCTTGTAATGCTTGGATATAAGCATCGACCATGTGCTGAGGTGTAGGGAGGCCAGGATATGCAATTGGGTCACCGATGTTGAGTTTTAGAATCTCATGACCCTGCTTTTCGAGTTCAAGGGCCGGAACCACAACATCACGAATTGCATACTCAATGTTCGACGCACGCGGTGCAACGGGAAATTGTTCATGAGACATCAAACACACCTGCCTACATCAAATTTCATCCAGCTGACTACGAGAATAGCCGCCCATACGTAAAACTTCATTGAAATGTACTTCGTCAACAGGCTGCACTGAAAGTCGTTGCCCTTTGCGAACGAGAAGCATGTTTTCACATGAGGGGTTGTTGCGTACATCCTCGAGTGGAACAATGCTAGGAAGTTCTACTACTGCTTCAATATCCACCATCATCCATCGAGGGTTCTCCGGGGTGGCCTTCGGATCAAAATAGTTTGAAGTTGAGTCTTGGGCAGTGTGGTCTGGATAGCCCTCTTTGCAGACTCGTGCGATTCCAACGATATGTGGTGGCTTGAAATTTGAATGGTAAAATAAGACATAGTCCCCTTTTTTCATGTCATCCCGCATCATGTTCCTCGCTTGATAATTGCGAACACCATCCCAATGCGTCGAACCATCGGCTACAAGTTGTTCAAACGGGTAGACGTGAGGTTCGGATTTCATCAACCAATAGTTGACCATGACTATCCCAAGTGGTGGAGACTCTTTGTATTGTTGTTCACCAAGCATCGATGACATCATCGACAAGTGCTGCATCAAGTACATCTACGTCGAGAACTTTCGCCTGACCAAGACCAAGACGTTTCGCCATCGAGGTTCGTCCGCCAACAGCGCCTAAACCTGCCTTTTCGAGGGTGACAAAAATAGCCGGCAGCAAGATGAGTGCACTGGCAGCTGCAACCCAAAGCAGAATGAGAATTACGGTGATGAACGGACGTATCGCCTCGATAGGAATACCGTACGCCGTGACCATCCCTAAACTCGTAACCACTGCGGCCTCAAGCAGAGACATCCCCGTACCTATGGCAGCAGTGCGAATCGCTTGAATACCCCCTCCCAGTTCTCGAATACGGTTTGAGATGTGAATTGAAAAGTCAACACCCACACCGACAAGAATCGAACCAATCATAACGGTCACAAGGGAAAGGTCCACGCCCATTCGCCACATGACAAGCCATTGCAGTGCTACAGTTGCAATAACCGGAGAGGTCGTCCAGATTGAATACTTGATGTCCTTGAAAACAATGGCCAGGGTGATAAGAGTAAGAATGACAGCAAATCCAAGCGATGTCCATTGGGAGCCTACAATCAACTTGTTGACTTCAATTGTAGTAGGAGCAACACCGGTGAGTTCAGTGGCATAGTTACCCGGTTCAGTTCCGGTGAACGTCCTCGTGTGATCGTTGATGAGTTCAACATTGGAAGAAGTATCAGCAACTGGGAGGTAAGGCATGTCCACCAAAATCAAACTTCGATCAAAATCTTCACTGATGAAAATTTCTCTTGTTTCATCGGTAATTGATGAGTAAAATACATTCAACAAAAACACCTCACTTTGACGTGAGGCAGGCAAACCGTACGCATCGGGGGTAGTCAGTAAGTCCCAAAACGATGCGTCTTGAGTCACTGAACTGTCAAGAAGAATACTTGCAGTATCTTTCACATCTTGTGTTAGGAACGGCAGTGATTGAACAAACTCGCTGCAGCCAACGCACTCCACCGTCGGAGCGATACCAGAGGATTTCATTAAGAAGACAATAGAAACAGCGGTTGTATCATCAACATTATTCATCAATCCCTCTAATGTGTCAATTTGACGTAAATTTTCTGCGGGGTCTTGTTGAGATACTTCAATCGAAGTGTCACCTGTCAAGTTCGCTTGAACGAGAACCATTCCAAGTTGTCCCGAATTAAATTCTCTACTAAAGTTGACCATTGATTGGACTGATGGTTCATCGTAAGGTGCCATTTTCAACATGTCAATGTTTTCATTGACATTGGCTTGTCCATAAGTGGCAGATACCAAAATCAGCAAGAGGAAGACGCCAATGACTCCACGATTGTACTTGACTGGAACCTCAACAAGTAACTCAAACGGCTTGAGTGGAGGGTGTTTGGGTTTGCGCAAATCAAGAAGCAGTGTGAGATTTGGAACCATAAACATGGTGAGAATATACACCACAACAATACCGCCAGAAAGGGCAATCCCAACTGTTTGAATGGGAGCCATCGGAGTGAAAACGAGCGATACAAATCCAATAATCGTGGTCACTGCTGACAAGAATACAGCTTTTCCAGTGGATGAAAGGGCACCACGCATTTTTTCTGCCTTCGTACCGCCTTCTTCGGCATACCGATTGGTGATGTGTAACCCGTATGAAACTCCGAGTGCCAATAATATCGGACCGACAATAATGACCGTCATCGTCACTTCATAATTCGACCATCCGATTATACCAAGCGTCCAAAATACAGCACACAGTGTCGGAAGACCAGCGATGGTGACGACCTTCAGTCCCTGAATTGGACGGAATCCTGTAAGACCAGTTTGCAAAATGTCGCAGTGGAAGACAAAGAGTCCGAGCGCAACCCATACGACGGCGAGTGGGAAAATATTCCAGAACATGTCGAAGGTTCGTTCTGTAACTGCATTCGTAATCGGGACAGGACCGGTGAGGGTCATCGTCATGTCGAGAATTTTGAGTTCACCTCTCTCATACCGTTCCTTTTGATCAGCGGTCATGACACCGGTATTCCATACGCACATGCCTTCCGCAGTGTTGGGGCTTCCGTCAGCATTGAACAAGCACGGTCGCTCAAGTGCGGAAATTCGTGTGATGTTTTCATTCGTACTTCGGATGACTTCCTTGGAAGAGATTTCATCCGATACTGCTACGGCCATGATTGCACGGTCGAGAATTTCATCAGGTGCACCATCTTCACCGCCCGTGATGTCTCGAGCGAGTTTGTCAAGGCCCGGTGTAGGATCACCGTTATCCTCATACATCTCAGCTATGACAAGGTTAATTGTCGTCTGAGAGGGTATTTCATATCCACCGCCAAATTGTTCATCTGTAAGGGCGAGTGCATCGTTGAGTTCGGAAGCAGCATTCGCTGAAAGGCAATCATCTTGACCCAATCCGCAACCGAGTTGCCCGAGTTCAGTGATGAATGCTTCACGAATGCGAGGCGCACTTGAGTTTACTTCCTTCAGCACCGTTGAAAGTGACAAGATGTAAATCACTGTGTCGTTTTCAGCAACTCCGTTAACTGTGCATTCAAAGGCAGAAATACAAGGGTTCAACTGATTTTCAATATAACTTATTTCTTGAAGAATCCGTTGATCTGTAATGTTACGGCTCGGATCCCCAAGTTCGATGTAGACCACCATTACGTTTGTCGTCCAATCTTCTTCAACCAAGTTGAGTAATTCACCAACCTTGCTTCCATCAGGAAGATAGACCTCTAAGTCGCCGTTGACGTTCAAATCAGTCTCATTTGGATCATCATCGAATTGGGTGAGGTACCGGTCATAGAAGCCAGAATGGCTTACGAAGAAAAGCGTCATCAGTAAAAACAGGACAACCGTTGCGAGAGGAAAACGTGTGATTGCGCCGATTGCTCCGTGCTTTTGCCACTCTCGCTTAAGGCGTACAGGGGCATCGAGAACTGCGTCTAAGGCATCTTTGGTGTTGAATTCCTTCACACGCGCCGTGAGGTCAACTGCACCAGACTGGAGTCGTTTGGAACCCATGGCCCTCATTTCATTGATACGGGAACTAATACCCGATTCTGAGGGGTTTTCCGACGGCTGCTCTTGCGACACTTCGACCCCTCTAAAGCAAGGTGAGTTGGGGTGCTTCAAATGTTTACCTATGAAATGTGCTGTTTACCCACAAATTGAGGCAGTGACCTTCAAACTCCATGCGTTGGTTTCAAAGGTGAATCGTCACACCGCTGTTTGGACCCGCATCGTTCATGTGTGTGGGGCCAGGTGAGGCACATGCCATCCCCAGTACTAAACGATAAACGATGGTCTATCGACCTAGAAAAGCGAATCCAAGAGGCCCATACTGTCGACCCACAAGTCTATGCGCGAAGGTATGCGTTCAAGCCAGACAGTGGTAAGGAACTTTTTGTGATTGATACGCCACCACCCTACCCATCTGGAACATGGCATATCGGTGCTGTAGCTCAATACTCGATGATCGATGTGATTGCACGGTCTCAACGTTTGCTTGGCAAAGAAGTCTTTTTCCCGTGGGGCGTGGACAGAAACGGAATTAACATTGAATTCACCGTTGAGAAAAACACCAAGCGTAAGATGAAAACCTACGATCGTGCTGAATTCATCGACATGTGCCGTGAAACAATTGAAACTTTTACTCAGGCCATGAGAAAGACTGCAAAACGTGTTGGACTTTCATGTGATTACGAGCGTGAATACCTGACCGACTCTCCAGAGTACAGGACTGTAACTCAATCCATTTTCATTGAATTGTTCAAGAAGGGGGCCATCATTGAAGACCTCCGCCCGAACATTTACGACCCTGTCGAGGGCACAACGATAGCTGATGCAGAAGTAGAGCGACTCTCACGCAAAACCCGCTTGGTTGATATCCTGTGGACATGCGATGATGGTACAGAAATAGTCATCTCAACAACACGACCTGAATTGATCTGTGCCTGTGGTGTTGTAGCGGTTCACCCCGATGACGAACGCTACACACATCTTGTCGGGAAAACAATTCAGCTTCCTATGCCCGTTGAAGGACGTTCAACATCTGTTCAAGTCATGACACACAATTCAGTCAAATCCGATTTTGGCTCCGGCGTATTGATGGTTTGTTCTTTTGGCGACCAAAATGACGTTGCTGTTTTCCGAGAACTTGGCCTCACTCCTTTCCAGGCGATTGACTTGGATGGAAAGTTGACCGATATTGCTGGCCCATTTGCGGGAATGAAAGTAATCGATGCACGAAATGCTGCTATCGATTATCTCGAAGAACAAGGAAAACTCGTGAATGTTGTTGAGCGAGACCAAGAAATCCCTGTATCTGAACGTGGGAAAAACCCTGTTGAGATTATTCTCCTCAAAGAATGGTATGTCCGTCAAACCCATGCTCAAGACCGGATTCGTGAACACTTAGAAGAGATGGAGTTTCACCCACCCCGAAACAAGCAGTTTCTCTTGGATTGGATGGACAACATCAGTATTGACTGGCCAATCTCTCGACGGCGTTGGTACCACACTGAAATCCCAATTTGGTACAGCGAAGATGGCGACAAAATCATCGTCCCACCGAGCGGCACCTATGTCCAACCATGGCGTGAAGGACCACCGCATGACAGTCAAGTTCTTGACCGTGCAACTCGAGAACTCCTCGGAACCTTTGCTGACATGAAAAGTGAACTTGGAACACTTGTTGGTGAAGAAAAAGTGTTCGACACTTGGATGGATTCTTCGAACTCGAACTTGTTCGTAAGTGGCTATCTCAACCATCCAGAAGTTTTTGAAAGGGCGTTTCCCACTGCATTGCGTCCACAGGGTAAAGAAATTGTTCGGACATGGCTTTACTACACACTCCTCAAATCGAACTTGTTGCTTGACAAACCTGGATTCAAACACGTCTGGATTGATGGACTTGGAATGGATCCTTGGGGCCGTAAAATGAGTAAGTCTCTTGGCAATGGAATCGATGCCGATTCCGTACTCGAATGTGGCGCTGGTGGTCGAACGGGCTCATGGAAAGTGAAAGGACCCGACAAGACTGTGAGCCTTCGTGCGAACAAGATTGGTAGCGAATGTTTCCGTCTTTGGAAAGCGTGTGATGCTCAGGTCGGTGATGATTTCCACATCAACCCCGAAGA
>QQRW01000016.1:0-31448 GCA_003602605.1 Candidatus Poseidoniales archaeon | reverse complement strand
CGAACCCAGGAAACCTTGCTGTTGAAGACCAATGGATTTTAGCGGAATTTGATGCTACGATGAACACGGTTCGCCAATCGTGGGAAAAACTCGACATTTACACTGCCACCCAAGCGTTGAAGACGTTTGGAACCGGCGTCTTACCAAGTCACTATCTTGAGATGGTAAAATCAAGATTGTACGATGGTGATACGTCTGCCGCCTGGACCTTGCATCGAATCGTTCGTGATTTTATGTCTGCATTCACACCGGTATGCCCCTTTTTCACGCACCACATTTCCGAGACATTATACAACCACTCCGCTGTCGACATCGATGCATTCCCGGAAACTGCTGATGCATCTGTCGCACTCGGAACCGCAGATGGAGACCATCTCCGCAAGCTTTCAAACCTTCTCCAGACGTTTAACGGCGACACATGGAACACAAAAAAAGAGCGAGGTATCTCACTGAACCAACCGATTTCTGGTCTTGCGATACCAGAGGAACTCTCGGAGTTCACGGCGATCCTCACACGTATGCACAATTTGGAATAATTATTCCTCTTCCCATCTGAGGGTGGCTTGACGAGTTGGGGGCATATCGAGTTGTCCGAGTCGAAAACCAACCAATCGCAAGCCTCTGTTATGCTGCACATTTGTCGCAAAAAGGTGTTCTGCCAAACGTAAGAATACCTCTGGTTCATCCATCGCCACTGGGATTGAACGACCGTGAGTGTGTGTCTCAAAACCTGTATAGCGAATCTTGACTTCCGCCAAGCGTCCAGAAACCCCCATTTCACGAGAACGCGCCAATACGCCCTGAGTAAGTGAACGCAGCACATCAAGCACTGCTTCATGGTCGGTTTGGTCTGAAGAAAAAGTCCGTTCTTTACCGACTGATTTTCGACTACGTAATGGACTCACTTCAGAACTGGTCGTGCCATCAACGACACGAGTGAGCCAAGATGCAAAGCGTTCACCGGCCATTCGCCCCAGAGCAAGTTCGCCAAACACATAGGCTTCATCGACGGTGACCAATCCCCACTCTGCTAACTGAGTCGCTCTCTTCGGCCCAATACCCGGCACTTCTCGCAGTGAACGACCTTCAAAAAAATCACCAATTTCGTCTGGAAGTATTCGAAAAATGCCCTTGGGTTTGTTGACCTCACTGGACATTTTCGCCAAAATCCTCGTCGGTGCGATACCAAAAGAAGCCGTCAAGCCGACTTTCTCTTCAATGGAATCTTGAAGCGTTCGACAAAGGGCAAAAGCGGCATCCCAGTCGCCGTCGACTGCTTTGGTCACATCCAGATACGCTTCATCAATGCTGGCCTTCTCAAAAAACTCCGCAGGTTCCTGTAAAATCGCCATTACACGCCGTGATGCACGGCTGTACAAGCCTCGACTTCCACGGATATAGTGCCCAGGCCCAAATGGATGGCCCGGACATCGACGCCAAGCCTCGCTAATGGGCATGGCAGAATGAATTCCAAAGGCTCGTGCTGCGTAATTGCATGTTGACACAATTCCTCGGCCGCGGCCTGCTTGAGGATCGGAGCCAATTATCAGCGGCTTGTCAGGATCAAGTGAATGATGCAGTATCTCTACAGCAGCAAAAAAAGCGTCGAGGTCACAGTGAACGAGTATCCTCTCGCGAGGTTCAACGTTCGCCTCACCCGTCGGCATCTGCTCACCTGACACACCTTGAGAACGTTGCCCACAGTGCTTGAAGTTGATGTATTCTTCACAGAACAATACCTCGAGAGTAGGGGTTAAGAATACTAATTTTTCTTTTGGACGGAATTCAACTGGGAGTTCTTCAAGTGGTTGTGTGAAAGGATTTCTGGACCGTTGGTGTTGTCGGAATGAGAGACGCATGCCGTGGATTTAGCGCGTAAGCACATCGAAGTTTGACATGACCCACACGCCCTTGGCGAGTGAAAGTATTACTTGAGTAAATGTGAATTGACGGTCGTGTCTGCAACTTTTCCGTCCAGTACAGTCATGACTGCCAATCCAATATCTTTGCCAACACGTGCTTGGGCTTCAAGCGTAGCTGCACCAATGTGAGGAGTTCCGTGGAAGTTTGGATGTTGAATCAACATATTCCCTTTCGAAACCGGTTCCTGTTCGAAGACATCGAGAGCAGCAGAGGCAATTTGTCCCGACTCCAAAGATGCGAGTAGTGCCGCTTCATCGACAATCCCTCCACGTGCACAATTAACAATGTGATTGCCACAAGGAATCCCATCGCGTGACTTTCCGGGCATCAAAGCCATACGTTCTGCATTCACGAGATGATGAGTTTCATCGGTCAAGTTACAGTGAATCGAAATGTGAGTGCAGTTCTGAAACAATGTGTCAACGCTCTTGTGTAAGATGGTGTTTTGGGCCTTGGCAACCTTGGCAGGCAGGTAAGGGTCGTACGTGTGGACATCCATGCCCAGCATTTGGGCAACTGAACCAACGCCTTGTGCAATCCGTCCAAAGCCAATCAAACCGAGATCTTTTCCAAAAAGTTCTGTGCCCTTCATGGCTTTCTTCTCCCACTTGTCCTGACGCATGCTTCTATCGGCGCGAGGAATATGTCGGAGAGAAGAGAGTAAGTGCCCGATGGTAAGTTCAATGACCGATTGAGTAGATGCACGAGGTGCGTTGACCACGGGAATGTTCATTTCTGCAGCGGCGGTAATGTCAATGTTGTCAACGCCAACGCCAGCACGACCAATGACCTTCAAGCGTGAACCTGATTGAACGAGGACTTCCCGCGGCAGTTTCGTGGCACTACGTACAATAATGGCGTCAAAATCCCTGAGTGCACCCGCAAGTAAATCTTCATGCTCGATGAACTGAAGGACGACTTCATGACCGGACTTCTCAAGAAGTGCGACAGCATCTTGAGCCATACCATCAGTCACTGCAATTCTTGCCATTGTTGTGGTTATCTGAGTAAGGGACATCAATCTATGCCTCAGATAACATCCGAACCCTATGATTGAAGCACTCGTAGTGTTTGGCCGAAATGAGTACGATGGCAACCATTGACACCAACGAACTAATTTGGGCGGCTGGACTGCTGTCCATCCCCCTGTTGATGGCATTGCCAATGCGAATCGGTTGGCGGTTCTTCATAGGAGTCGGTCACGAAGCATCACAGTACAGAAACACAGTATTGCAGATTATTGATGCGGGGCGTCAAGTCGCTCCATTTCGGTCAACTCTTGATGACATAGCTCGGAGCCTCCACATCCGGCCCAATCACCAACGTCTGATCGAAGCAGATTTGTTCCACCCACTGACAGTATCACATTTTTTACTGCTGCCAGCGATACTCATATTTCCTTTGGCAGCGATAATGGCATTGCCGGTCATTCTCATCGGGTTCCCAGTGTTATTGGTTATTGAATATGTATTCATACGAAAAGAAGTACTCGTGAAAGCCCTCAAAGCAATCGAGCGGATGATGCACTGGCAAATTATTCACATTCCGAAACCGCATAGAGGCTTATCAGAAGACAAGGCAAAGATGAATGAGTTTTCTCAACATGTCATTCACTTTAACCACGTTCCTCAGGGTGCATTCCTTGGATTGTTCGCATGGTTGATTGTCCATTGGACATTTAATATGAGTTCATGGAGTGTCGAAATCCTATTTTCGTCACTCCTGTACATCGTTCTGCTTGGTGCACTTGGGGTACTCAACGCTGCTTTCGAATCAGATTTGGTCTTTGTTGACCCATCTAAAGGACGGCTCGTACCTGTCGATCAGTGGCTTGAAAGTATTCTCAAACCTCTGGTGGGTATCGGTCTTTTATTCCTCATCGGACGAAACTTACTGGACGAAGCAAGAGACGGCAATGCAGTACTCTTCGCAGTAACGGTGCTTGGACTCCTGTATGGGGCAGCCGTTGTTGGAATCGCTTTCCGATGGGGATACTCAATTTGGCGTGGATCAAGAGTGCGTGATGAGTTCGGAAATCAAGTTATTCAAACACTCAACCCTCTGTCGTATGACTTGACTCGTTCGAAAGGTCGAATCGAATTCCACGTGCGAATGGTGATGAAAGAACGCATGAGTGGACTAAGCGAAACACCAATTGAACAACTAAGTTTTGCAGACCTACAGGAACTTCCATCCAGTGAACATCGTGGGAAAATTCCTGAAAACCCTCTATGATTCAGGTTCAATGACCGCATCGACAATATCCTCGCCGTCTCGGTTTGGATTCATATTGTAGAGTGTGTAACCAGCCCCAAGACCGCACAAGAGGAATATTAGTCCGATGAATGCGGCAAATCCAGAATGTTCAGCAAGAACACTTCCCAAATCTGAAAAGAAGCCTTCTGAATCATCAGATGCTGTGACCTTAGGAAGTACTTCTTCCATCAGAGCCGATTGGTTGTATGCCTCGCGTGTGAAAGTGAGTTGACCTTTGTAGGATTCATCCCAAGCATCTGATGGTGTTGTTGGGTCAAGGTCGGAGTAAAAGTCTGGACGCTGTGGTATGGTAATGTCAACTGGTGTCGAGAGATCGAGCGTAAGAGCCACATCTACCGTGTAGGGGATGCTGGCCTCAAAGAACTCAGGGTCCTCAAACAGACCAAGGAATGCTGCTGCTTGGCCGGTGATATCGAAGTGTGCCCAGGTGTTCCAGTGCTCTGGACCAACATCGAGGTCGTAAATCCAAGTGTCTGCAACTCGGGTGCCAGCACCTTGGGCATCGTTCGAGCCGTCTTCGGCAAGATCGATTTCCATTTGCAAACTTCCAACTTGAGCTGTTTCGACATCGACTTCTGTTGGCGTGAAATAGGCGAGCAAATTGTTGGTTCCGTTCGGGATCCAGACATAATGGGAATCCTCGGTGTAGTACACTGCTCCACTTGCTCCGTTGTTGAAGTGATTCCAGTCACCCTTCCAAGCGTGACGAACACGATCGGTATCGACTGGAATCGTCTCAACCGTCATGAGAGATGTGTAGATGTCGTAAGCGTCCCAAACGGTGTATTCAGGATGGTCTACGATACCGTCATTGTTCTGGTCACGCATCAGCTGGAGTGTGCGTGCGAGGGCAACGGCCTTGTCGGTATTAGTAAGGCCATGACCAACACGCCAATCGTGACATTGCCCAGTTGCGCTTCGGTAGCAGTCCACTGGAATATCGTTGCATGCATCATCGTCGTTGCCTGCTTCGCATGAGTTTGCCATGCCATCATATCGAGCGGTCAGTTCAAGGATGAGTTCAAGTTCATGAACACGAGAATAGTTTGCCGTATCCCAATCATCAAACTGTCCGTATGCTGCAGTACCGTCACCACCAACCAAGGAACTACCCTCATCGTGGTCATCACGGTGATAGTCTGCAACGCCGAGTGATGGTGCTGCATCGAGCAACAAACCAGCAATGCCACCGACGTGAGGTGTTGCCATGCTTGTCCCAGAGATTGACATGTAGTACAAATCGCCCTGCAATTTCGTTGATGCATCGATGGCCGTTCCACGAGGTGCAGTTGCCCAAATATCACGGCCAGGAGCACCGACATCGGGCCAAGTGTGCATCTGGTTCATACAGCCCCGAGAAGAAAAGGAGGTAACTGCAGACCCATCGTGAGTGAGGGCTGCGACAGAAATAGCGGATGGAGTATTGGCATAGACATTGGTTTTCAAACCGCCAGCACACTCACCGCCGTTCCCTCCAGAATTTGATGCTGCGAAGATAACGGCAACACCGTGATCATAGGTGAGCATATCGGTCAATTGAGCGACTGCCCCGTTTGGGTCATAATCGCCATCCGTGCCCCAAGAGTTGGAAACAACACGAATGTGGTATTCATTTTGACCAGGAATTGAGTGTTGGTAGGTCCATTCAAGTCCCTGCTCTGCAGCGAAGATTGAAGCGCCATCGCCGGTTCCGAGTGCGACCAGTTGTCCACCCTTGGCAACACCTGCACGCCTTCCTGCAGAAGCATCTCCGTTGCCAGCGATTGTCCCGCCGACGTGGGTTCCATGACCAGAAGATGTATCGGAGTTGCGAGTTTCAGTCCAAACGCCGTCCCATTTGGCGGAATAGAGCGTCTTTTCACCCGACCACGGTTGAAGATAGTCATAATCTGGATGACCTGCGTCGACTCCAGTGTCCAAGTCGACGATTGCAGTTCCATCTCCGTCCCATTCTGTAAATGCAAGGTCGGTATCATACGCAACGGTTCCATCGGTGTTGATGATTGCACGGTGCCATGAAGTCGTGGCGTTGACTACATGTGTCGTCTCATGCATCAAAATCCCAACATCATCTGTTGGGTCACCGCCGAACTCTGCCGGCAGATAGAAGAATTCCAGTTCTCTGTTCAATTCAAGATATTCGATCCTTTCCCATTGACTGATCGAACGTATCTGTGCGGCAGATGCCTCGATTAATCCGCCGTCGATAAGAGGTGCGTCGCCAAGAATTTCTGCACCAAAATCTTCCAGTGCATTTCGGTCTGAAGAATCAACTGCTGAATTGAGTTGGAAGATAACTGACAATATTGAGTCATCCGACACAATGTTGAGTTCTTTTTCAAGTGAAGCATCCATACGTTCAAAATCTCCGAGAGGATTGAGTCCGTCTGCCAAGGGTGCAGCAGATACGCCAATCAGAAGCAATTGAAGTGTACAGACGACCAAGAGGCTGCGAGCCGATCGGAGGTGCATGATGTTGGGTATGAACACCTCTACTAAGGCCTTCGCATCATGTGTGTCTAATTCATCCAAGGGATATCTTCGGGAATTTCAGCAAAAATATTAGCGGGGAGCGCTGTTTTAATCTTAGAAACTGAACCAAGACCTGCCGTAACTTTCGCTTGCCAAGCCGAATACTCTTCAAAGGAATCCATGTTCAAAACAGGATTGTTTTCACGGTTCCATTCCAACGATTTCATCTCAGTGCCGGGTGGCTCATGGCCCGTGCAAACAAGAAGATTACCGCTGAGAGGATCAAGGCGTTTGAGAGAGAGCCAATGGTCATGAACTCGACCACTCGGCAAATCATCACGACCTGCACCACCTTCACCGGTGAACAGGAAATCACCGGTCATGAGGTGAGACGGGGTTTCAATCAGAACATGGTCGTTTGTATGGCCTGGGACGTGATGAATCTTGAGTGGAATCGAACCAATCATGAGTACTTCTTCCTCGTTGAGATAATGAGATACTCCTAGACAGGCTGTATCTTTCCACATTGCGTATTCGCATCCAGTCGATTCACGTAATGAGTAACATGCAGTGATATGGTCAGCATGAGTGTGAGTCGCAATAGCATGGGTGAGTGTCAAGCCCTTTGATTTAATCACAGAGAGATAATCATCCATGAAGTCATAGACCGGATCAATGATGGCAGCACTCTTTGAATGCGAGTCAACCAAGAGATATGTCTGAGCCCAGCCAGTTTTGTTCAATTGTTCGAAGTGCATGTTTGAGCGACAGACAGGTCGTACTTGAAGAATGCCCAAACCGTCCTACGCCCGATACGAGCATTCATGAAACATGAGAAGAACCCATGCACATGCACCCTGTCGAAGTTGTTCACTTGGAACACGACGGAAAGGTGCTTCTAGTCAATGAGCATGGTGAGGGGCCCCAAAAGCCAGTTCAGGGAAGAAGGGAGATAACCGAACAAGTACGCTTACCGACACGGAGTGAAATTGATTCGATGGGGATCGAATGGAAACAATTGCGAGAAACGCGCGTTGTCTTCGGGACAATGGTCTACAGAGTTATCAAGGGGTATCCAAAAATTGATTGGCCCAAAAACTGGGCATGGAAAGACGAAATGATTGCGGACAACGCAGTCCATCCAGTCGCTAGGGAAGCGATCTATCGCTCGATTCACCGCCTAGTATCGAAAGTCATGATCTGCAACGATGCGGGCGAAGTATTGCTCGGTAAAGTAGAAAGAGGACATTTCAGAGGATTTTGGACATTACCCGGCGGTTACATGGACCACGATGAGCATCCAAGTACAGGTTGTGTCCGAGAAACGTTAGAGGAAATCGGACTTGAGATTACTCTACAATCACACGAACCTGTCGTAACCCAGAAGATTTTCACAGATGACGGCATCTCGTTTGTTTCGTTTACCTACCGTTCAACATGGAACGGAGATCTCACACAACTCAAATTACAAACTGAGGAAATTGCAGAGGTTAAGTGGTTTTCAAAAGACGAAGCGTGCGAAAATGCTGTTTCATATTTTGACATCGAGGCCTTGAAGACGCTCTAATCACTGCCAACTTCATTTCGTGCGGCGGAAAGTGCTTCATCGAGACCTTCAGGGTATGAACCGCCTCCTTGAGCCAGTGTAGGTCGACCTCCACCGCCGCCTTTGATATGAGGAGCAATGGTTCGCAGAAGTGCAACCGCATCATACCGTTCACTTGCAACAGTATTCTCAGTCACGGCAATCATCAACTTCCCACCACCTTCTCTTGAGCCAAGAACTGCTAGAGTAGGTTGATTTGCATCAAGCGTCAATTCCTTGAGCATTTTTGTCATCTTCTTCAGATCGCCAGTCACTTCCATAATGACAATACGGACTCCATCGAGTTCCGAGGAATCAGAACCGCCTCCGGAGGTACGAAGTCTTACAATTTCGGCCTCAAGTTGTTCAATCGTCTTACGTTGCTCTTTCCATTCAGCATAGAAACGTTCGGTGGTTTTTGGCAGGTCCTGTGTGGGAATGCCAAAAACATCGCTTGCCTTGCGGAGAAGTTCGTCTTGCTTACGAGCATAATCGAGGGCAGCTTGCCCAGCCACGATGTGTAAACGTTCCACACCGTCTTGAACTGCTGCTGAACGAACAATCCGAATCGAACCAATTTGGCCCGGTTCGTCATGATGCGTACCACCGCATGCTTGAATGTCGTGATCTGCAATTCGTAGAATTCGAATTGAGTCTCCCTTCGGAGCACCACCTTGGTACAAATCAAAGCCGTATTTTTTATCAGCGTCTTTTCGATTTAACTCGGTTTTCTCAGTTCGTTGAACTTGCCCAAGTACCTCGTTTGCAATCGATTCAATTGCGTCTAAATCCGTACGTGACAATCGATTGAAGTGGGTAATGTCCAAACGGCCAGATTCAACTGACTTGTTGGCACCGGCTTGGTAAATGTGTGGGCCAAGAACACGACGGGCAGCCCCACCTACAATGTGAACTGCAGTGTGATGGTCCATGAGTTGTTTTCTGCGGTTCCAATCGATACTTCCATGGACAAGATCACCCGTCTCAAAAGTCCCACCGATCAGGTGGAGGATATGTCCACCGACTTTTCGTGTGTCAAGCACCTCCAAATGCTTTGAATCAGTCGAAAGAAGACCATAGTCGCCTTCTTGCCCTCCACCTTCGGGGTAGAAGCAAGATTTGTCGAGAATAACGGCGTGAGTTGCACTTTCCGGAACGTCGTCACCAACGAGTGGTAGAACGGCAAGAACGCTTGCATCAAATTCACGTTGTTGGACATCTTCGTAGTAAAGGGCAATGGTCGATGGCAACTGGGGAAATGCTTCAACAAGCGGTTTCTGTTCAACCGCTTGAGCAGCTTGCTTCGCAATCAGTGCATGACGCTCTGCCATTTCAGCTGCGAAGCCAGTTCGGATTTGAAGATTCTTCCATCCAGCATTTTGGCCCAGTGCTACAACCATGTCTGGTGCTAAGCCATGTGAATCGTTGAGATGGAACAATGTTTCATCTGGCACAGTGTCCGCATCTTTTGCAAGGCCTTTCAATTGCGTAACAATGACATTGCCGCCCTTACGAATCATCTCTCCATAGCGCTCTTCTTCGAGTTCAAGAATACCAAGGAGCCCATCGTGAGTCTGCTTCATCGATTGACCATCAAGATTGACAGCAATGTGATGTTGTGCTAACTCTGCGAGAGGGACTTCAATTCCGAGGTCATCTCGAAGGCGCAGCGTCCTACGAGCGAGCATACGAGCCAAGTAACCGGCTTTGGAGTTTGATGGTACCAAGCCGTCTCCGAGCATATGGGACAAAGCATGCAGGTGGTCAGGAATTGCATAGATTTTAGCAAGAGGTTCCGTGATAGCAGTGAATTGCTCCGGAGTTACAGAAATACCACGCTCTGTGAGTCTGCGTAAGAAAATGGATCGCAGTTCGGTGGCATCGACACCCGGTTCAATATTCATTATACCGTTCAATCGGCTCATTTCACCGAGCAAGACATCCAAGTCGAGTTCGGGCCATTGGGAACTGATGGTTGAGAATCCGGACAATTCTTTGAGCCATGTCACGGTTTCTGGATAAATAGCTTCGTAAATTGTAGGCGTACCTGCTGCGGCCCAACAGAATCGCTCAAGGCCGTATCCAGTGTCAATTATTTGCAATGGCATCTCACGGTAACGGTCTCCCTTGAGTACAATATCACCATCTGGATGTTCTTCCAGATTCATGAAAACCAATGTTGCCAATTCAAGTCCGCCAACAATTACTTCGACAGCTGCACCGGCATTCCCGCCGCCGCACCATGGATTTTCGACGTAGGTGATTTCATCGACTGGAATACCAAATGTAGAAGTCATCAAATCGTGACAGTATCGAACACATTCCTCCATCCAGTAGTACAATTTGCCGTCGTTTGGGCGGTTAAAGGCGTGATGAGCCATCATTTCAAAAGTCGTGAGGTGACGGCCTGAACGCCCAACTGCATCGACATCTGTAAGTCGGATACACGGCTGAGAAATCGTCAACGGATTAGCAGGTGGTTCGACGTCACCCGATGTGACATGGGGCTGGAAATCTGCAATTGAAGCAATGGTAAGATGAATATCATCCCTCCATCGAGCTAATACTGGATAGGGGTCAATTCGGGTGTGCTCAACCTGCTCAAAAAAAGACAAAAAAGCCTCACGCATCGCATCTTTCAACGCCTTACCGCGCATCTCAAAGCCAGAAATAAGCGGTTTTCCAATAAATGTATATTCATCTTCGGAAGTGTCGCCACAGGTATCTCGAGTTGCATCAGTCGACCAAAACCAGAGGTTAGTGATTCGACATTGTTTGCGAACATAACCCTCGCTATGGAACACGGCCAAATCAATCGGTGGTAATCCCATACAACACATCTCCCCAAGGGAACAAACCTCCGACCGAGCAATACACCTTGAAACCTGTGGGTCAAATCACTATAATGGGAAGAACAATACTCAAAGGTGAACATCGCAACCCACTTCCATGGCCGAAGATTGGCGTCATCATCTCAGCTCGCTGGGTGACGGTACGATGCGAATCAAGGCGCATGGAAAAATGAAGGTCGATGCTCGGCTGGTTACGGATGAACGGCATCTCAACCTACACGCTGATGACCGAGGCCCAGAACAACTCATCAATGCCGCAAGCTTACCAGGAATTGTCGGTGAAGCATGGGGCATGGCAGACTGGCATTTTGGATACGGATTGCCGATAGGCGGAGTCGTAGCGACCGATACCGAGTATGGCGACTTGGGTGGAGCAATCTCTCCCGGTGGCGTCGGTTTCGACATCAATTGTGGAGTGCGAATGCTAGCGTTGGATGCAACGGCGCAAGATATTCCTAACCTCAAGAAACTTGCTGGAAGAATTGCGGGTAGAGTTCCAGCCGGGGCGTCTGGGAAAGGTGGGCTCAAAATAACAATGAACGAACTTGACCAACTCATCCAGGGCGGCGCTCCTGCTGCAGCGGAATTGGGATTTGGATTTGATGAGGATATCCGCCACCTTGAATCCGGTGGACGACTCGAAACGATGGATGCTGAACTATCAACACGAGCCAAAGAACGTGGACTTCGTGCCCTTGGAACCCTCGGCAGCGGAAACCATTTTCTTGAACTTCAAACCGTTGGCAAAACCGTGGATGCGGGAACTGCCGAAGAGTGGGGTTTGTACGATGGCCAACTGGTCGCAATGATTCACTCCGGGTCTCGTGGACTTGGACATCAAGTCTGCAGCGATCATGTTCGACTTCTTGAACGACGTTATCGCCAGCATGAACAAGGTTGGTTCAATGATGAGTGGGGCTATGAAATTGCAGACAGGCAACTTGCTGCTGCACCTTTCCATTCAAAAGAAGGACAATCATACTTTGACGCCATGAATGCCGCAGCAAACTTTGCATTCGCTAACAGAAGTGCTCTTGCGCACCGACTTAGGGAAGTTCTCAAACTGGAACTTGGCGTTGATGGTGAGGCACGGACACTCTACGATGTAGCACACAACATTGCGAAAGTCGAAGTTCATCATATCGACGGAAAACCATGTACATGCTGTGTCCATCGCAAAGGGGCAACGCGTGCGTTTAGTGGAGATAGCCCTGGAATAGGACACCATCATCGCCGCAGCGGGCAACCGGTATTGATTCCAGGCGACATGGGCACTGGTTCATGGGTGATGGCTGGACCCAAAAAGGGACAGAACATTGCGTTTGGTTCCTCATGCCATGGTGCTGGAAGAGCACTCTCACGCACTAAAGCGAAAAAGACAATCGATGGAAAGGCACTGAAGAATGAGCTTGAGGGGCGCGGGATACGAGTCCACGCATCGACTCCAAACGTACTTTCTGAAGAGGCTCCCGATGCCTACAAGGATGTTGATGATGTCATCGATCTTACACAAAAAGCTGGCTTGGCACGGCCGGTTGTGCGTCTTAATCCATTAGCAGTGATTAAAGGGTAATCACATGCAGTAATTGTGCGCCGGTTGACCAGGAATAGTCGGTGCAGCACCGCTGTGAACACCATCTGGTTCTTCACAAATGACACTCAATAAAGTGTTCACAAGGTCTTTCAATTCATCAACTTGATCTTGAAGATCACGTACTCGTTGACGCATCTCCATTTTTGTTTCTAGCTCTCGCTCCATAATATCCCATCCAAAGAAGTTGCCTTCTCCGATTAAGGATTTATCAAAATCACCTTATAGCCTTTGAGGAATTGATAAACACGAAAGGTGCATTTATTCGACAATTACTAGACGCGAAGCGGTTATATTGCACTGGTTGGTCGCCGTCTTTACTGCCACCGTGGCTTAGCGGTATAGCACCTCATTGGTAATGAGGAGGTCGCGAGTTCAATTCTCGCCGGTGGCTCTTCGGTTGAATCCTGTCTACGTGATTTGCAGCAGTTGTAGAGGCTCACATTAAGAACAGAATAATTGCAAAATACAATTCAATCTAAAGTGTATTGAAAGGCGCCGAGAGAGAGATTTGAACTCTCGTGCCACAAGGACACGCGATTTCCAGTCGCGCGCAATACCAGGCTATGCGATCTCGGCTTGTAACCCGCCCACCTAGCATTGGCGTTTAATGCTCACCCTTCGCAAGTTTAGATTTGAAGAGGATAAAGCGAAAGGACTCAAAGGTGGAGCGGCTACGGTAGAACATGGGCGAAGAGGTCGCACCTCTGGATGAAACGAATGAAGACCATGCCGTTCTTCCGTTTCGATTAGGTGATATTCCTCCAATCTTTGCCTTTTCGGGAATCCACCCCATGGCCAAGCCAATCGACAATATACAATCTGAAATCCGATTTCAAGCAAAATTGGCTGTTCGAGAATGGAACAATGAATACTGGATTACGCTTGCTCTCGGACTATCAGGGTTCTTGCTTGGAGCAATATCTCCAGAACTCCTTTCTGGAGGAGATCCTCGGATTTCTGGATATGACGGATTGACGTCCGTTGTTGGAATAGCATTCTTCCAGATGCTTCTCTCGTTGATTTGTTGGGGTATATTTGCAATGCAGGTTTGGAGGCTTTTTCCAATTATGCGCATTCACGCAATTTCACTGTTGGTGTTTTGGAATATCACCATGTTTTCACAAATCCTGTTTCATGAAAAGCACATTGACTTTCCTTCCGGAGCCATACTCGGAGACATGATGCTTGGGACACTCGCTATTCTTGTCGTACTCTTCTTCATTTACAATTTTGCGAAAGCAGTCGTTGAGACCAGAGATATGCATGTCGAAGAATTTCACGTTCACGAAGATGTTCGGCTTATGGAAATAGAAATGGCAGAACATTCTCTTCGTGGATGGGGTTTTTTACTCGGAGCATGGTTCATCATGATTCTCATCTCATCCTGGGCAGGAGTTCACTTTGTTTCAGAAAGAGGCGGTGATCGAATGGGTTCTCTCACACTTCACATTATCGCAGGGATTCTATCTCTGCCTATGTATATGGGTGTCGTCTGGTATCCGCAGCGAATGCTTGGCACTGGAACCCAAGTAACCACAAACGCAGCAATCATGGCGAAGAAAGAGATGACTGGGGAACTGGTTGCAGATGTTCAACGGGAATCGCAATGCCCTGAATGTGAAACGCCTGTAGCGATTTACAGAAATGAAAATGGTGCGCTTGTGCTACCGTGCCCAACAGAAGGGTGTTCAAAATCAAATGCAGTGGGTACACAGTGCAGTTCATGCTCAACCGCAACTCCTACGCGGTATGACTGTCCTGCGTGTGGAATGAATGCTCCTGCACTTGACTTTTTGACAGATGTGGAGGCTTGGTAATGAATCTAAAGAATATTCGAATGCAATTTCCGACGCTCCGAAAGGAAGCGGCTCCGGCTTACCTCGACAACGCATGCGTGACTCTGAAGCCGGATAGTGTTGTGAATGCTATCAACGACTATTACACAAAAACTCCGGGCTGCGGCGGAAGGTCTGTACATCGTTACGGAACGACGGTGTCGAGGGCAACAAGTGACGCAAGAATCAAACTGCAGAAATTCTTGAACGCTGAATCGGCAAATGAAGTCGTGTTCACTCGAAACGCCACGCATTCACTCAACCAAGTGGCTCACGGAATGAAATGGGAAACCGGCGATGTCGTACTTACCACCGATAGAGAACACAACTCTAACCTCGTACCGTGGTTGCAACTTGAAAAAGAACAAGGTATTGATCACCGTGTTGTGGCTTCAAATCCGGACAACACATTTGACATAGAGGCATTTGAAAAAGCATGTTCGGATGCAGGTGAGCAACTCAAGATGGTTTCCATGAGCCAAGTTGGCAATTTAGATGGCGTGCAAATTCCAATCAAAGAAATAGCACGAATAGCACACGACTACGGTGCATTGGTCTGTGTTGATGGGGCACAGTCAACCCCACACATGAAGGTTGATGTCCAAGACCTTGATGTCGATTTCATGGCATTCTCCGTCCATAAAATGTGTGGTCCATCTGGTATGGGCGGGCTATGGGGTCGTTACGACCTTCTTGAGAATCTACGGACGATCCAATCCGGTGGGCAAACCGTTTCAGCTTCAACATATGATTCCATTGAATGGGCCAAGCCGCCAGCGCGTTTTGAGGGAGGACTCGGTAACTTCTCCGGGATCATGGCGACTGGTGCGGCAATCGACTTCCTGTCTCAATACAACATGGACGACATTCATGAGCACGAAATTAAGCTCAACAGAATAATGACTGATGGCATCAAAGATCTGCCAGGGGTCGAAATTATTGGCCCGGAGGATCCAAAGCTCCGCGGCGGCATATGTTCAATTTTACTTGAGGAACTGCCTGCACATGATATCGCTATTCTCCTCGATGAGGCTGCAGGAGTGATGGTACGTAGTGGACAACATTGCGTCCACTCATGGTTTAATGCAAGGGGATACTCAAACGGCTCATTAAGAGCCTCTGCATACATGTACAATACCGAGGAAGAGGCGAACTTGTTTGCCGAGACTTTTTCAGAGGCAGTGCATGCATTCTCAACACAGTGAGGTTTTCGGATGGAGGGTTCGGACCATGGTGACGACATTCAAATGTTGGAAGCGGGCGAGTTTTCTCCACAAGTTTCATCCGATGCGACAGAAGAAAACCTTGCCTCTGTTCAAAAGTTTGTAGCGGTTTGCGTGACTGTCCTGATGATTTGCTCTCTGGTTTACATTGGCACCATTGTCTTCGGCGGGGATGGATTTGTGACTTATCGTCCGGGCGATCAAGCACTAGAATCCCAGGAAATTTATTCTGAACTTATTGATTTTGATGGGATTAAACTCAACGGAAATGGCGTCACAGTCTGCATTGTAGATTCAGGCATCATGCCGGAACATGTTGATATCGAAGACGCAGAAATTGTCATGTGGAAAGATTTTGTTCAAAACCGAGCAAAGCCATACGATGACCACGGCCACGGAACAAGCATGGCCGGTATCCTCATCGCCGATGGCTGGATGAAAGGAATTGCACCCAAAGTCGACCTCTTGGTCGCAAAGGCACTCTCAGAAGATGGCTCGGGTGACGATGGAATCGTCGCCGAGGCTATTGATTGGTGTGTTGTCAACGGTGCTGATGTCATATCCCTCTCGCTCGGCGGTGCCCCAGATATTCTACCCTTTAACATCGGCTCAGGTAGGGGTTCTGACGATGCAGCTGCGGATGCAATTGACCAGGGTGTTTTCGTAATCGCTGCTGCAGGAAACGACGGCGGTGACGATGACGATGGGGATGTGTCGAGCCCTTGCAGTGAAAGACTCGTCATTTGTGTCGGTGGTGTAAAACAAAACGGTGAGCATTGGAGCGGTTCTTCAACCGGCGATAACAACGGACGTGCTTTCCCTTTCATGCTGCCTCGTTCAGACCCGCACCAAAAACCAGAACTCGTTGCTCCCGCACAAAAAGTTCCGGTCATCAACTACGAGGGGTCATGGTCTTTGGTTGATGGTACCAGTGCTGCAACAGTCTACGTAACCGGGGCAATTGCTCTACTTCTCCAAGAGAATCCTCAACTTAGCGAATCAACATCATCGAGTAATTCAGATCAGGTAAAAGAATGGATACAGCAATCAGTACAACCGGCTGAGGGTCAAACGGGTCACGATGATGACTACGGTTATGGATTACTGAAGATTCAAGCATTACTCGACATGGCAGACAGTTGAATCTACTTCTTGGTGAATGCAACGAGCGTCCCGCCAAACAACGGCATAAAAGCGATGTGATACGATTCGTTTGCTGATTGTATGAGCTCCATCCACTGGTTGAATCCTTCGACAAGTTTCATTCCCTCAGTGTCGGATTCATCGATGTCTCCGAGAGGCATGTCAGGCTCTACCGTGAACAAAACTCCACCTGTTGCTAGAAAAGGGAGCAGTGATTCCACATGTCGAGCCCTTTGATTCGATGTGCCATCAACAATGATTGCATCATGATTCCTCTCCAACGGCGGCGAGCCAATTTCGACCCCAGTCGATGAGGCAGCAAACCAAGCGTTCGATTCACCAATCAGCACATCGAGGTTGCCAACTACAATTTTGGTATAGGATTCTGCATCATGGCGTAGCATCAAGCGTCGTAAAATGACTGCAAACTTGGCGCCATCTTCGACCAACTGATACTGTTCAGGATGCTTATGATCAACCGCAAACATATCGTAAATCCATGCACTGCGATGCCCTATCCCTGCTCCAACTTCGAGAATTGATTTGGGTTGCAATCTCCCCAACGCATCTCGAAGCCTACGTAGAATCGAAATCGACCATGTGTTCAACCCCATATGTTGCAACTGGACACTGATGTTCGTGGCGATCTCCGGCTCGTCACGTGAACGTGTTGAATCTGGGGAGAGGAGATGGGCCAAGACACCGTCCTTTCCAATCTCACTTTGGACTCCATCATCCCCGGCCATGTGGCATCCTTTCGGCGAAACTCCTTCAAGACTTGGTTTCTCACAGCCGATGACTTCAAGCGTGAGAGGTATGGCGCATAGACAGGGATGTCCATGGACGAGCGAGCGGAAGAAGACGGTTTCATCCATGAAGATGATGCTGATTTCCTAGAAGAAGACGAAGTCCTTCTTGAAAATGCAGTTCTTTGCCCTACATGCAATGAAATGACAGGTCATCTCATCCTGCACGAAAAGCCAAAGGGCAGCGGTGCAGATTACCTTCTCCAATGCGAAGAGTGCAGCAAAGTCCACAAGGTGCATATCCGGCCACCACCTGTCGTCAAGATTCCATTCGTCTTAACCGAAGGACCGTCATCAATGACCCGAATTATTGAGATTGATTCAGATGAAGTTCTTGAGAGAGAAGATGTCTTTCAAGAAGATGATAAACTTTGGTCCATCAATCAAATCGAACATAAAGATGGACGGTTGCTCAAATATTGCCTAGCTAGTGACATTGCAAGAGCGTCGGCATTGCGTTGCGACATGGTTCGTGTCAAACTCACCATGACCCGGGGTGAAGATTCGACTGCAGATGTCTTGGTTGTACCCGCTGAAACGACCTATACGGCCGGCCACCTCATCGATTTAGACGACCAAACATGGCGCATTCGAGCAATCCACACAGGCCGAGGCCGAACGCTTCGAGGCACTGTTGAAGCACCGGACATCAAGAGAATGTATTTGCATGAACCCCCGAATCCTGAATATTTCGCACCACGTACTCCTCGAGAAAGACGCCAGGCATGGAAGGAAGGAAAACTTGGATTCAATCCTAATCCTATTCTTCCCAAAGAGATTGTCAAAAAGGGTGTCACTCCGAGCAACAAGCGTAAGAAGAAAAAGCCTCGAAGATAATCAAGGCCTATTCGTCCAAGGCATGAGGAATGCCTTAGCATATTGTGTCCCAAGTGTCGGATTTTCTTGTAATCGCCGAATGCTGTATTCATACCATTTTTCACCGTACGGAACGTAGACTCTCGTACGATGGCCGGCCTTTGCAAGTTTTCTTCGTAAAGGGCCTCGCACGCCAAGAAGCATTTGGAACTCGTAACCCGGGCCTTTAGCATCACGCTGTGGACCGGCGTTGACTCTCGGATCCGGAATATTTGGGCCCATCCCGTACCCTTCGAGAGCAGATTTGGCATATTCGATTACCGGGATGTCATGACTGGCAATGGAACAGTACGAGCCTGCTGCTAGCATTCTGTCAATACATGCGTTCGTTGAATCAACGATGTCTTGATAGGAGGTGTAAGCAATATCCTCTGGCTCAAGGTAAATGCCTTTGCAAATTCGGTAGTCAGCGTCCGGACCAAGTTCGGTTTCAAGATCGTTGATGTCATCAAGAGTTCTGAAGAGGCGCCCTTGGAGAACGGTTCCAACGTTCGTAAGACCACCCTTGTGCAAGTCTATTACCGCTTGTATTGTTGGAGTTGTCACACGATGGTCTTCCATGTCTAACCGGACAAAGAGGTTGTGAGTATGTGCTGTACGAACAATCTTTTCGATGTTCTCCATGCCTTTTTTTTCATCGATGAGCAATCCAAATGCGGTAGGTTTGATCGACAAGTTAGCATCGAGGTTATTTGAGATGATTGCTTCAATGACCTTCTCATATTCGTCAATAAAAAATTGAGCCTCTTCGATTGAAGAAATCTCCTCACCAAGCACATCAACGGTGAAGCATGCGTTTTCTTTGGATAACCGTTTCATAATCTCGACGGCGTTGTCAATGTGTGGTCCAGCGACATATCGCCGTGAAACCCAACCTACAAACCATCGAGGCATGCGGATGGTCATGGCCACGATTGATTTCGAAATCCATCCGACCATACGCTCACCTTGTTGTGTGTCAGTGAAGGAGACTCTTGAGGCTTACCTTCCGCAGTGTTCTATTCCGAGTCAAGTAGTGCTCGAATTTTCTTTGAAGTAAGTAGTGGTGCTTGTAGCGTGGCAAGATGGTCTCGAATTGCTTGTCGCTGCCATCCTTTGAAGGCCTTTTTATCCATTGAAAAGATGATTTTACCGTTTGGGAAAGCGATTTGAGTTGCGCGAAAGGCTGCATCAATCGATTGCTTCCAATTACCACCTGGTACATCTCCGTCAACATTTGGTGGTGTGAACGGCAAAGCATACGTTGCCAACATATGTCCGATGTGAACACCATCCAACTGAGCAAGAAGGTTCGCACGTGGAGCGTAATGACCACCTCCGAGTGTAATCAAAACCAAATCACCGCTGTTGGATTCCGAATCCCATAGCCCAAATCCGTCGCTGCCATCCAAACCTAATCCTCGGTGAATGATTCCAGCGAGGCATTCGGCAGCTGGAACATGCCCCCATGTTGCGTCGGTCGAACCGACCTCAATGAAAAGTGAGGGAACTTCCAACCAAGGCCCATGGTGAGTGACTTCCAGTGAAGTGTCAAATTCAAGGCCTAAATCGGTCGTCGATGCGACATGGAGTAGTTCTTTCCACCACGATGACAACCGTGGTGAAGGCGGTGGTGCATCACCCGCTTTTCCACCATAAGGTGGTTCTTCACCAGTATCGAGTTGCATCACGCCGATGGGGTGTAAAGTGAGAGATGGGCGACCACTTGCGGCAGAATGCCTCGACGGGAAAATGACTTCAGATGGCGATTCACCTGTTGCATCAAGCCAACGGCGTGCGAGATAGTCTTCACGTAGAATACTACCTGGCAGATACCAAATTCTGCAATTATGGCGTCGAAACGCAGGGTTGCCCTCAACATCAGCAAGAGGAGTCCATTCTGCTAGACGCATCAAAGCATCTGCTTGGTTTGTCGATGCAATGTCAGTGCTACTCACTGCAATCAAGACAATCTTCCCATCGCCCATACATCAACGATGACACAGTGACTTTTGAATATCGCTCATACGAGTATTGACAAAGTGTCACGAAGACCGAGGTGCATGTCCGCTGGTACGGTAAGCCCACTGCCGTTTCATCCAGACCAAATTCTCCGTTGGGAAGAGGGATACGTCGCTATCGGTGTTGATGGTGATTTTCTCTATTTAGATCAAGAGCTCAAGCAAATAGGTGAGCCAAAAAAACCATTCCCCAGTTCGGTAAAGAAGGCAGTGATCGTGCAAAAACGGTTAATTGCCGCTTGGATTGAACATGAACTTATGGTTGCACGAATCGCTGGATTTGATCTCGGAACCGATTTCGTCAACGGCCCTGAACGAGGAGATTTGCGCTCACGTACAACAATTGCAGCAGCACTTCACCCAGAGGGGACCGCATGGTCGCATGTTCTCGATGCTGAACCGTTAGCAATGGGTGCAAATCAATCCCAGTTCGCCTTCATGCTTTGGAAGAAAGGTCTCTACTCGATGGGAACCGATGCTGGAGAACACTGGAGAACAGCAGAACCGGGTTGGAAGGAACTTGAGAAACTTCCACATGCTGAAGTGACCGTCGAAATCACTTTTGATGATGATAAACTCCATGTCTGGTCCAGAGGTGGTGGACGAATCACGTACGATTCCGAAACTGGAAGACGACTTGAGTCGATTGTAATTCCATTTGAAGGGATACTCAACTCAGTATATTCAGCTAATGGAAAGCACTTACTTTGCTTTGACAGCGGCGATATTGTGTGGTTTTCAAACGGTGAAATACAAAAGTCGGAACCTCTGAATGGGCCGGTACAGCATGCGTCCTGGAACGAGGCTTCGCAACAATGGCACATTGCAGGATGGAGAGAGGAATGTGTGTGGTCTTTAGATGAACTGAAACGTTCACAACTTGCTGAAATACCTGTTCAGATTGTAGAGAGCATGGGCCACTCCTATGTTGTAATGAACAATGGGCATTTTATTCATTCAACACTATGAATGGCTCATTGTATACCAATTGACTTCTGCAACGATGGATTACGAATTGAAGTGCGCTGGAACTACTGGTTCCTGCACAATGTGTTCGTTTACAACGATGTTCACTCGTTGGTTTCAGTGTGACCACATCGACCGCAAGATTTGCGATCTTTGTGTGTGGCGAGGAAAACTCCGGGACCGCAAATCGGACAGAATTCTGCCTTGCGGGTGAGCGTTCCATCTTCACCGACGGAGTACTTGGACCACTTTGCGCCTGCTTTAGGACCGTCTCCCATCACTGGTCACCTCCTTCTTCAGCAGGTGCTCCTTCTTCGGATGCTTTGCTAGAGCGGAATTGCTCGTGGCGCTTGTGAATGAATTCAGGTTCGACGGACATCGATTCCGAGTCGCCGTAGATGAAAGCCATTCCAGTTGTAAGAGGTTGACCAAATCTGGTGTTGCATTCCTTGACAATGATGTAGTCAGGGTTTGATCCAGGCTCGAGGGTTTTGACAAGTTCCATGACCGCCTGACGGGAAGGCGTTGATTGGCCGATGTGTTGCCAGCGGAAGTTAATTTCTACTCGGTTGAGTAACTTATTTTCTTTGCGTGATACGATTTCCATATATTTCATCTCCTTAACGAATGCTTACTTTGAGTGCGTACTTTCCTGGTTGTTCAACCTTCAATCGCTTGGCAATTTCGGACCGAGCCGGGTTCATGATGATGACGTATCCTTGATGCTCTGAGGAAACACGAGCGGAAGGGTGACGAGGACACATGTCCACGCCATCGTCGAGTACAAGGTGACATTCACCGCATGCAAAAGGAATCTTTACCATACATCACACCTCACTGGTCGTCATCTTCACCAAGCCAGTCGTGGCAGCCGAGTCCAGATTGCTTACTGGTAAGTCCAATCTTCGAACGGCGAGGGTCAGAAGTATCTGGCGAGAGGGATACAATTCGTGCTCGAACGGAATCACCAACGCCGATGCTGCGGTTTGATTGGCGCCCTTGGATGACACCTGCGCCGACATTTGCTTCGACTTGGTCTTCCATGATTTGTGACTTGTGAAGGAGAGCTTCCATAGGGCCAATGCGGACGAAAGCGCCGAATTCGTTGACTTCAGAGACAGCCCCTTCGACAACTTCGTAATCATCCATGCAGAACAACACTGCATCGAATCGGACTTTTTGATAAATCGCGCCGTCACCGTGAATAATTCGTCCACGGCCGAGTGGTTCGTGGTTTGATGTGACGAGAATAAATCGGTTTTCTTCATCGAAGCGTCCTTCGAAGGCAGTCATTGAGAGTCGGTCGATATGGTCGTTCAACGATGCACCCTTGCGCATATACTCAGCTGGAATGCGAATGGTGTCTTCCTTTGTGACAATTTTATACATCGTTTTCACCTCAAGCCGCTCTCAAAAAGCAAGGATGAAGAAGGAGTGGGAGTTCCCATTCCGTCCTTCACCGGCATTGCCTCGGGAGAGAAGTCGACCGTAGTCATTCTCGCCACAGACGACCCCTATTTAATCCACTCGCCCCTGAAACCGTAGACTGCGAAAGAAAGTATGGTGGATTTACACTTGAACGAGATGTCGTTCTGCATCGCAGAAATGACGTATTCATACGCACATCGCCATAAGCCATAACAACCCCCCGACCCCCCTACAACTTGATGTCGAGCAATGGATTGCGTGATACCGGGAAATTGACCGGCGCAATCGTGCCGATTTTGTTGTTCCTCTTTTCTTCATTATCTCCCGTAATTCTTGATTTCACAGAGACTTCATCGGAACTCGATGAGATACATTATCCGGCTGCAACAGGTTCCGAGGACTTGTGGGACGGTCTAGACCAACCTTGGGGCCAATATGGACGCACTCCAACACATAACGGCACCATGCCAAACCATGGGCCCGATGGTGGCCCAGGTGAAGGAAACGTGGAGGCGGTAACCGAATTCGGTGTAATCGATAGTCCAATCGTCAACTGGGTTGGCCTTGAAGATGGTGCTGACGCATACGGTTCGATCATTGCCGACTTTTCCAATAGTGTGACCGCGCCACCTGCAGCTCTGGAACGCTGCGGCTACGGTGAACTCTTTGCGGTGATGGTTTGGAAAGATGGTATTGAAAGTATGCTGGGAATATTGACCGGCGATGACGCCAAAATTGCTTGGCAAGTGAATCTTGGTGAAACTGTTGACATTCGCTCGACACCGATTGTCCATGATGTCGATGACGATGGAAAAGCAGAAATTTTGATTGTTTACGACACATCAAACAGTTTGCAAGTCGAGATGTGGTCTCCTGAACTTACATGTTCAGAATCTGGATGGCAGAAGAACGGTCACGGCAATGAGAAGGTCTGGAGTTACAGCGACAGTGACTATCGAATCGGCATCGGTAGCCCACACACGCCTTCAAGTCAAACCAATCATCGTTCAGTAACTCAACCGCTTCTTGCAGACCTAGCAATAGATGGAACACCGGAACTTGTTGTTGCAGTGGTAAATCAGAACACTGACGACCCAACAGTATTGTCCTTTTCGCTTACCACAAGTGCCCCGTCTGAACCAGACTGGGACGTAACACTTGATAGAGGCACACACCCATCGGACCCAACATGGGCAGCACTCGACAGTACGACTACTGCAATTGTTCTCACGACCATTGACTCAAATTCTGGAAATATGTGGATTTGGAGAATCGATGGGGCATCAGGTTCACTGGACTGGGAGAGAGTTGCTGTACAAGGAACTGATTCCGACAACGATTCTCCTCGACTACGTTTACCTGGCCCTGTGATTGTGCAATTGGACAATGACGCAGCTCCGGAGATGATTCTAACCGTTCCGACTGATGCGAACGGTGCAACCTCTGGTAGCGGCGCTCGATTCGTCGGTATGGAGCTCACATCGACGAGTGAGATTTTCAACTTCCGTGCTCAAAACGGTTACGCTGATGCTCAACCGTTACCTATTGATACAACGGACGATGGCATACATGATCGCCTATGTTGGGTAACATGGTATTCAGAATCATCGATATCGTTCAACCGTAAAGGAATGCTTGGATGCCATGACATTACTCTTGAAACCCCGATCAAAGAATGGAGTCGAGATTTACAACGGGGAACCGGTAACGATAACGACGAAATTGCGGTCTCATCTCCAATATGGATGGACATAGTCGGAAACGACGAACCTGAAATTATCGTGGCATTTGGCCAACGCCTGTGGGCGTTTGATGGCGAAAGTGGTGCATCTGCCGACATCAACAATGAATGGTCATCTCCTCTTGCAATGCCTCATCGTGTTTGGGCCGGCCCTGCTGTTGCAGATATGGATGGTGACGGTACACTTGACATCCTCATAGGTGACACACTTGTTTCGCAGAGTGTTGCAGACTTCGCACCGTTGGCCGACGGGCGCGGTATAAGTTTCAATCCTGCTGAGCCCGACCCTGGTCAACAGGTCACTATCACTGGGCAGTTCTCGAATGTTGGAACCATGGAAAATGAGGACGACCTCGATGTCGTCCTTCTCATGAACGGTAACGAGATTAAACGTGAACGCTTCGATGAGGTCCAACCCGTCGCCCCTTCAGGTGAGGGGGGGCCTCTCACATTCAGTACCGTTGTCGTCGCCGAGCTTGGTATTCACAATATTACAATGGTTCTGGATGTAAATGATAATTTGACTGAAGCACGAAAGGACAACAACTTAGCAACTACGGAACTCGTGATTGTCGAACCATATGTCGCACAAATTGATGTTCCAGCAGAAGTGACACGCATATCCCCAGGTACTACTGAATCCGTAGAAATCAATGTAATGGCCACCGGCTCAAGAACCGCTGACTGGACCCTTACATGGGATGATACTGCATTGCCAACTGGATGGACATTTACACCACAAAACAGTGCCTCACTTGAACAAACACTCACCCCAAATACTGCCGCTGCAATCATGTTTGATGTGAGCATACCAAGCGATGCGATGGGTGATGAGAACAGTTTCGTGGACTTGGTCTTGACCTATGATGATGACAATTCAGTGACCGCTACCGTGCGTATGCCATTGGAAGTTCTCCGCACCCGTGGACTCTCAGTGACCGGTCCGAGTGGACTTTCAATTAGCGAAGGTTACGGCCGTATTCAGGGCACAGCAAAGGCTTGGATGGTCGTAGAAAATCTCGGCAACGCACAAGAATCGACAGCGTCTATTGATTGGACTGCTACCTCTTGGGGCGGCTCACCATCACTACACACTGCAGATGGAACGGAAGTTTTTGCACTGACACTTCAACCAAAGGAGGACATCGAATTGTTCGCACACCTTGATGTCCCCTCCTCGCAAGGACTCGGTTCAACCACTTCAACCACGCTTACGCTATGCATAGGTAGCGGTGCCGAAACGCTTTGCCAAGACCTTTTGGTGGAGTTCACTGCAGTCGCAGCAGTTGTTGAACCACTGCACACGAGAAGTCTCCCCAATTCATCGCTATCATGGCAGATTAATGCGGATTTGCCTGAGTCTGGCGAACTTGCATGGAACATGGTTGATGCACAAATGGTTCAATCCGGTTGGCAGTGGTCTGCATCTGGAGACTTCATAATCAACGGTTCAACCATTGAGATGAGTGGAGCAAGTAACGGCTTTGCGAGTGGAGTGCTCACGCTCTCCTTGCCTCCAAACGCCGTTCCACAACGGCATGTTTTCGTCACATCAGACCCGTTCACAGACAATTCGAATCTCTCGTTCTCTCTGCAAGTTTTGCAGATCTATCGTTCTCAAGCAACCCTGCTCGAACCACTGCCACCATCCTTTGGTGAAAGTGTCTCCATGAATGTAAGCGAAGGTCAAAATGTCCGTTTGCGTCTTGAAAATCCCGGGAACGGCGAGGATGAGTTCCTGCTGACAGCCGTAGCTCATCCAATCGATGGCGAATCTATTGCCCCCCCAGTTGAGTTTGAATTCGTGTCTCAAGAACAACGTATGTTGGGACCACTGGCTTACACCATTGCCACAGTTGAGGTGACACTGGGTGAAGAAGTACCAGCTCAAACACCGTTCAATTTGTACTTCCAATGGACCTCTCTGGGCGATGTTTCTGTTTTCGACTCAGTTACATTGCAAGTCGAGGCCGAGCCCGACCACCGATGGGACATCAACATATCTTCCTCAACAGACACAATCGTATCTCCAAACGAGCAGGTCACCATTGACTTCACCGCACAAAACATCGGGAATGCGAACGACACTCTACGAATCGTCCCCTCATTCACTCAATCCTATGCGGGTAATGATGAGGCACTTTGGTTTGCAGATGAGTTCAACGGTGAAGAACTACCCGTAAACGGATCAAATGAGTATTCCCTCTCATTCACTGTTCCTGAAACGGCGTGGGCTGACACTGTATCGACTATGAACTTCGATGTCTATTCGGATGATATCTTCGTTGAGACTCTACAGTTGCAATACACAGTTAGGCACGTCTCTGGATGGAGTTTCAACTTAGCAAATACATCACTTACCATCGACCCTGCAGGAGAGAACCTTACACTGACTGTCGAACAACGAGGAAACGCACCTGAAGCACCCTATTACGACAAAGCTGGTGCTGGCTGGAACATCAGTTATCCAGAGAACGGAGTACTCGTTCAACCTGGTGAGACGACAACCGTAACGGTGTTTGTCATGCCACCAGAGAATGCAGTTGCTGGCGAAATTGGAATCCTTAAAATTCGGATTAGTGATGCTGACGGTTCAGGTTCGACAATCCAAGAGATACCTGTTCGAGTCGGAGATGCCCCTGATATGACCGTTGCCCACAAAGGAATCTGGCGTGTGAACGAACTTGGTGGGATGCCAACCGCATGGATTGAAAACACCGGTAACGATGTCGCTGTATTGCAACTCGGAGTATCCGGACTGCCGAATGGTTGGACCATTAGCGGACCAACACAAATGGTTGTGGCTCCTCAACAGGTTAAGGGCATCCCTCTCAATTTGATACCGAATCAAGGATGGAGCGGGGAAAGGTTCCTTGCAACTTTGGAAGTTACACATCCTGTCCTCGGCCTCCAGATACTCGATATTGAAGTAGAAAAAGGTGATTTTGGATTTGCAACATCACCAGTCGTTCAAGCAACTGCTGGCAAAGAAGTTGGCATTGAAATGAATACGGACATATCACCAAGTGATTTCACGAGCAACGATGAATTTACAGTTCGTGACAACACAATCTTTGTCACAATGCGATCCAATTCTGATGAAATTATCATGTTCTCATCATCAAATGCTGGTGAATCTATCTCCCTTTATCTCGCAGGATATGAGTTGCCAGAAGTTGAGGTCGAGTGTTCATTACTCGCCAATTCCCTGACCGAACTCGGAACCGTTCCGCTCACGGGCCGTGTTGGAGAATGCAGCGTTCAAGCGGGTGAAGAGACCGTGCTTGCAACAATGCTTCTTATCTCATCAACTGGGGAACGAATTCAACTGAAACAAAGCTCCATTGAACTCGGGTCCAATGAAAATGGAACGTTTGAAGTGAATGTTTCTTCATGGTCACCAAGCGCAGGAAACATCTTACTGGAATTACTTGTTATCGACTCATACGGTAGAACGCTTACTTCAACTAACATTTCAGCTCTGTCGAGAAGCAGTGGATGGAACATAGGAATCTATTCATTCACATCGAGTGATGGTGACTTGACAATCAGTATTCAACGAGAACAGTATCAACGTCTTGCAGATGTGACTTGTCGTATCGATGTCATCGACAAGGAGTCAACTTGGGAAACGACACGAGTTGTCGACATTGTAACTTCAGATTATGCACCTGTCGTTACCATCAATAATCCTCAAGGAATATCAGACAAGCACTTGCTTGAGGCTACACTTGAATGTGACGCACCATACGATATCGATGACAATCCTGAAGACAACACTGTGTCGACGATATTCTATGCAAAGTCAGAGCCAGTTGTTGAGCAGAGCGAAATGGTCACGATAGTAATTATAGCAACAGCCCTACTCATTGTTGGATACTTTACTGGGATGCTAAATCCAAATGGCTCAGAGCAGAAAAAGGCTGCACCAAAAACCGATCCTCTGTCCACCCCACCTGCAACTGTTTCAAAAGAAATCGAACCGAGCATGACTGTAGAAGAAGATGAAGAAGAATTTTCGTTTGAACCAATACAAGAAACGACGGTCGAGGTTTTCGAAGAAGTGAGCGAGGAACCTGCACCTTTAGAGGAAATCATTGACATCGATGAGGAAATCAATGAAACCGCATCTGGAAGACTCGCATCTCTCCGCAGTGAAATCGAAAGTGGTGACAGGAAACCGGAGACACGTGAAGAACGGATGAAGAGATTGTTCGGTGACCGCTGAGAAGCAAGCCCTTATGACCGCTCGACTGTGGCAACTAACCATGGACATCAAACAATTCGATGGTGGCACTTCACCCTTCATCACCCTTGATGCATGTGACGGCATCCGTGCTGAAGCAGTGGTACTCGCTCTTGATTCCGCAGCCATCGGTGATGATTCGCTGTGGTCTGCACTGATTCAAAGTGATGAAGGCTTCAGAACCCGCCTCAAGGAACAAGGAATCAACAATCCAGACAAACGGTCATCAATCACTTGGGACGATGCTACGATTCTCTTTATCGGCTGTGTAGAATTGTCAAAGGAAGGCAAACCGATGCCTATTGGAGATGGAATACTGAGAGAAAAAGTCGGCCGATTTCCATGGGGAGATGGTTCATTGCTGAATTATATGCACGAATTCATCCGACCAAACGATCAGCGCGGAAAAAGCAGTGCTGAAGGATACGAAAAGATTGTCACACTGATTGAGACATTATCACAGCGTTGCGGACCTTCACATGTCGGTCATGAACGCTACCATAACGGTCAGGCCGGACTGAACATACGTGGATTCCTCAACAGCGAACAAGTCCGTGAACTTCGTCTTGCACTGTCTGGCCGATCATGGAGCGTTACAGCAGATGAACCGATCGACGGTGGAATGCGTGATGTAAGTCGGAACCTCATCGCAGTACTTCGAGCGGCAGAACGACGAGACGTCGGAGTGTTTTTGCGCTCACACGCTTAGTCAAACTTCTGAGAAGTCAGACGCTCGTACATTGAGGCGTAGAGGTTTGCTGTTTGGTCAATGACCTCTTGCGGCAGTGCTGGGATAGGTGGGTCATCAGTTCCCGCGTCACGGGCAGCTTTGAGAGCTGTTTGATGTCCTGTTTCGATGTAATGAGTGCGAACGGATTCCTTTGAGAGTTCAATGCATTCACCGTTGGCATATGCCTCAGCATCCCACCAGCGGTCCTCATCGAGAGTTCCGAAAGTATCGACAAGTACTACTTTACGGCCAGGGCCAAGTGCAAACTCTTTCTTACCATCGACATGAATTAAACCGTTCTTTGCAGCTTCACGCTCAATCAATGCATCGACCTTGAGAACGGCATCAAAAATTGATTCAAGTTCTTCGGGGGTAATGTTAGAGATTTCCAGGGCTTCCTCATTGGAAATATTGCGATCGTAAGCCTCGAACTTTGTCGTAACTTCAAGGAAAGGCTTCGACAGTTTAGCGCCGTACTCACAGTTCTTGTCAACACCAAGTTGCTCAGCGGTAAGTTCGCCACGCTGAAACCGTCTCCAAGCAGAACCTGAAAGGTAATGTCGGCATATAATTTCCAACGGAACAAACACCCATTCCATATCACGGGGAATTGCTCCAGGTTCTTTGATGACTTCGACCTTGCGGACGAGGCAACGGTCTGCTGCATTGACTTCCACCAAGTGTGTACCGCAAATCCCTTCTTCTTCGATAAGTTTGAACCAGTGCGCAGTCGTCCGGTTCAATGACTCACCTTTGCGAGGTATGAGCGAGGGGATTATTTGATCAAACACGGATATCTGGTTTGTAAATCGAAATTCAAGAATGTCTGGATCATCGGTCGACCATACTTGCTTCACTTTGCCTTGATAGAGCATCTCTGCCATAGTGGATGTTCGTAGAGATAGGTCTTTGAACATTTCAGTCCGTCAGCAGGGTCAAATAAGTCCAAGAGCGTCTTCAAGTCGATTCAATTCAGGACCTGTTGTTTCTGTCCCTGCGACTGCACCGTTGTTGTTCGCACAAACACCTGCCCCCACATAGGGTGAGCCAAAAGCGACAGTTCCGACCATCGGAGCGACACCGAGTACGCTTTCAATAAGAACGACCTCGTCAGGTGTGACATCTGGATGAAGAAGAACACCTTGATCGTTCGTAACGCCAAGACTTCCGACGACGTCTTGGCCGGCAATGGTAGTAGCAGCAACTTGAACGCCCATGACATCGGCCATGATTTCCAAACCATCGGTGGGGATGCTCGGCGATGCGATTGCACCTTGTTCGTTGACAAGAAGTAAATTTCCGGCGGTGTTAACCCCACCCTCCATGACGACAACATCGCCGAAAGCGGTCAACATGTCAATGTCGGATTCAGTAGCGATATCTGCCACAGCCATTCCACGCGAATTACCAGCGACCAGAGCACCGATAAGATTTGAACCACCAATCGAAATAGCATGCATTTCGAGTTGTAACGTGGTTTCAAGGGTGTCAAGAACCAGTTGCGGCAATTCTAGAGGATGGAACAATACATTGCCAACAGTGGCCAAGTGAATTCCTACTTGGTCGCTTCCAAAAATATCAGCTGTGTCTATTGGCATGAGGTTCCCTCCTATTTGTCCGTGTAGAGTGTAAGTTATGGTTCTATTGAACGCAAAAAAGGCCGGTGCTCCAAAGGAGAACCGGCCTAGCGCCCACCGAAGTGAGATTTGAGGATAGATTCGAGGAGAAAGAAGAGGGGCACAGTGACTTCC
>QQRW01000015.1 GCA_003602605.1 Candidatus Poseidoniales archaeon | reverse complement strand
CCCCCTTTGAAATATCAACACGCAATCGGATTACCATGCCCTTTTGTCGAGAATGTGGAAAGGAAGTTCAAGAAGACTGGATTGTTTGCCCCCATTGTTCAACAAACCTCTCCAATGTCCCTCATACGATATCAATGCAAGATTCTGTAATTGCAGGAGATGTTGTTCAAAGCACAAGCATCCAATCAAATGTAACAGTAAACGATGCAAATTCAATTACAGAGGCCATAAAGTCAGCATCAGAGTGCGTTGCTTGCGGTTCAATTTGTGATACTCACATTACATGTTCCGTATGCAAAATTATGTCCCATTGTAATATTTGCATCAATGATATCAGCAACATAAGAAAACAAATGAGGTTATGTCCAAGATGCGAGTTAGTGGAACTTGAAAAAAGAAAAATCGATACTGATAATATGAATAAAATGCGCTATGAACAACTTACTGCTGAACAGGAAAAAAAGATCCTTCAAGAAAAATTCTACCTGAAAGTGAGTGCTGTAGCTATCGCCATTGGGATTTTTTGGTTATTATGGTCTACAATCATGGTAATTTGGATGCAAAATTTTTGTGAGGAGAAATATGACTATGAGAATGGAGAATTTGAAGGTTCGGGGGATTATCGAAGAGATAGTTTGCTGGACGAAGGGCCTCTGGGTGCCGATTGTTACTACGGCGGGTGGCAATCTCCCGGAGAAGTGCGCTTTCATTGGGATGGCATGGGAATGCACTTTGCCGTACCTGGATGGATTGTGGTTATGGGAGCTTTTTCATTTTTCAAAATATACAGTTCACGAACAAAGAAAATATACTAACCTCCATCAAATCTATAAATTAATTTTCCAACGCTGAAATATCAAAAAAGCCCAGGCGATTTATTGATAAACTATGTTGATTCAATCCTTGATTTACTATTTTTAAGTTTCAAGCAAAGGGTCTATGCACAAACCCGTTGATTCGTTTTGACTCAATCAGAGGGTTTGCAGTGGGCCATATTGAACCGTACCGGGTCGTTTGGATTTGTGATGCAGAAAGGGATGGCCTTAGAAGGTAAAGTCGTCTTGGGTTAGGATATGTCAGAGAAACTCTCCATGCCAGAGGAGCGTCTCTTGAGGTGGCTTGGGAATTACTCTCCTAGTCTTGAAAAAGCATGGGATGTGACTCGAGAAATTTCCCTGCCAGGGATAAGTGAATCACTCGGTGTTGTTCGTTCAGCGCTGAATGTCCCTCTTACAAAATTGGAAAAGCAAGAACTCGTTTTCAAAAGAATGGCGCATGTGATTGGGGGAGGCTCACGACGAAGAAATGTGTACCACCTTACCGAGAAGGGTCGAAATCATCTTTCCACGATGGGCGAAGATACATCGAAACCTCGCAAGAGCAGTTCTGAAGGCAGAATGTTTGGTGATGCTCCTTCGCTCGGCACAGTATACGGTCGCTCATCATTGGTCGAGACAGTTTTTGATGAAATCAATCAACAGCACTGTGTTTTCATCAGTGGTCTACCCGGCATTGGCAAAACCACCGTTGGACTTGCGGCTGCTGAAAAAATGGTTTCCAACGGGTCAAACGTACGATGGACTACGGCGAATGAGTTTTCAGATTTTGAAACGCTATGCCGCTCCATGTCAATCTCCAGTGAACTTCCCAGCGATGCGGATGCATTGGCAGAGCATTTGGCTCAGCAATACAAAGACGAAGTTTTGGTCTTCGATGACGTACACATGATTTCCTCGAGACATTTAGGCACATTTGTGTCCATCTGCCGGCGCATGGAAGGCCTCAATGGTCCGAAGATGTTGTTCATTGGTAGAGAAGCACTCCCCGAATTCGAAGCCATGAATCGTGTTTCAATCCCTCCGCTTGAAACCGGTGATGCCGTGAAATTACTCGGTTCGGCGTTGCCAAGTAAGGAATCTGTTCACATTGCCGAGCGGCTTGGAGGCCATCCACTCGCTTTACAATTGTATCAAAAAGATACAGCATTACCAGAAGAAAACGCCGATATTCAATCCTATGTCAATGATGTCGTTCTTTCTTCACTAGATCAGTCTACTCGTTCAGGAATGGATCATTTGGTGTTACTTCCACAGCCGGTTGAAGCTGAGAAAGCCCACGACGGAGAAATCGTAGGGACACTTGACGACTATGCATTCTTGCGCTGGACTGCAAATATGGAAAAGATGGAGATTCAGCATCTTGTTCGAAATGTACGTCGTACTTCAATGTCGAACGATGAAAAGCAAGAATTACACCGTTTGGCAGTAGAACACTGGGAGGCATGCGCTGAAACTCCTGATGACTATGTCGTTCTTCTTTTCCATCGTATCTGCGCTCAATCAGAACATCTAGATACACACTGTACAACCGCCTATGACCGCTTATCGCCCACTCGCAGCAACGCACTTTCAGTCCTTTTAGAGCAGGCAATTGAAACTTCTAAAACACCTTCGCACCTCCATTACCTTGCCGCTAAAGTTGCACTTGAACGATGCGAACCAAAACACGCTCATCGGCATGTGTCACACATCGAAGATGAAAGTTCAAACAATGAAATTAGTATTGGTCTGGCTTTCCTAGAAGGACGGGTTCAAGACGCTGAACGGAGTATAGAGAACGGGTTCAAAATTGGTACTCAACATCAAAAAAATCAGTTGGCACTCTCTGCAGCATCCCGGCGCCTCGACGATCGTGTTTCGCCATCCCTCAGTAAAGAGGCTGTCAAAGATATCAAACACTATCTTTCAAACATCGTCTTACCTGAAATCCCTGAAGAACGCGCCGTGACACTCGTAGCGCTAACGATGGTTCAACATGCCCTTGCTTTGGCCGAGCGTGACTTCAAGAAAGCTGAGATGTTACGCTCAAACCTCTCTTCAATTTCCAGTTTGACCAATGGGCTAATCATGGGTCTTGAAGCCAAATCAGGACTAGTTAAAATGAAAGAAAATCCAACACAAGTCTCAACCTTTGTTGAATCTACCCTTCGGGCAATTGACTCCCAACCCAGCACAACCCATCAAGATGCTCTGCGATTGTCTCTTGTTGAGGCGTTGCTGGAAATCGATATCGATTTGGCACATGAGCATTTTATGAAAGTCACCAAACCGAATTCATCTCCTGGGAGCATAATGCTTCATCGACTTCATGCTCGATGGTGGGTTTGCAAATCGCACCTCATGCCTTCACTGAAGCGGGTCGCACTCAAAGAAGCAATAACCCAACATCGAGCAGCAGGTTGCCCACGAGCGGCGAAAGAACTTGAGGCGAGATTGCACAGTTTGTTGTGATTACAACTCAGCACCGATGAGCGTCTTTGTATCATCGATTCCCTCAAGCACACGGATTTCTTCAACAATGCATCTGGTTAGAACAAATTCATCCTCTGCTTGTACACGTGCAATGAGGTCGTACTCGCCGAATAACATCCATCGGTCTGTGACGTATTCGATGTTGTCCAATGCCTTGCGAACACTGCTCTCACGTCCAGGTTTGGTTGTGATTAATACAAATCCAATCGCCATATTTCTCACCTTAATATTCCACTGCAATCAGCGTTTGAGTGTCTTTTACACCCGTGATTTGACGGAACTGAGTCATCAGCATTTTCGTCAATGTGGAGGAATCGTCCGCAGATAATCGTGCTAACAAGTCGAATTCTCCGTACAGAGCATGAACTTCCACAACGGATTCATGATTCATGAGCGAGAGATAAACATCGCGTTCGTGTGCAGGCTGCGTCTTGAACAACACGAATGCTTCGGGCATAAACATCCCAAATGAAGTTCGGTCTTATTGATATCGAAGGTTTTCGATTGACACTACGAGCATCCCACTCACATCCAATAGAACCTTTCAAGTGCTTTTGCTCCGACCCCGAGTCATGGAAACAAAGCAACTGCCCCCAATTACGGGATGGTTCATCCTGTTCTTGATGTTGGGTACATCGATGGCAGGCCTTGTTCCAGCCCTCGAAGGTGACTCCTTAGCGTCGTCGGAGCCAGAATCCCGTTTGTCGATTGAGGCTCGCTCACAGACAACCTGGACAGGATCGGTTACCGTCACAAATTCATACACTGTTTCAGTTTTTGATGAACTAATTATCACGGCTTGCACCGAAGTTGAAATGGGCTCAAGTGCGCGTATATTCGTCGAAGGTCGTTTGACGGTTGAAGGCACAGAAACGTGCCCGGTGGTTCTTACCTCGCTCACAGGCTCCGACCATGAGGGCATCCAGTTCAATAGCAGTTCCAACAACCGCGGCTCAAAATTGGACAACCTTACAATTGAAAGTTCGATTTATGGCATTACCATGTACGGCAGTAATCCAGTTATTCATAATCTCACAATTCTCAACCCCGACCGCGTCGGAATTGATTTATTCAGCTCGTCATCGCCTCAGATTTATGATTTAGTGATTGACCAAGCAGGCCGTTTCTTACCGTTTCAAAACGATTGGAGGTATGGCTTAGGATTATCTGTCGGTTCTGGTTCCACGCCGTTTGTTGATGGTGCAACTTTCACGGACCATTTGACTCGTGCCATCAACATCTGGGGTGGCTCAGGAGGCGTGTTCCGAAACCTCGTCATGAGTAATATCAGCGGCTCCAGTTGGGTTATTTCAGCCGGAGCATGGGTCGAAGACAGCCAACCTTTGTTGACCAACCTGAGCATTGACCGAGCAGATCACGGAATTGTCGTTCGGCATATCGATGACAGCGGTTACACCCGTGCTGTTTTTAGAGATTGTACCGTTTCTAATTCGATGTACAGAGGGGTATATGTCGATAAGGAGAACCATTCTAATTATACCAATTATGAGACAGCTGATTTTACCAATTTGACTGTTCGAGGCACGGGTACTGCAGGCGCTACGACTGCTAATCTCGCCTATGCTGCAATCGATATCAACGCAACCGGTGCCTGGTTTGAAAACACGCTGATAGAAAACTCGACATCGACCGGAGTTCGGATGTATTATGCAGATTCATCGACAACGTTTCGAAACCTGACAGTAAAGGATTCTGGTGACCCTGGGCAAGGTCCTCATGAAGCGGGAATTGCAATAACATGGATATTCTCATCCGCTCCAACTTTTGATGGTCTTGAAGTATCTGGTTCAGTGGGCCCTGGGATCCATTCTTACAAGGCCGAATGGATTGGAAATGATTTCTATCTCCACAACAACTCCAGAGATGGCCTTTATTTGGATTATTCTTCAGTCGATCTCGACGGCTTAATCGTTGAAAACAACGGTGAATCCGGTGCTCACCTATCTGACAACCTTGACACTGCGCTACGAAATGTCACTGCTCACAACAACGGCCTTTCTGGGGTTACCGATGAGCAAAAGGCCGGTCTTTTCTTTGATCGTTCTAAAACGGTCTCTCACCCCTTACTTGATGTCGGGTGCTACGATTGTACGGTGTCCAATTCAACTGGTTCTGGCATCCTTATTCGCGACTCGGCTGACCTGTGGTTGAACACTGTTGAATTGTCGGACAACCATCCAGATTATGCCCCTTTGGACGCTGACAACTCCGGTCTTACACTTGGTCAACAAGGTGGCATTATCAACATCGATGGCCTCAATATCGATACTGAACAAAGTGGAGCAGTAGTCAATCCTGCAGTTCGAATCAATCAGGCCGCAGCCAGTATTCATGGCTTGACCATAACAGGCAATCATTCCGGGATTGAATGGGATGGCCAAAACCACAACAATTATCCTTCAGAAATCAGCAACAGCGTGTTCAGTGGCAGCGGGTGTGTTGTTCTTTCGAACCATCATGCTTTGTCTGGGGTTGGAAATTCAATTTCCTCAGATTGTTCTGGAACCATACAACTTGTCAACAGCCAGGTCAACTGGTCCGGTTTTACAGACTCTACGCCTTCCAGTAAAACAATTCAATTGGATTCCAACTCTGATCTACATTTGCATCAACCAGTGAATCTTGACCTCAATCTCTCCTACCCTTCCATGGCTTCCGGTGCCACGATTGATGTCGCTTACGACCTCACTGTTTGGGTCGTGAACAACAACAGCAACGGAATTCCTTCTGCAAATGTTGATGTCACATTTTCTCAATTTGAACCCACTGTTCAGGATTCAACGAATGAAATGGGATACCTCACTCTCACTGATTTTATCGGTGAACGATGGACGAACGCCGGTTCATCACCTTCGACAGACGCCACAATTTCATGTGGATATGACAGTGTTTCGAACTCAACAACCGTAGCCATTGACCAAGACCGTTTTGTCAACTGTGTTCTCCCACTCGATAATCAACCACCGTTTTTGATGTGGGCGACACCTGTTGATCTCGGCGTGTTTATTTCGCAAGGGCCTGTAGAATTCAATGCCTCCGATTCTTGGGACCTTGATGATGATGAACTCACCTTCTCATGGACAAGTGACCTTGATGGGGATATTATTGCGTCATGTACCGGGCAGGGGGTGGGCAACGGGCAAGGGATTACTCAACAAGATATGACCAACGGCGCCCCATTCACAGTAAATACAAATTATCTGAATATGGGATGTCAATTATCCGATGGCATACATGTCATCACTTTGGAAGTCTGCGATGACGCAGGTCACTGTGTAAGCGAATCGCGTTCGATTGAACTGGTGAACCAAGCACCAACCATTGTGTTGGATGTCACTCCGGAACTCACACCGTGGTCCGAACTTGAAATCCCTCGAACAGAACATGTTCGATTTGATATTTCGGGAACATTCGACCCGGAGAACGACCCACTCAAGTGTTGGATAGACCGCTCATACCTTGCTTCGACAGACGAAAGCACAGTTGTCGGTTGTCCATCGGAAATATGGATGAACCTAACCATGGCCGAGACAGTTCCTTCAATATTCACCTTGACTGTATATGCATCCGACGGTGTCAACGCGCCATCGAGTTACACTATTCCTGTCGAGTTATTCAATGAAGTTCCAGTTCCAGAGTTTACTCTTACTCGCACAGGTAACGCCAGCGAAGACTTGGTGACCTTGGACGGTACCGCTACCGTTGACCCTGAGGGCGATGTATTGGAGGTTGAATTCTGGTCAAACCTTGATGGTCAACTGTCTTGGAACGATACTGAAGAAGGAAAAGTTTGGAGCGGTTATCTTTCTCGCGGCGTTCACAACCTAGAGATGCGAGTCGTTGATGTACGCCCAGAACACATCAATGCGACTCGTACGACTACCCTCCAAGTTACAGTAGAGAACTCACTTCCTCGTTCTGTTATTTCAGAACCTCTCGAAACTCAAACATATCTTTCTTCTGAACTCATATGGTTCTCTGCGAATCTTTCCGGTGACTATGACTCCGCATGTTCGACGTTCCCTCTCGATGGAAATTGGCACTGTTCAACATTTGAACCCAGCAGCGGGTCGGAATATTTGGTGGTCGATTGGCAAAGTGATTTGGATGGCAGGCTTACGCCTGAAGGAGAGGATTGGCTGATTTTTGAAGGACGCTTAAGTGCAGGAACTCATAACCTTACATTGAGTGTTGATGATGGTATTCACGATCCAGTGATTGCATCTCAGACAATCGAAGTGCTGACTTCAGCGCCGGTTCTTGAGATGACTTCACCCGTCGACGGCGATGTCTTCTCGTCCAACCATATCATCGATTGGGATGCTCGACAATCCGTTGACTACGATGAGGATAATTTCACCATGACCGTTCGTAGTAACCTACTCGACGAACCACTTTTCAGCGAAGTATCGCCATCCGATGTTCATCAATCGGCTCTTCCAGCAGGAGAACATACCATTCAAATTTCGCTGGTTGATTCAACCGGTAAAGAACAGATTACTTCCTTGACCATTGTCATTATTCAATCGGACCCAGTTGCAGTACTCGTCCAACCGGAGAACCTCTTCTCCTTCTCGCCCGGGCAACCCATTTTGCTTGAAGAGCAGTCGACAGATGCAGATGGAGACATGCAGAAGCGAGAATGGCGAAACTGGCTGGTAACCGGCAATTATCAGATTCTTTCAACCTTGAGCAGTGATTCAATCACATTGCCACCAGGCCAATATCACCTTTCGTTGTATGTCGAAGACAGCAGAGGTGCCTCTTCTGAAGCTCATGTCAACATCACGGTGCAATCAAGCCTGCCCAGTCTCTCAAACCTCACATTCATGCCCGATGTTTTGGTTGCTCAACAGATGAACACATTCAGCGTACGAGTCATGATGGATGACCCAGATGGAACCACTGAAAGTGTCCAAGGTACAATCGTTTTCAATGTTCAAACTTGGTCGTTCAATTTGACCGATGATGACGGTGACGGTTACTGGGAGGGTGCCGTTCAATTGAACCCTGCGTCGGCCGGACGGCCCAATCTCAAGGTCATCGCTACCGACGGCACAGGAGACGACGCGATGGTCGATATTCTTAGCATTACTTTGTCCGTTGAGGAAGCAGAGCAGGACAGCAGGGCTGCTCTGTTTGTTGCAGGTACCATCGGCTTTGTCGGTCTTCTTTCCTTCATTGCTTTCGTCGCCCTACGCCGTCAGAAGAAGGCAGAATTAGCGATGATTGACTCTTGGGATTCTTTTGGTGGTTTTTCTGCAAAGTCCGATTCTGGAAAGACACTGGTGAGCCTTGAAGGTGGGGCAATTGAAGGAGCAATAGAAGTCCTTGCAGACAACGACACTTCTCTCCCAGATGCTGAGATTACCAATGAAGCTGGTTCTGAAGTTCAAGAACCAGTTGTTGGAACAGACCTCGATTGGGATAACGTGTAGTCAAGCAATCACAGAACTTCTTTAATCTGAGCAGACGACCGATGTTCATGGATACCTCCCAGTTTCGAATCTCAGACGCTCAGAGTTTTTCGATTTCTGATGCTGTCACAGATTCACCTGATGGTTTCGACCGTGATGAATCGAAAGCAACCGTCAAGCGTCTCACAAAGCGTTTACAATCACTCCAAAGACTGATGTGGGCTGAACGTAAGCAGCGTTTGCTGGTGGTACTGCAGTCTATTGATACCGGTGGTAAAGACGGTACGATTCGTTCAGTTTTTGGCAAGATTAACCCTCAAGGCGTCAAGGTTCACTCGTTCAAGAAACCAACAGAGCGTGAATTGGCACACGACTACCTCTGGCGCGTCCATCCTTGTGTTCCAGCAAATGGAGAAATTGGAATTTTTAATCGCAGTCACTACGAAGATGTTCTTGTGGTCAAAGTTCACGGTTATGCTCCGAAAGAGGTCGTCGAGAAAAGGTATGAACACATCCGGAATTTCGAACAAATGCTTGTCGATGAAGGAACTACCATCATCAAAATTCTCCTTCACATTACGAAAGATGAACAGAAGGAACGACTTGAAAGTCGATTGAATGTTCCCGAGAAGAACTGGAAATTTCAGATTGGTGATCTAAAGGAACGAGCCCATTGGGATCAATATCAAGAAGCATTTGAAACAATGATTCGCGAAACCTCGACAGATTCATCGCCGTGGTATGTTGTTCCAGCAAACAACAAAAAATATCGTAATGAAATCATCTCAACGCTTATCGTCGAGACTCTTGAAGAATTGGATATGCAATGGCCAGCACCCGAAGAAGGGCTGGAAGGAATCAAAGTGGAATGATTTACTTTGATTGTTCGGGCAAGTCCTTGTTCAACGAATCCGGGTTCGTATCCAGTCCACCCCATGGTGTCAATGTTCGATGGAGACCTACACGCCGTGCAAAAAGGAACTTGAAATTCTTCCAACCATCTCCCCATGTGTGAATTTCTGCTTCTCCAACTCGAGGCCGGTAAGGGACAGAGATTTCAACAGCCTTCTTTTTGCCTAAGACTCTTCGAGCAAGAATCTTCATTTCTTCGGACAGGGGCATACCATCGTTGGTTGGGCGCATAGCATCGTTGTTGAAAATAGACTTACGGAAGACCCACATTCCTGATTGTGAGTCCTTGATGCCGTAGCCGAAGAGCAATCTCGCAGTGAATGAAAGAGCCCAATTGCCAAATCCATGAATGCCTGGCATCGAGCCTTCTTCAGCGAGCGAAAGTCGGTCGCAGGTTATGAAATCGAGGTCGTCATCAAGCAATCGCTTAACCAGTGATGGGACCAATTCCGCAGGGTAAGTACAATCTGCATCCATAGTGACGATGATGTCGTTCTTGGCTACATCGAATCCGGTGCGGTATGCACGGCCGTATCCTTTTCGGGGTTCGAGGTGGACTCGAATGTTCTTTTCAAGAGCGATTTCACGAGTTCTGTCACTTGAGTTGCCATCGACAATCATGATTTCGAGGTCTTTGCACCATCCGCGAGGTATTGCATCAATCGTAGGGCCGAGTGCTTCTTCTTCGTTTCGAGTCGGAAGGATAACTGTGACTGTAACTGGCAGTGAATCGGCCATACCAATGCCAAATAACGAACAGTATTGAAAGCATTGGCTAAAGAACTCATTTATTCATACTCCTCTTATGGAGACATTGAAACCCAAGCCTCTCGTGGGGGAACATAATGCACATCGCTATGATTGCTGGAGAATATCCTCCAAGATGGGGCGGTATTGGTTCCGTAGTGTTCCATCTTGCAGGTCATTTAGCAGCACGTGGTCATCAAGTTAGTGTAATCACGCGTTCTCACAAGGGTAAAGCACCTGTACAATCGGGTGTTTCAGTCATAGAGGTGCCCTGGTTGAAGGCCCCGATGGCTTTTACTCGTTCATATGCCAAAAATTCATTAAAAGCCCTGAAGCATCTCCATCGTTTAGAAGCCGTAGATGTGATACATATCCATTTGCCTTTAGCATCTTTTTCGAGGAAAGAATTCAGATTCATGGAAGAGAATATCGCTCCAGTTTGCTCATCTTTGCACGGCTCTTGGTTAGGTGAGAAGCAAGGAGTGATCAGAGCAGCAAAGGCGAAGGAATCAGCGACTTGGAGGAATCCAAATGATCTGGCAATAAGGTTAACTGGTAAGTATTATTCAAAATACGAGAGAGCAGGAATTCTAGAGTCGACAGTTTGTGTTTCTAATTCAAAATCGACACTTTCAGAATTCGAAAATTGGTATGAGCCATCTGAAAATTTCAACTGTGAAGTTGTATTATGGGGTTGCGATCATCAGGTGTTTCGACCTCCGAACCAAGATGATGAGGAGGAGCAATTAACTCACGAGAAAATTCGTTCATCTTACGACTGTGGAGACGAGCTTGCTTTGACCTATATGGCAGAAACCAAAACTCCAATGATTTTAGCAGTCGGAAGACTTGTAGCGAGGAAAGGATACATGACCTTGATTCGAGCACTCCCCGCTATTTTAGAAAAGCACCCTGGTGCAAGACTGGTCATAGTTGGCAGAGGGCATATGAAGAAAAGACTGCTAAAGAATGCTCGGAAATTAGGAGTCGAACATGCATTATTTATTCGCAGTAGCATGTCTTTTGATGATTTAGCACAGCACTTCCGTTCTGCTGATCTCGTTGTCTACCCTTCGTACTACGAAGGTCAAGGCCTAATTCCACTCGAATCCTTAGCCAGTGGAACGCCAGTCGTTACCGTGAATCAGGCGCCACTCACTGAGATGATTGACTCAACCGTTGGAGAATTGTTTGAAACTGGAAATCCGAGCGACTTAGCGAAAGCAGTATGCCGTTCTCTTGAAGACCCCGAAGGTCGTACTGCTCAGGCTGGCCGGGGCCGAGAGCGAGTCTTGGACCACTACACTTACGAACACAATGCCGAAGCCTATGAAGGCATATATCTCAATGCCACCAAGTCGTGGAAAAGCGTAGAATCACAGAGTGCGACCTCCTAAGCACACTCCTACAAGTAAATTCGGAGTGAATGAACCCATTTTGGTCACTTGTAGCTAACACCCTACGGGTGTTGTGCAGGGCGCGGTGTTCATAGGCACACCGCCTCTTGGGTAATCATGCTCGCGAAGCGGATGTTGGCCATCTCGCTGGCCGCGATGATGCTTTCGATGCTCCCACCAGTGTCTGCAGACGATAATATTCAGAGTGCAAGCCCGTTGACAGATGGCGTTACATCGAACGGTTATGTCTGCGATCCTGACTGTGATGCCGGAAGAGACCAAGCTGATTTTTGGAAGATTGAGGCCCGCAAGGGAGACATTGTCCAAATTGCCTTTTCAGGCACGATGAACGGTCCGGCATGGTGGTGTCCCGGTGATGGATGGACAGGTCGCTTCTCGATATTGAACTCTCAAGGTGCGACCATCACAGATACCTCGGCGGACGACAATGCTGCATCAAAGGTCCTTTCCACTTCGATAAATACGGCAGGATATATCTTTGTGAAAATTAAATCTGAGGATTCTTGGTGCAACGATGGCTTTGATTACACACTTACACCATCAATCGACAAATCCAATCGAGATACAGACGAAGACGGTTTTATCGACAACGAAGATGACTGCGATGACCTTGTAGGTACTTCGACAAACGACCGTAAAGGGTGTACAGATGTCGATGGCGACGGCTGGTCTGACCCAGATTCATCGTGGGGTCCTCAAAACGGAGCCGATGCTTTTGTGACCGATTCAACTCAATGGCTCGACAGCGATAACGATGGGTATGGCGATAATCTGGACGGATTCCAAGGCGATCACTGTCCTTTCCGTCGAGGTTATTCTCAACAAGACCGATTCGGATGCTTAGACAGCGATGGCGATGGCTACTCTGATGAAGATCCAGGAGCACTTGATGGTGTGACGGCATGGTACGCCCATCCTGTTGGATTCGGCGATGCCTTCCCCCTCGATGCCACGCAGTGGAACGACACTGATGCTGATGGATTCGGGGACAATTGGGAGGATGTGACGTGGAATCAATCCCGAATTGCTTGGGGGATTGGTTCTTGGCTTGATGCAGCTTCAACTCCCGATGCATGTCCATTCATTACCGGTTCATCGACTGGTGATCGATTCGGGTGTACCGATTCAGACGGCGACGGATATTCAGACGGTGATTTGAACTGGACGAAAACGGATGGTTCAGATGCTTTCCCAGATGAACCCTCTCAGTGGCAAGACCGCGACTTTGACGGATGGGGTGACAATCAATCTGAAGGCGCTGTATTGGTGGATGACTTCCCTGATAATCCTACGCAGTGGTCCGATTCTGATGAGGACGGTTGGGGGGATAACCAAACATACGGGGCAACACAAGTTGACGATTTCCCATTCGTTCCGTCCCAATACAGGGACACGGATGGTGATGGCTATGGAGATATTCTTGAAGGATTTGAGGGAGATGTGTGTGTCTTTTCCTCCGCTGAAGAAGTGGAGTCCGGATGGATTTCCTATGCCGACAGACTCGGATGCAGGGATGTAGACCAAGATGGTTTTTCCGACCCTACCGATGATTGGATTGCTCATCCGGATGGATTTGCAGATGCATTCCCAATGGACGAAAGCCAATGGTTCGATACAGATAATGACGGCTACGGTGACAATCTTGAATATTTCGACGGGCAAACGCTTCGTGTTGCTTACCGTGGTGATGGTTGCAGAACAACTCTCGGCACCTCGACGTTCGACCGATGGGGCTGTCCTGACAGTGACGAGGACGGTTGGTCTAACCCAACCAGTACGTGGCTAGCGAGCCCAGGTGGCAACGGTGATGCTTGGCCTATGGACCATACGCAATGGCACGATGTTGACGGTGATGGCCGAGGCGACAACCCACTCGGGACAACTGCAGATGTTTGCCCCAGCCAAGCAGGTACATCGGTTGGTCCATCGTCAGGCGGTGACCGCTGGGGTTGCCCAGATACCGATGGTGACGGATGGTCAGACCTCGGAGATGCATTCATTCACGAGCCAACCCAATGGAGAGACACAGATGGGGACGGTTTCGGCGATGATGTAAACGGCAATCAAGGAGACGCTTGTCCTGAAGTACGCGGCACTTCTCTTCTCGATCGATTAGGGTGTAGAGATACTGACGGAGACGGATGGTCTGACCCAACCGAAAGTTGGCAAGCACATCCCTTTGGCACTGCAGACTCTTTCCCTACAGAATCATTGCAGTGGCGGGATTCTGACAGTGACGGCTTTGGTGATGTTCCACTGGGTGCATTGCGTGATGATTGTCCAAATACTTCAGGCTATTCAATGCGTGATACGCAGGGTTGTGTTGATTCCAACGGCGATGGCTGGTCTGACTCATACGGCGAGTTCTCTGCGGCGGTTGCTATTCTAGGTGAAGACCCAGCAGCCTCGTGGCTCACCTATTTGGTTATCGGGTTTGGCTTCATTCTCGGAGCATCTCTTGCACTGATTGTTCGAATGGGTCGCGACGAGGATACGCTCGAAGATGATTTATTTGAATCCAAAGAATCTGCCAACTTAGACGCTCTCACCATGGAAGCAGTCCAAGGTTCAATGATTCCTTTGGAGGATTTGCCGCCGCTCCCAATACCGGAGGGAATGAATGCTTCAGAACTCCAACCTGCCCCACTTCAAGGAGGTGAAACGGTTGAATAATTCACACAGAACGCTCCCATTCTTCCTTGCTCTCCTCCTTCTTGGATGCTTGGTCACACCTCTTGGAATTGTTGATGTGGCTGTTGCAGAGAACCCGTCAACTGACGAAGCTTTGGCTGAAGAAGGATTGACTTTAGTCGCATTACGAAACGACACTATGGACATGAACCAAGACGGTGAACCCGATGCAATACGTGTTGTCGTGATTCTCAATACCACTTCAGAACTTACTGAAATCGAGTTACGATTGTTTGGCACACACAAGGATAAGGAAGTTCAAGAAGACCAGTACCTCGCTTTGTCAGGCCAATCCAATGCCAGCCTTGTCTACGATGCTTGGTCATCCGGTGAACACGCTCTTCGACTCGACTTCATTAATCAGGCAGGAGATAAAATCACAAGTATCCAACTGCCGACTTATGTTCTCAAACCAGCACTTCAAGTTCCTCAATTGATGTTGGAACTCGACGCTCCGGACAGGATAGAAACGGGTGATGAGTGTTCTATTCATCGCGTTTTTGCAGATGAGACTGGACCTCGTTATGGGGCATCAGGGGTTCGAACTTTCTCCGGTGCACCCTTTACCGTGCTCGACAATCAAACGACATTGGATTGTTCACACTGGCCAGCGGGTGAATATCAACTCAAGGAAGCATACAGAAATGACTTGGGCCAAACCGCAGAGTATTGGTTGAATCTCACCATTCACAACCGTCCAGCTCCAGCGTTTTCACTCGACGTTGTTGGCAATCAAAACATGACCGACGAGCCTTGCCAAATTACTATGGTTCCGAACATGGGTGAAGTCGATTTTTCTACCTTTGAGAAAATTTGGACCGTTCAAGGCTCTACCCTCCCCGGTAACAGCAGCACGAGTTATGATTGCAAGATACTTCCTGCAGGCGTACACCTCATCACGCTTGAAGTCATCAACAATGAACAGATCCGTACTGTACATGGGGTAAATCTCGTTCGACTTCCGGGGCTCGATCTCACTGAAGAAGAAGCAGCATCGCTTCCAAGCCGTTCATTCGGCGAGGACACTCAAACAGAGTCAGTAGGTTGGTTCTCAATCGGCATTCTGGGGCTTGTTGTATGTATCGTTGTCTTCGTGCTGCTCGTGCGAGTCAAGGACGAAGGTACAGTAGGCCAACTGCGTGACCTTGGCCCAACACCTATGATTCTTGCAGATGGATCTCCTGATACTGGAGGCCTACCAACTATCACGGATGATGAAGGCGTTCTTTGGCGCCAACATCCCGACGGCACGACCGACTGGTGGGACACACAGTTGCGAGTCTGGCATAAGTGGTGATATCGATGAGTACATTGATCGAGGTATCTCTGGGCGTATTGCTGGTTGTTGTTTTTTTGCCGCTCATGATTTGGTTTATTCGCGTTCGACCACGCCAACCCCAACTTACCGCAAACTGGAACTCAGATTGTGAATTCATTACGACAACAGAAATTGTTGATTCCAAAATCACCTTTCGTAATGTTCGCAATTTTTTATGGCGAACCACCAAAGATAGAGATGAATCTTGGATTGATGAACTCACCGTCGATACTGAGGAAATCAAGGATATATGGTTCATTGTTGATCACTTTCATTCCCTGCATGGGCTCGCACACACCTATCTGACGTTCGAATTCAACGATGGAACTTGTCTTTCGTTTTCTTTTGAGGCTCGTCGAAGAGTCAAGCATCGATACCATCCTTGGGACGGGTTGTGGAGGAATTATGAATTGTATCTCTTAGTCGCTCTTGAGAGTGATATGACCGGATTGCGAACGAACGCTCGTGGGAATAAAGACTACATGTTTCGTGCCATTACTCCCCCGGAGAAAGATAAACACATGTTGATTCGAATGGCGCAGAAAGCAAATCAATTGTCCCAAGAACCAGAATGGTACCATTCACTCCTTACCACTTGCAATACTTCGATCGTACGCATGGTGAACCGAGTTACTCCGGGAAGAGTTCCGTTTCTCTGGCGTAATTTTCTCCCAGGCTACACGCCTCGAGCAGCGCTGAAACTCGGCTTAATCGAGGATTGGGGTGGATTGGAGACGACTCTTGAAAAGGCAAGAATTGACCTCGTCGCCCAACAATGGAATGGCGAGGGTAGTTATTCTGAGATGCTGCGGCGGCATCTTCCTGCTTCACCTGTCCAAAAAGAGGAGTAGTTCTCCAGACAAGCACTGGATTTGCAATTCTTCTCCGGTTGATTTGTTGTGAATACCTCTGGTTCCGGGTGACAGCGTTTGGTTGGCGAGGGGCCATTCGGCTCCAGCAAGATTTACCCCTTCTGCCGGTCCGACTGCAAACAGAGAAAAGGAAGTATTTTTTTCTATAGAAGGTATCGTTAGTTGCGATTTTCCTACGCGTTGGATGATCGATTGGGAGGTATGAATACGGGTGTTGAAAGGAACCTCACTCAACGACAATATGGCTGCAAATTGGTGGTCAAAGTCCCCTCCTTCGATACCAAATACTTCGATGCTCTCCGCACCTTGTTCGATCGACCATTTCATGGCTTTTGCGAGGTCATTTTCTTCTTGGCCGGTTTGGCGGACGAAAACAGCATTTGAATCATTCCGGAGTCGAATTTCATCGTGTTCAGATAAACTGTCCATATCTCCGATAATGACGTCTATTTTCACGTCGTTTTCAACACATTGAGCAGCTGCACCATCGCATGCAATGATACATGTCGATTGCTTTGTTAGTGGCGACCAAATCCTTTCAGGCGGCCATTCACCATTGGCAATGATGAGAAATGCTTGGCCGTACATACCACTCCCAATCGCTCCGCATTGACAAAACAACCGTCGCTTTTCGATGAGGTTTTGACCGGCGAGATAACTGACCCCCTACGGGGGTCATCATCACAATTGTCAAGAAGCGTTTTCAAGGAAGGCGGGCGTCATGACAGCATGGCGGCGTCAGCGAGCAGAACTTTTCCCACGGTTTCGTTGCTGCTTTCTTTGTTGTTTTTGATGCATCTTCTCTCACCAATGGTTCAACCATTGACAGAGGTCGAAGCCGATTTGGAGGGCGATTCGGTTCAATCCAGTAGCCCTTATGTTGGCCTTAATGACGCATATGGGCACGATTTTGCGGGAACCGAGTTGGCTTTCGATGGATTGCCAAGCGCAACAGTTCGTGAAGACTCAGCACTGGATTACTGGATGTCTGAAACGTTTGCATCCTTTCCAAACCATACCATGGGTACTCCAGATTTGAAAATGAGTCACGATGAAGGATTTGATGCTTGTTGGACCACCATTGAAGGAGATGTTTTTGTCGGTTCACACAATGTGGATGTTTCTTCTCAAGACCCTACAGCATCTGTATGGACGACTTATCTGGTAGATTCTGTCGCAGCTTCGAGTGTATCAACTCTCGTCGACTGTGCATTGGCAGTCAATGAGAACGGACGCCAGTATGTGCTCTATGCCGATGGCGCTAACATTAAGTCAGCACATATTGCGTTCCAAAACTCGGTCTATTCGGAACAAACCTGGCAGAAAATAACCGTTCTGTATGACGTTCACCCAACAGAATTGGAAATGGTCGTTTTGCCTGAAAAACAACTTGAATACGCAGTCTTCAGAGATGTAAATGGCTCTCTGTGGGAGATGAATTACAGCGGCAACATTTGGTACAGCCAGTTGCTTGATGCAGGCCCAGTCGGCCATTCAATGGAATTGGAAATGGATGCGGAAGGTGTAGCACACCTTCTCTACACTGCTGGTGAAGAAGTGCGTTTGATACGATACGATGGAACCACTTACGACCGTCGAGTCTTACTGCGCGACTCCAATTTAGTAGACCACATCGGCATGGGGCTCGACACCAATGCACTCGAACAGATTGCAACAACCTCTGAGTCTGGAGGCGTAACAAGTCTGCAACTCCTTCGCAGTCTCTCAGGACAAAACGAAGGTCGAATTGACCCTGTTCCAAATACTGAAGTTTCAATGACGTTGTCGTCAAAAGAAGGTGCATCTGTATTTGCTGATGTAAATGCAGACGGCTTTGATGATTTCATTTACGCTGAACCAGATTTTTCTTCAACGGATTCTGAAATCGGACAAGTTTCGGTTCGGCTCGGCTCATCAAATGGTCTTTCGAACACGGTTCACTCGATTCTCGGGACACAAGCAGGTCAACGACTCGGTTCAGACATTTCTGTGGCTGACTTCAATGGCGATGGTTTTGCTGATGTTGCCATCGGTTCTTCGGGCTGGAATACTTCACAACCAAACGGTTTTGGTGATAACGGCTTGGTCGAAATTTATCTTGGTAACTCAACTGGCCTTGAAGCCCATTCATGGTGGAATCATACCGGGAACGAAGGAGACGGCTTTGGCTGGAAGATTGAGGAGATTCCGGCTATGAATGGGGACTCATATGCTGATTTGGCGATTGTTTCGGGTAATTATTCGGAGGTTGTTGCCACAACCCCATTCGAAATTGTTTACAAGGGTAAGATTTCGATCTTTAAAGGTAATTTGAGCGGCATGGAACATCTGCGTAACATCTCACAAACCCAAGAAAATACTCTTCTTGGTCAATCGCTCACCGGTTCCGGAGACCTCAACGGCGATGGTTACGATGATCTTCTTGTCTCCAACGCAGCCAATTTTGACTCATTCTCGGGTTTCCCGCAAGTAGAACTCTACCTCGGTTCCGAGTTTGGAGTAAACGCTGCACCAGATGATACTATCAGATCGAGCGTTCAAGGGAAGATGTTTGGATTCACAGTCGATTACATAGGTGATGTTAACGGAGACGGATATGACGACATGATGTTTTCAGAACTTTTCAACGGTACCAACGCGTACCAAGCAGGTAAGGTTTGGTTGTATCACGGTTCTTCCACTGGCATCTTTTCTTCGTCACCGAATTGGTCTCGTTTAGGAGATGACGCCAATGCTATGCTAGGACGAATGTTCATCGAAGCCGGTGACGTCAACGAAGACGGCTATGACGATATTTTGTTAATGCAACAAGGAGCAACTCGAAGTGGTAAAGTTGAACTTCATCTCGGATCGTCCATTGGACTGACTGCGGATTACGAACTTCTTGCAACAGGTACAGCTCAATCCTACAAGGGCTTGTCAATGTCTTCGATGGGCGACGTAGATGGCGATGGCCTAAGTGAAATTAGTTTGAGCGTTCGAAAGACAGTTGGAGCATCGTTTGAGGTTGTCCATGAACTGTATTCAGAGCGGGATTGGGAATCGACAACGTTCACTTTTGATGAAGAAATTGGATTCCTTGACCTGTCAACTTCAACGCGTGGCGAAGCAAGTATGCTTCTTTCGTTCGAACCATCTCAATCCCTCCACTTCTTGGAACACGTTGATGACGGAACAGCAACTGGAGTTTGGGCTGATAAAACGCTGCCAACTGACCCATCTGGCCAGACCAACTTTGCTTTTGCTGGCACAAGTTCAGGACGCCCAATCATTCTTGCTACTGAAGGAAGCAATGCTCTGAAACTCCACACAACTTCGAGTTACACTGCAGTTGAGCAAGGTATTCTCACAACTCAAACCAACGGCGCCTTCCTTGGTTCAGCACTCGATTCAAGCGGTCACCAGCACCTCATGCGAGCTGCAGAAGATGTTGGTGGGTACGTGATTTATGTGTCTCAGGAAGACGACTCTGGGTGGACCCATTCTCCCGTCTCAACCGGCGTTGACCTTGCTGATCCTATCCAAGTGATCATCGATGTGAACGACACTGCTGCCGCTGTTTATCGTGATGCTGTCAATGAACAACTCATCTTCTTACATGAGGTCAGCGGAAATTGGGTCAACACCGAGTTGGGGGCTCAAGGAGCTGCTGCATCAGGTGATTTTGCACCTTTGATTCTGTCAAACGGAAATCTCGCCGTTGCTTTGATTCATGACGATGGTACAAATCATAATCTGTCAGTTTGGATTTTCAACGGTTCGAATGTGAGCGAAAATTCCATCACAGGATTAACCGACTTATCCAGTAACCTTTCAATGGAAGTCACCGACACTGGTGTACTCATTGTCTCGAGCATAACCTCGACCGGCGTACTTAGCGTCCATGAACGGCAGTTAAACGGTTCATCATGGGACAATGACTCTTCTTGGGTCACCGTATCCAACCTTGCTCAACCCTCAGGCTCTATTGGTACATTCAATATCGACCTTGTAGGAGGAGATTCGCCTGCAATGGCAGTTCGTGGCGATTCCAATTCCGATGTGCTCTATGTACGCGATTCCAACGGCATTTGGTCGTCCTTTGGAACTCAACCCGAATCGAATTCCGACAGCACTTGGGATTTGGCTGTCGAGAACAATACATACATTCTCATGACCAGTGCTGGCCAATCGAACCTTCTTACATGGAACACTTTGAACGCTGAGGAACCGTCGTACCACTGGAATTCAATCTCGTTTGGAGATATATCCACGATTGGCAGCGTTGGCTTGTTTAGAGATTCCAACGAAACATTGCACATGGCGTTCAAAGACGATACAGCTCAAGTTTACAAAGTTCTCAGACTCTATGTTGACACCGATAGAGATCTTGTTTTCGATTTGGTCGATGAATTACCGCACTTGGGTGATCAATGGTCGGACAACGACGGCGATGGTTTTGGAGATAATGCGTTTGGTCCTATGACCGATTCATGTCCGTCAAGCGATGCTCCTTCGATGTACTTCACTTACGGCTGTCTTGACTTTGATAACGATGGGTATGCTGACGTTGACGATGCTTGTAACGATGATTCTGGTGAATCTTGGATTGACCGAATGGGTTGCGATGATTACGACCAAGACGGTTGGTCCAACAATAATTTCATGTATTTCGATGGCGATGTATTCATTTTCAATTGGAAACTTGCTTCGGATACAGACGGTGACGGATACGGCGATAATTCGGGGCCGGATTGCTGTATCACAGAATACGATTCCGGACAGCCCGTTGGTGATGTATTCCCATTCAATCCCTCACAATACAAAGATACAGATGGCGACGGTTGGGGCGATAACTCTTCAGATCCAATCCAAGGAGATGCCTGCAAGTGGGATTATGGAGTCTCATTCCGTGATAGAAAAGGTTGCCCAGACTCCGATTCTGATGGTTCTTCGGACCCATCGACCGTTGGTGGATTTGAATGGAATGCCTCACTTGGCGCAGATGCATGGCCACTTGACCCGACTCAGTGGGCTGACAGTGATGGCGATGGCTACGGAGATAATGATTCTGAAGGAGCCACAAACCCTGACCGTTTCCCGGATAACATCGCTGCCGCTGAAGACAATGATTCTGACGGACATCCAGACCGCTGGACCGACTCGTACAACATTACTGACAATTCTACTGAGAACGACGGTAACGGGTTGATGCTCGACGGTTGCCCTGGAGTATTTGGCAACTCAACCAGTCCTTATCCCGGATGTCCGGACACGGATGGGGACGGCTGGATGGATTCTCAAGATGAATTCCCAACTGAGCCGAGCCAATGGCTTGATTTCGATAGCGATGGTTTTGGCGATAATCCAAACGGTTACCAAGCCGATGAATGTCCTACAATCCCCGGTATTCTGGAAGGAACGAGTCCGTTTGTTGATGGTACGGGTATCGGATGCCGTTTCATTGACGGTACTGATGATGATGGCGACTTCATTCCAAATGTGGAGGATATTTGCCCTGACACAGATTCCGGCCTCTCTGTTAATTCAGTTGGTTGTGCGGATAATCAGTTGGATGACGATGATGATTCTGTCTTCAATCATATCGATCTCTGCCCTTTGACACCGTTCGGCGAAACAGTCGATGCTGACGGTTGCAGCGAGGCGCAATTGTTGTCGGACGACGACATGGATAATGTCGCAGGTCCTGCTGACTTGTGCCCAAACACCATTGAAAGCGAACGCGAGAGTGTCGATGAGAACGGTTGTTCTGCCTCTGAGCGAGATTCGGATTCTGATGGTGTCAAAGACGCTGATGATCAGTGCCCCAACACACCTTCAGGAACACCGGTCCTTACCGATGGTTGTATTGACGAATCTGCTGACCCAGACGGCGACGGATATTTTGGAACCTACATCTACACACTGAACGAAACTTCAGGACTACGTGAAAACCAATCTGGTGATGCGTTCCCTTCCGATGGAACGCAATGGTTTGACCAAGACGGAGATGGTTACGGGGACAACCCTGCCGGTGATAATGCTGATGAGTGCCCGCTTGAGTTTGGAACATCGTTCGTTGACTTCCTCGGTTGCTTTGACGATGGCGATGGCTATCGAGATGAGTTTGAACCTGCAGGCCTTGCAGGGAACCCAACTCAATGGGAGGATTCAGATTACGACGGACTCGGCGATAATCCGAACGGCACCTCTCCAGACTTATGTCCGGACACACCTTATTCACAGAAAGACAGCATCGACGAGAACGGTTGTGTATTGAGTCAACTTGATTCAGACAACGACGGAATCTCTGATTTGATCGATAATTGTCCGAACGAACCTGCAGGACCAGATGGTTTCTCTGATGGCTGTCCAAAGAAGGATTCGAGCACCGGGGATGAGACTTCCTCCTTGTTGGGTTCAACCACCCTTATTGCAGGCGGCATCGGTCTTTTGGTCGTGCTTCTCGTTGGTATCCTCATCTTGCGTCGGCGCGGTGACGACTATGATTGGGATGATGATGAAGACGATTGGGATGATGATGACGAAGAGGATGAACCTCTTCCTTTCCGGAACAGTCGAACTGCCCAGAAACCTCAGCAGCGCGCAGCTCCTGCTCGAGGAGGTCCAACGGCTCTCCCAGCAGGTCGTGGACCAGGTAGCCCTCCGAAGAGCAATGCGAAACCGCCTTCATCGGGAGGGCCTACTAGCGGACCACCGGGACGTGGACCAGGAGGACCTCCAAAGGGTGGAACGAGCAAACCTCCAAGCGGTCCGCCACGTGGCGATCGCTCAGTGAAAACCGCTGCAAAGAAGGTGACTACATTTGCTGATGAACCTCAACCTGATGCAGAACCTTCAGCCAAAGTTCGCAAAGCTAAGTTGAACATCGATTTGTCGATTTTTGAAGAATGGCAAGTTGAAGACAGGGAATCCGCGGCAGATTGGGTTCATTCTTCGCTAGCAGAAGGTGAAAATGAACGTAATATTCTCATGCAGTTGCAAGAAACTGGATGGTCAGCACCTCAGTCGAGAGCGATATTCAATATTGGTAGGAGTCGTTGAAATGGAGTCGCTGCGATTCCTTAGGCATGAGTTTGAAACATCATACTCAAGAACAGGATTCAATTGGACGAGTTAGAGGGGGATAGAATATGGCCGACAAGGAACTTGAAGGAGCATCTTTGCCAACTGGCATAGAAGTCGATGATGCGGCAGCATATTTCGGCGTCATAGAGTCTTCAGACATGGTTCATACTTTGATGGCCATGGAACAAGAGAAGGCCATGGAACAATTTTTCTCCATTCTATCCGATGTTGTTCTTCTTCCTGGTGATTTTGATTTTGAGGCAGCAAGTGAGCGTATCCAATGTGAAGGTGGCGAGATTTACTATCTGGTCGCAGGTCATCTTGGACTCATGAGTCTACCAGACCCACTGTCACAGTACCTTGGTCTGCCGGATTCATCAGGAGAATCCAGTGGACAATCCCCTTCCTTAAGCGAAGAAGATCAGAGTAAATTAGCGAAATTAGCCGACCCAATGCGTATTTTGAAATTGCTTGCCATCGCTTCAACAACTGGTTCTGAGGGTGAGGTTACACGCTATCTCAATACACTCAAGCAATTGTTTGCCGATCCTGAATCTCACACAGCCACTCTTCTCGCGGTTGCTGACGAACTTGATGCTTCGTTGGATGTTGCTGGCCACGCACTGCCTGTACCTTCTCTTGCCAGCGGCAAAGCAGCAGCAGCGCCTATCGCATCTGCTCCGGTTTCGCTTCCAAAGCCAACACCAAAACCTGAGCCTGTGGAAGAAGTACCTCTTCCGCCAGCCCCTCAAATTGAGAAAGAAGTCGATTTACCCAACCTACCTCTTCCTTCAGAGGTTTCCAGCGCTGTAGAATTGCCGTCGGTGGAACCTGTTGCTGTTGCCGAACCTGTACTCGATACGAACAACGAGCGAATGGTGGCTCGAGCTGAAGAAGATGCATTTTCTGGTGCATTCGACCTCGGCCTAGGCAAGGAAGAGCCAGAAGTTATTGTTCCTGAACCGGCACCAAAGCCGGTCGAAGAGACAATTCAAGAGTCTCAATTAGAGCCTGCACCTGAGCCTGTGGAAGAAGTTCCTGAGCCTGCTGAAGAGGAAGAGTTTGTCAGTGCTGCTGAGCATTTCTTGGCCGCAGATACAGACGGAAGCAGAGAACTTTCCGTTGAAGAACTCGCTGTGGCTACTGGTACCTCTCTTGAAGAAGCCAAAGAACTGCACGAGCAAGCTGATACCGATGGAGACGGAACAGTTTCTCTTTCGGAATTCATATCATCCCCTGCAGCTGAGAAAACTCAGTCGCTTCCCCGCCCGGTTGCACCGGTTCGTAAACCACTTGCACAACAACCTCAGCCTGTTCAACAACAACCCGTCCAGCAACCGCCTCAACAACAAGGCTGGAACCAACAACCGGTACAACAGCAACAACAGGCATGGAACCGCCAGCCTCCTCAACAGCAGCAACAGGGATGGAACCAACAGCCACTTCAACAACCGCAACAGGGTTGGAACCAACAACCTCAGCAAGGCTGGAATCAACCTCAACAACAGATTCAACCAACCATCCGTTCTGGAATACACTGCCGAGGTTGCGGTATTGGGCTTGACCCATACTGGAGATTCTGCCCAATATGTGGCACTCAGAGCAGTGTTCGCTGATCATTCCCACAGCGTAAATTCGCCGTTGGTAATGAGTTGAGTATCGTCCAGCCAAACGCTGGCGTTCTTCAAAACTCCGGGAATGTGTATTCCAACCGCAGAGTTCCCACCCAAAGCGGTGTTATCTCCCACGGAGAAATAACATGTCCCGAGACGTTTTTCATCCTCCAATACATTTCCTGAGAGGCGTGCTTGTGGGTTCATCCCGAATCCGAATTCGGCTACAGTCCAAACATTTTCACGATCTTTCGTTCGCAAACGCTTAGCTGCTTCACCGAACTCTTGTCGAATAGTGGCTGCAGTAGTTCCGCCTTTGACATCCATGACCATTCCTTCTTCAATAACCAAGGTTATTGGTTCGTCAACAAGATTTGATTCCCATGAGCCATCAATAACGACTTTACCGTTCATTGTACCTTCTCGAGGCATGATGAACGCTTTTCCTGCGGGCAAGTTCGTGAGCATCTTTGGGCGATTGCAGATGCCGTTATCGTCGAGTTTCCACTCTCGCCAGTTGACTTCAAAAGACACATCAGTTCCTTGTTCAGACTTGACATTGACTATTCTTCTTCGGCGGAAATAAGGAGTAAGATCGCTTATTTTTTGTTTGATTTCATTGAAATCTGCTGACATTCCCCCTCTGCTAAACATCTCGTTGGTCATGCCGGGCATAGTCGCAACCCTTGCTCCACCACGGACAGATTGACGAATGGCGCGTGTGTGCGTGAGGGAATATCGCGTTGGAGCAATGACAACCTGTTGTTGACGCATTAAGTTTGCAACCGGCGAAGGTGGTTCTTCTCCATGGTGGCGTGCTTTTGGCATGACAATAAGCAAGACACGGTCAGAGCGTTCATTTGCAGCTTCATGGAGTGCTTGGCCAATGTCACCGGTCGTTGGGTCACAGACAATAAGCACGTTTTCTCCTCGACGGATATCCATACATGTCTTGATTACAGTTTGGGCACTGATTTTAAGACCTTCTGCCACTTCTTCTATAGAAAGTTCATCGAATGGTATTTGCTTCTCAATTACTTCAGAGGATTCAGAATCTGGTGTGTCGACGATGACCTCTTTGGCCTCTTCAACCTCGTCGATGACCTCTTCTAATTCGTCATCTTCGACAGGAGCAGGTGCAGTTTTTTTTCCCTTGCGAGAGAAAGGTCGCACCATATCCACACCGACATGGTTCAACGACTTCAATGTGTGGCAATATATGCGTTACAATATCTGCTCATCTCCACAAGGAATTTCATACGAGCGTTCATGATGGATGGACGTATGGAGTAAGTATGCAGGAATATTCGGCGTTCATTGAACGCGTAAAAGACATTCATCGTTTGGGGGCTTTACAAGGTCATCTCGGTTGGGATCAAGAAACCATCATGCCTGCGAAAGGATCAGAAGCTCGCTCAGATATTCTGTCGTGGCTTGCTGCAGAACGCCACACTCGGCTGGTAGATGAGGAAATGGGTCAGCTTTTGACTCAACTTGAACAATCATCCGATCTGGATGATGACCAGCAAGCGAATGTACGTGAGATACGTCGAGCTTACGATAAGGCCATTCTACTTCCAGCAGAATTTGTAGCAGCATTTGCCAAAGCAAAGTCGGAGGCTTTACTTTCATGGCAAAAAGCACGTGCTGAATCAGACTTCCAATCCTTCTTGCCTCAACTTGAGTCACTCATTGACATGACCAAGAAAAAAATTGCATATTATGGAGGTGAAAAAAACCCTTACGATGTCTTGCTTGATGAATATGAGGTTGGAATGAAGGTCACTGATTATGATCCTCTCTTTGATGGCCTCCGTTCTCGCCTCGTACCGCTTCTAAAGAACATCACCGAAGCACAAAAGACTCACCCGGACCCAACACTCCCTGAAGGAATGCGCTTTTCCATCGAAGCACAGACTGAGTTTTGTCTCAAAGTTTCAGAAGCGATGGGCTTTGATTTCTCAGCAGGTCGTATGGATGCCTCTACACATCCATTCTCAGCAGGACTGTGGCCGGGAGATACGCGTTTCACCACGAGGTTCGATGAAAAAGATCCCTTTTCCTGTTTATATGCAGTCATGCACGAAACTGGCCACGCCCTTTACGAACAAGGTTTAGCTCGAGCACATTCACTCACGCCACGCGGTGATGCTGTTTCACTAGGTGTTCATGAATCGCAAAGTCGTTTCTGGGAGAACCAGATTGGCCGAACCACGGCCTTTTGGGAGACTGCACTTCCGTGGTTCCGGGAACAATTCCCTGATGCTCCTGATTGGAAGCCAGAAGAACTCAACAGAATCGCTAATACAGTTTCTAAAGGTTTCATTCGGGTAGAAGCGGATGAGGTCACTTACAATTTGCACGTGATGCTGCGGTATGAAATAGAAAAGAAAATTTTCAACGAAAACCTTCCAGTTTCGGAATTACCTGCAACTTGGAATGCCATGTTTGAAGAGTGGTTCGATGTTCAAGTTCCGAACGATACAATGGGATGTCTGCAGGACATTCATTGGTCCATGGGTGCGTTTGGTTACTTCCCCACATACACGCTAGGTAATCTCTATGCAGCTCAGTTACTCGAATCAATGCAAAGCGATCTCGGTGATATTGACTCTTTGGTGTCATCAGGTGACTGGTCAAGCTTATTGCAATGGTTGCGGCCGAGAATTCACGAGCAAGGAAGCAAGATGTCCCCAGCAGAACTCATCGAGTACGCAACCGGCTCGCCGCCATCCCCTGAACCGTTTCTTCGATACGTCGAAGCAAAATACGGCTCACTGTATGGACTGTGATTTCACTCTTCTTCGACGCCAAGAATGGAGTTCATTCGTGCAGTGAGCTCGTTGATTGCGTTCATCAAATCGTCTGTTCGGTCTTCTTCGTTTTCGGTTCCGAAGGACAGCCCAAGCATTGTCACCATTGCTCCTGAAAGCATGATGACTGCTGGCATGTAAACGTCCGATGCTGACATTACGCTGTCTGCTGCTTCCATCCATCCGAGCAGTGCGCCGATTATGAACACACTAAATCCAATGACAACTTGCTGATATCCTTCCCCAATATTTTCTTCGAGCCAACTCATGTTGTATCCCTAAGGTGAAATAATCGGTTGAGCGTATAATACTACCCCAAAATCCTCGAAATTTCGTCGAAAAACGGCATTAGTTCCATGGTGCCATCAAGATTGGAGTCCCAACAGATCCTGGTTCAACGAGAAGTTGGCCTTTTTGGCCCGTTTGCAGAGTTCGTTCAAACACAGGAATCCCGGCAACAATTGTCATTTTTGACCAGCCAGTTAACATCCGACCTTTGAACGGGTTCCAACCAACGCGTGTCCAACTGTTTTCGTCCTTGACTTCGTGCTCATTTTCCATGTCAACCAGTACTAAATCAGCATCTGCACCAACTTCGATTCGGCCCTTACCGATCATGTTGTAGCAATCGGCTACATTGGTCGACATCCACTGGACTACCTGTTCAATGGTGCATTTTCCCGATTTTGCGTGAGTCAGCATGACTGCAAGTGAGGTTTCCACTCCTGGCATTCCACTCGGTGCTTTCGGGAATCCCAATTGTTTTGCCTCAGTAGTGTGAGGTGCATGGTCGGTAGCCATGCATTGTACAGTTCCATCTAAAAGACGCTTCCAAAGCGTGTCCTTGTCCGTTTGATAACGTATTGGAGGGTTCATCTGCAACCGTGTCCCATGTTCCTTTACGTCCACATCAGTGAATGTGAGGTGCTGAGGTAAAGTCTCAGTGGTGATTACAGCACCTTCTTTTTGCTGCGAGGGCAGTGAAGTAATTCCGTTCAACCAATCCGCTTCAATACCAGAAGTGAGATGCAAAATATGGAGTCTGTGCCCATGGGCTTGAGCGAGTTCAACGGCAAGTTGGGTTGCCAGCAATGCAGTTACATCATCTCTCCATTCAGCATGTGCTGCGATATCGGTACGAGATTCATACTCTGGAAAGCGTTCATTCAATCTCTTCTCGTCTTCAGCATGAACTGCGATGAGTCCTGCAGTTTGAGAGAAAATAGTTTCCAAGGCTTCACGTTCATTGACCAGAAGTGTGCCTGTAGAAGAACCCATGAAGATTTTGATCCCACATATTCCGGGAATGGCAAGAGGTGCATCAGGTGTACCGACAGCTTCCTGAAGTTTTTCGACGTTATCCGGAGTTGCTCCAATGAAGAATCCATAGTTGTTGACGCATTTAGCGGCAGCAGTATCCAACTTCATTTGCATTCCAGGTAAGTCGACGATGGATGGTTTGTTATTTGGCATGTCAAGAAATGATGTCACTCCGCCACTTACTGCGGCAGCAGAGCCACTGCCTAAATCTTCCTTTTCGGGTTGTCCAGGATCACGAAAGTGGACTTGCGGGTCAATCGCTCCAGGCAAGAGGTGAAGGTTTGAACCATCAATGAGAAGTTCGCCGTCGTGGTGTTCAAGAAGTTGGGGTTCAGAAATCTCCGTAATTATGCCGTCAACAGTTCGAACATCTGCATGTTTCGTTTCGTTTGGTAAAACGACTATTGCTCCGACAATTAGCAGGTTTCCACGGGTTTCTGTACCGTCCATATTTACGAATGAGTGAATCCACTCCTTGAACTATACGATGGGAATTTATCTACGACGGGCGGATTTTGGCCGGAAAGCATTGCATACACTATCCACCGAATCAATGTAAGGACCCCCAAGAAGGTCAACACAGTATGGAACCGCCTTCCAAATCTCGTCGATCGTTTCTCGAATTGATTTCGGACGACCAGGGAGATTGAACAGTAGGCACTTGCCTCGGATACCTCCGATTTGTCTCGAGAGAATGGCAGTTGGGACATACTGGAGTGAGATGGCTCTCATTTGTTCTCCAAAGCCGGGAAGTATTTTCTCACACACACTTTCTGTTGCTTCAGGTGTAACGTCTCTTTGAGCGGGCCCAGTACCTCCGGTCGTAACAACCACATGACAGCCTATTTGGTCACTCATTTCAACGAGCGTTGATTCAATCTGTGCTCTGTCATCAGGAACGCATCGGTAGTGGACTGTCAAGGGACTGGCAATCCCCTCTCGTAGGAAAGAGAGAACTGCAGGACCGCCTTCATCTTCGTACTTGCCAGCACTCGCGCGATCACTGATGGTAACAATGCCGATGATTGCGGGTTCTCCAACATGTCCGGAATGCCCCTCAAGTTGGTGGACGGAATCCAAGTTAACACCCCTTATTGATCGCCGTATTTGGCTTGGATGTTCGCATGGAAATTATCGAGGAGCGTATCTTCAAACAATTCAGTTTGCCGACGCATTTTGGTCGAGCGGATGTGTAGGAAAGCAGCGCCAACAAAGACGACGATAATCAAAGGAATAACCGCCTCAAGTTTGTATTGGTGCATAAATTTCACAATGCCTTCAGCGGTGTACGCCCAAGTGACTGAAGCGATTGAACCTCCGATGATGGTCGCCGAAAGCACCCGGGTGAAGTTCATTCGAGATAACAATCCAAGCATGGCTCCAACCAATACGCCGGATGCCATGAACGGAATCCAGACGAAGACGATTAAGCCCCAGAATCCCCATTTGTTAATCATCTCGCGCTTTTCATTGGCCATATATTCGACTGTTGAAAGCGTGTTACCAAGTAATTTGGTTTGCAACATCTTGCCACCAAAGCCATCTTGCTTTGCAACAGCAACGATACGCTGATCGTTCTTGATGTCACGTTCAACACGCCCGGCCCCAGCGCGTTCGGAGAGCGTCGAGATTTGATTTCGTCCTTTGACAATCAGTTCTTGTGAGCCCAGCAGGTCAGCATTTCGCTTAGAGATGAAACGATGGAGTTCAGTCTGTACTTCATCTCGAGTTTTCTTAAATCTGAAGAAAGCAAATCTCTGTGTTGGACGGTAGATGACGGACACAAAGATGACTCGATCATCGCTGGTCACCACGGCTGCTTCCATTTTGAGGTCCGGTCGGCGTGCAAAGAACAATTCAAGACTCTCACGAACTTCGTCTTCGACTCTTGAGAGGGTGTGCAGTTCGGAGAAGAAATCAGTGTAGTTTTGTTCTCCCTCTTCGTCTTCACCTTCGGCAGAGGTTCCAATTCCAACTCCCGATTCAAAGTCTATCGCTTGATTCACACCAATGGTTCGAACCGTGAGTTGAACTGGCTTGAAAACTCGGAATATTGCAAACTCCTCAAGCACTTCACGAAGTACCTCAGCCCGTACATCCTTACTGTCTGAGAGCGTTGATTCCGTATTTTTGTACGGAACCATGATGTCAATCGAAAGGTCGCGTGGCTCAATTTTATACAATTCCCAATCGATGTCAATGTTCAACCGTTTCGCAGTCTTGATGATTGAATCTTCAACCAGTTGAGAGATGTGAGTCCTTGAGAGGATGTCGTCGCTGTCTTGGTGGTAGACTTTGTACATGAGTGGATAAATGATGAGCAGTGAAATAGCGGATAGAGAAAGCGAGGAAAACGCCATCCACCATGCTGGAATGCCTGCGGCACCACCGGTTAGCATAGCTGTTTCACGGCCGCCGCCTAATTCAGCGCCAATGAGAATATATCCCCAGTTACCGAGGTCTTGAATACCCCAGCATGAGCGAGCGCCCGTTTCAGTCAAGCGAACTTGATGTTTCTTTTCCGAATCAACAAATGGAAGGAAAGCGAAGGTTTGCTTCGAAATATCGAGTTCAAATTCTACAATCTTGGAAGTTTCTTCTCCACCTTCGACCACGCTTGCGGTCGAGATATTCGATTGATTGTAAATTGTAATTGAATAGTTGAGGTCGTAATGGCCTTCATCCAATTCTTCAAATGGGGCTGAGAAGTAGAGATAATCGGCCTCAGCCTCTCCTTCTGCCGGGATCGGCCATACTCTTGAATCCGTCCACGATTCAATTTCATGGCCTCCGTCTTCCAGGTGATGAATCGTGTATGTCCCAACGCCATGACCTGAAGGGAAATTATAGCCGTACATTGAGAACACCTTTTCATCTTCATTCGGGAATATGAGAATCCATGGCTCATCCGTTATCTCTTCACATTCACCGCCGATGTCAAGGAATGTTTTCGATGCTGAGTGGTCAATCGTCGTTGAGTTTCCAAGTGTTCCCGAGGTCATTCCGAAAATGAGCAGGGTGTAGAGGATGGTGTAGATAATTCCAGCAGCCAAGACGAAGTTTTCTTTTTTTGAGAGGAAACTGTGTTTGGAATCTCCGCTCCTGCGGTTGCGGATTTCCGTCAGTTCTTTGCTGATTTTGTTACGGGCTTTGGTTTCGTGGTCGACTTGCTCGGACTCATCTTTAGAATCGCCGCGACCTTCGCCCATGAGCAGAGCAAAGGGACCTACCAAATGAACCCAACGATGGAAAACATCTGAGATACTTTGTTGAAATCTTCGAGACACCTGCACAAGGCTAGCGCAGTATGTGTTGAGGTGGGTCAGGCCGGACT
>QQRW01000014.1 GCA_003602605.1 Candidatus Poseidoniales archaeon | reverse complement strand
CTCGGCAGGAATTGAACCTGCGATCTTCGACATGTCAAGGCGACGTCATAACCCCTAGACCACGAGCCCTAGGTATCCTGCCCACTGAACCGGTGTATTAAACCACATCGGTAGGCAATGTAGACATTAACTTACGATCTTGGAAATTTTACCAGTGCAACCGTTCTGGGAACATGTGCCCGCCATGCGCGTTCGTCCATTCTTCATTTTGATGAGCTTGCCATCTTTGATGGGTCCATAGGTTTTGCACTTCAGACAGAATCCTTCCACTACCGTCATGTCAATCGTTCATAGGGCACGGCACTTTGACTTAGAATCTTCGATTGCTTCGTTTAGATGCTGCACATATGTAAAATCGAGAGAAATCTGCTCAATACCCCCTACTTTTGGTGGAAATATGGCAAAACGTGACGCCTTTGAAACATTTTTTTCGCAGAAACGACCTACTGCGAGGCATATAGTGAACTGGCAAATCCCCTGCAACATCTCAAAATTCGGCATTTGTCGTATAACATACATTATGCGACGCTACGGGGGCCTCGGAAATCATGAATGAGCAGAATCAGGGATCATGAGAGCTTCAAGCTGGACTTCGAACATCCCTACAAGCGGTGGACCTCCAAAAACAGATTCGAGTCCGCCGTCTTTTGTGTCGAGAATATCTGTGATTGCTTGAGATATTTTCTTCCACGATTTTTTATCGGTAAATACTGACTGTACGATAAATAGCCCCTGGCCATCGATAGATTGGCCAATCCATGCTGCAATGCAACCGTCTTGCCTACGTTTGAATTCTTGCCGAGCCTCTAGCATCCTCTTGAATCTCGCACCCTTGCCATCTGCTCCTGTACAAACTACTGTTTCGACTAAAACTTTATTGAAATCCATATTTAATCCTCCCAAATTAATATATTATTTATTGCCTCTCAAATAGTTAAAAAAGGTAAATCAGTGGTGGATGTAATCTCCGTTCAAACATGTAGAGAGGATTGGGGCTTCAGAAGGTTGGAGGCACCATGCCTCCCAATATTCGCTGTTGAGGACGTTGAAATTTGCGGCAGCCCCAACTTCTATTCGACCGTGTACCATTCCTGTTGGGTGAGGTGTTGTCTCGGATGGATTTCGAGTAGCGGCAATGAGCGTGTTAAGTGGGTGAATGCCACAGCGCTGAACAAGCAGAGAACCGAGAAAGGTCATACTGTTGGTTTTGCAGTTGGGATTGAAGTCGGTTGCAATGCTCCAGGGAATCTCGTTATCGAGAACCTGATTGAAGTTTGGCCATTTTGAACCCATTGCATATGGGGTTCCCGGCAAAAAACCAGTCATTACACCTGCTTCTTTCATCCGATGCCTTGCCTGCATATTTGTGTAGTGAGCATGGTCAGCTGAATCTACGCGCAGATCAGCTGCCAATTCCCCTCCTCCACCATCTTTGAATTCGTCAACGTGCATCCGTAATTGCAAACCACCACTTCGAGATGCTTTCAAAATCTCCTCGGATTGTTCAACATTGAACCAACCCGGCTCGCAGAAAACATCTGCCGAACGTGCTAGTCCTTGTTCGAGTATTTGCGGTAATTGCTCTGCTAGAATTTGTTCAACATATTCATCAGCAGACAGTGCAGGAGGTATGTCGTGTGCTCCGAGCCATGTCAGGTCGAGTGTAGGCAAGTGTTTCATCTCGCTGAGTTTTGAACCAATTTCCAACAACCTCATCTCAGATTCAGTCGACAGCCCATACCCACTTTTTGTTTCCATGTGCGTTGTACCACTACGTAGTGAATGACGCATCCGTTCGTAACCAAGTTTGAGTAAATGTTCCTCGGAAGCACCAGATGTTGATCGAACTGTATCTTGAATGCCACCGCCGAGTTGTGCGATATCGCGATACGATTTCCCTTCATGCCTCCATGAGAGTTCTCGTGAGCGGTCTCCGGACCAGAGGAGGTGGGTGTGTCCATCTATGAAGCCTGGAATAACCGCCATTCCATTCAGGGAAATTACGCGGTAATCTGTATTTCCTGTACTCTTGTCGGATGGCGCTCCATACTCGTCAGTGAGTTCTTCTGACCCAGCAATTCTTTCGATTTTTCCGTCGCCGACCACCAACCCTCTACCTGCGGGGTGAACAAATTCTTCCACCCTGTCAGAAACATCTCCGGCAACTGAGCCGTTTCCAGACAGATGTGCCATTGGGCCTGCATCGACGAAAACAGTTCGCATGTTACACTCGAAGTGCTGAGGGTTGAAGAACAATGGCTCTGTGGGTTAACCGGTTGAGATGGACGGATGGACGCTTGGCATTGAATCAACGGCACACACTCTGTCGTTCGGATTGGTTGACGCGGAAGGGACCCCCTATCCCGCTGTTTCAGATACTGTAAAACCCGACAAGGGTGGCATCCATCCACGCGAAGCGGCTGATCATCACAAAGAAATCGCTCAGACGCTGTTTCAAAAATTACTCTCGAATTACAATTTGTCTCCATCAGATATTCATGCCGTTGCTTATTCTCAAGGACCTGGCCTTGGGCCGTGCTTACGTGTCGGTGCTGCGATTGCAAGAGGTATTTCAAGTCGGTTAGTTGTCCCGCTTATTGGGGTTAACCATTGCGTCGCACACATCGAAATCGGTAGGCAGCAATGCGGTTGCAATGATCCGGTTTTGTTGTATGTATCTGGAGGTAATACGCAAGTCATTGCACACCTTGAAGGCCGGTATCGCGTTCTTGGCGAGACACTTGATATCGGCATTGGCAACATGCTGGACAAATTTGCTCGCACGCAGGGTATTCCTTTTCCAGGTGGCCCAGTCATCGAAAAACTCGCAAAGGAATGGTTGTCTCAAAACCCTGAACCGCGATTAACAGATCTCGAATTGCCCTTTGCAGTACGCGGCATGGATCTCGCCTTCTCGGGAGTAATGACCGCCGCACAACGTCTGTTGGACAACGGAGCGGAACTTGGTGCTGTGTGCTGGTCACTACAAGAGCATGCTTTTGCAGCTTGTGTTGAAGTTGCTGAAAGGGCCCTTTCACACACTGGAAAGACGGAATTGCTTCTTGGCGGAGGTGTTGCATGCAATACTCGGTTACGTGAAATGTGCAGCCTCATGGCGGATGAACGCGAATCATCATCTCATGCACCCCCGAGAATGTATTGCATCGATAACGGTACGATGATTGGATTACTCGGATTTATTGAACTGGAGAATGGCAGAGTAACTCCGTATGAAGAGAGTGCCGTCGACCAGTATCTGCGTACCGACCAAACTCAGGTTACTTGGGCAGTGTAGTGGTTGCTTGACGCTAATTGTTTTTAAGGAGTCATCAACGACATCGCTTTGGGGGAATGACTCATTAGCGGCGAACGTAGGAAAAAAGATGAGCCATTCAACCCTTTTGCACGCGACGCCAGTGCTCAAAGAAACAAGAGAATGAATGAACGCTCTCAGGCTCAACGCCGCAATGCACCCGCAGCTCGACCTACACCTCGCCCTCAACAAAACAAACAAAACGCGCATGACGATTTAGTTAAGCGTCGTGAGCAAGCACTCAAGCGATTAGGTTCCCAAGAGGCTCCAAAACCTTCTGCTCCAGCAGCACCTTCGCCGGTTAAGGAAGCGGCAACTCCAACCTTCACGAATTCAGTTGAAAAACAAGAGCCAGCACCCCAAAAAGCATCGAAAGAGGACAGACTGGCCGAGTTGAGGAGAAAGTCGCAAGCTTCACGTGAGAATGCTAAGGCTCAACGAGTTGTGTCTACCGATGTCAAACCGGAAACTCAGTTGCCATCTGCGCCAGTTGCAGTTGAATTAGTGTCTGCTGTACCGGCATCTACACCTGTCGAATCTACAAATCCTGTTCCACCTAAAACACCTTCAGGATCACGAAACGATGTTTTCAAGACCATCCAAACTCCAGTAGCTAAGCCATCAGCAGACCGTCGACGTCGTCGACGTCGAGGTGATAAGAAAGGTGGCGGCCGTCAAAAGCAAGAAAAAAAGTTGAACCGCCAAAAGTATCTCGAATACAAGTATGCGGCCAAGGACATTTTGAATTCCGATCAAGTTTCTGAAGAGCATCGTTCGAATGTTCTCGGACAAATATGGGCAAAGGGTGAACGTATTGGCATTGCAGATTCCCTCTTGTTTATTGAATCTAAAGTAGAAGAAGAAATTCTTCCACGCGAAGTCGCAGATAAACTAAGAGATTTAGTTTCGAGAATGACGACAAGAAGGTGATACAATGACTGACTTAACAGTAAGCGAAAACATGGTTGCAAGCGTACATTACAAAGGGACACTACCAGATAGTGGCGATGTTTTTGATAGCAGTGAAGGGCGTGAACCGTTAACGTTTCTTGTTGGACATAAGCAGATGATTCCAGGATTTGAAGAAGAAATCATGGGTGCTAAAGTTGGCGAAACTCGTGAATTTACCCTTAGTTCAGAGCGAGCATACGGCGAACGTGATGAGAATGCAGTTCTAGAAATCCCACGAGCACAGTTCGCACAACTCGAAGAACAAGCTTCCCTCGAAGTAGGAATGCAATTGGTTGCACAGATGCCGCATGGACCTTCTCCATTCACTATCACCGCATTGACTGATGAAGCAGTTACTGCAGATTTCAACCACACACTGGCTGGACAGTCGCTTACATTTTCTGTGGAAATCGTGGAATTACGTGAAGCAACTGAAGACGAAATGTCTCATGGACATGTCCACGGCCCTGGCGGCCATCACCACGATTGAGTGGGAGTGTTGATGAAGCCCCTCGACATGGAGGGTACATGGTCAGTCAGCGCAGAGAGGACTGGAAGACCTTGAGTGGTCTCGAACTTGAACTACAGAGTACTGCCAAAACGCTTGCTGGACTTCAGATAAGCGAAGCGCAACTTGGAGATGCAGGCTCACCACCTTACACGCGTGGTATTCATCCAACTATGTACCGTTCTCGATTGTGGACCATGCGCCAGTATGCAGGATTTTCGAGTGCCAAAGCGACCAATGAACGATTCAAACTTTTGCTTGAACGCGGACAAAAGGGATTGTCCGTTGCCTTTGATCTCCCAACACAATTAGGCCTGGATGCAGATGATGAAATGTCACTGGGTGAAGTTGGTAAAGTCGGTGTTTCGATTTCATCACTCTCAGATATGCGCGAGCTTATGGACGGGATACCGCTTGACAAAGTTAGTACTTCCATGACGATAAATGCACCAGCAATGGTTCTTCTCGCCATGTATATCGCCGTTGCAGAAGAGCAAGGAGTATCTCCTGAGCAAGTATTAGGCACCATTCAAAACGACATACTCAAGGAGTACATTGCTCGCGGGACATATGTTTTCCCACCTGAACAAAGCATGCGCCTCATTACCGACATCTTCGAATATTGCTCAGAGAATGTGCCGCGATGGAACACGATATCCATCTCCGGATATCATATTCGCGAAGCAGGTTCGACTGCCGTTCAAGAAGTGGCGTTTACACTTGCCAATGCTCTTGCATATGTCGAGGCCGCTGTCGAAAAAGGCTTAGACATAGACAGTTTTGCCCCTCGCCTCTCGTTCTTCTTCAACTGTCACAACGACTTCTTTGAAGAAGCAGCGAAGTTCCGAGCAGCCCGTACTCTGTGGTATGAGTTAATGTCTGAGCGATATTCCCCCAAAAACCCCAAATCGTCTATGCTTCGATTCCATACACAAGTTGCTGGAGTGAGCCTTACTGCTCAACAACCGCTCAACAACATTGCTCGAGTGACGATACAAGCTTTGGCTGCTGTCTGCGGTGGAACTCAGAGCCTCCACACGAATTCATACGATGAAGCATTGGGGTTACCAACGGAGAAGTCTGCCACTGTAGCCCTGCGCACTCAGCAAATTATTGCCGAGGAAAGCGGTGCAGCTGACGTAGTCGATCCGCTAGGCGGCTCATACCATGTCGAGGCTCTTACAAAACGAATCCATGATATGGCACTTGAACAAATACAGAAAATTGAATCCTTGGGCGGGGCCTTGAAGGCTATTGAGCAGGGGTGGCAACAGCGAGAAATCCATAATGCAGCATATCAACACCTCAACGATGTCGAATCAGAATCGAGGCTTATCGTGGGAGTAAATCACGGGCTCATGGAAGATGATACGGAAACTGAAGTTTTGAAACTCGACCCTACTGTCGGCGATGAACAATGCAGGAGGCTGTCGAAACTTCGAGAAACTCGAAACGCAGATTCCGTTGCTGTCTGTTTAGACAACATCAGGAATGCAGCTCAGTCTGGTGATAATTTGTTTCCTTACGTCCTTCATGCAGTAAAGCATGACTGTACATTGGGTGAAATTATACAAGCGATGAAGGATGTCTTTGGAACATGGATGGCTCCCAGCGGATTTTGAGGTGATTGAATGGATTTTGGACCTATACAAATTGATCACATCGGAATCGCCACCCATCAATTGGAGTCAGGGAGCGCTTTCTGGAGGTTATTGGGGCTTAAGGAAGGCCGTGAAGATGAACTTGTATTGGATCAAGGCGTCACAACCCGATTCTTTGCCACGGCACCCGCAAAAGAGGACGAACATCCAGCGGAAATCGAATTATTAGAACCAACATCCGACGATACGCCCATAGGCCGGTTCCTTGCCAAACGTGGACCCGGCGTTCAACAAGTTTGTTTTCGAGTTGGCGACCTATTAGGTCTCATCGACCACCTCATGTCGAACGGCATCATCATGATTGACGAAACTCCACGCATCGGTGCTGGCGGCAAGTCAATTGCTTTCGTCCACCCCAAATCAACAGGTGGAGTCCTTGTTGAACTTACGCAAGCATCATAATATTCCTACGAGTCATTTGTTTGATGCGAACCTGTGTTGACAACCTTATCGCTCTGCCACACATTGATGGCCCCCGAATTCGAGACGAGGTCGAATTCTTAGCAAGTCGCTTGGACTTACTACGTCAAAAGCGGCAAATCACAAACGAAGCCTACCTCGATGCTGGCGCAATCCAAGGAGCATTTTCTATGATTGGTAACCTCGTTGAGATGGGCGTTCCTCAACGCGAAATATTCGCAGAACTCAAACAGCAACTTTCTCGTGCATGTAAACTCGAAACAAAACACCCAGGCCTAAATACAGCCATTGAAGACGGACGCAGCTCTTGAGTGATACCATGTCGACTACGCTTTTGAGCATCCGCGGAGTTACCAAGAATTTCGCTGAAGTTGAAGCGCTCAAAAAAATAGACCTCGACATTCATTCGGGTGAAATTGTTGGACTTGTAGGAAGCAACGGCGCAGGTAAAACAACCCTCTTGAGGCTCATGGCAGGAGTATACAAACCAACGAACGGTCGAGTCGAGCTCAGCAACGGCAAACGTGTTGAAGAAATGCGCCATGAACTCGGCGTTGTACCCGAATCAACTGGACTTTATTCTCGACTCACAGCATGGGAAAACATTCGATATCACAGCCGAATGCATGGTGTAAAAGACGCCGTCGCATGGGCGCGTACTGAAAAGTTCGCCGAACACCTCGACATGAAGGATAATCTCAGTCGTCACACTAAGGGGTTTTCACGTGGCATGCGCCAAAAGACGGCTTTGCTTAGAGCATTGGCACATGGGCCCAATATCCTACTGTTGGATGAGCCTACAGCAGGGCTCGACATCACGAGTGCACGAACAGTCCGATCTTTGGTACGTCAATTGCGAGATGAGGGTGGAACCGTCATTTACTCAACTCACCAACTTGCTGAGGCCCAGCAAGTGTGTGATCGAATCGTCATAATCCATAACGGAGAAATCCGAGCCGATGGTTCGCCTGCAGAACTTCTTTCTTCGACGAGCACTGAAAGTCTCGAAGAAGCATATGTGTCCCTAACTCTCGATCAAGCACGTCCTCGACAAGAAGACGCAGAAAAAGAAAGTGCATTGAGCAGTTGGTGGCGCCGCCTCTTCACCCCGCGCACCCCTGAATCAACCATGGAGGTCATGGCAGATGAGTGAGGGCAGGAGTAGGCGTATACGCGCTATTGCGAAGAAAGAAGTGGTTGAATTTGCTCGTGATTGGAGGACAATAATAGCAATCATAGTCATTCCACTCCTCATGTTTCCTTTACTGTTCATTCTATTCCCGGTGTTGCTTGAGTCCGAGGCGGCCGAACTTGACGCTCTAGAACTCGACATAGTCGTGCAAAGCAATGATTTCCCCAATGAGTTACTTGAAAATTTCACTGCTGTTAGTTTGACAGTGACGGTCGAGCAATTACCGAACATGTCCAGTCTCTCAGAACCGAGCGACGATTTGGAACGTGTGCGCAACAGTTCAACAGATGCAGTCTTAAGATTTGATTCTCGAAACGACACTTGGTCGTATGCAATTATACATCTCTCAACTTCTGAACGTTCAAACGAAGCACGGTTCCGACTCCTTACCACATTATCGGATTGGGAGGAATCAGAAGTGCGAGAGCGCATTTCTGCTGGAGGTCTTGATGTCAATTCTACACTCGACCCGTTGCGTTGGGATGGTGATGTTGCGAGTGGTGATGTTGCTACATCTGGCGAGCAGGCTGGAATGGTTCTCTCATTGTTTATTCCATTGGTCTTGGCGATCTGGACCTATTCCAGTGCTATCCAACCATCAATTGATATGACTGCTGGAGAAAGAGAACGTGGTACGCTTGAAGCGTTACTGTGCCTGCCATGCTCACGTATTGAGTTGCTCATGGGCAAATGGTTAGCTGTAGCGACGATTACTGGAATTGGAGTTGTTTTGCAAATCTGTGGTCTCTTGTTTGCAATTGGATACCTTGCCTCGTCCAGTTTCATTGGACTGCCCAAACTATCAATCGTTTCTGTTGGCCTCATCGTTTTGTCAATTCTCTTGTTTGCTGTCATGGTTGTGGCATTTGAATTGGCTTTAGCAATGCGGTCACACAGCGTAAAAGAGGCAGGGAGTATACTTGCACCAGCACTAATGTTGATTTTGTTCCCGGCATTGTTCACTCAAGTCATCAATCTCGATGGCATCGAAGGTTTTTGGTTTGCAATACCTGTAGTCAATATATTGCTCGCACTTAGAGAGCTCTTGATGAATCGTGTCATAGCAGAGCATGTTGTCATATGGGTCGTATCATCACTGGTATATGCGACACTGGCGGCCTACTATGCATCACGGCAATTCAGTCGTGAGGACATCGTAACTTCGCTTTCATGAATGTTGTTGAAAGTGTATGAGGGCATCACGTACAATCTCAATGATTGCATCAATTTCGGCGGATGTGATATTGAAGTGGGGGGTAAATCTCAATGCGTTCGTCCCCCCGTGAATGACGCCTAAGCCATGCTTTCGGCACCAGGTTTCCACAGCGTCAAATCCTATGACTGGGAATTTGCTCGGCTCCAGTTCAGCACTCAGCAGGAGTCCTGTTCCTTGGACATGAGTGATGACGCCAGGCATTTCCTCGGCGAGTGCACTCAGCTTATTGACGAACTCGACCCCTCGGTCTCGAATGTTTGTACGCAATTCTGGTGTGATCAAGTCAAGTACTGCAGCAGCGGTTTCCAGTGCACGAGGATTGGTTGTCATAGTGTTGCCATAGATGCCGACGACATAGTTCTCCGATGCACGCTCATTGAGGCCAAGAACAGAGAGCGGATACTGGCCAGCATTGAGCGCTTTGGACCAAGTTTCTAAGTCAGGGCATTCAGCGTCTTGAAACCCTTCATAATCAATGATGGACAGACATCCTTGTCCTCGAATCCCTGCTTGGATTGAATCAACAAGTAGCATTGAGCCATGCTCCAACGTGAGACGTCGAGCAGCATCGTAGAACGAGCGTTCTACACATGAGCCAGGATTCCCTTCACCCTGTACAGGTTCAATGGCCATGAGTTCGATGAAAACGCCTTCTTTTTCAGCATCTTCAAATGCCTTCTCTAATGCATCAACATCGTTTGCAGGAACCAAGATGAGATTGTCACGATCCCTAAATGTTGCAAGATTTTTGTCATAGGATGATTTGCAAGAGTGAGAAATCTGTGCTGGACGATCGGTCCTGCCATGGAATGCCTTTTCAACAGCCATGAGTTTGATTTCCTTACCTTCGTGACGGCCACCAGGTCCTGTCATTTTGCGAGCGTTGACATCAGCGATTCGAAGACTAACAGTAACCGATTCAGAGCCGCTGTTCATGCAGATAAAACGCGTAAAAGGACAAGAACCTCGAGTGTTTCCAAGTTCCTTACGCAAACGGTTAGCAAGACGCTTGTGACTGTATGAAGGCGTCATAACATTCGCCATAACCCAGTTTTGAGACATTGCGTCGATTACTATATCGGGGCCATGTCCACTTCCGAGCATACCGTAGCCACCGTTGTCGTGGAGTACAGCCCCGTGAGCTGTGACGATCCAAGGGCCACGTGCGGCAAGTGCAACGTAAGGATTCACGGTAGCAGGTGCGTAAAAATTGATAAAATCCGATTGAAGGATCGGGACTAGTTCAGACTCAGGAAGAGACATCATCTCATTACCAAACTCCATACTGAGCTCTTTTTGTCGTTCAACTGCCTCTGCGATGGCTTTGCCAAGATGTGCGTCTATTGACAAAAAATGTTTGATCATATGGTCAGACATACCAACAGTATCTCTGTCTGGCGCGAGGCTGCGTAGATTTTGGAGTTGGGTAAACGCCTGTACTGTCGACTGTGTCATCACTGAGCGTTCAACCGAGGGGCCCTTTGAACATTCGCCAAATAAATCTCGAAAACCTCAAAATCTCATCATCACACCTATTACTGCAGTATTACTATACGAATATTTATATGAAGTTGGCTTGAGGGAGAGGTGTGCCTAAAATTTCACTTGACATGCCGGCAGAGTTGGTAGAAGACTTGCGGAAGCATGTTGGAGACGAACATAAGTTTGTGAGTCTTGCAGATGCTGTTCGAACTGCTTGCAGAAAACTTCTCGACCAATTAGATGAAATTGATGCTCGGCACGGTAGGTAATTGCAATGGTGACAAAAGAAGAAGCAAAACAGGCAGTAAAGACATTGCTTGGTTATTTAGAAGACGATTCAGAACGAGAGGGATTGCTCAAAACCCCGCAGCGAGTCATTGATTCATGGGATGAAATATTTTCGGGCTACTCGATCGACACAGAAGAACTTCTCCAATCAACCTTTAACGGCGAAGGATACGATGGAATTGTTCTGCTACGCGATATAGAATTCCATTCAACGTGTGAACACCACCTCCAACCTTTCAGCGGTCGCGCACACATTGCATACATCCCTGTTGACCGGATTGTAGGAATTAGTAAGCTTGCTCGTATTGTCGATGCGCATGCGCATAGACTGCAAAATCAGGAGCGAATTACGAAAGGTGTTGCAGATGACCTCGAGCAACATCTGCAGCCTCTAGGAGCGGCGGTTATACTCGAAGCATCACATGGATGTATGCGGTGCAGAGGCGTCCGGAAACAAAACTCCATCATGACAACATCTGCAATGCGCGGCGTCTTTTTCGACAAGCCAGAAGCTCGACAAGAATTGATGCAACTCATTCATTCTCGCCCCCTGTGAGGAATTTGCATGGCTAATAGTCAATCCAGCAGTTCCATCGTCCACCCGGAAGACGCAGTGTCAGATTTGTTAACGGTATACAAGATTGTTGAAATTTTCCACTCAGTACAAGGAGAAGGCGTTCATGCAGGGATACCGCATGTTTTCATTCGGTTTGGCAAGTGTAATCTTCAATGTGAATGGTGCGACACTGATTTTGAAACATTCGAGGAAATGACTGCTGAGGAAATACTGTCCCAAGTATCACAGTATCCAAGTAAACGCCTCATTTTGACCGGTGGAGAGCCTATGCTTAACGATCTATGGCCTCTGCAACGCTTATTCAAATCAAGAGGATATTCTCTCGCATGTGAATCCAACGGAACGATAGAAATTCCTGAGGGGTTGTTGGATTGGATATGCATCTCACCTAAGGACCAGATGTATCCCCAAGTTAAAATCCGTCAACGGTATGGAGATGAACTCAAGTGCGTCTATGTAGGTCAAGACCTTTCGATGTACGATGATCTTAAGCAGGGCTTCACACATCACTTTCTTCAACCATGTTATATGGAAAATGAATCTGTTGAGTGGAACGGCAAAAATTTCGCTTTGACAGAAACAGTCGTTAAAGAGAACCCCTCTTGGAGGCTTAGTTTGCAAACTCATAAGTGGATGGGGGTAGACTAGATGAAACGGGCAGTAATTTCACTCTCTGGAGGCATGGATTCGACTGGACTATTGATGCGACTGTTGGCAGACGGATACACAGTAGATTGTATTTCGTACGAATATGGGCAAAAGCACACTATCGAAGTGGAACGAGCAAAGAAAAATATTGCATATTTGGCTGAAAATGACATCAACGTCAAACATACGCTCATCGACTTAACCAGCGCTATGGGCGCTTTTGAGAGTTCCTTGTTGAAAGGAGGTGACGATATTCCTGAAGGCCATTATGAAGAGCTTCAGATGAAATCAACTGTTGTCCCGAATCGTAACGCAATATTTGCTTCGATCGTCTACGGCTACGCTCTTTCGCTTTCAAACCGCGAACAATGCGATGTTGAAATCGCACTTGGAGTCCATTCCGGTGACCACGAAATCTACCCTGATTGTCGTCCGGAATTCTATTCCGCTTTAGACCATGCTTTTGTGACTGGAAACTGGGGGAGTGAACGCGTTTCCTTCACACTTCCGTACATCGCCGGCGACAAGACAACAATTCTCACCGATGCTAGAGATGCAATACAGCAATTGGGTCTCGATTTTAATACGATCTTTGCAAACACGAACACATCGTATAACCCAGACAAAGATGGCCGGAGTTCAGGGACAAGTGGTGCAGATATTGAACGCATACTCGCATTCCACTCCATTGGAGAGATAGATCCAGTGGAATACAAAGACCCATGGGTTGTGGTTTTGCAAAACGCCCTTGAGGTCGAGAGCGCGCACAAAGATAAGCTGTACAGGGAGCGTTTGACAGATGAACAGTATCATGTGACACGTGAAAGCGGCACAGAGCGGGCATTTACTGGAATCTACTGGGATGAGAAACGTAACGGAGATTATACTTGCATCTGTTGCGGACATCTGTTATTTACTTCCGAGATGAAATTTGATTCCGGTTGCGGTTGGCCATCATTCCACACAGAACACCCGGATGCAGGTATACGTCAAATCGACGATTTCACACATGGAATGCATCGTATCGAAGTTCGATGCGCTCGTTGCGAAGCGCACCTTGGCCACATCTTTAACGACGGGCCGCGAAACTTTGGAGGCCTCCGCTATTGCATCAATTCAGCATCACTGAACTTTGAGGAGATGGAAGAATGACAACACGAATTAGAAGATATGTGGAAACGGATACTGGGCATCGAGTCCCGAATCACAAAAGTAAGTGTCGACACATGCACGGTCACAGATACAGATTTGAAGCTGAGATTGAAGGTGAAACGGTCCAAGAATCTGGGGTAAGTGAAGAAGGTATGCTAATGGATTTTTCAGATGTTAGTTCTATTCTAATGGAACATGTGCATGATGTAGTCGATCACGCCTTTGTGGTCTATGAAGGAGATACTGCCGCCCTCAAAGCATGTGAAATAATGGGGCCTGAACACCGCACTGTAATTGTTCCATTCATCCCAACTGCTGAAAATTTGGCGAAATGGGCATTTGAACAGGTCGAGCCTCATATCACCTCTGCATACGGAAACGCGTTAAAGTTGGTAGCAATGCATGTCCGTGAAACTCCGAAGAGTATCGCATCGTGGATACCGTAGTCACTCTTCTTCAAAAGGAGTTATTTTCCGACGTCGTTGTCTCTTCCATCCGTCGTTACCCCCAACATATTGCAAAGCTGTGGTTGCATCGAGTATTCCCCCGATGAGTCTTGTAGCCTCATCTTCTGTTGGCATTGAACGCATAATGCTCCTCCGAAGATTCTGGGCGAAGCTCTCCCGGCGTTCATCGTTTCCAGGTAAAGCTGCGCCGAATTCATTGATGCCTTTGTTCAATATATCTCGCAATGTCGGATTCAAACTGCGTTCAAGAGGTACAATGTCCGGAATGCCTGAATCTGTACCCTGTGATGTAAGAACAGCCTTTCTGTGTAATTCATAAACGCATGCGTTCACTGCATGCGAGAGGTTTGCTATTGGGTAACCCTCCCAAGTGGGAAGAGTGACCAAAAAGTCACACATACCTAACGATTTAGTCGAGAGTCCCTTTCCTTCTTCACCAAAGATCAGTGCGATAGAGCCGTCGAACATTTCCAACCTCTCTGCCATCTCCCACGGATAGGTGAAGTGACGGAAATTCGTTTTGGCACCTATCTCACGTTTTCCAGATGTCCCTACGAGCAATGAACAATCTGCAGTAGCATCCTCTATCGATGAGTGAACTGTGCACATGTCCAAGACACGACCAGCGTGCTTCGCCCTGTTACGCGCCTCTACATCATCGGGAGTGCACTGTGGATTAACAAGACGTAATGATGTGAATCCGTAATTGAGCATCGTTCGACATACAGCACCGAGGTTACCTGGGTGCGTCGCCCCTACCAACACGATGTGAAGAGCGTAGGATCGCTTTGGCAAGGGTATCCGTTGCCTGTCACCCATTTTTACTCCTCCTCGGCCGAAGTGTTGATTTTCGAAGTGAACTCGATAATCCATACGGGATTGCATGGCTGATAGAGAAAGAACAAGAATCCACTTTCTTCTCTGTCTTCCATGACCAATGAGCGTTTACGCACACCGTATTTATTGCGCAAATGTAAAATCAGCGCTTCAAGTACAGCCTTCTCATCATGATGGACTGAAACGGGGGTGCGGTCCCAGTTGACGCGCACGGCCACTTCATCGCCTCATTCAGTCGACTCTGCGCTGGCGGTACCGGGTGACATACCCGGCAATCCAGTTGCGGAGTTTCTTTGACTCAACATCAGTAAGTTGTTGCACCATTTTCTTATTGTGTTCAAAATCCTCGGTGAATTTCTCTCCGTGATCTTCAACAAGATGGATAGCACGTATTTTGATAAAACTTGGTCGAATATTTCCCATATGTATCACTCCTCAAACAATTTTACTTCGATTGGAATATCAGGTTCATCGTGGCGAGTCACCTGAAGACGAATCTTGCGAGGTGGATTTTCGATCCCACGGGACCATATCTTTTCGTTGACGCTTGGATCAATCCAAACTTCTTCGTCTTCTCCAACCTTGAGATGGTGAATGACATGTTCGCGAATAATTTGTATTGCACGTGGTGCACGCTTGTAGCGTGTAATACCCCATGCTTTGCGTAGAGGAACTGTTAGTTCAGATTCGTTTGCTCGTACCATGTTCATCACCCTCATCTTTGGAGCTTACTACGGCGCCAGTGGTGTCGCTTTGGGTGCGACACAGTGTTTCGGTCGGTCTTTAGCATGACCCAAACAGGGAC
>QQRW01000013.1 GCA_003602605.1 Candidatus Poseidoniales archaeon | reverse complement strand
AGAACGTAAACGTATACAGTATAGAAAAAGAGGATGTTGAAAACAACAATGATTGCAATCAACCACCGCTTTTTGCGTTTCGCAAGAGTATCTTGATCAACTGACTCGACGAGCTCAGAATCCGCCGAATCCGAAGAGGCAGGATTACCAAACGGCGCAATGAGTGCAGTATTCCAACTTTCCTTTTTGAAAAAGCGTTGGTACAGCGTACCAAGGACTGATACGACGAAGACGAGAAACGAAACAGCACCACAGAGAAAGCTTAGGAATTCAGTGTCCATGACATGGTGTCTCACTTTTCTTGATTTAAACTACTTGCCGTAAACGGCACACATTGGGTCAAATACCGGCCTTTGGTGAAGAATGAAGCCCTGTAGAAACTCATGTTCCGACGGTGTAGTCGTCAAGGTAGGCGAGTTGAGCATCGGTCAAGACATCGATACTGAAACCGAGTGTGTCGAGTTTCGTTGTTGCCAGTTCTTGGTCTTGCTCAGTAGTGATGTCGTACACTTCCTTGCCCATTGAACCGCCTTCTTTTGCCAAGCGGCAAAGCGAGAGGAATTGGTTGGCAAAGGACATGTCCATCACTTCAGACGGGTGGCCCTCTGCTGCAGCGAGGTTGACCAGTCGACCTCGAGCAAGCAAGAAGATACGACGACCGTCAGGCATGATGAACTCCTCGTTGTTTGGACGAATCGTTCGAACGGAGGTTGCTCGATCTTCCAAATCAGTAATCTTGATTTCACAATCGTAGTGACCGGTGTTGGAAATAATTGCTCCGTCTTTCATCGAATCAAAGTGAGCACCGGTAATGACATCCTCCATGCCGGTTGCGGTACAGAAGATGTCCCCAATCTTCGCTGCTTCATCCATCGTCATGACGCTGTAGCCTTCCATAACTGCACGGAGTGCAGGCAATGGATCAACTTCAGTGATGATGACATTAGCACCCATTCCACGAGCACGCATGGCAAGTCCGCTTCCACAATGGCCGAATCCAGCGACGACGAATGTCTTCCCCGCAATCAGCACAGATGTTGCTCGAAGAATACCGTCAATGGTAGACTGGCCGGTGCCGTAAACATTGTCGAAATCCCACTTGGTCACTGCGTCGTTAACGGCAATGACTGGGTAACGAAGGTCGCCGGCTGCCGCCATTGCACGAAGTCGGTGAACTCCAGTGGTTGTTTCTTCGGTACCGCCAATGACACCAGGTGCATATTCCTGCTTGTCAGTGTGAACACGGACAATCAAATCGGCACCGTCATCGAGCGTGAGGGTCGGCTTGAACTCAAGTGTTCGGTCGATGCACCAGTAGAAATCGTCGTTGGATTGACCGTGCCAAGCGTGGACTGAGTATCCTTCAGAGGCAAGCCAAGCAGCAACTTCGTCTTGTGTAGAGAGTGGGTTACAACCTGACCAAGAGATTTCTGCGCCGGCTGCTCGAATAGTCTCGATAAGAACGGCGGTCTCTTTGGTGACGTGAAGGCATCCTGCGACGCGCATTCCAGCAAGAGGTTTGGTGCGCTCAGCTTCTTCCCTGATTTTAGCCATAACCGGCATACGGGCTCGTGCCCAGTCGACGAGAAGTGCTCCTTTTTCAGCCAAATTGATGTCGCGTACGGTGTAGTTCTCAGTCTTATCCAAGTTATCCATGCCGTGGCCAAATACTCATCCCTATTGAATCCCTCGTCAAAGGTATATGGTGGGGTAAGTTGTCTCGAATAAATTTTCGAATCAAAGAGAACGGTCGGTACTGTTGCCAGTGGTAACATTACCGTCGTTATCGATGATGATCGGAGTACCTTCTTGCCATCCTGGGCAGTTCGAAGAAACCCAGTTGCGGGTTGCCCATTCGCAGATGTCGTACCCTCCAGAAAGAATTCCTGAGCGCTTGATGTAACCGACCTTGACGATGTCTTTGTCCTTCGAGAGTACGTTGCCGAGTTGTTGACTGGTGGTGCCGTGTCGCATAGTGCTGTTGATGTGCTCCAGAATCTCGGCGGTGTTACGCGGTCGGTCTCCTAAGAATTTCTTGATTTTTTCTCTGATTCTGGTTGTTTTCATGTGTATTTCCTCCTGTCATGAGGCCTTCTCCCGCAGAGGGTTGGGGCCACTAAGACAGATGACCGAGGGTGCTCATATAACCCTTCCCGTAGAAAATCGATTATAGTTACATTTCGTATGCAAATAGAGTGTTATTTTCACACCTTATTTTGCGCATGTAAGTAAAAACCAACTATCTCCAGTGGAAATGTGTAACTAAATGTAACTACTAACGGCCCTAAACTGTAACATTTAACAAGGAGAGGTAGTAACCGGCACATAAGGTGACTTTGGTGTCAGCAAAACAGATTCGGAGCGGCCATCAACGGCGAGTTCTAAATTGGTTGATTGATGGCAGTGGCACGGTTTCTAGCATCGCTGAATCACTTCACTTGCGCATGCCTCACGCTTCACTGGCCCTTCGGCAATTACGGGAGCGAGGAGAAGTCAGCAGAGACGAGCAGGGAAGCATTAGGGGCGCTCAACATCGACTCAACGAAGCAGGGCGAGCCAGATTAACCGAAGATGCCCTGGCTAGAGCACGTAACCATGTATCGCAACGACCCTCACAAGCAGAAGCCATCGTCTTGGGTCTCGATGGCCCTCACGTCCTGCTTGGTTATGTGAAACCTCCAAGATCAAGACTCCTGTCTTTGCCAAACCAAGGCATTACTGATGATGAGAGCAGACCTTCTTTCTCCAGCGGAAGGCAAGGGGGGCGTTGGGCCGTTCAAAGAAACGAAGAAATTCAATGGTACACGCTCAATCACTTTGAGGCAACAGAACCTCCTCGCCCTCAACCAACAAGAGGTACGCTCACCGAATGGACCGAAGAAGTAGACCGCATTGGCTTGGTTCGAGCGACATTGCTTGATTCACAGCACGAATGGTTACTAAGTCCAGGAACATGGTTCAAGGAACCGGAAAAGACTGCGGAATTGCCCTCACTACTCACTCAAGGCGAGTTCACGCTCGGAACAGCAACTGGAACGGACCTGCGAATCTCCCCAAAAACTGGCATTCATGCTCATCTTACTGTTGCAGTCAATCGCTCGTTGGCTCTCAATGCAATGAGTACAGGAGCATTGGTGTTTGAAGATCGGTCGCAACAGCGCTCAAACCGCCACCTTCCCCTTGATGCGATTCGATATTGGTTACGCTCGCGACATCCGAGAATGTCCGAAGAGAAAAGAAACATGAAATTCAAGGAATTAACTCGGTATTTGCTCAATGAAACGGGTTCAAATCCACCTCTGGCCGTTCAACGGCAATTGCTGGCTGATTTTGGTAGAGTTGAATGGCTTGAATCGAACAACATGAGCAACATCAATTTTTCTGGCGCTTCGGCCAAAGGGGCTGAAGCATTACTGGAATGGTTCGCATTTGAATCCAACAAAGAGTGTGTCATTGAATGGCCATATCCTGTCGAAGAGAACAAAGAGATTCTCGAACAAATACTTGCCACTGGCCGATGCCGCATCTTGGTGACAGCGCAAGGTGAACATCAAAAATTGAGATCGACGACCGCCGTTATTCGAAGCGAAAAAACGTTGACAAAGGCTGTGATTCAATTGGGGAGGGGGATAAACATTCCACTCTCGTTTTTGCAAGCACCAATGGAAAGAACTTCACAAACTGTACACGAGCGAATACCATCTTCTGCCGTTGAGTTGATGTCGGCATGGAAGAAGGATGATGGTTTCGATCAAAACCTGTTTTCAGAAACAGAAATCGACCTTGAACGACAGAAATCGATTTGGAAAGCGCTCGCCTTATTCCCACAAGGAAATGAGCAATGGGCCAATTTGAATGAGAGCAGTATGCCGTTGGCAGCATGGATTGCAACGCCACAACAACACCGAACTTCGCGATGGATTCGTTTACGTTCAGTTTTACCTTCGGGTTGGGCTGATTTGTTGCCAATCGAACAATGTGAAACAGCGACACTCATCAGTGCCATGCCCAAGGCATCAGAGGAATGGACGCTCCAAGCACTTGAGAAAACCCGTCAAAGGTTTACCAATAATATTGAATCCATTCTCAAGTACCAACACTTCTTGGAAAACGATGAACTTGGTTCATGGATGGCTACATCGCTCCTCCTATCGGCGAATCAAATGCCTGAGGAGTTCCATGAATTGATTGAAAAATCGTGTATCTCTTGGCTTGATGCTCCACATCACACATTACGGGTTCTCGAATCGTTGTTTCCAATCGGTACACCGTTGCCAGACCACATCGAAAATTGCTTAGTCAAATGTAAGGCTGCAGCTAAACTCCACCCCCAGGACTCAAACCTCTATGTGTGGGGGGCATTGCTGCACCATATGGAATCGGACGAACCGATGACTCCAGAGTTCCTTCGTCAAGTCATGAGTCTACTTCCGTCGTCTTGGTGGAGAGCGTGGGCGAGTGAATGGTTACAGATTCAATTATCTTCAACATCTGGTCGTCGATGGTTGGCATCAACTGTTTTGCCTTGGCCTGCACTGCTCGCACGACCAACTGGGGAGCGCGGTGGATTGCCGGCATGGTCGACCACATATCCATCGGGAAGAATCGTACTCGACGATGTGTTGCATATTCTGCTGCTTGAGGACCTCGATGGGAAACCTGCACTCCTCGATGTCTACGATATGTTGGCAACTTCTGAACGCAATGAACCGGTGCATTATGGGCGCACACACCCGCTGGTGGGATGGCTTGCACGGCCTGTTGAGTCGTGGCCTGCAATGGGATTGAATGTTTTATTGCAAGGTGAGCCAGAAGTTGGTGCATTGCTCTACGCTCGCTCATTTTCTTCGAAATTAGAATGATTCGATGATTTGAAAAGGGGTCGGCAGGTGGACTGCTTGCCGTACCCGCAACATCTGGCAGAGCTACTGTGAAATTGCTGTGAAGTCTGATACCAATGGTACGGTCCGCTATCGAAGACTGAAGTGACCCCTCGGGGAATGACCTTCGGTGCAAAGCGGTAAACCAACCGGTAGGTAAATGGGTCCTTGTGCGACGACAGGATGAACACAAGACAACCAACCTATTGGACAGCATAAGCCCTGACGCTGGGTCAGGCCCTCGAGCATTGCGATGAAAAGGGCCGTTACGCGTCGGGGTACAGCTCCTGCTAACTCTACTACATGCCAAACTGCGTTGTTTTCCTCAATTTGAGGCGATGCAATCAAAGAGCCGCTTACTCCACAACGGATTATGACCTCCACTCGGCGTTTTCGCTGTTGCCTCGTCGGGGGGACGTTTGACCGTCTTCATGCAGGTCACCGCTTGCTGTTGAATGCTGCGAGTAAGGATGCTGAGCAGGTTGAAATCCACATCACATCGGATTCAATGGCCGAATCAAAATCTCAATTTGTTCAATCCTTTGAAGACCGTCGTAACGAACTACTGAATTGGGCAGATGCTCAATCCGGCTGCAAAATTACCGTTCACCAATTGAACGATAACTTCGGCCCGGCGCCTAAGCACTTGACTGCTGACGCCATTGTGGCCACTCCCGAAACTCATGGCATGTGCATTGCAATCAATGAACAACGTAAGTCCAACGGATTATCACCGCTTGAGATCATCGAAGTCATGCACCTGGATGGATTTGAAGGAGGCATCATCAGTTCCTCTGCCGTTCGAAACGGCCACATGGACCGTGAAGGCCATCCATGGATGCCAATGGAACTGCGTCAAACCACTCTTCGTATGGCATCGGTGCTTGATAATGAACTCAAAACCCCAATGGGGGTTCTGTTCAAGGGTCCTGAAGATGACCCTGAAATTGGCATGGCTGCTGCTTTAGATGGTTTGCCTTCACCCCATGGAGCGATTATTACCGTGGGTGATGTCACCACCAAAACAATGCTTGACATGGGTTTAACTCCAGATATAGCACTCATCGATGGACAAACCAAACGAACTGAATTGGAAGAAGATTTGAAAGTCAACACCAAACGGTTCCATCACCATTTGTCTGCTGTCAATCCTGCTGGGCTTCTCACCCCATCACTCAATCAAGCCATTGCTCAAGCGCTCGTAGCCGAGAATTCCGTCGTCTTAGAAGTGGAAGGCGAAGAAGATCTTGCGCCGTTGGTGATACATTGTTTGGCCCCAATTGGCACGGTCGTCATGTACGGACAACCGCGGACCGGAGTTGTTCTGCAGTATACTACGTTGGCAGTTAAACAGCGATGCCGCCACCTTATCTCACTGTTTGAGGTGGAATAATGAAGGACCAAAACCCAATGGTCAGCCTTACAGTGTGCGTCCGAGACGGCATTGATTGGGTCGATGGCTGTATTGAATCACTCAAAGCCCAAACATACCGTCCAATCGAGATTATTGCGGTCGATGATGGATCAAGTGATGGCTCGAAAGAAAAATTGCTCGCATGGCACGACCTTGAGGCTGAAGTCCCTACACGTATATTGACACAAGAGCCCAAAGGCCTCTCGTCTGGGCGTCAATGGGCAGTGGATGAATCAAGAGGAGATTGGATAGCCATTACGGATATTGATGTGCGTCCCGAACCCGACTGGATTGCTAAACTTGTGGAAAATGTTCGACCGATTGATGAAACTGAGAAAGTGGTTGCNGTAACAGGTCGCACTGTTTTTGAACACGAAGGAGATATTGTCAGCCGTGTTCGTTCGGTTGAAATCGCTACGAAATACCGTTCAAGGCCACGTCGAACCAGTTTAGCCAACGGCCCGTGCTCTATGTTTGAACGTGAAAGTCTACTGGCAATTGGAGGATTCGACCCTAAATGGTACCATGCCGAGGATATGGAAGTAAGCCTCCGCTTGATATCGGATGGAGGTGCGATTGTCTATGCGCCGGATGCTGTCGTTCATCACGTTCCTGAACTTGAGGCTTCGCGGTTCCTTGCCAAGCGATGCAGAGATGCTCGCGCTCACATGCGTATTGTTCGACATTATCCACGGCGAAAACGGAATGGACCGAGTTTGGATTTTATAGGTAGTTCAACGGTCGTATTGGCGGTCTTTCCGATGTGGCTCATGGCGATGGTCTCAGGCATTCCATTCCTCACATCATTCGCAACACAATCCGATTGGTCATGGGAAGAAGCACAAACATGGTGGCAGACAAAGCTGTTGTTGTTCACCTTGTTGCTGATGCTGATTCATGAAATTATTCTCTGGCGAGGCCCCTTGGGTGTTGTAAACCGTGGTGCCCTGAGAGCAGGAAGATTCTCACTTTTTGAAATATTCAAGATTCGTAATTTAACGATGCGTTGGAGTATTGCACTGTGGAAAGGATTGGCTCTTGGAATGAAAGATGCAATCCAAGGTAAAAACGGTCACAGGCCACTGCTTGGAAGACAACGTAAGTGAAATTCAATCCAAGTTATCTTCGCCTTCTGGAGCGTTGGCAGCCATGAGTAGGCCAAGTCCCAAAGCAATCAGTGCAATGCTAACAGAGTATACACCAACGTCAACCCATCCAGTGTTAACTATTCCATAGTAGAAGTAGAATATGAATCCAAGCAAGAGGGACCAAGCACCGAAGAGTTTGTTCCAACCACCGATATCTGGGTCAACCAAGGCTGGCCAGGTGTCGTTGATGAAGATGCTCTTGAACCAACCAGCGATTCCAGATTCTTCGTTGGCGAAGGTTCGAAGACCGAGGCCGGCCAATGCAACACATAGACCGATGAATATGAAGTCTGAAAACACGACTTGAGGTTCGTCCGACTTTAGTTCGAAAGCGGTGTTTGTAGCCTCGAAGGTCAGCAATCCACCCCATGAAATATGGTAGTTCGGGTGAACAAGACCAAGAATATTCATCACAGCCAAGAAGATACCAAGGATACCAATACCTGTGTACCAGTTTGCCATGGTACGAGATGGGTTCAACAACATCGAAACAATGGTTTTGTCAGCGTCGCTGTGTTCTGTGCTCATATTCCGCCCACCTACCTTTTGGATATAAGCACACCGAAGCATTCAGAATTGCGTCTTTGGATTCGATATGCTCTCAAAGTCGAGATTGGTGGCGGTAAGGTCGAAGGAAAACTTCTTCCATTTCCGACTCGGATTCAACCATAATCGCTTCAGCATCGACATTGTTCGGGATGCAGGAATTGATTTGCTTTGAACGACCGTACCGTCCTTTACTGATGGTTCGGGCAGTAACCAGTCCGAGCATGTCAAGATTCGAGATGAGGCCGGAGACTCTGCGTTGCGTCAATGCATTGTGCCCAATGTATCGGCAGGCTTGTTGGTAAACATCGTACACCTCACCGGTCTGAATGTTACGTAGACCGTTCTTCTCGTTGAGGAGGACGGAGGCAAGAACAAGTTTCTGTTGACTCGGAAGTGAAGAGATGACAGGAATCATTTGGTCTCTTTCGATCTGATGTTGAGCCATACGAACATGGCGCTGAGTTACGATTTTATCGCCACTCTGCTCTGCTTTTTCAGTTGAGACTCTCAACAAGTCCAGCGCGCAACGTGCGTCACCGTGTTCTTGAGCTGCGAGTGCTGCGCACAATGCGATAACACCATCGTCAAGAATTTCTTCCTTAAGCGAACCTTCAGAGCGTTGACGCAAGATGTCCTGGAGTTGGCCAGCATCGTAGGGATTGAAAACGATGTCAAGTTGTCCGAGTCGAGAACGAACACGAGGGTCAAGGAAATCTGTGAACTTCAGATCGTTCGAAATACCGATGACGCATGTGCGAGCGGATTTCAAGGAAGCGTTGAGGCTGGTCAGATTGTATAGGAGGTCATCACCCGCTTTACGAACCAAATGGTCGATTTCATCGAGAACGAGAATGTAAACACCGCCTTTTTCGTCCATTCGACGAACAAGTTCACCGAAAACGCGGTCGGTGGGCCAACCCGTGAAAGGTATCTCATCGATTTCATGCTCTTCACGCAACGAGTTGCCAAGATGGCTCAACACTCGGTATTGAGTGTCAATTTGTCGGCAGTTGACCATGATTGAACGTACGGCTCGGTTCTTTTCTGCTCCCTTTTCCTCGAGTTGGTTGCAGACGAATTTAGTCACTGCAGTTTTTCCAGCACCGGTAACACCGTAGAGGGTCATGTTGGATGGGATTTGACCGTTCAAAGCTTCAACTAAATTGAAAGCGATTGCCTCAATTTCCTTCTCTCGGTGAGGAAGGTTTTCTGGAAGGTGGTCGTGTCGGAGTTTTTCCTTATTCAAGAACAGCGTTTGCCGTGAGAGAAAATCATCGAAAATGTTTCTGCTCATGTCAGTGGCCTCTTGGGTTATGGTTGAATCGAGAAAGTTCCGGACGGGACTTGCGCGATAATGTGCGGTAGTCCGAGTCCCCCTCATAAGTATGACCGTCGATGAGGTTCGGAGGTAAAGTTTTCATTCGGTTCAAGAATTAAATACGAGATTATAAAGGGTCTGTCTTTATACGCTATTTCTAAGAAAAATAACACAAAATATGGTCGTTTTCCGAACCTTTGGCCGGACAAACTCACGCATGGTATTTCTTAATTCCAAGGACCCAATTTTCTCCACTCCGATGAAGACAAAGTCCATCTTCAGCATGGTGAACATTTTCCGGATGAATTGGATATTCGTCGGTAACGGTAACTTCAGAATGAACTCCTGGTTGATCAATGAAGGTGTGCGTAACGATAAGACGAACAGATTCAGCCTTCTTAGCCAACGATTGGATGTCCGAAGGTTTGTGATGATGGTCGGAATCAACCCACTCAGGATATCCCATTTCAATGATAGCCATACTCGCTGAGCAGATTTCATCATGCAGCGTTTGGCAAGGGCCTGAATCGCCGCTGTGAACAAAACTTCCTTCTTGACCCGGATTGAAATGGTAACCATAGGGGTCGACGGATTCATCGTGTTGAACACGGAAACGTCTCCATGTCAAGCCTGAATCAAGTTCCCCTTCTACTTCCGACCTCCAAGTAATAGTCGAAAAGATTTCTTCGAGACTTCCTGGATAAGCCATTTCACACAGCTTCCACAGATGCTCTCGGACTCCATCAGCAGCAACGACCGTGAGAGGTTTGAGCATTCCACGATCGGAGATATACCGCCGCTCAAGCAGTAAGAACGGGAATCCAAACACGTGGTCTCCGTGAATATGCGTGATGAAGACGGTCTCAATATCGCTGAGTGGAACACGAGCACGGCGTAGACTTGCCATCGCAGTTGGAGGGCAGTCGATGATGTGGGTGCCATCGATGAGGGCAAAGGAGTGGTAACGACCGTACGGCATGAAGGCGTTTCCCGTTCCAAGCATCTTCACCTCCTTCGCCATGCCCCTTCCAATAGGACCGACTTCTTTTCATCATCGGTCGGAACAACTGAATCCAGAATCGTGTCAAGGCCTGACATTAACCGGTGAATCTCACAAATCGGTATTTGTCATCCAAATGGCCCAATTTCGATCCAAATGTTGACTGCGGACAAAAGAAGAACAACTTTCCTCAGAATCACACAACAAGTCCTCAGGACTCACTGCGAGAACATCAAACGCAGCATCCAACTCAAGGGTCGAATCGAGTTCAAGTATCCGAACAATCGCTGTGCTTTCCAACATTTCAAAATCAGAAGAAGCCTCTAACCACACGAAATCGCCATAATGAACGCCGCTGCCATTGATTTGAACTGTGCTGTTTCTCCACCAGTCAGACTGTTCCAGCCGTAAGTGGTCCACAGACCAAAGCCTTCCAGTGAAATCGTTTGAGGTAAACACTTGGATCGGTTCAATCGGAGAACCGAAGAGGAATGTGCTGTTGACATCGATATCATATCGATAATGACTGTCTTGAGTAAAGACGTGGGTTGCCTCAAACTTGTTGATGGCCTGAAGCATAGAATACTCAGGGTCTTCGTAACGGTAACATGGAGTTTCTGAATAGAGTCCCATTGTGATATCAACGCCTGTTACAACAATTGCAGATTCATTCAATTCCTGTCCAACTTCTCGATAAATATTCGACCAACCATCTCGAACTTCGAGAAGGTATTCCGAACTTGTTCCATACTCGTCAGTGGTTTTTACAAGGGGTGAAACCGAAGTCAAAACCAAAATTCCAATCAAAATCGAGGGAATATTCCATCGAAGGAAAAATTCTCCAAATTCTTCATTTGAATGCACAATAGCTGCCGGAATTCCAACGCACAACAACGCCATCCACGGGGTCGAGTAACGCGGAAAGCCGAAGTCAAGGATGACTCCATGAAGGAGAACTGCTGGTAAAATCAAAAGCCAGTAATTGAAGATAAAGTCCCTGTCTCTTTTAATGAGTAAAGCAGTTCCATACAAAGCAATACACAACAAAACGAGAGGCCAATGCTCGATGAATTCTGTAAGAAAAACATTCGGAGTATAAAC
>QQRW01000012.1 GCA_003602605.1 Candidatus Poseidoniales archaeon | reverse complement strand
AGCAGTGGTTCAAGCCGCAGCAGTGGAGGTTCAAGCCGCGGTGGCGGTGGTGGAAGACGTAGCGGTGGCGGAAGGCGACGTTGAAGCCTGTTCAGACTTCGTCTTCAATCTGGATATCGCGGGCACGTTGCATAGCTTCGTCGGTCGTGAACCAGAATGTCGGGGTTTCTCCCAAATCTTTGTCCCATTGTTGGACAGCTCGAGCAAACATTTCTCCTTCTGTGTATGATTCACACCATTTGAGATACCAGTCCGCCTGCTTAACCATATCTTCATCGTCTGCTGAGATTCGTTTCAAAATTTCAGCCTGTAAAGAAAAGGTCATCGCCCAAATAGGTGCAAGTGCGTATGTACCGTAAGGGTTTCTTTCCATGTCAATGCTACGCCACTCTGTCCATAGTGAGAAGACCTGATCATAAAGAAAACCGATTGCAAGGACACCGAACATAACAGAGAAGAAGATCATTACAAGAGCAATGTAAGTGGTAGAAATAGGGCCAAATTCCTCTGGAAAACAGACGCCTGAACTGCATGAAGATGTAAATCTCCAATCGACCAAAGGCCATACAAGAAGAGTAATTGTAGTTCCCCAGAGAATCAGACTGACGACAGCTTGTGATTGCTGCATACGCCAGTATTGGCGCATAACCCACTTGCGAAGGAAGGAGTTGTTGTCTGGTATTTCGGACATGGTATCGTATGCCCCAAAGGTCGCCCCCTCAAGAACTCCACCTACGAAATGACCGTAATACGTGTATTAATGGAGCATCTGTTCGCCAACGACCTCATAGATTCACTTTGAAAGGTTCTTGTGGGAATATGCAATGCAAGCATCATGCGAGTCGCAGTAGTAACTGGAGCAAATAGGGGATTAGGGGCGGAATGGACACATCAACTGCTCGAGGAAGGATGGCGGGTGTATGCTGGGTACCGTAGCGAGCCCGGTAGATTAACCTCCTTAGCAAATGAAAACCTGACCACTCATATTCTTGATGTGCAGTCAAATGACTCGGTACAACTTTTTGCAGAAAACGCCCCACCAAAAATTGACCTTCTTGTTAACAACGCTGGAGTGGCTGATGGTCGGTGGAGAAACTTATTGGAAATTGATGATAAGTGGGCGCTTGAAGTTATCGATATTAATGCACTTGGACCAGTTCGGGTGATTAAATCACTCTACACGAAAATGAGTCATGATTCATTAACAAAAATCGCAATGATTAGCAGTCTAATGGCCTCTATCGACGATTGTCACATGGGGCGATCGTATGCTTACAGAGCGAGTAAAACCGCACTCAATATGTTTACAGTATCGATGAAAAAAGAAGCGATTGAAGATAATATCTCCTTTGTCATCCTTCATCCGGGGTGGGTGAAAACAGACATGGGCGGTGACCGAGCGCCTGTAGAAATTCCCGAAAGTGTCGCCGGTATGCGAAATGTCTTGGCGTCGAGAACGCTTGAAAATACTGGGGAATTTGTACAATTCGATGGCGAAAAACTTCCTTGGTGAAAATTTGGTTAGGGTTATGTCCGTGAGCGAAGTGCCGTAGGTATGGCCGGTGGTTCACCCAAATTCACAATGGTTAAATCGCAGGAATTAGGTGCTGCTCCAAAAGAGATGTCCGAAAAATCTCTTGGCCTCATGAATACACTTTCGATGTTATGCTCATTCCATAGTTCTGAAGACTTGGCAAGTTTCCTACATTCTGAAATGTTTGAGAACTTAACGAGGCAGGGCGAAGTCTGGATTGGATTTGAAATAGGGTTGTATGAAGATCATACCAAAACATTCGACGTATTTCCTTCGAAAAAAGAAATGGTTTTTGCCGACAATGCGGCAACAGGTGCTTTTTCAGATAACCTCTACCGTTGCACGGTGGAAAAGGAAACGACTGAGCGGCTCGAACATTGGTATTCTATTGTCCATTCGCCTGACGCTCGATTTGAGTAATCAGAAGAACAAAGAGCAGCAAGTCAGGGAGCCGTCAGCTTCACGAATTTGGCTCATATCGAGAACAATTGGTTCTAAACCGATGTCAATAACCGCTTGCAGTACACTCGGGTATCCCTCGGCCAGCAAAACTTTGCCGTTTGGCAGCCCGATGGTGTTGCAACCGTAGACTTCCTCTGCAGGCATCCACAAAACTTCACAGCCTTCTGGCAACTCGCCAAAGGCGTCTTTCGGCAAGAATCCTTCTGGAGCAAGTATCACTGAATCGGTGGGAGTAGAACTGATGCTTGTGAGGTGTAAGGCATGGTCTGGAATGTCAATAACGCGTAGATTATGCCCAAGGTGATTGAGGAGATCGCGTAACTCTTCAATTCCTGCATCGTTCGTGCGTGAAGAGCGTCCTACAAAAAACAGGTCTCCAAGGCGGAGGATGTCTCCGCCATCCATCCGTGCTTCGCCGTGCATTCTGCAAATTCTTGTACCGGAAAGTTGTCGAGTGATGAATTCAGCAATTGGTGGTTGCTCATTGACCCGCGATGGATGGCCAGGCACTGGAAGGAGAACATGCCCATCTATGACGACGGCTTGGTCTTCGACGAATGTGCAATCAGGATGATTTGCGTCCGATGGTAGGATGGTTACTTCAATTCCCTCGTCAATCATCGCTTGTCTGTAGGCTCTATGTTGCTGCTTTGCTAACTCAATATCAGTTGGGCCAGTTCCAAAGAAATTTGCCAATGCACGGTCGAACGTGTTAGGAATTGCACGGGTTAGCGCCCGGCTCTTTTGGTCCAATCGAACCGTTGCCATGAGATAAACGGCCGCTCTGCTACTCTTAACGCTTCGCCCTTTATTGGAAGCCAGTTTCCGGTGTGCGGAAGTCTGGGTATGCGGGTCGTTTTGTGAACAACAATTACGAATTAAATTGTGAGTTCATTCGATTTCAGCAAGGAGTGTTCGGACATCGGCGAGGAAAAGGTCGGTAATCCAGTCGTTATCCCCCCACCAAACTCTCTGCATACCTTTCGAATCAACAATCACTGTGCCAGTTGAATGGTTAACGCTGTAGGCATCAGGATGGTGGCGGGCGGCGGTTGAATTGTTTCCAGTCTGCTCCAACTCTTGTTCTTCGATCGAGAGGCCTACTGCAAAGTTATTCCAAACCGACTGAATGGTTTGGAATTGAGGTGCGTTTTCTTCTGTCGAGTTTGCAGTAACGTGAGGCCACGATACATTACGGTAATACTGCCATTCAAACAGGGTGGGTACATCATCTCGCCACGGGTCAACCGTGATTGTTAGGAACTGTGTCTGGTTGTGTTCTTCGGGAGAAAGTTGGGAATGTACCCATCGTAGGTTCTCCGTCACGATGGGGCAAATGTCAATACAATTCGTGAATAAAAAGGCAATGATAACAACTTTATCTTCAGTTTGGTTGTTGAAATTCCAATCTTCGCCATCCCCGTTTACAAGGGTGAAGTCTTCAACAAGTACCTTTGGTGTGATGTCTTCTCCGTGGAATTTTGAGGTTTCGCTTTCTACCCCCACACATCCAGCCAACAGTAACACGCTTGCTATGAGCGGGGCGAATATTTGTTTCGAATCCATGCTAAAACCTCAAACGAGTTGATTTAGATAGGCAATATCAGTTTCAAGTTGGACGATGTAAAGTCCTGTGGAAATACACGATGCATATGTTAAGCCGTTATGATGTTCAACCGCCCATAAAAATGGAACCCAACCGAAATCATAGAAACTTGAATCGAGTGGAGTTCCGTCCTCACCGTGTGGCAGATACCATCCTACAGTTGCCTCAAAATGGGTTGCAATACGATCGTCGGGGTTTGTAGGTGAGACCAGTGTTTCAACGTCAATAACCCACAGACCTGCATGATAATGAGAAATGTAGAGCCTCCCATCCCAGCCGCCACCATGGCTCTGGTCGGTTGTCTCATCGGTCACAAAATAGGCGCTGTCAAGATTGTGTGGGGAAAACAGAAGCCATTCGTCATCGTTTGGATGGGCTTCACAATCTGCGCCGTAGCAGTGTTCGCTCGCCCAAGGAATCTCCCAATCCCGAATGAGTTTAGGTTGGAATTTAAGCTGTCCATCAACCATGGTATAGTCTGTGGTATCAATCAAGTAGATGATGCCGGTTCCAACGTTTGTCGAAAGAACTTCGACTGCGGCTGTAACGAGATGTACTGGTTCATCCGAATAACCAACATGGGAAAGATCGACCATGTTTGGGAACGGTTCAGCGTAGTGGATGTATGAAACACGTCCACCGTTTTCGTTACCATTGGTGCCACTGTCGGGCTTCCCATCGTCATCCAAATCGAGGAATTCCATCCACTGGCCTACTTCTTCAGCTCGCCAGCGACATTGGAGGGGATTGCCTTGGCCTGTCTTGCAGAGTGTTGCGTGCAGTGTATATTCTTCAGGAGAGTTGGTTGGGTGAGGGACATTGGTGACATCTGCGATTCGTAGACCTGCTTCCCAATAACTTCCATAGATGAATGTGTGGCCGTAACGTGGGTCGTTCGGGTCATCACCAGGCCAAAGTTGTACAGTCATATCGTGAATGTAAATCCAACCGCCGTTGGTCGCTTCCCAAGCAACTTCATACTCACCAACTTTGATGATTGTGTGGCCGAGTCCTGACGCTGGAACACCTGGTAAATTGCGTGAGGCTGACCCATCGAGGTTCAAGTGAGCAATCGTGACTCCGCCACAGGCCTCGCCGATTGCATCGTTGCATTGCTCATAATCTGGGTTTGCGATAAACACATACCATTCACCATCTATCATGTGCGTATACATGTTGTGCGGGCCACTTGGGTGGTCAGCATCGTACCATGAATCAATCCATGTTGGATTTGTCTTATCAGTTACATCGATGAGGGTTACGGAAACTTGTGCAGGATCGCTCCACTGGCCCACATTAGGGTCTGCATTTCCCGGATCGATGAGTTGATTTTGTTGCAAGATGTACTCCCTTCCATTGTATTCGACATACTTCACATCGAGAACTTGCGTATTCGGATCGTTGTATACTCCAGTCACAGTTGTGTTATTAGGGTCAGTCACATCGACAATGTGCATGTCATTCCAACCCGCAAGGTAGGCATATGTTTCTCCATCGGGTGTTGTGGCAACTTGAATTTCCGCATTTCCAGTCGTAGTAAGCGAATTGTAGTCCATCAATGCCATGTTATCGGTTCCGGCAATATGCTGTGAAGCATTGGAGTGGTCGTGGCCTTCGCCTTGGAAGAGAGGGTCATCCGACTGTGAATACTGAATTTCAGGGGCATCAGAAGAAACAGATGAGCCGAAAGTCAATAACGATGCAGAGCCAAGAAGCAGGACGATGAAGATACCGAGTCCGACTTCTTTCGCGCCGATGTTGCCCTCCGCCATGGATATGGCGAGACGCTTCTCCGTTTTGTCTTTATGTAATGCTGTGAAGGAAGGAATATGTCGCAGAGGATGGGGCTCAAATCGCTCGTCGTGCTTTTGTGTGTTTTAATCCTCGTACCAAGCGCTACAGCCCACGAACAAGAAACGTTGAATGTTATCCTTGTAGAAGACGAAGCTCGGCCAGGAAATGTCACTGATTCCGCATTCGTAGAAGGAAACAGTATAGTTTTCAGGATGCGAGATAACACTGAAAACTCCTCGATGCGAGTCTCAATCGACAACAATCAGAACGGAAATTTTTCCGATCAAAGTGATAACATCTCCACTTGGTTGACAAGAACATGTGAGCTTGATGGCAACGGAAGTTTAGCAAATGACAGCTGCGCCGTATCCTATGAACGAATATTTAATTCAACATCTCAAGGCACATATCATTACCAAATTGAACGAAGAATAAATGATTCTCTTGTAGATGTTTGGCAATACAATATTACCGTCCACCCAGACATCCACTCCGAACCCGGGCAGCCTTCTATCGGCGATTGTTTTGGAACAAATTGTGCTAGCGATGCTTCTGATGAAACACAATCCGATTCCGGATGGGATTCTCGAAATACATTAATCGGCGTCATGATTTTTGCGTCGTTTGGGGTGGTCGTTCTCACCTTCAGCATTCGTAAAGAACGACTGATTCGAAGTTCTGATTCGAACGAAGAAGAATGATTATCCTTCAATTAGCGGGCAATACCTATCTTCATCATCAACAATCAAGATACTGGCCCATAAATACGATGTTCGAACTGGTTTGTTGTTCTTGCAGTGTTTTTTGCTCGTAGTAATGAATTTCACATCGAATGAATGGTTTTCATTGCGCCCCATGTTATCATGAGATAATTGTTGTATTACCTATATCAAACAATTGCCGCATTTCTTTGAGATATTGGTGTTTTTTTCCGGTTTTCGGTAAATTATTTCGATTTTAAGTAAAGAGTTGTTTGTTTTCCCCACTCTGTTGCCGAAAAGAGGTTGCCCGTTTATGTTCTTCCACGCCACATTCAAGCGTAGGTTTGAGAAGGGCATGCCCTAAGCCACCACCATGGCCGGGTCAAAAGGAGTGCAGGCACTGTTTCTCGTTCTACTCATGTGTCTTGCACCTCTGTCAGGATGTTTTGGTGAAAATGACAACAGTGGGCTCGTGAAGCCTGAAGATGCAACAATAACACCTGCTACGATGATTGGTGGTATTTTTCAGGGAATGACTCTATCGGTTGAACAAGACATGTCTGCATTCATTCCATACCTTATCAAAAATCAAGAAACTGGCTTTGTTCAAAATTCAACTGTGCTCGACATGCGTGCCGGAGATTCTGTCTTGCTCAATGTTCTTGCGCCCCCAAGAACAGATACTGCAGTGATTTTACTTGGCGAATACGGTCGAGAGGATTGGCCGATTCGATCGATTGATGAGTCGTGGAAAACATGGTATGCGCGCTCTGGTTTTGAGGCTGGAGATGCACGGGGAGTCATGAGAGTGGCCGGAGTCAATGGGACTTTGGACACTGTGATGCCATCGAACAACAGCGGAGGGAAAGTAACTGCAGTTCCTATAAGCGTGGACCGTCCAATGGCTGCCGCTTATTCGGAAGCAGATGGAGGTCGCCACTCAACCGGTTTGGTGGACGGACTAAACGTATTCAATTATATCAGCCATATTAGCGATGAAACTGCGGACCCCACTGATGCTGCAGACGGTGCTGTTGGCTACTTAGATCGTTGGGCGGGTCAAGGTAATGCGGCTTACGAAGATGCTGCGCAATACCTGATTGGAAACTTCGAAAGTTTCGGATTAGAAGTCATCGTGCAACGATTTACCTATGATTCGCTCATGACGGGAGCACAAAATCCGGAAGCATACAACATATGTGGTTACCGATTTGGCGAGGTTAATCCTGACAAGTGGATGGTTTTTGGCGCTCACTTTGATATCGCTCCACCAGTCAATGCAGGAATGCTTGACCCTCACATTTTCGGGCGTACATATGGAACCCGTGTTGGAGCCTATGACAACACCGCTGGGACTTCTATGGTACTCACAGTCGCAGAAGCGATGGCAAATTTTGACACGCGTAATACAATGGTGTTCTGCCTTTGGTCGGGTGAAGAAGGTGGGAAGAGAGGAAGCGACTTCTGGACCGATTACTGGGTAAAAGAAGAGAACCCAAACGTCGAAGTCACCAATTACGTCAACCTTGACATGGCAGGCGTGAACTGGCCCGGTGGTGGCGGCGCACCATGTGGGAATGGTCATGGCGGCGGTGCAGCTGGATGTGACCCCCAACCTGAAATCGACCCAGATGGGTATCCAAAAGATGAGGAAGTCTGGCCAATGCGGGTATACATTGGCCCAAGCCTCGATTACGATGTCATGAATCAGCCTGGTATGGTCGGACTTGCAATGTGGATTGGTTCAGATGCGATTGGCGTTGAAGAGCAAATGGCTCCTTTGCTTGGAGAGGGGCATTCTGCTGAAACATGGAAAGTGGATGATTGGATGGCCAAAGATCGGCCTGAAATCATCGTTTATGAAGATACGACTGCCCGTTCTGATCATGCAACATTCCAAGACAACCTTGGTACCGTAACCATGGGTTTTGGAGGCCTTGTTGATGGGTATTGGTGTTATCACCAAACATGCGATACAGTGGATGAAATGATAGATTGGATGGACACAACCGGTAAGGATTACGGTGAAGAACAGTCGGGCACCAGCAATCTTGTTGATGCTCTTGACACCATCACTTGGTGGGCAACCTATTCCTTCTTCCACCTTGATGAAACACCGGTTCGAAACGCCTATCTTTAATCGCGCCGATGGAATATTCTCTGATCAATCGGTACAGATTCATCGATATCCTCGCCGCAATCAAACCCAGCTCTGTACATTGTGTAACGTATGAAGCCCCAAGCAATCTGGAGTGTGTATCTTTTCTGCTCGGGAGTGAGGCCACCGCCGACTTGGCGTCTTTCTAAGAAGAAGAAATGGTCTTTCGAAAAATTATTTGGAAGATTGGCAAAGTCCGCAGGCGTGAAAATTTTCTTTTCTTTGAACAGGTAATTGACGGGATCAGTTAGCAAGCGGAAGAAATCGTCGAGTTGCACATTGTTCAATAACAAAGTCGAGAAATCGAGGGTTTTTGGAGATGTCTGGTTAATTTCTTCGACCAGTGCCTCGATAAATTCATCAAATGAATTTGTATCTCCACTTCCGATCTTCATCATCTCGAACAGAATGCGCCAGTCCAGTTGGTGATCCTCAAGACGGTTTTCTTTGACTATTCCGGGCGTTCGTAGTATCGAAATAGCGAGTACTCGGCCGGGAGAAATTTTCATTGAAGAATGTGAAATCGGTGAAGATTTTTGTCCATAGCGGTTCGCCATGGCGTAGCAGATATGATGGAGAATGCGTTTTCTGTTACGGCTGTTGCCTCCACCAACGGCATTGGATAAACCATTGAGATTGTCGATAATCCATTTTTTCCGAGGGTCTTCGGCCATTTTACCGTCAACAGGCAGGTATGGAGAATATGCGATGTCGAAAGCCGACATTCGCGGCTGGTGAATGCCGGAATTTTGATTCGGTAATTGTCGAACTGTCTTCGTTCCATCCTCGTTTGTTGACTCAATGGATGAGCGGTAGTAAAACGGAACGAAATTAACTGCATTACGGATTCTTTGGATGGTGTTTTGTGGCAATCCGTAATCAGCAGCAAGTTCCTTTGTCGAACGAGAACTCGAAGATATTGCTTCTGCATCTTTGGGGGAAATACCTGCATGCTTCTGGAAACGATAGGCTGGGTGGTAACGGATCGGATTGGTATTCCTTGAATCAAGGAATCCTTCCGGCACGGATTCGATTCCGTCAACTAGTTCAGTTAACGCACCTATGAAGAACGCCGTTCGGGCATTGATGTTGAAATGCGACTCGATTCCTGTTAAAATCCCAATTTTTTGCAATTCTTCGTTTTTTTCTGGAGCCCAATCGTTAGGAGGGATATATTCACCGCAATTAACCATTGAGAAATATACCTGGAAAAATCTTAGAGGTGAGCATTTCTTGAAATGGTGTCCAAAATATTCCTTCAATGCACTGGCGACCTTCCTACCTCCTTGAGGAGAAATAAACCGATTGTGCTCGACTTCGACTGAGGCTGCGTCACCACCAAGTGAGAATTCATATTCTAAAGCACCGTACAATAGGTTCGCTAGCCAAGCAGACCACGCTTCATCCATTCGCTCTTGATTTGTGAATGGTATTCGCGTCATGAGGACATTGTCATCATTGGCCAAACCTTCTACCAAACGGTTGAAGTGGCGTGAAAATTCTCTTTTGCGTTTCCTTTCCTCATCTGTTCTACCACTTAATTCCGTGAATATCTGTGGGGCAACATCGTTTGTACTTTGATAAATGCGGTTGTAGAAGCCTCGATCGCTTGTGAGTATCGGCTCTTTTTCGGAATTTGGTTTCGTGTATTGGAGAACAATTTGGAAAAGGAAGTGCAATCTATTCTCAACAAAGCGCGAATCTAATCGATAAGATACATCCCTTGCGTTCGTGGTAAAAATCTCACCAAGTTTAGTGGCCTGTCCAGAATCTACATGGCGCTGCTCAGCTTTGAGTGTCAGTCTTGGCCCGGCTATCAAATCCCCCATCAATACGCTAAACATTTGGGCAGCGCGTTGACTACGCCGAAGAATCTCACCTTGTTCAAACTCATCGAGTAAGTCTTTCATGAGATCGTAATTCTGAACCAAAGATTGTGATGGGAAATTCATAAACAACATGAGATCAATAGCAAGATGTTTGGTTTTGTTCCAATTCTGTACTTTCGAAAGAGATCGGCCAATCAAAGAAAGGTAATCGTAAAATGCTGATGATGTAGATGGTGGACGATTGCCTTGAATATTGAAGTACCATGTAGACCACAGTGATTTTCCATCGTTCGTAAGTGATTTAGGTGGATTAGATGTGATTCTTCCCAATGTATACGTAACAATTGCTGACCAAAATTTCCCGTTGTTAAACAAACGACTCATGGGGAGTGATGGGTCTTCGCCGCCAAATTCTACAAATTGAACATCGAGAATATCACCAAAGAACTCCTCGAGTGAGGAGTGGTTCTTGTTGGGGAAGTGATTGAGGATATGAGGTTGGTTGGAGTGGAAAAAGAAGTCTTTGACAAATTCCAAACTCGTTTCTTCAGGCCATCTCTTGATTGGAGTGTTCTCTGCATCAATTGCCCAGAGCATTTGAATGGTGTGCCTCAATTCTTGTCGTTGAAGTGAGGCGCTGAGAAGATCGCTCATAGAACTTGAAGCTCCGACGATCGAATTCCAATCTGGATAGGTATGCGCCATTTCCACCCAAAACGGTGATTGGTTTGGTGCATTGAGGATTTTTTCGATTTGGTTTCGTGATGAAGGTGAGAGAGCAAAGGAGGGAGCCAGTATGTGCTCGAAGACTGAATGATCAATCTGATTGTTGATATGAAGTAAGATTCGGTCAAGTATGTGGGCGTTTTCATCTAAAAATACATTGTTCCCTGTCATGCGTTCGACGGTGTCATCAAGCGATGGTTTGGTAAAGCGCGGCTTGAATTTACCGTTGAATGAAAGATTTTCATCGACTGTAAGACCTTCTCCCACTTTGAGGGCATACTCATCAAAATGAATTCCAAGAATTTCCTTGCCAATAAGATGGAGGATGTATGGGTGATGTTCCACGCACATCGAAGCATCTTGGAGAACATATTCAAGAAACGGTTCGAGCAATTCGCCGAGGGAATAGTAGATTTCTATTGGTAATGCGCCTTTGAAAATTCCTTTTGAGAGAGATGTGAGGAAAATTTCCACTGTTCCAGAAGGAGACTGATCAGATAGTTCCCCCCAACCAGAAGTTGTACTGTACTCTTTTCGGAAAGCAGTAAGTGCAGTGGGGAGACGGATCTTATTGCCAATAAATGTCCCAGGTTCTGCGGTATTCGTACCAGCGAGAAGCAGTGTTGAGAAGACTGGGATGGGTGCTGATTGTGATTTGATTAATTCGGCTGGCTTCACTTCAAGGAAGTTCTTCCAGGATTGGCGTTCGTTAGCAAAGTTACCGATTTGAGATTCGTCCAATGCCCAACGAAGGTAATTGTTGATACTGTAACCCTCAACATTGCTCACTCTAAGCAGGGCGTTTGAAATAAACATGTCAAGATTGGTGTTTGATTGGTTCATGTCAAGCATGCTGATGTCGAGCTCGGTAACAGTGTTAGCTGGTAGAGTCGGTAGACTAAAGACAATGGATTCTGGTGCGTCAAAATAGGTGTTGATTCGTAATGCATCCTTTGGTTGAGCGGTTTGGGGGAAGGGTTCACGCGTAACGATGAGGAGACGGAATTCTGGACGCGAAAGTAGAACATTCATTCTCGTCATAATGTTTTGATACAGTTTCAAGAAATTTTTCATCGACTGTTTTGATGGTTCAGAATCGCGTTTCATCCATGTCCGGATACGTTCTTCAATGCTTGATTTGTTCAAGCCTTTGTTTAGATTTCCCTCTGCATCTGAATAAAACATCTCATAGGGGTTGAATATGACAACTCCAGAAAATTCAAGCCCTTTTACCGTTTCACCGTTGTAGGTCGTAAAATTGCCAACAGATTCGAGATCATCCTCAAGAGTTGATTCATAGGGTGTTATAATTGACGTTTTGGAAGTGATTGAAATCTCTCGAGCGTTACGAGAGAGAGAAGAGATGACATCGCGAAGGTGTTTGTCTGTCGGAGCTGAAATGATTGAAATTTTACAATCGGCATTTTTCTCTTGAGCCATATCACTAATTTTAAGAAAGTCTCTCGGGTAATTTGGCATTTTCTCTGTCGGGTATTGATCTGCAAAGGTACTTCTGAAAGTGTCATTTAAAATCGCAATCTTGGGCGCGTTACGGTAGACTTGTTTCAGCGTCTGTAAATCTGAATCGATGTTTTGAGATATACCGAAAGAGAGAAGTCGGTCAAGTTCGGAATGAGCTCGTTCTTCAGTCCATGTTAAGATCTCAATGGTCTTTTGGCAAAAGTCAAACCATGCAAAACCGCTGCGGTTCACTGTTTGAAGGTCGTCACCCGCAACCAAGATAGATTTTGAGGAAAAACCTGGTCTGAGGAGGAGGAGGAGAAGTGACATGGTCGAAGGTGTTATGTCTTGAACTTCGTCAATCATCAACATGTCAAATTGCTGCCTTGACTTTCCACGTCTAAGTGTCAGTTGTTTTCGTGCGAGATATGACGCGTGAGGATATATTTTCCACTTGCTACCGAGTATGTAGAAACAAAACTTTGCGAAAAGTTCGCGCTGATTCCGAGTTCCAGTAACTGAACGCAATTCATGATTTTCATATTCTGATTCGTCACCAATTGTGTTGTTTACAGCCCCACTTGAGTGGTGAAAAAGAGTGGTGAAATCAGCCCAAGCATCGGTATACGATGGAGGGGGGGTCGTCCCTTGGCCTTTTTTCTCAAACCAATTATCAAGCGCTTGTTTAAACCTAGAATAGTCAAGAAGTTTAATTGAATGCAAAGTTGAATCATCCGATTCTCGTAAAACAGCCAAGATGATGTCGCCGACGCTACGGGCGCCGGAATCAGTATCTTGCATACCAATAATCCCGCTGTTCTGTGGACGGCGTGCTCGTTCATCCCACTGAGTTACTACGCTGTCTACAAGTGGTTTGTTGAGAGTAACATAACGCCAACGTATTCTTTTTGAAGTCGTTTTCAAATGTTCAACAATAAAATTGAGACAAAAATAGGTCTTTCCGGTCCCAGGGGCCCCTCGTAAAAAGAGTGCTGCGTCGCTTTCCGAATCCATATAATCTCTGAGAATAATGTTTTTCTCATTCATTTCATTCTCCTCAGAATCTGAAAGAAGGTTTAGCTTGTACGCTTCTTCAATCCATAGATTCCAATCAGCATTTTCCGCACTGCCAATATTTGGATGGAAGCTCAAGATGGCCCCCGTCCAGTGAACTCTTGCCTTCTCTGCTTCTCTTCGTAATAGGTCTTTACCGCTTCCCGGAGGGAGTTTGCGTAGAGCAACTGATGGAAATTGATAGGTTGAGATCTCATTGGATGTTTGTGTGAAAAGGGTTTCTTCAAACAATAATTGATGAGAAAATTCAAACCAATCTTCGACTCTTTTCAGTAGGCCAAATCGAATGCAAGCGTCGAAAAACGCCACGATATCACTGGATTTGTTTGATCGGTTGGCGAGATGTTCATCCCGTAAAGGTATGAAAGACTTGAGTTCTTCCGCATAAGTGTTACCGGAATCGACATCTGAAGATTCGCCGAGTTTGTTGATTTCTTCAGTTAACTCATTCCGGTATTTTGTCAGTAGTGCGGGACTTTTCTTAATCTCAGTCGAGCGGTCCATGACAAATTTCGCTTTTATCGCATCAATGGAATCTTTCGAATCCCCTGTGTAGAAGATTGAAAAATCAGTTGCTGAGAATCGAAGTCGGTGGCTACGAGACCTGCGAGTAAGGCTCATGATATGCTTCTCGAACTGCATTTGGAGTCGATTGGTTTCCTGTGAATCCATCGATGACTCATTGGAAAGATTTGAACGAATCTTTGACCAAAGCGAGTGATAGTAAAGGGTTGAGGGGAGTTCGAGCGTTTGCGTTCCAAGTGGATTGTTCCAAACCGTTTCAACGTGCTCGCCAAGCTGTTGGAAGAAATCTGAAGAGAGTTTCTTGTCTTCTTCACACTGCGTGGTCCATCTGCTTGCGAAAAGAGGCATGTAGGACTGTAATTGAGTGGACCAATTCGACCAATGTGATTCATCACTTTCAAAGATTTTCGGAAAAGGGGTGCAATGACTGCTCTCAAGTGGTGGAAGTTCAACACTCATTGTCCTTTTCAGGATTTTTGGATTGAGTTTTTCTTTGAAATAATTCCACTCATAAGGCCTGCATGTCCAAAATATTGAAACCCCATGTTTTGATGATTCGATTAAGAAATCATTCCACTTCTGCATTGTATTAGCGGTGCCAGCAGCCTCGTCAAGTAGTAAAATGTCAAGGGTATCGAGAACAATAAGAGGGGTTTTTCCCGCTTCGTGCGCTGTATGAGCGAAATTCTCGAGAGAGGTTTCATGTTCCGGTGCTTCATCAAAAAGCAATGACCCTGTGCGTATATTTTCCCAAACGGTTTGTTTGGCAGATGATTCTGCGCGTTGAAATTCTGAAAACATCAAGGAAAAATTATTCCTAAATTCTTTCAAACCGCAGAGTAAATGTACGATGTTTCGTAATTCGGTCGTTTTGCCCAAAGAAGGGTGGCCGTAAAGCATGAGGTTGAGTGATTTTCCAGAGACTGATTTTGAGAGGTCTCTCAAAATACGTTTTCCGATGTAACTTTGGAAACCACTGGTAACGATTTTATTGTTTGCTACAAAACGTTCAACGCGAGGGATAAGTGTGGATTCTTGTGTAAGACTTTGAGAAATCTTAGCAAAGATATCTGATTCCATAATCTCACCTCATCGCACGAAAGCGGTACTGCCCGTAACCGTGTTCGCTTTGACGTTATATAAAAAGAGAAGGAAATTGGATTAGAAGAGAGATGCGATTGTCTCGAGCAGTGCAGTCGGCGACCAAAGTCCAAGTGGCCATGCTGACAAGCTAAGTATTGCAAAAATGGAGATTGTGATGTAAAACGCATTTTCGCTCCAGTCTTTGACCTTCAAACCATCAAGCGGCCCCCAGGGAATCATATTGAACAAACCGAGTGCAAGGTTCGCACCAATCCAATATCTGCCCGCGTCAATGAGCATCTTTTGCCAAATTAATTGGCCACCAACCAAATATTGAGTGCTGGTAACATCTGCCTCAAAAGCACCTGTTAGACCAAGTATGAGCCCCCACAGCGGAATGCCGATTAAAAAAAGTCCAAAGTTAACGAGTGGTCCTGCAATGGCAATGTGGCCGTTTTGGCGACGAGTGACAAGTCCTGCGACCATAACGGCTCCAGGGGCCATAAACAAAATTCCAATGAAAAAGGAGAGAAAAATGCCAAACCTCAATCCTTTCGGGTCGGCACGAAATTCAGCCCAGCAACCGTTTTTCTTTGCAATAATTTTGTGTCCGATTTCATGGAAGAGGAAGGCTGGGCCAATTGCGAGCAGGAAAACGGGCATAGAAAGCAGCATCTGGATCACCCATGAAGAAATCCCGAGCCTGCCAACACCCCACATGCCTCCAACAGACATGAACCCGAGCGCAAGAGTAAACGCTGCCATTGCAAGCCCAAGATGGCGTTTTTCTTCATCGCTGAAATGCCATATTCGGCCCTTGTGTAACTCTGCAGGTTGATGTTGTGACATGCCCATCAGTTGAGAGAATAAAGGATTCATTTTGACGTTAGAGCCGGTGCTAAAGTGAATAGTGCCGTCTGAGGTTTGACGCGCATGGACGCGATGGATTCTAGGTTTTTGACGGCGGAAGGGGTCGTCATCAAGAATGTCCGCACGTGAATCCCTCCCTGCCATATTGTGTTCTTACGGCAGGTGGATTTGAAGCCTCGCATCCGAAGTTTGATGGCAAATGGATGAGTCAGTTGTATTGAGTCTGCCATGTCAATGCCCCGTCGCGCAATGAAAGAAATGGGTTTCCAAGCCTGTTGCCTTCGATGTGATGCTGAAGATATTGCAGCGACAAGCCGCTGTAAAAAATGTATCTCCAGGCACACTGCAATACGTGACGAGTTAGCAAAGATATCGTATGATGATCCATTTACCCAATTCGCAAAGGAGTTGTTAGTAATGGCTGCAGAACCACATCGATACGATCATGATGAAGTTCATGGGGAAGCATTGCTTGAACAGCAACGGCTGGCTGCAAGGTTATCAGCACCCGTTCATCAGCGAACTGTGGATGATGTTGTGTCGGTGTTTGACAATCAAAAGCGGCAACGAAAAAAGAATGTTCTACGTGATGTGGCAAACCAGAATGAATGGAAAAATCAACCGCCTACATTGGAGCAACGTGAAGAGATCCTCGAAGTATTTGGTGGAGAAGACCATTCTGATTATGGGGCACGTACAATTCCATCAAAAGCGATTGCTAAAGTCGACAGGAGTGAAAGAATTGGTGAAGATGTTGCTCTTACAGACCGTCTTGAGGCAGCTAAAAACGCCCAAGAGGCACCAATTCAATCAAAAGATGTTGTTGAAAAAGAAATCTTTGAAGAGTTGCAAAACCAAAGGAAAGAATGGAAAAATGTACTTTCAGAAGTTGATAAATTACTCGATATTGAATAATTCATGAATATTGCTTAATCAACATACAAAAGGTAATTAAAATTATTTCCATTTACTATAACTTCCCATTCAACCCCTCAAAGAAGTTCTCGGTTTGGATTCGCAACAATTTTTGGAATTTGTAATTCGTATGTGATCCGTTGTGTTCCTTTTCCCTTCGATTTTTTCCCTGTAATATCGACATGCCCGATTTCACCAAGGCTTTGGACATGTGTCCCTGCACACGGACAAAGGTCGATGCCGTCACCAATCTTGACCACCCGTAATTCGTTCACCGAAGCTGGAAGTAAATCCATATTCGTGCGTTCTGGCGGCATTTGAGAATTGACTTCTTCCCGTGTCATTGTCGAATCTGTTACAGGGTAATCTGCATCGATGAGAAGGTTGACCTGAGTGGTTATCTCTTCAAGCATTTCTGGTGTAAACGAGATAGGATTGAAGTCGATACGGGATCGGTTGTTGTGGATTTGATTGCCAACTGTTCGAGTGCCATTGAACAACTCATACACAACACCCGACATGAGGTGTTGAGCGGTGTGCATACGCATGTGGGCGTGTCTTCTTTCCCAATCAAGAGAGCCGTAAACCTGCTCTCCAATAGAAAAATTATGCTCGGGCCCGACGGTGTGTGTTATCTGGTCACGCCCCCGAACTTCGTGTACTGTTGCGGTTCCATTCGGCCCCTCGATTGTTCCTGTATCCCAATTTTGCCCCCCACCAAGTGGATAAAACAAAGTTCGGTCAAGAATTATTTTCTCATCCTCTATGGCAGTGACTTTCGCACTAAAATCCGTTGAATACCCGGCTTCTATGCTGTTTAGGTACAAACGTTCTGTTCCCGTCATAGTTACGGGTAGAGGTTGTCTTTGATGAGGTTTTCAGGATTCAAGTGGATCGGTTAGTTCACCCTTTTCATCCAACACAAGTGATGGTGTTTTCCACGCTGTGTGGAGGGCTACTGTAGATTGCCATAAAGCCTTGAAGAATCCGAGTTCTTGATACTGCCAACCACGTTCTTCAGCGTATTCTTTGACAAGTGGTGCAGCTTTAGGGAGATTGAAGTGAGACATTGCTGGAAGGAGGTGGTGTTCGATTTGGTAGTCAAGCCCTACAAAGAAAAACGAGCCAATGCGGCCGAGTTTTATTCTGCGTGCAGTCTCAATCTGAAGTCGCCAGTTTTGATCATATTCTGTAATGATGGGTCTGCCTGAATGGCCTACAATGAAAATTGCAGTAAGAAAGGTTCCAACTAAACTCCAGAGCAGAACATAGAATCCGAATGTTACTTGCCACGATAGACCGAAGAGAATCGGTAGGACAAGCCAAATTGTAAAATGAGCAAGAATAAGTGAAGTATCAAGGAGCCAAATCTTGGTGATTCGCTTCTTTTTCTTTGCTTTGAAAGGTTTTGTTGCGATGTATTTCAAGCCGTCAAATCTCATTAAGTGGCCAACGAGAAGGGAAATTGGCCAAAATGTCCAACCTTGTAGATGTCGTTGGAAAAAGCGCCGAATAGGTCCGCTGGTTCTGTATTCTTCCTGGCTAAATGTAAACGGCCATGAATGAATATCTGGGTCGACATTGACAACATTGGGATGGGCGTGGTGTTTGATATTGTGCTTCTCCCTCCAATATTCCATTGAAAAACCTGCAAATAACGGGAAGATGATTGCCGATAGTGATGTGTTACCAACCTTCGATTGACAAGCAGAAGAGTGGACGCCTTCATGGCCAGTCATTGCTAAGGTTGTCGAGAAAAGTGCGGTAATTGGAATAAGTAACAGTCCAAACTTGAGTGGAAGATAGATGTGTGCGCTGTAAAGTGCACATACAATGGCTAAGAGGGACATAGCTTTCAGCCACGATTTTAGAGTAGGTTTTTCCAAAAGGTTCGCTTCTTTGAGTTTTTTTCGCAAGTCAGCCATTGGATGTTCTGCCATTTTCATGCCCCCCTGAGCGGTGCTCTGTAGTCCTTGGCCGAGGTGGGGGGATTTAAGGTGGTGTGCTTGACAACACCTAATATCAGTAATTTACTTTCTTCGCAATTCTGCGGCCCTCGATAATTTGTGCATCGATGCTGCGTTGCGATAAATCACGAGGTAGGGAACATTCAATGGTTTCAATCCACCCATGTTGGGGGTACCAATCTAGAGATTCTTGCCAAACTTCAGTCAACCCTTCATGCCGAGGCAGTGAGTATACTGCTTTGGGTAAGGATAAACAATCACTACTAAGTGAAGTGCCGCCGTATATATCGATAAATTCTCCGAAATCTGGACGAAGTGTTCCGTTCAATCCATCGAGATTGTGCTGTTTCGAACCGGGTGCTGTGTAGGTCCATTGCCGATCATCGATGAGATGTTCACACTCGATTTGCCCAGAACCCTTTGAGCCAGCTCCAATATATTCCACTGTGAAACCTGTCGGGGATGTATAGCATTCTGTAATACGAGTGCGTGTCAAGACGTTCACGCCCTTCTTAGCAGCGAGTGATCCGAGATGTTTCAAAACCCACTCGGAACGGAGAGTATGGCCGTGTGTGATAGAGTATGGTCGTAAGAATTCAATTTGATCTGAATCAAGATATGTTGCTAAGAGATTGATATCATGGATATGTCCTGGTGAAGTGGTTGGAAGTCCAATCTCTGCATTTAATTCGAAAATTGTAATATCGTATTCTGGACACAGTTCTATGGCGGATATCATGTTTGATATCGTCCCGCCAACCATTACAATTGATTTCACGCCTTCACCTGCATTTGTACAATATCAAGGGCAAAAACTGGACATGATGGGATGCAAAGCTTGCAATGAGTACAATTCTCTTCGTCGACAACAGCGAGACGATCAACGAGCGTTAGTACATTAACTGGACACAGTGCGATGCATGCTGCACAACCGAAACATCGATCTTCATCAACAACAAAATTGTGGTGAAGTTGCCTTGGCATGTTGTTTCGAGGACGTGGTGGTTCATGTCATCTTCGCTTCTGAAGTTGGGATTTGTATGTTCCAGTGGATTTTTGAATTCACCGAGGAAATAAAATGGTTTACTTCAAAATAGAATTAAAGAGAATGGAAAGTGAACTAGATTTTGGAATGGAAAGAAAATATCGACGATAAATAGGAAAACAATAACCAGTGTGAAGACCCCCTTATTTCCAATGGAATCATTTATGATTGCAATCGAGAGTATGACGTAGATTGAGATTGTAGAGAACGAGAGTATGCCCCGTAGAATATGGTCGCGACAAGCACTTAACTTAATCTCTTAACTACCTATGAAAATCTACACATGTTCATGAAAAAGAACTCCAATGGAAACATAGGGGTGTGGGCTCAAAAAAGAATCAACTTCAAGAGTCAGAGTAATGACACAAGTTTGATTCACATGGTCTTCTACTCCCCAGGTCGAACAACCTCTTATCCAATTGAACATCCAAACAAAGGAATTCGCTACCATTACCTTGGAGGTGGTGATGAAGTAGGTAATGTTGGCATAATGTTGGAAGATTCGAAGAAGACTCGTCTTCTCTTGGATTATGGCTTAGCTCCTACAACACCGCCAAGATACCCATCTGAAGCTCCCGAGGTTCGAGATGCTGTTATCACACATTCACACGTCGATCATTTGGGAATGGCACCTTGGTTGTGTGCTAACCATCGAACTCGTTTACACGGAACAGCATTAACGGCTGAAATATCTGAATTAATGTGGTATGATTGTCACAAGGTAAGCTCAATTGAGAAATACCCACTTGCCTGGGATAAACGTGACATTGACACCGCCCTTGACTCATGGAATATTCACCCATTTAACGATCCATGGATGAAAGAAGAATGGAAACTAGAACTTCACAGGGCCGGCCATATCCCCGGTGCTGCCATGCTCCACATTGAAACACCCGAACGAAAAATTCTGCTCTCAGGGGATTTTGATACAAGGGATTCTCCATTAACCAATGGTGCTCAACCTGTTAAAACCGATACACTGTTTGTCGAAGGAACATACGGCGGCCGCAACCATCCACCTCTTCACGAAGAAGAATTGCGATTCATCAATCATGTTCAGCGCGTCATCGACAGAGGAGGAAAAGTTTTGATTCCTGCTTTTGCTAACGGAAGAACCCAAGATGTAGTGATGCGTTTATACAAACACCTCCCTCACCTCAACGTGCATGTTGATGGAATGGGTAAACGCATCGCTAAAATGCAGATGAACCACCCAGAAACATTACGCGACCCAGATGCTATGAAGACTGCATGGTCATGGTGCAGGAGAGTATCAAGTAAATCCGATCGCAAAAAAGCATTGGATGCAGATGTTATTGTTTCAACATCCGGCATGCTTCAGGGAGGACCATCTATTTGGTACCTTAATCGATTGCGACAAGATACTAAAAATGCAATTCTGTTTACCGGTTATCAGGCTTCAAATACCGGTGGGCGAAAATTACAAAATGAAGGAAAAATCAATATTTTTGGCAATGAGACAGATATCCCTTTGGAATGGGAATCATATTCGTTTTCTACACATGCTGGACAAAAGGAAATTGTTGACTTCGCTGCAGCTTGTCAAGCTGAAGAAGTGGTAGTGTACCACACTGACCCTTCACATGCACGCCCACCACTTGTGGAAGAACTCGAAAAGAACGGGCACGTTGTTCATAATCCAGTGAATGGCATATCCGAATATCTTGGTGATGAATTCAGCCGAAGTAATTGAATACAACAACGGCGAGCGGTAGTTGATACCCATGGCGGCAAAGTCACCTAAAGGCTCCCAGCCCAAGAAGAGAAAGCGCAGAATGCGCCTTTCCCTGAAGCAGAAGAAAATGAATGTCAAGGCTGACAAGTATACAGATTCTCTGGGATGGTCTCAGGAAGTTGGGCGCACTCTTGGCGATGCACCAAAGGCTGCTGCACCTGAAACACTCAAGGTCCAATGCGAGATGTGCGGTTCAATGCTCAAAATTCCTAAACCAAAGAAATCTCGGTATACTGTCTCGTGCGCATATGCAGAGTGTGGTCACACCATGAGCTTCGATTGAGGTCACAGGATGGAACAGGGTTTTACCCTCATCGCTCTTTGCATAGGCCTTTTATTGGTTTCAATGTTGTACTCAAGCGTTGGTCACGGGGGCGCCTCGGGCTACCTCGCAATACTCTCCCTTACAACCTACAGCCAAATGGACAGTGCATGGTTGAAGCAACATGCATGGGTACTCAACCTCGCAGTGGCAGGACTTGCATTTTATCATTATTCCAAGTCCGGTCATCACGTGTTCTCAAAATCGTTGCCGTTTATTTTAGCAAGCATCCCACTCGCTTTTATTGGTGGATATCTCAAAGTTGACGGGGCACTGTACGACACTCTCCTTTCTCTTACACTACTTTATGCCGCAATTCGCTTGCTGCTTCGTGATGAAAAATCCTCGATTGAAGTCTCGACGCCAAAACCATCTCAAGCGTATTCTTTCGGTGCCGGCATCGGCTTTCTAAGTGGAATAATCGGAGTCGGAGGGGGTATTTTTCTTTCTCCGATTTTACTTTTGAAAAAATGGGCTACTCCGAAATCTGCAGCAGCAACAGCAGCGTTATTCATCTGGGTGAATTCGGCTGCTGGACTGTTAGGTGCTACTGCTTCAGGACAACTCGTTCTTGAGAGATCTACACTTCTACCTTTTCTTCTTGCCGTAGGTATCGGCGGATTTCTTGGTTCGAAATACGGTTCACAATATGCAAAGCCAAAAACAGTTCAAAACCTGTTGATTGCAGTATTACTCATGGCTTCTATGAAGCGAATAGCAGAACTTCTTGTTTAATTTTAACACCGTGAAGGTCAAACACATCAACCACTTGGAATGTATATGTCCGAGGTGCCATACTTCGTTTCGCATGAAGAGGCTTTGTCAATTCTCCGACAACACCCCCTACCTTTGAGAACCGAAATACTTGAACTTGACAATCTCTACAACAGGGTTCTCGCAGAGGACCTTCAATCAACCGTTGACGACCCACGGTTTGACAACTCTGCAATGGATGGTTTTGCATTTCGATACGAAGATTCGATCAAACCCCCAACCATTCTATCGATCAAGCAAACATTGCAAGCTGGTACCGATAAACACCCTACATATATCGATACAGGCCAAGCCACTCGTATCATGACCGGCGCACCCATTCCAGACGGCGCTAACGCCGTTTTACCGATTGAACGTTGTACCATTAGCGACGATGGAACGGAGGTAACATTGCATGAAATAGGGAAAAAACACTTCATCCGTAAGCAAGGAGAGAACCTCAAGAACGGACAAACTGCATTGACAAAAGGTACCCTCCTCACACCTTCTTCAATAGGTCTTTGTGCTACTATGGGACATGCTTCTGTTAAGGTATTCAGTAAGGCAACCATCGGAATTCTTCCTACCGGTGATGAATTACAACTACCCGGAGAAAAATTGTCTGATAATTCAATCTATGAATCCAATTCTTTTGGCTTGGCTTCACTTGTGAAGATGAATGGGCACAACCCAATTCGTTACAATTCGGTATCGGATTCCATAGATGTACTCCGTCAGAAATTGGATATTGCTGCATCAGAATGTGATTTCATTCTCACATCAGGAGGTGTTTCAATGGGAGAGTGGGACTTGGTTCGTAAACTCATGGAGGAAGAGGGTGACATCAAATTTTGGCGCGTGAAGATACGCCCCGGCTCACCGCCATTGTTTGGATATTGGAAAGGCACACCACTCTTCGGCCTTCCTGGGAATCCAGCGAGCAGTCATGTGGTTTTCAGAATGCTTGTTGCGCCATACTTACGAGCATCTGCTTCAGGCGGAGGGGTGAAAGAAAAACGAGTTCGAGTACAGTTAGCAGAACCGTTCAAAACATCACCTACCGATCTCATTCTTCGCCGAATAGTCATTGATACATCAGGAGAAAACCTGGTCGCATATTCAACAGGATATCAAGGCTCAGGCAATCTCAATAGTTTGGTTTTAGCCGATGGTTTGACGTTGCTTGAACCGGGCCATACCGGCGAAAAAGGCACATGGTGTGATGCGCTTCTCTTGTAGGTGAAAACATGAAATTTACACCCTCTTTTGATCAGACACTTCTCGATGCTCTATCGGATTTTATGAAAGAAACATCTCGAGCAAAACTGCGCAAAATGCTCACCGAAGGTCGAATTCAAGTAGATGGAACAATCCAGCACAAAGCCAAATTCCAGGTCGGAAAGGATGTTCAGATTGAAATCTTAAGCCGAGCCAAAGCCCAAGAAATCACCCCCCCTCCAATCCCTAAACATAAACAAATCAATCTCAATGTTCTTTGGGAAGACGATTCAATTCTTGTCGTGGAAAAGCCGGCAGGCCTTCTCTCCATTGCCACCAATAAACTCGAAATTGATACACTCCACTCACGATGCGTTGACTATGTGAAGCTTGAAGACGAACGTAACTGGTGCCATATCGTTCATCGGCTGGATCGAGATACCTCTGGAGTGATGGTATTTGCACGACACGAACGCCATAAAGAATACATTCAACTTCAATTCGCTCAGCGTGAAGTTCACCGAACCTATCATGCACTTGTAGAAGGCCGTCCGAAAAACAACTCAGGCTCGACCAGAGAATGGCTCGTCGAAGACAAACAACTCCATGTTAAGCGAGTAAAGTCGAGTTTTCACGGTGCAAAAGAAGCTATTACTCATTGGAATGTTATCGAAACAGATAATCACATATCACTCCTTCAAGTCAGTATCGAGACAGGTAGACGCCATCAAATTCGAATGGCAATGCGGTCTTTGGGTTGTCCGGTCGTTGGAGATGAATTACACGGGGCTGAAACCAATCCATTAAATCGCGTTTGTTTACACGCTTCCGCTCTTGAATTTCTACACCCCGAAAGCGATGAACCGGTACGGTTTGAATCCCCTCTACCTCCAGGTTTTCACCCTTCATAAAATTGAATTTCTTTCATCCTCAAGTAAAGTGTAGCAATCCAATATTAATGATAAGCACGAGATGAATCCTGCACCGATTTCGCTTATTAGAAAAGCACGACTTGAAGAACCGTTGACTGTCCGTTAAGTGTGGGGCGAGTCTATGAGTCAACCAGGCGATGAAGGTTGGATAGAAGTCCGTGGGGCACGCACACATAACCTGCAAGATGTCACCGTCAAGCTCCCAAGAGGACAATTTGTTGTTATTTCGGGAGTGTCAGGCTCGGGAAAATCCAGTCTTGCCTTTGATACATTGTATGCAGAAGGCCAACGCCGTTATGTAGAGAGTCTTTCCTCCTATGCTCGTCAATTTATTGGGCAGATGAAAAAAGCGGATTGCGATGGCATCGAAGGCCTCTCCCCAGCCATTTCTATTGATCAAAAACAAGGCTCACACAACCCACGTTCTACCGTTGCAACAGTTACCGAGATTCAAGATTATTTGAGACTGCTTTGGGCTCGAATTGGAAAGCCACACTGCCCGACATGTGGAAGAGAGGTAGCTCGAAGAACTGTTCAGGAGATAGTCGATGATATTGTATGGCACATGGAAGGGCACGCCATTGTGCTGTGGTCTCCTGCGGTGAGAGCTCGCAAGGGAACCCATCAAGATTTGTTTCGACAACTCGTTGAACAGGGATATTTACATGGCAAGGTAAATGGTCATGAAGTTGAATTTGAAAACCCCCCAGAACTTGACAAGAACTTCCGTCACGATATCGATGTTCGTATCGACCGCTTACGATGTACTCGCGAACGCCGTCAACGACTCACAGAATCCGTTGAAGGTGCATTGAAAATTGGTGGCGGAACCGTTGCCATTGAAAGTCTTGAAGCACCAGCTGAAGACACAGACCTTTCTGAGGGCACACGTGCACATTTTACAAAGCAAGGTGAGACAATCGCATGGTCCGAGGACTTCGCTTGTCCTGACCACGGGGCTTTCATGCCCGAACTATCTCCTCGTGTATTTTCTTTCAATTCCCCGCTCGGCGCATGTGGTGTGTGTCAAGGATTGGGTGTAGAACGGCAATTCAACATCGATCTCATCGTTGATGGCACACTGACGGTTTCGAATGGATGCGTTCGTCCATGGCGCCAATCTATGTCACCGTCATGGTATCGTCGTCTACTCGAACAAGTTTGCCAACACTACGGCATATCGCGAAACACCCCTTTCGAACTACTTGACGACGATGACAAAGACATCCTTTTGAACGGTTCAGGATCTACTGTTATCAACTTCCATTTTGAATCAGATAACGGCTCTGTTTACAAGATGAACCGGCCATGGGAAGGCATCATCGCTCGCTTACAAAAAACATACACCGAGACCACTTCAGAACGTACGCGCAGTCGCCTTGTAAGTTGTATGACCGACCTTGATTGTTCTTCATGTGGTGGTGAAAAACTCAATGCTGCTGCACGGTATGTTTCAGTTGGAGGAATTCGCCTTCCAGAAGTGAGCAGATGTTCCGTTCACGATTCTCTTGCGCTCGTACGAGCCTGGCACCCCGATGGTGACGGTGCACCAGAGAGTTTTGCTGATGTTCTTGAAACGCTTGACGAGCGCAGTTTGTTTATTGGAAAGGATATATTGAAGGAAATTGAAAACCGTCTCGGATTCCTTGACAGTGTAGGCCTTGATTATCTCACTTTAGACCGAAAAGCCAACACCCTGTCCGGTGGAGAAAGCCAACGAATTCGTTTGGCTACCCAAATTGGAAGCCGCCTCACCGGAGTCATGTATGTACTTGATGAACCTTCAATCGGCCTCCATCAACGGGACAACGCCCGCCTTCTTGCAACACTTCGAGAATTGAGTGACTTAGGGAACACCCTCATTGTTGTTGAACACGATGAAGATACATTACGGCAAGCCGATTGGTTGTGCGACCTAGGCCCGGGGGCTGGTCTTGAAGGTGGAATGGTTGTTGCCAATGGTCCACCCGAGGTGGCCATGAAAAACAAGGACTCTGTAACAGGGGCGTTCCTGAGTGGCGAGCGAGTCATCGAAGTTCCAAAGAAGAGAAGAAAACCTTCGAAGAAGTGGATTGAAATCAAAGGTGCTCAACACAACAATCTACAAACCATCAATGCCAAATTTCCCATTGGCTGCATGACCGCTGTTACGGGTGTGTCCGGCTCTGGAAAGTCGTCACTGGTTTCGGGTATTCTTGCTCCTGCACTACAACGCCACCTTCACAATTCCGATAGCGTTGCTGGCAGACACAAGTCATTGAAAGGACTGGAACACGTCGATAAGGCCATCATCATCGACCAATCTCCAATTGGCAGAACTCCACGCTCCAATCCAGCGACTTATACCAAAGTGTTTGACGAAATCCGCATACTTTTCTCGAAAACAACACTTGCGAAAGAACGCGGTTACAAACCAGGACATTTCAGTTTCAACGTAAAAGGCGGCCGATGCGAGTCATGCAAAGGAGCTGGTTCAATCAAATTGGAAATGAATTTTCTTCCTGATGTATGGATTACATGTGATATTTGTCAAGGGTTGCGATACACTCGCGAATGTTTGGAAGTCACATGGAAAGGAAAGAACATCAATGATATCCTGCAGATGCCTATCGGTGAAGCTGTCGTATTCTTTGAAAACCATCGTAAAATTTTCCGCACACTCGACACATTACGCGCAGTTGGGCTTTCCTACGTCCGTCTTGGCCAACCCGCTACTACACTTTCTGGCGGTGAAGCACAACGGGTTAAATTAGCCAGTGAGTTAAGACGCCCACCGAACAAACATACAGTTTACATTCTTGACGAACCAACCACAGGTCTTTCTTTTTCAGATGTTGAATTACTCATTAATGTCCTTCTTGAACTTAGAGAAAAAGGCCACAGCGTCATTGTTATCGAACATCACTTGGACGTAGTCAAATCTGCAGATTGGGTTCTTGACCTCGGCCCAGAAGGTGGTGAGCGTGGAGGGACCATTCTCGCTCAAGGCACTCCTGAAGATATCGCAGCTCAAGATGACAGTTTTACAGGCCAATATTTGGCAAGACTCCTCAATTGATTCCTCCGTATTGTTCAAAGAGCGTAGTCTATGGCATTCTCTACGCCCCCTACGGGGGCGGGTGTAACTCAATGGCAATAACGCGTGTAGAAGTAACGCCAAAACAAGGAACTGGAATGCGCGACGTTCGTGGCGATGTTGTCCGCCGTCAACTCAAAGCCGATCATGGAATTGAAGTCCTAGAAGTGCGCTCGATAACCGGGTTTCTGATCAAATCTTCCGTTTCATCACCGGAGATATCGGAACGCGTCAATGATTTATTTTCAGACCCAATTATCGAGGACGCAGTGACAGACTCACTCTTTCTAACATCTCATTCACATTTCCCAACAGTTCCTGACGCTGCAATCACCGTTGGTTTCAAACCCGGTGTAACAGACAACCCTGGCAGTGCTGCATACGATGGCTTTCGAACTATTTTTGATCAGGAAGAACCGCTTGAGGATGCTTCAATTTCCACATACCAAACCTACATTTTCTACGGGCTCCCAAGCGAGGTAACCGCTGATTGGCTTGCAACAAAATTACACAACAACCTCATTCAACGGGCTGTGGTTGCAGATAGTGAAGCGTGTGCTCAAGCACATTGGCCCGCCATCAGCTACCCAGAAAAACCCCCACAAACACAGACACCTCCTCAAGCAGTGAACCTTGAAATTTCAGACGAAGAACTCATTGCATTATCGGAATCCGGCCTCCTCGCACTCAATCTTGAGGAGATGCAAACAATTCAGGGACATTACCGTGATGCAGAGGTTCAAGCATCACGTGCAGCAGTTGGAATCGTAGGTAATGCCCCGACAGATGTTGAACTTGAGTGCTTAGCGCAAACTTGGAGTGAACACTGTAAGCACAAGATTTTCGCTTCAAAAATCCATCATGTAGATACTGAGACTGGCGAAGACAGCGTTATCGATTCAATATTCAAAACCCACATCATGAAACCAACTCACGATATGCAGAAAGAAGTCGATTGGCTCCTTTCCGTATTCCACGACAATTCTGGCGTCATTGCCTGGGATGAAAATTGGAGTGTTTGCATGAAAGCTGAGACCCATAACTCACCTTCTGCATTGGATCCATACGGAGGCGCAATGACGGGCATTGTTGGCGTGAATCGGGACATTTTAGGAACGGGCCTTGGCGCTCGACCTATCGCTAATACCGATGTATTCTGCTTCGGACCTCCGAATTGGGAAGGCGATTTACCTGACAACCTCTTCCACCCTTCTCGAGTTCTTCGCGGAGTGCACGCAGGCGTACGTGTTGGCGGCAATGAATCAGGCATTCCCACTGTGAACGGAGCCATTGTTTTTGATGACCGCTACATCGGCAAACCCCTCGTTTATTGCGGTACGGTTGGAATCATGCCGCGTGTTCTTCCAGACGGCCGTGAATCACACATCAAAACCCCAACGCCCGGTGACATTGTGTATATGGTTGGAGGAAGAGTAGGTTATGACGGGATTCATGGCGCTACTTTTTCATCGCTTGAACTAACCGAGGAGTCTCCTTCAAGTGCAGTTCAAATTGGCGACCCTATTACACAAAAGAAAATGCTTGACATGGTTCTTGAGGCACGCGACGCCGGTCTGATTACATGCATTACAGACAACGGTGCTGGAGGTCTTTCTTCATCTATCGGAGAGATGGCAGAGTATACCAATGGATGCGAGATCGATTTGGCAAAAGTCCCCCTCAAACAACCAGGCTTGTCAGCATGGGAAATTCTTGTATCTGAAAGTCAAGAGAGGATGACAATCGCAGTTAAATCGTCTGATTGCGCAGCATTTGAAGCGATGGCGGACCTCCACGAAGTAGAGGCAACCCCTGTTGCCACGTTTACCAGCAGTGGTATGTTCCATGTCAAATACAACGCCGACACAGTCGCCTATTTACCTATAGAATTCCTTCATGATGGGGTTCCACAACTCCAACTCGAGTCAGAATGGCGCACTCCAAAACAACCAATCTTCAACCCAGAAACCCTTGAGTTGGGTGATGACGCTGGCCACTCTCCAATTCTATTGGATATGCTTGCTCGGCCCAATATTGCTTCGAAGGAGTCATGGGTTCGACAGTACGACCACGAAGTTATTGCCCAAACAGCAGTTAAGCCGTTCGTAGGTGTTGAAAGAGACGGACCAGGGGACGCTGGAGTCATCGCTCCACTGCACGGCAATCCACATGGTTTGGTAATCTCGTGCGGTATCGCACCTCGTTATTCCGATTTGGACGCTGGCGCTATGGCGGCGGCATCTATTGACGAAGCAGTCCGAAATGCGGTTTGTGCTGGCATTGATGTGGACAAGATGGCCGGGTTGGATAACTTCTGTTGGCCCGACTCGATCGAATCTGTGAAAACACCGGATGGCAAATTCAAACTTGCACAACTCGTACGAGCGAACAGAGAACTTGAGCGTGTATGCCGTGCTTATCGTCTTCCTTGCGTCTCAGGTAAAGATTCGATGAAAAACGACTATGGAAGCGGCGAGAACAAGATATCCATACCACCAACGCTTCTTTACTCAGTGTTTGGAGATCAACCAGACGTTCGCTTCACCGCTACCAGCGATTTCAAATGCGTTGGAGAACGTGTTTACCTCGTTGGCATATCGAAGGAAGAACTCGGTGCATCCGAACTCGCCTTCATGATGAGGGAAAACGGTAAGTCGGATGGAATTGGCGGACAAGTTCCTCTCTTGACACATCCAGAACAAAACATCGACACTTACCGAGCCCTCTCGACTGCGATTCACGCTGGACTTATCCAAACGGCCCACGATTGTTCTGAAGGCGGTGTAGCGGTTGCTGCAGCTGAAATGTGCATTGGTGGGCGAATGGGTGCACAATTAGACATCGATGGAACCGGCGAATCGAGTGTTTGGTCCCGCCTTTGGGGCGAATCCCTTGGCCGATTCATTGTAGGAGTTCAACCCGAACACGAGGCTGATTTTATCGAATGGATGGCCGGCCATCCACTCACATTCCTTGGGACGGTCACCTCTTCTCAAGAACTCATTATTTCCGACGGTTATGACCCACTCATCAAACTCGAAATTCCTACAATGGTTGATGCGTGGCAGAATACCTTGGATTTGACAGGAGGTGTTGCATAATGACCTCCCCCCGAGTTGCCGTGTTGTTCGGCTTTGGAATTAATTGCGACCATGAAACCGCTGCCGTTTTTAATTTGGTTGGCGGTGATTCCGAACGAATACATGTGAATCATTTTGTTCAAGGAAATCGAGTTCTTGATGACTTTGATATCCTCGCAGTTCCAGGCGGTTTCTCATTCGGCGATCACCTTGGTAGCGGCCGTTTAATGGGTAATAGGATGCGATTCGCTCTCCGAGAGCAGCTTCATGCATTTGTTGCGGCAGGTAAACCAATCATTGGAATTTGTAACGGCTTTCAAGTTCTTGTAAAAACCGGTCTTCTACCCGGTCCACATGCCTCGAACCCACTTCCAGATTTTGTTCAACGAGCGAGCCTAACTCTCAATGATTCAGGTAGATATGAAGATCGCTGGGTTACGCTTGAATTTGATCCTGAAAGCCCATGTATCTGGACCAAAGGAATCCAGCGCATTGATTGCCCAGTTCGCCACGGTGAAGGGAAATTTGTCATGCCTTCGTCAACTGATTTCGACGCATTGGCGGCCAACCACCAACTTACAGTTCGTTACGTAGACCCAACAACTCCAGCAGGACAAGGAATGACGGACGAACCTCTACCATTCCCGATATCACCAAACGGGAGCATGAGAAATATTGCAGGAGTATGTGATTCCACGGGACTTGTTTTCGGTCTAATGCCCCATCCTGAGGCTGTTTATGCGAAGTGGTTGCACCCTCATCATACGAGAGGTTCAGCACCAGGTCCGCAATCCAGTGATGCATTGGGCGAATGGGAAGGTGAAGGGCTGCAAATGTTCCGCAATGCAATAGAATACGTCAAGGCGAATCGCTGATACAATGTCACAAACAATGCGCATCCCACATATCGATTCACTCCGTGGCGTTGCAGTTCTCCTCATGGTAATGGTTCACGCAGCAGCGACATGGAATCCGTATGAGCAAGTACAACTTACACCACTGGCGTACATTGTTTCGGGTTTAGGTGGGCTTGCAGCTCCATTGTTTGTCGCATTATTTGGTTGGGGCTTGGCCATGAGCACAATGACACTACGTCAACGCCTCTCTCAAGCAGGCTTTCTTCTTATGGCACAAATCGCCGTCAACCTGGCTTCACCTCATTTGTTCAATATTTTCACACCAGGTGTACTTTCTCTTATGTCAATGCTGACGTTGATTCTACCCCCTTTGTTCACGAGGATAAACATTGCAGACATTCGAGTGTTTACATCACTTGTCGGGATTACATTCGCAGCACAGTTATTACTTACTGAATCTCTGGGTACGGGGATTTGGTCCGATCATATTGATGATGGTTCTCTCGGCATCATTTTTTCAAATCTTCTCCTAACAGGTACATATCCACTGTTCCCATGGTTTATTTTTGCACTTCTTGGGGCAACAATTTCTCAACAGCAAACTACTCCTGGTTACTCACTTGTCGGAACTGCGAACGTTAAAATTGCAGTTGTTACAGGTATCGTGTTTTGTCTAGCGACCTTTGTGTACTCACAAGTAAACGATTTGCTTTGGGCTCATCCAACATCGAATGCAATGCTTACATTCTTTCCGGCGAACCCTTCATTTCTTGTTGCAGGAATGACAGGTGTTCTGCTGCTGTGGTTGATTATTCAGCGTTTTGAATTTCCCTTTTTGAACAGTACGGGCAAGTTGTCTTTGACGATATATCTCGTTCACTTTATTCCCCTAACACTGATGCGTGACCTTTCGGCCACGCACCAGTGGGGATTACAAATGTCGACTGTAGCTGTGCTTCTGTACACCGTTGCTTGGATACCTCTCGCAGCGCTGTGGCTACGTTATTGTCCAAGGGCAAGTGCAGAGACGCTTCTGCGGGCGATTCGAAAATCACTCTGAAGCAGCAAGCACTTCGGTTGCTTTCTTAGCACCCATCCATGCAACAACACCGAAACCGATCTTGTTGATGATGTCTGCAATGTTGTAAGCAACAGCCATGTATTCTGCGCCGTTGTCAACTTCAATCAAAGCGACTTCCGGGCTGAAAAGGTAGCCGAGAGGGTAGATGATCCAGCCGACGACGATGAACCAGCGTAGTGCGTTAGCGCTCCACATGAGTTCTTCGGAAATCTTGCTGTTGTCAACGCCAAGGCCGGAGGACCAAGGAGTACCTGTTGCAACGATGATCATTGCCCATCCCATACCACCAAGAAGGAGTGCGAGGATTTCGTTCATCAAACCAGCTTCACCAGCATATCCGAATCCAATCATGATGAGTGCACCCAGGAAACAGATTCCTGTAAATCCGAGTCCAGCGAACTTTGCATCGGTGATTGCACCCTTTCCGACGAGGGAAGGGAATTTGAGGGCCATCAGTGGGACAGTAATAATCCAGTCCATGTATCGGTATTCAACAGAGACTTCGCCGAAATCAGCGTAAACTCCGCGCATGTAGTAGTAGTGGAAAGCAGCAATACCAACAATCAACGCCGAAATGGTCATTGTCGTTCGGTATTGTGGGGCAACGTTGCTTCGCTCACTCATGAAGAAAACGAATGCCGCACCCATGGCAATATATCCTACAAAGAAGAGGAAAAAGGTCAATGTTTCCAATCCATCATCCACGCCGTCCGATAGGAAAGCGGGCAATCCGGTCTCTGCATCCATTTCTCCGACACCCGCAGCAGAAACTGTGGATGCCATAGCAAGGGCAAAAGTAGCAATCAAAAGCAGGCTCGTTGTCTTAGAGAACTTCTCTGTAATCATATTTCTCAACCTTTGGGCGTCTTCTTACACTTATAATAGGCTGTAAATCGCCTTACAAAGGTTAATAACGCGGGAAAAACACCGCAATCACTCACTTTTACCTGTTTGAACAGCCCACATCCGGGAGTAGATACCACTCATTTCAACCAAATCATCGTGAGTTCCATCCTCAACAATTTTCCCGTTATTGAGAACCAAAATTCGGTCGGCATTTCGTACAGTTGAGAGCCGATGGGCGATTATCACTGCAGTTCTTCCTTTTGATATCTTATTGATCGACCGTTGTAATGCGGCTTCAGTCTCATTATCGACTGCAGATGTAGCTTCGTCGAGGATGAGCAAGGGGGCATCTTTGAGGACGGCCCGAGCAATAGCAAGACGTTGCCTTTGTCCACCAGAGAGCCTGTGGCCCCCTTCGCCAACCAGAGTGGCCCATTGGTCTGGTAGTTCTTCTACGAAGTCAACGACCTCTGCGAGTTTTGCCGCTTCGAGAACCTCCCCATCTTCGGCGTTCGGATTACCGTAACGGATATTTTCTAATATCGTTGTAGGGAATAGAGTGATGTGCTGATCAACAAGTGCCATCGATGAGCGCAATTGTTCAAGATTCCACTCTGGCAGCGTATGTCCGGCCCATGAAATGGAACCGTTATCCGGTTCGGCAAACCTCAACAGCAGTCGGATCAGCGTTGTTTTCCCAGCTCCGGTTGAACCGACAACACCAACAGTTTGACCTTGTATGATTTCCAAATTCATGTTCTCAAAGACAGGTTCTCTACCAGGATAAGCGAAACCAACATCTGAAAAGATGATTGAGGATTTTTCAATGGTTTGAACATCCGGTGAATATTCTCCTTGTTTGACTTCTGTTGGCGAAGTTAACACGTCGAGCACTCGGGTCGAACTCGCCATCGCCCTTTGATACAAATCAAATGTTTCCCCGAGCCTTGTGAGTGGCCAGAGCAGGCGTTGTGTCATGAAGACAAGAACAGAATATGCCCCAACGGCGAGCGTATTTTCCAACGTCATCCATCCACCCAACAATAATGTGGCAGTGAATCCACAGAGGATTGCCATCCTGATGAGTGGTGTAAAAGCAGCAGAAAGGCGAATTGCCTCTTTGTTCGCTTCACGGTAATCGTTACTCAAAGCCTCCACACGCTTCAGTTCTCTCTCTTCTGCGGTAAACGATTGAATTGTTGACATTCCTGAAAGATCGTTTTCAAGCAATGCGTTCATTGCTCCTGCAGACTTTCTAACTTCTGCGTATCTTGGTTCAAGACTTTTTTGATACTTGAAAGACCCCCATAGAATGACTGGTATTGGTAATACGGCAAACAATGCGACTTGCCAAGAAATGAAAAGAAAGACACCACCTACGACAAGAACAGTCGTACTCACTTGAAGTAAATCGTTTGCTCCTTTATCTAAAAACCGTTCAAGCTGATTGATATCGTCGTTAAGGATTGCTAAAATATCCCCCTTTTGGCGTTCATCAAACCACCCCATTCCTTGCTTCTGCACGTGATTAAAAGTATCCAGCCGTAACTCGTGTTGGACGGTCTGTGCTAGATTTCTCCACAAAATAGCGTAGAAGTATTCGAACAATGATTCAAGACCCCATACAGCGAAGGTCAGCACAGATAGGAAGACAAGTTGATGCCATGGGTCAACTAGGCCATAAGATGCCAGAAAGGATTCTTCTTTGAGGACAACAACATCAACGGCGAGACCAATGAGGAGGGGCGGAGCAAGATCCCAAATCTTGTTTGTGATTGAACAGGCGGATGCCAGGCGAATCGTGCCCTTGTGCGAACTCATATGCCCGAGCAGGCGCCGAAAAGGTCCAACTTCCGTCACAACTTGGCTACTCCGAGGAGGTATGAGAACTCTATGCTCGTTACTTTCGATTGCATTTGATGCGTAACGCCTATGCTGTGCCCGTTGAACGGTTATTCGGGGATGACATGAGAAAGGCCGATGCTACCACACTGGAGTACGTGACTTCAACCAATCAACCAACCCGTCATGTGACGCTCATTGACCCTGCTAAACAAGACGCCAATACTGCTGCTAATCGCGCTATGGTTGCCGTTGAATGTGGCAGCAGCATGATCTTCGTAGGAGGGTCCACCGATACACCAGACGAGGTTGTTCATTCCACATGTAAAGCAATTCAAGAGGCTTTTGAGTTGAGAGCTTTTGCTGCGAGTCAGGACCCCGAATCCGATGAATCCCAATGGCACATCCCAGTCGTCTTGTTCCCGGGCGGGGCCCATGCATTGTCTCCAGCTGCTGATGCTATTACTTTCATGATGTTAATGAACTCTAAAACTCGCCGGTTCCTCGTAGGTGAACAAGTACGTGGCGCCCCATATCTAGACAAGTTTGGTGTTGAAGCACTCCCAACAGGATATCTTGTATGTTCACCAGGTGGTCGAGTCGGAGAAGTTGGGGATGCTGAATTGATTCAACCCGGGGACACCGAATTGACGCATGCTTATGCTCTTACAGCTCGAATGTACGGATTCAAACTCCTCTACCTTGAAGCAGGAAGCGGTGCGCACACCCAAGTTAATCCTGCATTGATTGAAAGTGCACGCTCTGTTGAAGGACTGACATTGGTTGTTGGTGGAGGAATACGCAGTCCAGAACAGGCAACACTCGCCTCCAAAGCGGGAGCGGATTGGATTGTAACAGGCACGCTTACAGAAGACGCAAGCGATTTGGATGAACTGCGACAACGGATCAGCGGTATCGTGAATGCGATTCAACAGGCTTAATCTTCATCCTCAAAGACAACGGGGTCTCCAGAACCGCCGGGTGAAGGCGGCCGAGCACCCTCGACATCCATACCAGGCTCGATGGCAGTTTCACTCACTTCAAGCGAAACTCTACCCCCATCGGCTAGTTTTGACATATCTTTGGTAGCAGGAGTTGTGAGTTTTCGTTCCATGTCGGGCGCGTTACTGTAAGCATCCCTCTTTGCCTCACGAGCATCGTGTGTACGTACCAGTGACAGAGAATCAGCAAAGACTCTGCCAACGACTTCGCGAGTTCTTTCACCTCTTCGGACCGAATCCAACTCATGGACCATTGTTTCACGCTGCCCTTCGAGTTCACGAAGTTCAGCAGTTCTATCTTGAAGAGCCGCTTCCATATCTGTGAGTGTAAGTGTGATCTGTTGAATTCTTTCATCCCGTTCGAAGACATCGTTATGCAAACGACGTTCACGTCGGCGCAACGAGTCATATTCCCGGTTTCGCTCAAGCAATCTACGCTTGAGTTCATCGATTTGTTCAACCAAATAGTCGTGTTCAGCAGAAACAGAACGCGGCCCTTGCATGACCCTCTCAAGTTGTTCTTCAAGCTCCCCTAAACGCCCATCACGAGCATCAAGCAATCCTCGAAGACGGTCGGCAATGTCTCGCAATCTTTGACGCTCTTCCTCTAAGGCTTTGTTTGCCGCTTGCTCCGCTTCATTCTGGGCTACGGCTGTGTCGAGTTGCGCTTTTAGTCGACGAACTTCTTCAGCAGTGACGGAGGTTAATCCCGCATCAGCGGCTCTTTCGAGGGCCTCGACCATCTGGGTGATCCGTCCTTCCATCTCGCCAATAACTTCGTCTTGTTGAGTTGTAAGGGTTCTCAATTGTTCAACTTCGACCGCAGTAGCAGCTCTTTCTTCGTGGGACAGTGATGATTGCTGTGATGCCAACTCTTCTCGGACATCACCCAATAATCGTTCAAGGTGAATCACCTTAGCTTCACTCTCTTGAAGTGCAGAATCAGCTTCGGCCAAACGGGCAACTTCGGGCGCGACCATGTCTTCACGCTCCGCCAAATCGAGTTCCAGAACCCGCAATCGTTGTTTTACGGACACCATTTCTTCATTTCGAGCAGCAAGTTCATTCCAGGCGATGAGAACTTCTTCAACCAGTTGCTCTACAGGATATCCTTTGAGCATCCCCTCAAGCGCTGCACGCTCATCTCCACTTGCATCACCGATACGGTTGATTCCACTTGTTCCGGAAGAGTCGAGCGTCATACAAGCGGCTATCGCCGCACAACCACACTTGAACTTTCGCCATCAAAAGGCGACTTAGATGGCTGGTTTTCCACCCTTACACAATGTCCGGCAATCAGTTGATTGCGGTGAACATATCGTCTGGCATTTCACCAGCGAGTTGAAGTGCGCCTGTGGCAACAGCGTTGATTGGGTCATCAACACACCAAACATTGACATCTCCGATATCGGAGATTTCGTCAGCCATTCGGGCTGCGATACCTTCGATGAGTGATCCTCCGCCTGAAAGGATGATGTTGTTTCGGAGAATAGGTTGGTATTCAGGGTCTGCTCCAGCAACGATTCGCTTAATTGCGTTGCCAATCTTTGGAATAATGAGTTCACATGCCTTGTTGACTAGATCGCCAATGTCAACAATTTGCTTCTTACCTTCAACGGAAAGTTCGACCATTGCTTCACGGTCATCAGCGCCAACATACGAAACTTCTTCCTTCCACTTTCGAACCATATCTTTGGTGACTTGAGCGCCGGTGTACTTCTTGCGAATAAGGCCCATGAGCTCGTTATCGAGCCAATCACCAGCTTCTTGGATGGTCACTTGGTCCTCATCAGTTGGGAATGTACCGTAGATGCGAGCGATATCTGTTGTTCCAGCACCGATGTCAACAACAATCGAACTTGCGATTTCACCTATGCCGAAAGCGGTTGCGAACGGTTCTGTGACGACCATAATGGCGTTCACTTGGCCTCGAAGAGTAGCAACGAGGTTCGATTTGTCAGTGAATGAAACGTGACTCGGTGAGCAGATGACGCCAAAAACTTCGTCGAATTCTTCAGGGTCTACGGTTTCCAAGAGGTGGGAAACAAACGCCTTGGCTGCGGCGAGGTTTGCTTCATCATCTTGAGCAACACCAGCAGCCATTGGGCGGTAGAGGTTACATGCGAGTTTGTTCTTCAGAGCATCGTTACCGAACAAAACATCTCTTCCGAGGAAGTTTCGTGCAACCGGGTCTTTTGGACGTCCGACGACAGTTTCGATTGTATGGCTGATTCCAGCGCTTGATGCAATTGTAGATTGGTAGGTACCCAGGTCGATTCCAACATATAGACGGTCACTCATATTCTTCACCTTCCGCATTGCGGATATGTCGCCGAGGATGCCACCACCCTTCAAGGTTCACCTTTGAATGCGTTGCCAGTTTATACGCGCATTAACAGGAAATTGTAACGCTATCACTCGTTTTCGCCAATTAAACCATCACTGTGTTGTTCGATATCAAAATTAAATGCCGGTTGGACTTTTTTATCATACTCATCTCTTCGAACATTCCATCCTAATTGATACATGAGAATAAATCCTCCAATCACTCCGAATATGCCCCATAAAAGCGCCCTATTTTGCGAGGCGCCCCCTTGTGACTCAACCTCTTTATCGCTTATTCCTCCGTCAAGCAAAGGGTTATTCCATTGACTTGTGAAGATTGCATCATCTCGAAGTTTGACTGTATCGAGCTTTGCTTCAGGTGAGTTGTTTTGCGATTGCACAAACAACTCGATCTGCAGGTCAAGTCCCCGAATATCCCACACTGGTAAGTCTCTAGGTATTTCCCAAGTGCATGAGAAATTACCATTATCGACGTTAATTTTGGTACAGCGAGTAATCGAGTATGAACCTCCTACGCTTGAATTGTTTAGGACGTGAATCGCAGCACCAGTATCGAACGAATCACCGTCATCGTCGAAAACCACCCATTCAACCACCAGTTCATCGTACCAAATTCCTCCATCATCCGGAGACAATGTGAAATCGATTATCGGCAACGCATCAACAGGCCTACACCCGTCGGCGTTTACGGGCCAGAACGCCGATACGACTTCAGTCACACAGAGGTCAGCGTTGTCGAGAACCCCATCACCATCAGAGTCATCGATACATCCGTCGCCGTTTATATCATAATTTTCAGAATTGATTTCTGGACACACATCGTTCGGATCATTCACAAAATCACCATCGGTATCATCAATGCAACCGTCGTTATCTATGTCCCATCCCCTTGCGTCTTCATTCGGGCATTCGTCAACCATATTGACGACTCCATCTCCATCACTGTCACTCCATGCTTGTGAATCGCGCACAACCCCTTGTACTGCGAGTGCGAACCCCATTCTGTTCCCATCAATGCCGACGGAATGAACTGAGTTTCCTGGAGACACATACCGAGCACGAACTTCAATATCAATCCATTCAATACCGTCCAAATCCTCTTCAGAGAGTGTTATTGCAACAGTAGTTTCGTTCCTGTTAGGGAATGTCGTTGTGTTGGAAAAGTCGACAATTTCGGAGAGATACAGAGTAGAATCTCCATCGTTTTGATACGATCCTGCAACAGCATCGGTGCCGTCGGATAGTCGTACGATAAGTTGCAAATCATCAACCAAATGTGGCTCGGGTGCTGCAGGCCACGCTAATCGTACATTCAATCGTTCCCCGTTCGGTTCAAACCGTTCTGTCCAGACCTCGTCCGTTGCAAGGAAAGGCCCCTTCGCACCCGTGCCGTTCCAAGGAACAGAAAGGAGATTCTCTAATGCCTCATTGGCTCCTTGACGTTGTGAAAGCCACGCACTCGGCAACCCTTCATCCAGACGATATGAGTCATGAATCCAGAGATCGCTTGCAGGCGAAACATTTCCTTGATGAAGTGCGTTTTCAAGCGCTTCAAAGTCAACGAGTTCAGAGAGATTGATCTGCCCCCACCCATCATGTATGTTTTGGACAGCATAGCCGCCGTTTCCACCGTTCCTTTCATCTTGGGGAAGTTGGGTAGTTGATAGAGCGAGTAAGGCCCTCAGTAATGAGCCTGAAGGAGTAAAACCTTCGGACAGTTGTAGGTGATTGGTAGTGTTGAGCGTCACATCAGACCACACTGGTCGCAGTGATTGGACTGCAACAGGAGCACGCTCTTCACTACCGGAAATCCACCCATCCTCTATCATTTGTTGAATCAATACTGCGGCCCCAGCTGCGCCTGGAGTGGACATACTCGTTCCAGATGATGAGCGTAGTGCGTCGTTGTATGAATCGGGGATACCATCCGCTCGCGCCGACTGAATCGTGGTACCAGGGGCTAAAGCAAAGATGCCATTTGTTCCCGCTTCGGTTGGGCCGATGGACGATGACGGCCATACCGCTAGCGACTGAGATTTCATCGATGCTCCAACAGCAACTACATTTCGTCCATTCGCCGGCTCCAGCAACTGAGCGCCGTTGTTTCCAGGTGCGACAAAAGTTAGCGACCAAGGCATTTCCAGCGCCCACGCATCGAAATCAGCAGTTCGGGCGGTGTATTCGGTGGTTGCATCTCCCCATGAATTGGAATGAATGACCGCACCATTCATTCCTGCTTCGACAAACAATGAATCCACATCAGGTGGAACCCAGCCATCTGCCGACACAATATCTTGGAAAACGAGTTTGCTCTCGTATGCCAATGCCGAGCCGTTTTTAGGTTGTGAACCAGAACGCATGTCAAACACATTGTAGCAAGCAAGGGTTCCTGCGACATGCGTCCCGTGACGGTAATCGGAATGGCCGTTTGTATCTCCCGAATCAATGGAATGATTTACAGCCAGAATTTTTCGGTGGTTTTCCCCAGGTGTTCCAATACCGTCAATTCCGTTCGAACCGAACGCTGTTGCAGAGGTTGCATTTCGGAAACACGCATGATCGTAATCGAGACCCGAGTCGGCCGCTGCAACAACTATCCCATCTCCACTAAGACCTAGTTCCCATGCAGGATTTGCAGTTGTTTTACCGTGTTGGAGCAGAGACCCAGATAACTCATTTCTTCCTTCTGCAGATAACACCGGTTCAACCCACAGCACTCCATCGATGTCCTTGATGCCTGAGTGGTGGGCGAAAACATTCCAATTCACGGTTTCAATATGTGGTAGAGCCATAGAATATTTTTGAGGATTTGAATCAATGTTCAACCCCCAAGCGAGAAATGTTTGCACAAGTGATGATACGGCATCTTCTGGGAGTCTCGGTTCAAACACTATTTTTGCGAATTCAGAATCATGTTCCAAACCAAACTTGTATTCCGTTGCCGGAGGCTCGATGGTGTGTATGCCCCCGAGTGGGGTGAAATCCGGAGATCGCCAAACAAGAACATGACTCGGACTAATCATTCGGAGGGGGACATGCCCTGTAGAATCTAAAGAATCCCAGAGTTCTTGACTCCATTCCCCCTTCTCAAGTTCAAGAACGTATTCCGCTCCGTCTTGTGCTGGAACTGGAAGCGTTGCGTTGAATCCTTGAACGAGCGGCAACAACAACAGCATTGTGATCAACAAAGCAGGCCGCATAATTGGTCTTGAATCGTCAAACTTTGTCAATCTCGTGGTTGAAATCTTCACATTCTACGCGACGGCGCGTTTAAGTCGGGTTTGCGAGTCGCCCACTTTGATGAAGGCCTACCGAGTTTCAGGAATTGCCCCCTTTGGCAGCATGCGCCAAGTGTTTTCTTTGGATTTACCAGCATCTGATGCTGCAGATGCAGAACACCGAACATACTCAATCATGGGCTCCCGTCACAAGGCAAATCGCCGCTCCATCGAAATCCAATCCGTCTCCGAGATTGACCCAAGAACTTCTACCGAACCACGAATTATGGATTACTTCCGTGAAGAGATTGCTGCTGCTGGCGGCTCAGTCGCTCCGGTTGCCGAAGAAGAGTGACCTTCGGGTAGTTCTTCAAGGACCACCTCTACGGATTGCGTGAGACGCATGGTTGAACGCAGCGAGTTACAAAAGATGGCCCGCACTATCGATGCACACCGAAAGCAATTGGACGATCTCCATTCACGCATCGAACAAATTACTGCAATTATTGATGAACACGACATCACTTCAAGCATTCTTCAAAGCCTACAACAATCCGTTCAAACCGGCCATGCAGGCGCTCGATTGTCCATTGGTTCAGGGGTAACACTTCACTACAAACATGAAGGTGAAACTGAAGGTACGGCTTTGGTCGATCTCGGAAGCGGCGTATATGGGGAAAAACCGTGGAGTGAGGCTTACACAATGACCGTTGAACGCAAAGAAGGCATCACGCATTTGCATAAGGATTTGAGTGACCAAGCTACAAAATTAGAAGTTAAAATCACAGAATTAGCGCAGGAGTTCAACGATGCTGCTGCAACTCTCCAATCTACCCAACCTCCGGCAACACCTCTACCCACATCTACAGATTCACCACAACCATCCACTGAAGATAAACCTCGACGCTCATCGCGCCGCGGTGGGCGATTTGGCAATGAATTGACACTTGACGACTGAGGGGCAGAGATGGGACTTTTCGACAGATTCAGGAAACGAGTAACCGAGGTTGCTTCCGAAGTCGATACCGAGGAGTTGTCTGCCGAGGAAGACTCACTGGAGGCGAAAGCAGCATTGGTGGCCGCTGAAAATCATATCGAAAACGTCAATTCACCGAATTCAGATCTTGAGATTTCCGAGGCACCAGTTGAAGATGACGAATGGGAAAACCTCGACGAAATTGATGAAATTCCAGAACCATCAGCATCAGATGACGAATGGGATGATTTTGACGATGAAGAGGAAATCTCTCTTCCTGTTGAAATTTCTCGTAAAGAGAAAAAGCGACTCGAGAAGATACGTCGTGCAGACGAAAAGCGCCTTGCAAAGCAACGTAAAGATTTGAAAAAACGAGGGGCCGTAGAAGTTGCTCGGCCAAAAGGATCCAATGTCGATCTTTCTGTAATGAGAACGACTACTGGTCGGCAACTCGTCAGCGTTCAAAGTGCGCCTAAGGGTTCGGTCAAAGATGCTGAAATCGAGACAGAAGCAGGAACTAAAGTCAAGGTGGAGCTTGGAGGAGGTGTTGTTTCAGAAGGAGGCCGAGTCATCAAGGCAGGTGGCGCCTTGGACAATCTCATTGAAGAACTCGAATGGGTGCTTCTCGAATCCGATATTTCTAGCGACGCCGTCACTGCAGTGACTCAAGCACTACGTAACAATTTGATTGGAGCTCGTCTGAGGAAGGGAGCCGATCTTGCCAAAGTACTGGAAGCAGCCCTCAAGCGAGCATTACGCAACATCCTTTCTGCAGGGTATTGGGATTTTGATGCCAGCGTTCAATCGTTTATCGATGCTGGTGACACGCCTGTTGTCATCATGCTGGTCGGCGTGAACGGCACTGGTAAAACAACGACAGCAGCTAAAATTGCTCAACGATTACTCGACCAGAACATCTCCGTTGTAGCAGCAGCGGGCGATACATTCAGGGCCGGCGCAATTCAGCAACTGGAAAGTCATTGTGAAAACCTTGGAATTCGATGCATTTCCAGCCAAAGAGGCGGCGATACTGCAGCCATCGCCCGAGATGCTATCGAATCTGCAAAGGCCAAGAACATCGACGTGGTTCTTGTCGACACAGCCGGCCGAATGCAAAACAAAGTCAACCTCATGAACGAACTGAACAAGGTTCGACGCGTCGCAAACCCCCACTTAACCCTCTTTGTCGGTGACTCGCTTGCAGGAAACGACGCAGTAGAACAAGCGAGGATGTTCCAAGAAATCATGAAGTTTGATGGAGCAGTCCTCACAAAAGTGGATACGGACGCAAAGGGCGGTGCAGGCCTATCAATTGCCTTTTCAACCGGCCGACCGATTGTATTCGCAGGCGTCGGGCAAGGCTATCACGATTTGAAACAGTTCGATCCCGACTGGTTGCTCGAACAGATGTTCGATTGAATGCAAGCGATGAGGACTTAGACTTCAACGCCCTGGCAAGGGTATGGCGGGCACTTTCAAAGATGATGAAACCGAACAGTTTTTCCAATTGATTCACATGTTTCAACGTTCATCCCTTTTGCACATGGGCCTTTTACCAGACCAAGAAGGAAACATGATGTTCAATCTTGGCGAAGCGAAAGCAGCTATCGATTTACTTCGAATGCTCCAATCAAAAACAAAAGGGAATTTAACAGACCAAGAGGAACGTATGTTGAAGGGAATAGTTAGCGAACTCCAACTTCAATTTCTCAAAGCCCCAACGCGTCGTAGACAAATGGAGAGCGATTCTGCCCAGTCTGAGACAATACGTGAGGCATTTGCAAACCCGCAATCAGGGCCTGTTGAGGACCTCTCTTCTCCAGAAGACAGCGAAGAATGACCTCAATTGTGCGGTTGTTTGATGTGCAATAACTTCTTCAGCGGATTGATTCACATGGCTTATGTCACGGAGACTGCCGAAGAAACCGCTCCAACGGTTCTTCTCGTAGACAATAATCCAATGTCACTCATGCGTCTACGTGAAGTGTTCAAGATTCGAGATTTCATTATCGAAGAATGTCAAGACGGCGATCAAGCCGTTGATGAATACATTCGATTGGACCCCGAATTGGTCGTAATAGCACTTGATATTCCATCCCTCGACGGGCATCTCGCTGCTTTAGAGATGCGTGAACATGGCGGGGAGAGCCGCATAGTCTTCATCGCTTCAAGACGTAATGCACAGTTGGCCGAAGATGCAAGCCACTCTGCAGGTGCTGTTGCGTGGCTCGAAAAACCCGTATCATCAACCGCTGTCAGTGAAAAATGGGACCAAATACTTGGCCCAATTCCAGACGCGCCCGGTCTTGAAGACCTTGACCAACTCTACCCTGAAGATCGTATTAAACCAGAACCGGATGTCGGACTTATGCCACTTCCACCAATACCAGGGATGCCAGAATTAACTCTTCCCGTGGCAGCCATAGAATCGTTACCCGAACTCATTGTAGCAGATATCGACTCATCCTTGAAACCAAAGCCAAAGCGCAGGGTATTCAAATTCCTCGTTTTCCTTACTGTTGCTGGCGCAGCAGTGTATGGGGCTTACGCTATGGGTTACTTACAAGATTACATTTGAGGACCGTTATCAGGCACCATAACGACGTGGGCATTGTGGGTTATTTGGGTGCCCGGAGGAACTGCATTCATTTGTGTGATAATCAGACCATCTTCTTCAAGTAGCGAACTGTCGTTTTCGGCTAAACGTAAGTCCAACATTTTGGCTTTTCTACCAGCGCGCCACAGAATCCAAATGGGTACCACACTTGCCCCAAGAGCAAGAAACCACAAGGCAACATCCATGACACAACCTCAATTATTACGTTCAAGTAACGCGTTCCACGAGGCTTCTGCGTAAGCTTGAGCTTGTTGTGCAGGATTCTCTGCTTTGTGAATACCTGAACCAACAATGATACAATCGGAACCTGCCAAGACGGCTTCCCTTGGGTCGCCGTATCTTTGCCCCATTTCACCGTCACCGACTGTCAGGTTCACTCCAGGGGTCCAGATGAGTTTACCGTCTCCAACCGCTTCACGAAGCAGCGCAAGCTCTTTTGGACGTGAACCGTTTCCAATAAAGCCAAACACACCATCATGCGCTTTTCCTTTGACAACCACTTGCGAGGTATATTCTGGTTTGAGTAAATTACCTCTACTGGACATCTGTGCGAGCAACAATACGCCGCCATTTCGACCAACATCAGCCCATCCTGCTTGCAAACCGTCTACAATATCTGGCCCAGAGATTAAGTGGGCCGTAACGAGATCGGACCAAGCCCGGATGTTGTAGACTCCTGCCATCTGTTTCCGACTAATGCCGCCTATGTCGGCAAATTTGCGGTCTTCGAAAATCAATAAATCCGCCTCCTGTGCCGCTTTACAGAATCGTTCCCAACTCTCTACTGTCCAATCATCGACCAAATCGACATGTGTTTTGAGTGCTGCAATCGAAGATCCAACCGTTTCAATGAGTTCAAACAACCCTGCCATTGTGCTCCGGTCAGCTGCTAAGCATACGAGGGTCTGTTTTCGACAAGCGACCTCCATGTATTTCCGAGCCATTGCTAATGTATTTTCACTCCAACGACGGCCCCATACATGTTCTGCCTGCATGGTCGTTCCAGAGCGTCTCGCCCCTCATACCTTGCGGCTTAATTCCTCGAGTGATTTCATAGAATCTGTAAGCGTCTCCTCGATGCTGAGAAATTTCATTTCAAGCATATTCTCGGTGTTCTGAATGTCATAATTGACATGCCGGCCGGTGTATGAACGCACTTGTTGTACCGTTAACTTCGGGTGGAATGCGGCCATAAGAATCGCAAAAACGGTCGGCAGCCGAGTAACGGGCCATTTCCGCTCTGGCAGTACCTCTCTCAACTTCGTGCCTAATTCATTCATCCACAACCCGGCTTTGTGGAGAATATATCGCCCACCGTCTTCGCCGTATTTTATCGCACGAACGTGTGCTTCTGCAACATCCCTAACATCGACGAAATTAAGATGGGCGTTAAGCACAAACGGTAATTTTCCTCTGAAATGTTTGAGATAAGCCATCGAACCTCGCGTGTGACGCTCGTGGAAAACTGGACCAAAAACGATGGATGGGTGAAGAGTAACCAACCTTATTTTTCTTGCTGAACGGCGACATTCATCGACGAATTCACGCATTTTTCGTTCCGCTTCGGCCTTTGCCAATCCGTATGGATTTGATTTTAAAGTCGCATCGTCGCACCAATTTTCCGAAGTAAAAGTTTGGCCGTTTTCGTATTGAGTCCGGCGAATGGCTGCAACAGATGAGGTGTGGATGATGGTGTGTATTGACTCATTTTGACGTACAGCCTTACACAAGTTTAGCGTACCTGTAACCGATGGTTCCACAACATCCTTCTGAGCATCTTTAACGCCCACCATTAGGCTTGCCGCACAGTGAATTATCGTATCACAACCTTCAACAGCATTGTGAACGGATTCACTCTCAAGCAAATCCATTTCCACAAGTTCGAGTGACGATCGGTCATTTTGGGATAGCGATTTGAGAAATTGAGCATTCTCGAGATTGCGAACAGTCGCACGAACATCGTTTCCTTCAGACAATAAGAGTTGAACAACATGAGAACCAATGAACCCTGCAGCTCCGGTAACCAACACGACCATGTTTTGCGATGCACACTCACCACTTCATTGATACCATCAACCAAACATCACATTGATGGCAAACCTCTGCTTGGCACAACCATGCGAATCGCAGTATTCCTGTCCATGCTGGTCCTTCTCGGGCCACTTTCGGGATGTTTTGGCAGCGATTCGTCGCAAGATAACCCATCGTCATCAACCGGCTATCCTTCAGAATGGGACCGGCATACACTGGATTGGAACTGGACTGACAGCTATTCTTACGTTCTTGAACCGGGGCCATACACCGCTCTTGAAGTACAGGAAGCAACGTTTGAGGTTGATACTTCAGATGTTTGGGAGACGGGCCCTGCTACTTCCAACATCCACCTTTCTTATTGGTTGCCATCAAACACTGAACTTGGAGAAAAAGTCCCAGTAATCGCTGTAGTTAGCCCCTACTTTTCCTTCGGCCAACCCGGTGATGAATCTGGCGCAACCTATGTTGTTGGGGCTGGCCGTGGCGAATTCATCTACGACAATTACATCCCTCACGGCTACGCCTTTGCTCAAGTGTCGGTTTTTGGCACTGAAGAATCGTCCGGTTGTTTCGATTATCGTGGTGAAGGCGAGGGCTGGGGCATTCACCAAGCAGTCGAATGGCTGGGAACACAAAACTGGTCCAATGGAAAAGTTGGACTTTACGGCAAATCATACGAAGGCGCTACGCAATGGGAAGCCGCAGCACTCGGCAGCGAACATCTCGCAACAATCGTACCGATTTCTGGTACAACCGGCCTTCATCCACTCCTCTACAAAAATGGCAGCGCTGAGGCGCGAAGCCAAGTCATGCACATGAATTATTTCAGCAGCACCGTCGATTACAACGAAGATGACTTCGACAACATTTGTCCGGACATCATCGAGGGATTCTTTGCTGGCCCTGTGACCTATGGCGCCGGCGAACTTGACCCGTATATGTCGAACTATTACGACGAAAGAGAACATTTGACCAAAGCTTTCCAAAATTACAACGGCAGCGTTTACTGGGTACAGGGAATGCAAGATTGGAACGTTGACCCACACCAAGTTTTCCCCGGTTATCAGATGTTTGTTGACGGAGGCTTCGAAGTTCGTGGAATGTTGGGACAGTGGGAGCACAATTATCCAGACCAGTGGTCAAAACACAACGCCCAAGACAGTGGTTATGGTGGTGAAGCTATCCACAATATGACGCGCTGGGACTGGGCTCAAGATCTCTTTGAATGGTTTGAATACTACCTCAAAGGTGTTGGTGAGAAGCCAGAACTACATGCCCAAATCCAGCGTAACGATGGCGAATGGAGAATTGAATCAACCTGGCCACCACTTGATGCACAACCCATTGCACAACCCTTGGCCGATTGCTCTCAAACGGGTCAACGTGTTGTTGGAGCAAGTGTTGCTGGTGGTGGACTGTCTGGCGTGACATTTGATTGTCCCGCTCTGTTTGAAGATCAGGATGCCCATCTTTCTGGCTTGTTTACACTTCACCTCGACGTGACTGCTTCAATGGACGGCGGGCAAGTTTTTGCGGAAATGCAGGATGCTGAAACCGGTCTTCGGCTCGGGCATGCCACAATGGATATTCGCTATTACCGTGGAGGAAGCGATCCAACAACCGTACTTCCCGGGCAAAGTCTGACGATGCTGATGGAGTTCCAAGCCATTGACGCCATACTCCCGGCAGGGCACGGTATTCGACTTGTCCTTACCGAGACTGGAGAGGATTACTTGGCGCCAGCATGCGGAGTTTTATGCCCCGTGACCGTGAATGGAGGAACTTTGACAGTACACCAAATCATCCGGGATGGAAGCACCACACTCATCACGCCGCAAGGAGAAGATGCTGCTAACAATTAACCTCGAGTATTGCCTCTTCTTAGAGCACGAATCATGTCGATTCTGCTGACAAGTCCGACCAATTCGCCCCGTTGACTTACCAACAAGAGTTCAGAACCATCCAACAATCGTCGAGCTTCACCAATGGAGACTTCTGCGTCAATCAATGTAAAATCAACTCTCATAACTTCCTCAACAAGAGCGTTTTTCGATACGTTCTCTTTCAACAGAGTCGATTCAGAAACCAAACCGATGACCGAACCGTCAGCATTCAAGACCGGTAGGTGGCTGATACCCCCGATAACCATCTTGTCAATAGAGGACTGGACGGTGTCGGTCTGAGCTAGCGTCGTGATCTCGCTGACCATAATATCTCCAACTGTGTGGGCTGTGCCGGGGCTTTCTTCCCTCTGTAGAGCACGAACCATTTTTCTCAAAGTTGAAACCCTCGGGTCAACCACTTCATTCTCAACTTTTGCAATCACCGACTGCGTGAGTCCAGAGCGTTCAGCCAACATAGATTGTGTAAGCCCCAATGACTTTCGCCATTGACGCAGATACCCTCCCGTTGGGATTTCCATTATTCCGCCCTGATTGCCCAAGAACATGAGTTCACCGGTCGGCGGGGGAAAAATCCTCTAAATTCAAAGGTTAAACCGTCTTGTTCAAATGCCAACATAAGCATAAAGTCGGCGAACATTTGAGTAATCTTCGACGCGGCTTACAACGGTATTATTCGTCAAATGACTGATACAATGAAGTATAAAGAATCATTTGATAAATAAAAAACATAAATTATTGTGCGTATGTTTGATATACCGTCTTGGCAGGCAGCGGTTTGATACCTATGATGGATAAAGCAAAACTAGAGTACATTTGGCTTGACGGATATTTCCCAACTCAAAACATGAGAAGTAAAACACTCGTTCGTTCAAACTTCGAAGGCACGCTTGAAGAATGCCCAATGTGGTGCTTTGACGGCTCCTCGACACGACAAGCTGAAGGTGGCGATTCAGACTGCCTTCTCAAACCGATCGCTATCTACCCAGACCCCCAACGGTTCAACGGATTCCTCGTTATGTGTGAAGTCTTGAATGCTGATGGAACTCCTCATGCGAGCAACGGCCGAGCAACAATTGAAGACGACGACGAAGACTTCTGGTTCGGTTTTGAGCAAGAATACTTCATCATGGACACCGAAACACAACTTCCACTCGGTTTCCCAGTTGGTGGATTCCCCGGCCCTCAAGGAATGTATTACTGTTCGGTAGGTGGAAGAAACACCCATGGCCGTTCATTGGTTGAAGAGCACGCAGATTTGTGTTTGGACGCAGGGATTAATTTTGAAGGAATTAACCAAGAAGTCGCATGCGGCCAGTGGGAATTCCAAATTTTTGCCAAGGGTGCTAAAAAAGCTGGAGATGAACTTTGGGTCGCCCGTTATTTACTTGATCGCCTTACTGAAAGCTATGGTTGCTACATTGAATACCATCCAAAACCAGTCAAGGGCGACTGGAACGG
>QQRW01000011.1 GCA_003602605.1 Candidatus Poseidoniales archaeon | reverse complement strand
AAGGAGGCAAGTGCATGGTAGACAAGGATAATTTCGAGGAAAAATTGCTTGAGCAACTCACTGAAATGTTCAGAAACATGGGCATGAACCTCGACAAGGAGCAAATCCGTGCACTCATGGAACAGTTCCGCTCACAATTCGATAAACTCGGCCTCGATGCTGAAAAAATCGCCAAGGGTGATGTCAACTTCAATTTCGATCTCTCGCAACTAGGCAAGATGTTCGAGAAAGGTAAGTCCATTGAAGATATTCTTCAGAACTTTGGCGTCGATGTACAAGTTGATGCCAACCCGATTGAAGTCAACACACCAGACATTGATGATACCAACAATGAGGTGTTTACGCTCCCTGCCGACGATGTTTATCTGAATGGTTGGAACATGTCCGTTACCATCGATTTTACACTCAAGGGTGAAGTTGAAGAAACGGATGTCGAAATGTCCCTTGTCCGTAACGGTCATCAACTCGAGATTATGAAGACCACCCAAACTTCTCCATTGGCACGTGTTGAGCTCCCTCACCCATGCGATGATGTCATTGAATGGAGCCTCAACAACGGTATTCTCGATATCACTCTCAAACTCACTCCACAAGGTTCTGCTTTGCCAGCTCCTGTTGAGGACAATGATGATGATAATGATGATGAAACTCCGGGCTTTTCTGACGTAAGCATCGATGTCGGTGACGACAAAGATGACGATGATGACGGCGGAATCCCAATCTTTTGATGAAAGGAAGTGAATAAAATGAGCAAAGTAATAGGAATAGATCTAGGAACAACAAACAGCTGTGTCGCAACCATCGAAAACGGAGAACCCGTAGTCATTGCGAACGCAGAAGGCGCACGAACAACCCCCTCCGTCGTTGCATTTGCAAAAGACGGAAGTGAACGAATGATTGGCGTGACAGCCAAGCGGCAAGCGGTAACAAATACCGAACGAACCCTATTGTCGGTCAAGCGACACATGGGAACCGATTGGAAGACCAACATCGATGACACTGACTACACGCCTCAAGAGATTTCAGCGTTTATCCTTCAAAAGTTGAAGGCCGATGCGGAAGCATACTTGGGCCATGAAGTGAAGCAAGCGGTCATCACATGCCCTGCCTACTTCACTGACGCACAGCGAACAGCAACGAAGGATGCAGGTCGAATTGCAGGCCTTGAAGTTCTTCGAATCATCAACGAACCAACCGCTGCAGCTCTTGCATACGGCGTCGATAAAGGCGAAGATCAGACAATTCTGGTCTACGATCTGGGCGGTGGAACGTTCGATGTTTCCGTCCTTGAAATCTACCAAGTTGATGGCCAACCTCAAATTGAAGTCAAGGCAACTGCCGGTAACAACAAACTGGGTGGCGATGATTTCGACGACCAGGTCATCAACTGGATGGTTGCAGAGTTCAAGCGCGATACAGGCATTGATTTGTCAAAGGATGTACAGGCTATGTCTCGACTCAAGGAAGCGGCAGAAAAGGCAAAAATCGAACTTTCTGGTACACAACAAACGCAAATCAACCTCCCGTTCATCACCATGCGTGACGGACAACCTGAACACATGGACATGACGCTCAGTCGAGCCAAGTTCGAAGACCTCATCTCCAAACACATCGAAGCAACAATGGGTCCAACCCGTCAAGCAATGAAGGATGCTGGAGTCAAGAAGGGCGATGTCGACAAGGTCATCCTTGTGGGCGGTTCAACTCGAGTTCCAGCAGTCCAAGAAGCGGTTGAGAAGGAAGCAGGTAAGGCACCATACAAAGGAATCAATCCTGATGAAGCAGTCGCTATGGGCGCTGCACTTCAAGCCGGTATCATTTCCGGTGATGAGGGCGTGTCTGACATCCTCTTGCTCGACGTTACTCCGTTGACACTGGGCATCGAAACTCTTGGTGGCGTTATGACGACCATGATCGAACGCAATACGACCATTCCGGCTCGTCGTTCTGAGATTTACTCAACGGCAGCCGATAACCAACCGGCAGTGACTATTCACGTCCTTCAAGGCGAGCGAAACTTCGCTAAAGACAACGTCACTCTTGGAGAATTCACCCTCATGGGAATTCCTGCGGCACCACGTGGCACTCCTCAAATCGAAGTCACATTTGACATTGATGCGAACGGAATTGTCAATGTAAGCGCCAAGGATATGGGAACTGGAAAGGAACAGTCGGTTAAGATCGAATCCCAAACCTCATTGTCTGAAGATGAAATCCAAGCCAAGATCAGCGAAGCAGAGAAGTTCGCTGAAGAAGACCAACTCCGCAAGGCAAAGGTCGAGCTTCGCAACATGGCGGACCAAGTGGTTTACCAAACACGTCGAACACTTGATGAATCTGCAGACAAACTCGATGACGCAGATGTCGACCCTGTCAAAGAACATCTTGACGCTCTCGAAAAGATGGTTCAAGACGAAGATGGAAAGCCACTTGATATCGACTCCATCGACGATGCGGCTATTCAAGCCAAGGTCAAGGAAGTCGAAGAAGCAATGCACGCAGTCTCAGCGAAACTCTACGAAGCCGCAGCTGCTGAAATGGCAGAGCAAGACGGTTCAGCAGAAGATGGAAACATCAACGTCGGTGGCGATGATGTAGTCGATGCGGACTTCGAAGTTGTCGAAGACGACGAAGACTGAGCCTTCATCAGCCATAGTTGACCTTATGTCGAAGAGTCGGGTGGCCGTGCTATGAGCGATGCTCCCCTGCTCCGAGACACCGAGCGTACAACGGGTCGCAGTGCTCTCCAAAACAACATTCAGGCGGCGATGGCGCTTGCGGGTGCAGTTCGTTCAACGCTAGGGCCACGGGGACTGGACAAACTGCTCATCGATGATGACGGTAGAACGCTCGTCACCAACGACGGAGTAACAGTTCTCGAGTCTGCGAAAGTGGAACATCCGGTTGCTCGGATGATGATTAACGCTTCCTCAGTGCAAGACAAAATTGCTCGAGACGGAACGACATCCACCGTTCTCATTTCTGCGGAAATGCTCCAAAATGCGTGGCATTTGGTCACACAAGATGTGCATCCTGCAGTCATAGCCCGTGGTTTCCGAATGGCTGAAACCCACGTTCACGAAATACTGGACGAATTCGCACTGAAGTCGGATAAGGAACATCGTTTGATGGCAACCCGAACTTCGATGGCAGGTAAGGGGCACCACTCCATGCAGGTTCTTCTTGCCGAACTTGCCATCGAAGCCGCTGAGAATATTCATGTTCAAACTCCCGAAGGAATCGTGGCAGATCCGACCCGTGTCAAAGTGTTGCCACAATCCGGCGGCAGCATCGCTGATACTCGATTGGTTACTGGACTGGTACTCGCCAAAAACCGCATCCACGATGATATGCCTCGCACCTTGGGAGCCGGTAAAATACTCCTCATCGATGGCGGAATTGAACGACGTTCGATGAAGAGCGATATGAAAATCAACGTTACTTCTCCCGGAGTGTTGGACAGTTTTAGAGCCAAGGAAGTTGAGCTGTTGACTGAACAAGTCAATCATCTCAAATCACTCGGAATCCGTCTTCTTGCGTGTAAGGAGGGTATTGACGATGAAGCCCGTATTCTCTTGGCACAGGCAGGTATCCAAGCTTTCCGAAGAGTTGCTCGCTCAGACCTTGACCTCCTCGCCCGTGGTTGCGGAGCAACGCTGGTCAGCGATGTCAAACGCGCTCACAGTAACGACCTCGGTGCTTTTATCTCGAGTAAAAACGAGATTTGGTCCGGCGTATCTCACTGGATTGTTGAGACCGAAGAAGGCGGAGCAACCTTGATCGCATGCGGAAGTACAGAAACGGTAATTGGTGAAGTGGAACGTAGTTTTGCCGACGCTTTGGGCGTTGCATGTCGTATGCTTGAGGACGACCGATTGCTTGCTGGAGGCGGTGCAACACATGTCGCCCTTGCTCGCCGTTTGCGGAGATTCGCTGAATCCATTCCTGGGCGTGAGCAACTTGGTGCTGAAGCCTTTGCAGATGCACTCGAGGTGATTCCTCGTGTTTTGGCTGAAAATGCTGGCCTTGACCCAATTGACACTTTGTTGAAATTGGTTGCCCAGCAAGTAAACGGTGGCGAACATGCTCACCACATCGGTCTTGACGTCATTGAACGACAACCAGCAAACATGATTCAAAACGGTGTTCTGGAGCCGTATTTGATTGCAAGACAATCGATTGCAGGGGCAACTGAAGCAGCGATATCCACTCTTCGAATCGATGATGTTCTCTGGGCAAAGCAAGACCCGTCTATGCCGAATATTCCTGAAATGGAATAGGTGTTCAAACCCTTCTCACTCCGCATTGAACGGGTTGTTATTTCAAATAGGGGTCAGAAAAAGAAAAGTTTGATGGGAACAGACGGTCAAACCTGCGTAGGCATCGATGACATCGCAATTCATTTTCCTCGTTTATACATGGACATGAAGGATTTTGCTGAGTTGAGAGGTGCAGATTTCGGTAAACTCAACAAAGGCCTTGGCCTCGAAGCTATGGCCATACCTGATGTCCACGAAGATACTGCTACCATGGGCGCAATGGCCGTCATGCAAATCATTGATCGAAACGGGTTGGACCCAAACAACATCGGTCGAATGTATCTCGGCACTGAGTCTGCTCTAGATGGCGCAAAGCCGACAGCGACTTACATTGTCGACATGCTTACTCAACGTTATCAAGAACGATACGGGGAAGATTGTTTCCGCAACTGCGATGTTGTCGACATGACCTTTGCATGCATCGGTGCTGTTGATGCCATGCACACCACGCTCGATTGGGTCGCTCGATCAACCGAACACGATGAGAGAACAGGAATCGTCATTTTCTCTGACAACGCAAAGTACGCTCTGGAATCTTCAGGCGAATACACCCAAGGTGCCGGCGGTGGAGCACTGCTTATTCGCCGAAATCCTCGGTTGCTCGAAATTCCCGACTGCATCGGAGTCTCAACAACCCCGGTTCACGATTTCTTCAAACCTCGACGCGAAGTCAGTATCCGTTCCGTAATAACCAACGTGATGCAACTTGCCCAAGAGACTGGACAAACCATGAAAAAGGGACTTATCGAACGCATGATACGCCATTTGCCTGAATCAACCGTTCGCAAACTTGGCATTTTTGCTCACGGAGAAGAAAAGGTAAGTGTTCATCGTGATGAACCAATTTTTGACGGACAATTTTCCAATCGATGTTATCAATCCGCAGTTCGCCAGGCTTTCCATAATTTTGCTGAGAAGGCACAAAAACAAAACCGCTATATCCACGGCGAGGATGAACGATTAACCGAACAATGGTCTCGAATCATCATGCACTTGCCGTATGCATTCCAAGCCAAGCGCATGTTCCCTGACATTTTCCGACACGACAGAGAAGGAACCGAAATGTGGGGTCCAATTGCAGAACAACTCGGACCAATGCCAGCAGAGCATGATACTGATGATGCACAACTTATCGAAATCTGGGAGAAGGCTATGGATGGGTATCGGCGTGCAATCTCTAAGACTCCTGAATACATTGATTTCCATGCCAGTCGAATTGAGAAGGGGCAACGTGCCAGCAGTTTGATTGGCAACCAATATACCGGTTCGATTTTCCTTGCACTCATGTCAACTTTCGAATCCGATTTGGAAGAAAACAGCAATCTGGACAACAAGTTGTTCGGTCTATGCGGTTACGGTTCGGGTGCAAAAGCAAAGGTGTTCGAAGGTAAAGTCAGTCCACGGTGGAGAGAAGTTGTTTCACGGTGGCATTTGTTTGAACGTCTGGCTGGACGAGTTGCAATCGACCACGTGACCTATGAGAATCTCCACAAGGGCTTGCAAGATGACAGCGTCGTCACGCCTCAAGGTGAATTCGCACTGGTTGAAATTGGCGATGAGGGTGTTGACGAAGGCGCTCGCCGCTACAAATGGATTGGTGCTTAATCAAAGTCTAAAACGACTTTACCGCATTCCCCAGCAATGGCGAGTTCAACGGCTTCCTCGAACGATTCAATCGGCATACGGTGGGTTAACACGGCGCTGACGTCTATCACACCACGTTCCAAAAGTTCGTGCATCGTATCCCAAGTCGACCACATTTTTCTGCCGTTGATGCCCTTGATGTGGAGATATCGGAAGACAATCTCATTCATTGGTACTTCTGGGGTTGGGTTTCCATAAACGGAGAGGATGTTGACATAACCCCCCATTCGAGTACTGTGAATGGTGTTAGCTAAGGCTTGGGGCGAGCCGGAGAACTCACATGAGTTGTCGACACCTCTTCCATCGGTTGCCGCTAATATTTCTGCGACCACATCGTTCTCTTTCCCAAGCACGAGGTCAGCGCCAAGTGTTTTTGCCAGATCCATACGGTAGGAGTTGTCCCAGTCGACTGCGATGACTTTGGTCGCACCCATCGCTTTGGCAGCATTGACGGCAAACAGGCCAATCGGTCCAAGGCCATGAATGGCCACAGTAGCGCCTTCAATTGGCCCGCCTGTGAGGGTGTGTATGGCGTTTCCGAGAGGATCTTGTATTGATGCAAATCCAGGGTCAAGTCCCTTTGGAATTTGACGGGCGTTCACTGCTGGTGCGACAAAATATGGCCCGAAGGCACCGTTTGTGTGCACGCCAAAGATTGAGCCGTTCTCACAGATGTGAGCGTTTCCTTCATCGCAACGCGGACAATTCCAGCAAGCAAGATGACACTCGATAGCGACGACATCTCCAATGGCATGCGATTCCACTCCAGCGCCAAGTGCTACGACTTCGCCGCATGTTTCGTGACCAGTGATAGTCCCTAGAGGAACATTTTCACGGCTCCATTGGTCCCATTTCCAAATGTGAATATCGGTGCCGCATACGGATGTTGAATGGGTCTTGATCAAAACTTCGCCTTCTTTCGGTGTTGGAACAGGGTGCTCTATTCGGCTAAAACCACCGACTGTGTCTGCGGTTTTTGTCCATGCAAGCATGGTTTCTGGAACTTCACTCATGCTTCCCCTCTCTTTGGTTTCAGCGCACCCACCCTTTGATTCTTCGCTCAATCTGTCACGGGTGGTTTTTCGATTTTGAGAGGTATGTTGATATGGGAGGCGCGACGGCCTAAAAGCCCGTTGATGTGCATGAAGTACGTTGTAGTTAGCGGAGGGGTCCTTTCTGGATTAGGAAAGGGTGTGACTGCAAGTAGCATCGGCGTATTGCTGAAAAGTGCCGGACTGCGGGTCACATCATTGAAAATTGACCCGTATTTGAACAGCGATGCTGGCACAATGTCACCGTTTGAACACGGCGAAGTTTTCGTTTTGGATGACGGTGGCGAGGTCGATCTTGACCTTGGCAACTACGAGCGTTTCCTTGATATCAACCTCGGAAAAGATAACAACGTTACCACCGGTAAAATCTACTCCAAGGTCATCGAAGCTGAACGCCGAGGAGATTACCTTGGAAAAACGGTTCAAGTGATTCCACACATCACCGGTGCGGTACAGGACTGGTTGGAAGAAGTAGCGCATCGACCCGCAGATGGGAGCGACCTTCCACCTGAAGCCTGTATTATCGAACTTGGTGGGACCGTCGGTGACATCGAATCTGCACCATACATCGAAGCCTTGCGCCAATTCCAATTCCGCGTCGGCCGAGAAAACGTGACGTTTGTTCACGTGTCATTGGTGCCTGTCATGGGGCCGGTTGGAGAACAAAAAACCAAACCAACTCAGCACACCGTGAAGGAATTGCGGGGCTTAGGTATTACACCTGACATTTTGGTCTGCCGTTCATCAGCACCACTCACCAAGGAAACAAGGGAAAAGTTGGCAGCTTTTTGCCACGTTTCGCCTGAAGCAGTGATGTCAACCCACGATGTTCCGAACATCTACCATGTTCCTTTGATGCTGGAAGAACAGGGACTTTGTGACATCATGAATGTCGACTGTCAAGCTACCGACTTACTGAACAAGTGGAAGATTATGGCTCACCATCTCGACACCTTGACCGAAGAAGTGCAAATTGCAATGGTTGGAAAATACACTGACCTGTCTGACGCTTATCTTTCAGTCATCAAGAGTCTTCAGCATGCTGCAATGGCCGTTGACCACAAACTTACCATCAACTGGATCGAAGCAAGTCATCTTGAATCTGACTGGGAAGATGGCAGTGAGCGCGATAAAGCGTGGGCTTTGCTCAAGCAGTCGTCCGGTGTACTGGTTCCGGGAGGATTTGGTGACCGTGGCGTAGAAGGAAAGGTTCTAGCCGCTGAGTACGCCCGCACAAGTTCAACGCCGTACCTTGGTATTTGCCTTGGACTTCAAGTTGCAACCATTGAGTTCTGTCGGAATGTTTTGGGATTCGAAGACTCGAATTCCACTGAGTTTGATGAGAACTGTAAGAATCCAGCAGTTGTTTTCATGCCAGAAATCTCCAAGACCCATCTCGGTGGCACAATGCGACTGGGTAGCCGCCCAACTTTGTGGCAAGTCGATGATTGCAAGATTCGCCAATTGTACGGTGACGGCGATTCAGTTGATGAGCGACACCGTCATCGATACGAAGTCAACCCCGACATGATTGAGGCCATTGAGTCGGCTGGACTTGTTTTCGTCGGCAAAGACGAAACCGGTCAGCGTTGTGAAATATTCGAACTCGAGGGTCACCCGTATTATGTGGGCGTTCAATACCACCCAGAGTTCAAGAGTCGCCCCGGACGCCCAAGTCCACCGTTCCTCGGTTTACTCAAGGCAGCAACCGGTCAACTTTGATTCACGCTTCTTCAATTCGAATAAGCCGTGTCGTTCTGAAACCCTGAAGAATTTTGATAAATCTCTTGGATTGGAATACCTGGTCCAATTCAACCTCTCCAGTATCAATTCGTACAGCGTTTAGTCCAATCAATTTAGCAGGAGTAGCGACGCCAAGAATGTTGTCAATTCCAATCATTCGTAAGACATCGGGGGACAGTTGGAGATTTCCCCTCCCAATGAGAAAACCTTGCCCACCCATCGGTGAAAGCAACAACAATCGTGGACGTTGGTCTCCATTTTCATCAACATGCTCAGCTATGATTTCAAGCAGTTGTTGTTCATTTAGGTCGGTATGAGCTTGCCGTTGACCGTTTTCTGCGGGTCCAAGAACATCGATACCAAGAAGCGTCAGTTTTTCGCCGCAGAATTCCCCCATTCTACGAAGCGTGCCTCCACTTCCCCATATCACCATGAGGTCGTCTTGACTTGAGAGTAAAGAGTCGACATGCTGGGCGAGACCTTCGATGGTATCCGATTCGCTTGTTCGCTCCACTTGTTCTTTGGCACCTTGCATGAATCGGGGGCTTGAAGGAGTCCATGCTTCACCATACATTCGGACTTTCCATATTCCTTCTTGGTAGATTTCTTCGTCCAAATCCATGACTTCAGTAATGGCGCACCTTAGATCGCCAAGTAGGAACGCCATTGTAACCTCGGCTGCTGCTTTCGGTGTAGTTGCAAAACATCCTGAATGCATTTTGACACCCCCGGGGACGCCTATGAGCGGGATTTCCTGTGCTTCTTCGCTTATGCTTTCCAGCGTGTTTGCAATGTCACGTGTTGTTCCATCGCCACCTGCGTAGAGAATGGCCTCCGCACCAGCATCTACCAACGCTCGAACCAATTGGCTCGTCTCTTCAAACGAAGTTTCTGTGGGTGTTGAGCCAAGCGAGGTGAACGACATTTTTTCAGTGGACTCTGGTGCCCAAGTATCGCCCATTCGACCACTCCAGCCAAGGCACTCAAGGTCAACATCGGTGCGGTTAAGAGAACTGGATAACAGCGATTGAAGTGCCTTAAGAGCGAGATTCATACGAGGCCCGGCTCGGTCTTCAGCACCGGCTGCTCGGGCTTCAGCAGCACGCCCGTCGCTGCCTTTGAATCCAAGGCGGCCACCAAGACCAGCGTCTGGATTTACCACGATTCCGATGCGCATGATTGCCCGAGATGATTCACCTTCAAGAAGACCTGCATTGGAGGATTTGTGGCGGTGGCATCAAAAATACCCATCCAATCGAAGTTCCATGCGCACTTCTACCCGTCGTCGCCTTGCCCTACTTCTCACGGTAGGTTTTACCACATTGTGGCTTGCTGCAGGATACATTACCTGGGTTATGAATGGATGTAAAGCCTACATGCCGTTCATTTCTGATTTTGATTTGTACGAACCGGGTGATACTATTTTCACTGTTGGGACTTTTGTAACGGGTTATCTGGTGTTCTGGATTATCATGGAGATACACTCGATGAATATGAAACGTATTCAGTCGGCGGGACACCACACCTTTTGGCACTGTGTCAACCATCTCGCAGTGTTCCCGGGATTGATTGGTGCCTTTTCATGCATACGAATCGGAAGCGTCCCATGGGATACAGATGGTCCAATGCACGGTCATTACGCCTTTGACATCTTTACCTTCGGAGTATACTGGTGTCTGCTCATAACGGCGGTTACAATACGCATTTGGTGGAATCACTCTCGTTTCAGGAAACTCATTGGCTTGCGTATTTTGGCTGCACTTTCAGCGTTTGTTGGGTTGTACCAACTGATTGCTACGCAATCACAGGTTTGGAGTGAAGACTTTGACTGGGATGCTTACAATGCATTGACCGCAGATATGATGTCGTTCTGTACCAGTTCACCGTATCCAATTCTCAATGTATCAGCGGTCTGGGAATACGTCTTGGTATTCGGAATCTTAGGGACGATTCTTTCGTTTTTACCCGAAGTGGATTTTGAGGAATCAATCAGTGAAGAAGAATGAGCATTCGACGCAAGGTTTGATGTGCCCTGCACACTTTGTCGTATTAATGAACAGAAGCGGTCGTGAGTTGCCGAGCCTTGAGGAGACCCTTGCCAAAGGATTCGCTTCGATGCATTCAGAAGACGAAAGCACCGTTGTGGAACAACCGGAAGAGGTTCAAGTTGAGCAAGAACCGGCAGAACCGGTCGTGAAGACCGATTACAGTAAACCAACTCAGTTGGTTGAAACGCGTTCCAGTTTTACCGTCTCAAGCGTTCAACCGAAGGCTGACAGTGATTTGGATGACGACGAATCTGCCGCAGATTCGAGCGTTGAAGTTTTAGACAAGCCGTCCAGCACGATTGGCGATGATTTTGATGTCGAATGGTGAGATTCCATACAGGCACTTATCAGTGAATACTGTTAGCGAGCAACATGAAAGTCTCGCGAAACTTTGTTCGAACGTTCATTTTCATCTTTGGAACACTCGTTCTCGTTTCGTATGTTTACGGCCTCTCTCATGCATCGGATAAGGAGGCTCTTTGGGGCGGAATCCCCTGGTCTCAAGCAAAGATGATTGTGCCGTTCATGTTTTTGGCAGCCTTCGGATTTTTGATGTATTGGTGGACAATTCTGTACCAAAATGATGTTTCAATGATGGAATCTCTGCGATGGCCTTGGAGCGTGTCTGATGGAGGAGGTGGAGCTCGTCTACTGCTTGCGTTTGCTCTCGTAGTAATTCCATCTGCACTGTGGCTTGAGGCGACCATCTATCACTTGGACAACAACTACAGTTGGACTCCGATCTTGGTTGTCGGCGTTTTGATGCTCACATGCGTTGGAAACATCATGATGGGTCTGCTGGCCTATTCAGCGTATGTCGACAAGCTTCCAGGCGGTGGGAGGATGCTGCTTGGATCAATTTTCCTCGGTATCCAGTGTATCCTTTTTGATGGCATATACTGGAATTTGAAATTCCCATGGTAATGGGTTCTCAAACATCTTTCTTTTTGGCCGTTTGAGTGTGATGGTTTGATGAAGGGCTTCCAACCCCGTAGGGGTTGAAGGAGAGCGCCGTATGACACTGATCAACATCACCTTGCCCGATGGAACGGTTAACGAATACGCCGCAGGGATCACATGCGCAGAGGTAATCACCGACGCACTGGGCCGCAAGCACGGCTGTTTAGCAGCTCGAATAGACGGCGAGGAATGCGATTTATCCCGAATGCTCGATACCGATTGTTCGGTCGAAGGTATTCTTACCGACTCGGAAGAAGGCATCCATATTCTTCGGCACAGCGCCGCTCACTTGCTCGCTCAGGCGGTTATGGCGCTTTATCCAGATGCAAAACCAACGATTGGTCCAGCGATTGACCGTGGGTTTTACTATGATTTTGCAATGGACCCTATTGCTGAATCTGACTTGAAACCTATTCAAAAGAAGATGCAAGAGATTGCTCGAAAGAACTTCACTGTAGAGCGTGTAGAATTGAACGACGAAGAGCTGCAACAGCATTTTGCCGGCAACCCGTACAAATTGGAAATCATTAACGATAAAATCGAAGACGGCGGAGGTTCAACCATCTACAAGCAAGACGACTGGTACGATTTGTGCCTTGGTCCTCACGTGCCTAACACATCTCGATTGATGCACGTTAAACTCACAAGCATCTCATCAGCGTACTGGCGAGGCGACCAAGACCGTGAGCAATTGGTACGTATTTACGGCATCGTTGAACCGAGTAAAGAGGCACTACGGGCAACTTTGACTCGACTCGAAGAAGCCAAGAAGCGAGACCATCGCAAGTTGGGCAAGGATTTGCAATTGTTCCATATCGATGAGGAAGTTGGACAGGGATTGATTCTTTGGACGCCACGTGGGGCGATAATTCGACAGGAACTGCAGGATTTCATATCCCACCACCTCCGGCGTCAAGGCTATTCTCAGGTCTTTACACCTCACGTCGGTAAACTCGACCTGTATCGCACATCAGGACACTTCCCGTATTACCAAGATTCGCAGTATCCGCCTTTGGTTGAACGGGACTTGATGAAGAAACTGGCAGATGAAGGCTGTACCTGCGGCGAATTATCGAACATGATGAAGAGCGGTGATATCGATGGATACATGCTCAAGCCAATGAACTGCCCTCATCACGTCAAGATTTATGCTTCGCAGATGCGTTCTTACCGTGATTTACCGCTCCGCCTTGCTGAGTTCGGAACCGTCTATCGATGGGAGCAATCCGGTGAAATCTCTGGCATGACTCGAGTCCGTGGATTTACTCAAGACGATGCACATTTGTTCGTCACCGAAGACCAAATTGCCGAGGAAGTGCTGGGATGTATCGAACTCGTCCAAATCATATTTGACAAACTTGGAATGACTGATTACCGTGTCCGTGTTGGTCTTCGAGACCTTGACTCTGACAAGTATGTCGGCGACCCTGCGCGCTGGGATAAGGCCGAAGACGCTTGTCGTGCAGCAGCAGAATCTCTCGGCGTCCAATGGTCTGAAGAGCAAGGTGAAGCAGCTTTCTATGGCCCAAAGATTGACTTCGTTGTGAAGGATGTCATTGGTCGTGAATGGCAACTTGGAACGGTTCAAGTTGACTATAACTTGCCTGAGCGGTTTGGTTTAGAATACAAGGGAAGCGATGGCGAAATGCATCGCCCAGTAATGATCCACCGAGCACCGTTTGGTTCCATGGAGCGATTCTGCGGTGTTCTTATCGAACATTTCGCCGGTAAGTTCCCGACATGGCTTACCCCAACTCAATGCCATATTATCACCATCTCCGAGAAGCATACTGCTTATGCAGCCGAAGTTGCTCAACTCCTGAGAGACAATGGTATCCGTGTCGAAATCGACAACGGTGATGATACCATTGGTAAGAAAATCCGCACCCACCGTAAGATGCAACCAGCATACATGGTCATCTTGGGTGACGGTGAAATCGAATCTCGCAGCGTGAGTCTACGTGCACGTAACGGTGACCAGGTCAGTGGCATCCCGTTGGATACCTTTTTGTCCGATTTGAAGCGAGAAATCGATGAGAAAGTTTCTCAACCTGCACTTGCAGTCAACCATGAAGACTGAGGTATTACCATGACTGCTCCACCGATTGTTAGCGGATTCACACCCGCTGCATTGGTTCCGTATGTTTTGGCAGCAGCAACTGCATGGCTGTTTTGGACTCGAGTTGTTCCACGCCAATTACGAGGATTGCAAGTGGCCTTCCAAACCGGTGTAAAACGGTATGAAGTTCACCAAATCACTCGTACGACCCAAGATGCTCGAGAGTTATTGAGTTCTCGTGGAATGGTCTTTGGTGTTGCCTCGTATATTCTTGCTTTGGTTGGAGCTCTCCTGCTGTTCTTTGAATTCATCATGGTTCGAATGGATTACTCCGAAGGATACCACACGCCTTCTCTCAGCATCGCTCTGATTTTCATCGCTTTTCCTGCTCTCATCTCTTCGGGGACATCTCTAGGCGCTCAGGTGATCAAACCGATCGGCCAAGATCGTGCTTCGTTGCAGGAATCCAGCGTGTGGAGGAGCTACACATACGTCATGTTGGCTTTGCTTTGGTTGGGCCTCGTGGTCGCTTTGTACTTGCTGCTTGATGTTGCAGAAGTTCCAGCATCTAGGAGGTTCAGTATTGCTGCCTTCGCTGTGTTTGCTCCATCTATTTTGGCCTACGGCCGTATTCTTGGTTCTTCATGGCAGGCACTTCGTCAATCGTCACGCAAAATTGCCGACGGTAAACCTTCTCCATTTCACAACCACGTTCCGAATGCCAAACAACAAGCGATTGCTCAGATTGTCAATTTCAACCTCATCGTGATGCCCTATGTAGCATTAAACACGCTTGTTTCGTTGTTGATTCTGCTCTATGACCCGGCGATGCTAACGCATTCCGACCGAGTTCTTGCGTTGCCTGAATACCGTGTTCAAACTACATTTATGGAAGAGGGTGGGGTTCTCGGCTTTGCTCTCATTGAACTCTTTTCGTTTATTCCACAATCTGGAATACGCGTACCAATCGTCACGTTCATTCTCTTGTTCCTGCTTCTGAACGTCGCATTGATTGGGTTTTTGTTCGTTTATGAAGTTGCTCGTATTCTCTTTTTGGATGTTCAAGACGTATCGGGTAAAGGTGGTATCAAACTTGCAGACAGCCGATTGCTGCGCGCTGAACCGTCCCAGCAAGCTAAAGTTCTCAATTTCTGTTTTACTGGATTCGCTGGACAATCAATGTTGTTGCTCGCTCTGGCCATGATTACATTCTGGGATTCCAGTTTCCTTCCCCAAGGAGCAGCCTGCGGCGAATGGGAGAGTACAGTATGCGCCGTCATGGAAAAGGATTCACTCGAGGAATTAACTTGGATGCTCGCTTCAGGTGGTCAAATTGCCTTCCTTGCTGTATGGGTGCGCTCTCGTCGTATTGGACTGAAACTGGAAGACATTTCCTTTGATGCTGCAGTAGGAGAAAACCGTGAACGTCTGTCTGAGATGGCGGATTTAATTTATCTTAAACAAAAGCCGTTCACTGAACTGGTTTCTGAAGATAATTGGTCGAAAGCAATGGATCGTCTCGACAAGGTTACCGAGGGCCATGGAGAACAATTGGAAGGATTGAACCTTGCACGAAAAACCGATGCTATGATGGAATTATATGCTGGCCTCGGCCGTTGGAACGAGGCTGAACAAGAGGCAGTTTCACTGCTTGCATTGCGTGGTGGGCGTGAGGCACAGGTTGCCCGGTTGATTTTGACAGCAGCTAGTTTGGCTCAACGCGATTATCCAGAAGCCAAACCACGGCTTGTTCTTCTCGGTGATGATGACATTGAATCTGCACGACTGCAATGGGCGGCGTCGTTGTTTAACCCGAAATATTCGAAACTCGGACCTGAGTTCAAATCTCTTATTTCGATTGACGCATTGATGAAGAGAAACATCGATCTCGTTGAACGATACCGTACCGGCCGACCACTGAGCAACCTCAAGTATCTCAATACACCCTCAGGGCGTCTGTTCTTGTTAGGAGACATTGCTCGGATGCGACTCGCAGGACTTTCGGATAAAGGATTGAATCTCGTCGAAGCTTTCATCAAGGAATTTGAGATTAAAGATTGGACACACGGTGATGTTGTCCGGGCTTTACTCCACATTGATTCTGGTCGTATTCATACAGGGGTCTCCATGGCTGAGAAATTGGCAATTGAACATCCAAGACACCCGCACGTCCGTAATTTAGTCGGTGAACTCGCTCGTGCTGGCCATATGGATATGTTGCCATCAGAAGAGACAACCATCGAATGGCTCAATGATTCAGGCCTCAATTGGCTTGATGGATGGACTCGAAAGCACGTAGTTGCACCGCCTCCGACCTTCGGAAAGAAGCCTCTCATTCAACACGCATGGAATTCAAACGGTTGGACGGCCATGGACGGCTCAGGCAGCCTTGCCGTTGCTCGCTCAAAGAAATCCAACGGGTGGAAGGTCATACAAAAAACACGGCCAAACGGCCTCCCAATGTGTTTGCATATTCATTTAACCGGTATCATCGTCACCGTTTCAGGTATGCCAGTGGACATTGGATTCCCGGGTACGCTTGATCTCAAGACCATCGATAAGAAGCAACTTCTGGAAATCTAGATGAGTCTTCGAAGGCGTTCCATTGCAGAGTCTGCTTGTGATAATTGCTTGAGGCAGTCTTCAACACGTCCACCGGCTAACGCTTCAGCAGCGAGTGCAATTGCTTGTTCACAAGCCCTGCGATTATCATCTTCGATGGAAATGTTGCTGGCATCGCATTGATTACGAAGTGTGTGCCATTCTTCGACAACAAAGTCGTACAGTTCAAGTGCCTCTTCAGTCGCCTGTCCTTCGTTATCCAAATCGGTTGTTATGGCATCGAGGAGAGCATTTGCATGACTCCATTGTTTGGTATCAGCAGCATCTTCAACCGACTTCAAACGCTTTTCCCATTCGTCCTTGTCGTCACGGTCTTTGAATTGTGCAACCAATTTCTTGCGCTGTTTGAGTCCTCTGCGGACGTTGTCCATCGCCGTGCGTTCCGCCTCGATGGAACGAACAACGCCGTCTGCTAAACCAATCGCTTGGCTTGGGCTTCCTGCTTCGATGGCTTGTTCAGCACGCTTCAATCGCAATTCCATCTCTTCGGTGTCAAGACCGTCGGTCTGCTTGAGTTGCCGAGTTGCTTCCTTCAAGGATTCGAGCGCTCGACCTTGAGCGTCTTCGTCAGCCAGTAACTGTTGAGGGATGACCGAGGCGAATTCGTACGCCTCACGTGGCGCTTCGTTCGCTAATTTCGTTTTTGCATCAGCAAGTAATTCTTTGAGATGTTGGACGCTTTCTGCCTCGTTACCGGCGAGGAGTCGGCTGGCTTCAGCGATCGACTGTTCTGCAATACCCCACCATTCGATGATATCATTGGCTAATTTTTTCGATTGGCGGAACAGCATTTCACCTTCTCTGAGAGAACCGAGTTTTACTTCTCGTGCACCCATGTCAAAGGACTTCCGAGGGCGTTTTGCGGTTGGTGCGATGTTTTCTGCCTTTTCGATGGCGGCGAGCGCATCCGCTTGGATGATTTCGACATCTCCACTCAGCGAGAGAGTTCTCTCGATGTCTTCCTCAGCTTCGTCAAGTAATTTCATGCCGTATTCAGGGTCAATGTGCCCTTCTTCTTTCGCAGTCATCACGAGGCTGGATGCCTGGTCGACTGCTGCGCCATCCGCTTTGAGTTGCAGTAATTGTGACTCAATACCGTCCAATCGCTTGGTGAATATCTTGCGTTGCCCACGCTGCTCATCGCCAACGAACCAAATGTATCCGGTTGCAACGATTGCAGCAACAAGTGAAGCGATTGCTGCAAGCCATTCGTAGGTCATTGATTCAGGCATCTCACCAACGAACAGTGAAAATGCAGCCACTCCGCCCAGACCGGTCATTATGGCTCTCCATCGGAGGACATCTAATCCACCCTGTAACACATTGGAGGATGTTTGGAAGCACGCATAGGCGACAACAATCAAGAAACCGCTGCCGAGCAAGGCCGTATTCTCTTCTGTGTTCAGATGCTTTGCTGCTAGCATAAGGAGTACCGGCCAAGCGATACAAGCGAAAGAACCGATTCGAGTTCGTGCTTTCGCATCGTCAAGAACTGAGTCTTGTAGAATGAGTCCGTATGCGATGATGAGAAGTGGGTATCCCAATCCCTCTAATAATCCGGATTCACCTTTCAATGCGGTTTGCAGGTTCGGCCACATGAGCCAAATGGCACCAGCGAGTATGATCAGCGAAGAAGCAGTCGTTAGCCGTTCAATGCGTTGCTTTCTGGCTTGTCGTGCAGCGTCGATTGCTGCATCTACATCCGCCCAAGCATCGAGAGCCATGATACTCCTCGGTCGCATCACGGTGATAATCACTCCGATGTTTCGTCCATCACTTTCCTGTTCAAGTTCAACATAATTGACGGGAATGTTCATGGGTGTCTTTGACTGCCTTTCAAGATGGAAGTGAGCATTGTGGCTGGACTTATCACTATGGATGACTTGACAAACGAGCAAATTCTTGAGATTCTAAGCGATGCTGAACGCCTGTTGCCCGTGGCACGTGGCGAGCTGTATCTCCCGCTCTTGAAAGGCCGAATCCTTGGGAACCTGTTTTTCGAACCAAGTACCCGTACACGGATGTCGTTCGAGACTGCGATGAAGCGACTTGGAGGTGATGTTGTCAATCTAGGCGATGTCAAGACTTCCTCGGTTGTAAAGGGGGAGACGCTGTTTGACACCATCCAAATGGTTGACGGGTATACCGATATTATCGCCATGCGCCATCCTCGTCAGGGTGCAGCACAATACGCTCAAGATGCTGCTCGAGTGCCAATTCTCAACGGTGGCGATGGAGCTGGACATCATCCTACCCAAACGATGCTCGATCTGTTCACGATTCAACAAGCCCATGGACGCTTAGACGGACTCAAAGTCGTTCTTGCAGGCGACTTGCGCTACGGTCGAACCGTTCACTCACTTTCCCATGCTTTGGTTCGGTTTGGCTGCGACCTCATCTTTGCCAGTCCTGACTTGCTTCGCATGCCTGAGGAAATCGTTTCCGACTTACGTGCCCATGGGGCTAATGTTCATGAAACTGAAGATTTGTACGGCTCAATGGCAGAAGCCGATGTCGTTTACATGACTCGGATTCAAAAAGAACGCTTTGCAGATGAAGACGAATATGCTCGATGCGCTGGCGCATACAAACTTCACGTACGTCATCTTGAAGATGTCAAGCAAGACATGATTGTCATGCACCCATTGCCTCGGGTCGATGAAATTGATCCAACAGTGGATAAAACCCGTCACGCTCGATACTTCGAACAAGCATTCAACGGAGTAGTTGCCCGTATGGCGTTACTGTGCCGCCTTCTTGGTGTTACAGTTCCCGCTGATGTCTCAGCAGAAGGAGGTGCTCTTTGATGTCGAACGAACACAGTATGCGACGAGTGACTGCCATTCGAAACGGTACGGTCATCGACCACATTCCTTCAGGACAAGCAATGCGCGTCTTGGAAATGCTTGGAATCGGTGGAGAGACATCTGTCCCAGTTTCCTTGGTGATGAATGTTCCTTCAAAGAAGATGGGCTCAAAGGACATCATCAAGGTTGAAGACCGTGAATTGACACAGGGAGAACTTGACCGACTCGCTCTTGTCGCACCTGATGCGCATGTAGCCATTATCCGTGCCTATTCGGTTGCGGAAAAACTCACAATCAACTTGGGAGAGGAAGTCGTCAATGTTGTTCGCTGTACTTTCTCGAACTGTATTACAACCAATCTACGCGAACCCCAAGCACATCGCTTGCGTGTCATTGAGCGAGACCCGCTTGAGCTGCGCTGCCACTACTGTGGCCGTCCCCAAGACCTTGGGGAGTTGTCGAACAACGTTCTATGATTCGTCGTTCATCAATTGTCGCATATCGCACGCTTTACATTGCATGCCAGAGGTAAGTTCGCCGCATGATTGACATGGCGTCGGTGGGGCCGGGCGAGCCTCTGTGCCGCCCAGTTCGATCACTTGGTCTCGCAGCAACTTGATGTTATCAGCCATACGTAGCAAGCCATGTCGAGTTCCGGGGACATCTGCCTCCATTTGGGCGACCATTTCTCGATGTCTCCATCGTAAAGCCCCTTGAGCATGTGGGCACTCTTCGTGGTGCAACGGTAGGTCTCTGTGTAATGCATACAGGTGGACCTCTTGTTCAGGAATCCACCGCAATGGAACGATACGAGGTGCCAATCCGTCGACCGGTGTTGTTGTATGAGGTGCGAGTCGAAGTGTTCGTTCGACATCGCCGTTTGTCATGTTCATGAGTACCGTTTGGGCCATGTCGTCAAGGTTGTGTCCGAGTGCGACGTAATCTGCATTGACGCGCTTTGCGAGGTGGTTAATGCCTTGTCGGCGAAACACTCCACAATAGGAGCATGGCATACGGGGAGCCTCTTTGTTGTCTTTGACCAAGCCAGGTATCCTGCTTGCAACTTCATCCATCTCTTTGAAACTCAATTCTGGGTAGGATACAGTAATGAATTCTATTCCAAGCCGTTCACACAATTCCTGAGCACAAGCCAACGAAGGAGGGCGATAACCCTCAATCCCTTCATCTACCGTTCCGGCAATTATGGTTACATCGGGGCGTTTGCCTACTCGGTCAACAAGACTGTCCAAGAGTACTGCAGAATCTTTTCCACCGGATATAGCTACGAAAATCACAGTGTTCTTGTCTCGAGGCAGGATGAGTTGCTGGCGGAGTTCCTTGCCGATTTTTTTACGAACCGATTTTGCCATGTGTTCGCTGCACAGGATACGTCCTGAGTAGGCTTGTTCAAGGATTGCAGGTTTCGAACAACTGTCGCAGGTTGGTACCGAAAACAGCGGTTCCCCCTCCTGCGCCATGGTACTTGCGTGCACCACTACGGTTTGAGTTCACCGCTTGTCCAGCGTTGAACCGTTGCCTTTGAACAATTCTTTTGTCGAAATATTCTAATTGCAATTTCGATTTTTCAATTGGAAAATCTCATCCTCGAACCCCCTATTCCAGTCGATTTTACCTGCTCTTCTTACCGATTCGCAGCGCGGAAATCCAAGTAAGATGAGGTCTCCGCGCAGTCTTTTTTTCCAATCTCCAGTTGGAAAATCAATTTGGGTCTTCAAATCCCCCTTTAGGGGGATAAAAGCGCAAAACTACTTGAAGGCCACAGCACTGACCGATTGTTTGAGAACCATGCTGCAACGCGCACTTGCTGGATTATGCCGTCTTGAAGGTGTCAATCATGCTATGCTCATTGACGGTTCTGGCCAACTCTTGGCCAGTGTTGGAGAAGAAGGCATTTTTGCACCCGTTGATCAGGCTATTGAGATGCTCAACGTCGCTCAAGAAACAGGCCATGCACTTGGCTTAGGCCAAATCTATGAAGTCTGGAGTGAGAGTTCATCTCGCATGGTCCTCGATGTCGTTGGACCGAACCGCATCGTCGTACTCAGTGGAGGCGGCGGGCGCTTAGCACGGTGGCGGCATGCGCTTGACCGCGACCGCCGAATCATAGCAACAACCCCCCAAATGTGAGTGATACCATGTTTAATCTACCCGAAGGAAAACCAATTGAAGGAACAATCACCGTCGAAAGCGGCACTATTCAGCCGTTTGACCACGGTGTCATTAGCACATGGATTGGACGACGAAAGACGCCTGCAGGGCATCGTTTGGTTCGGGCAGGTCGTATCGTTGGTTGGTTGGCAGAATCAGGTAAAGGCAAATTGCTGCTTGCTGGTAAGGAAGCTCGACTTCGCCTTGAAGACATTGAATCCAAAGAAAACAGCCGATACATTGCTGGTGAATATTCGCTTGCAGGGCTTGGAAGTGTAGCTGAAGTGGTTCCTGAAGCGTTTGAACACGCTGCTGACCGACAAGGCCTCCTTGCCCGTGGCGATGCAGTAGTCCGCCTTTTGTCCCGCGATTTGTCTGCCGTACTTCGAACAATGGTCGAACGTGAAACTGTTCGTGGCGCAATTGCAATCGACCAAGGCATGCTCATCGACAGCGTCGGAGATTTACCGAACGATGCGGAAACACTGGCTCGAGAGATTCACTCTACGCTTGAAGCAATGAACATCAGTATCGTCGAAGACGACAGCATCGTTGGTGGTAGTCATTGGACCATGCATCACGAGGGGGGTTCGCTCCTTCTTGCTCAAGCAGGAGATGTATCCTTGGGTGTTTGGACGGAAGCCAATACCAACCACGCCCGCCTCATCTCTGCAGCAGCTGCAGTTCTGGAAGGAGAAATCGGGTCGGTTGGTGCTTCAGGAGGACCACTACCGGAAGGTTTCGTTCTCCGTGAAGGTCGGGGCGGACCTGATGCCATTCTTTCCATGCTCACTGCCGGAGTTAGTGAAGAGGTAACCGGCCACCTCCAATCCGGTCAATCTTCGACCGCAGTTTCCGTTCTTCTTGCTCGTGGTGTGCCAGTCGGCATTTCAGCTCCTGAGGGGCAGTCGCTGGAAGAGGCAATGCTCACCTTCACCGATTCCTCTCGAGTCCTCAAACTTCACCGATTACCAGCAGGGACAATCGTTTCTCGAGATTCTGGAACGGTGGAAGAGTTCCGACTCGACGACTTCCATGACCTTCTGGTCACACTCCGCACACGTTCTGAAAGCCGTCGTGCAAATCTCAAGAGCAAACTCACCGATTTGTTTGGGTTTGAGATCGGTATGGAGCAATTGCGAAAGAGCCGTTCCAGTGCAATTTTCCCAGAGACAGTTGAAGATGTGAGCGGTGGACTGCCTGGTGAGGTTTCTCAACCATTGGCAGTTGACGCAGGTCTTCGTCGCCGATTGGAATCCGCAGAACACAAAATCAGCGACTTAGAAAACGAAAAGGCAGCGCTTGTCAGCCGTCTTGAGGAAGCGCAATCAGGGAAGAAAGCCGCACAGATTCTTGCCCGTGAAGCATCCGAATCACGACAAGAGTTCCTGACCAAGGTTGAATCTTCAAACTCATCGCTTGATTCAATGCAACTGGATGTTGCAGAAGCTCGTGCAGCAGCGGAACAAGCAGAGAATCGTGCTGAACGCCTTGTTCGCCGTGTGAATGAACTTGAACATCAGGTGAGTGTCCGTGCTGCTGAGTTGGCCAAAGCTTTGGGTGATGCTGACTCCAGTGAAACACTTCGTTCATCAATTGAAGAACTCGCGTTGAAGGAAGCACAACTCAATGCCGACCTTCTCGCTGGAAGCGAAAGGTTAGCCACCATCCGACAACAATCGGACGACGATGAACGACGATTACGCGTTCTCCAAGAACAAGTTGAAGCAACACGTGAGCGCCACACCCGTGCGCAGGCTGAAGCAATGATGATGGAAGACAAGATTCATTCGAACTCCTCGGAATTGGAATCTATCGAAGCGGAAGCTAAGGCTGCCCGTCGAAGAGCGGAAGACGATCGTAATCGTTTGGCTACAGACGAGGCACGTCAAGCACAAGTTCAGGCTGAATTGCGAGAACTGATGTCTGAACGCCGACAAACTCTCCGTGAATTGGGAGACCTTGGAGCTCGAAGAGGTCACGCAGAGGCAGAACTGGTATCACTTATCGAGCGTGC
>QQRW01000010.1 GCA_003602605.1 Candidatus Poseidoniales archaeon | reverse complement strand
CACTACGGCGGCTCTTGGATTGTGATTGGAGCAATTGTTTCAATTGTTCATCGGTCATAAGGGAAGTGAGTTTGCCTTGACCGTGGAGTTGGACGATGGATTGTTTAATCCTTTCAGCACGTTCAGGTGTTGCCATGGAAATCGCAGAAAGTCGAGACCGTGCTTCAGGGGAAAGCAACTTCTTCATAGCCGCATCTAGGCTTTGAGAAATCCGTTGAGCTTCTTGGGCTTTGACTTCAGCATCAGCCTGTTTCGCTGCTTGCTGTTCAAGCTGCTTTTGAAGGGCGAGGCGTCGCTGCTCTCGAATATGATTCAACTCGTCATCTTGAGTTGATACCATGCTTGCCACCTCGTTCACGCCCTTCAGTACTTGGAAAGTCCTGGGTATTGCTCTTCTGCGGCTGGTCGGCACTCGTGGGCGACGCCATCAATCATCTTGTGACCGGCTGCAGTGATTTGACGTCCCTTGTAGAGTTGAAGGGAATCGCCGTTTTCATCTTCAACGACTCGACCTGGCACTTTTTCGACAAGGCCGGAATCTTCGAGTTGTTGCAGTGATGTGCGAATAATGTGGCGAGATGCGACGCCTGGAGTGTTTGGTCCTGCACCGTTGTCCTTGCGGCCGCCAAATGCTTGAGCTAGGTGGGTTACACCTACTGGTCCTTCACGTGCAACCTTACGCATGATGGCCGCTGAACGCAGGAACCACCAGTTTGTTTGTGATGGAGGGCGTTCACGGTCAGCACCTGTCTTGACGAATTCTGCCCATTCTGGCGTTGAAACGCTCTTTGTTTCTTCGAGTCGCGCTGCAAGAGCTGGGTTAAGGATTTCAGCGGGTATATCGTAAAGAGTCGTCATGATAAGACACCGAGCAATTTGCCGACCGAACTCCCCTATATGAAGAGAACGGGTGGAGTGCACCATCAGAACCTATTGGTTTCAACGCCGTCAAACGAAAAATGTGTCGAACAAGGGTTCAAGTTGGAGTGCCAAGTAGGACTGAATAATGAAGAAGGCTTTGGCGCAGAATCCCAACCTTTTACGCACCCTCATGGGGCTCTCGATTACGCTTATTTTGCTTCTCTCATACGCCGTCTATGGCGCTACAGTGTCGCCATCGTACTATCTGTACACAACTGACGCAGAAGAAACAGACCACGTCATTGATGAGCCGACAAGAATCTATCAAGAGTCTTCGAATACAACCACATGGGCATGGGATGTTCCAGCAAATGGTTCGAACTTGACGTGGGTATACCTCGTCGCATCAGATCTTTCCGACAACTCAAAGGTTCGACTTATTAACGCGGCCGGCCTCTACAGCCACCGTCTTCTTGGCATAGAATCAGACCAAGCATTCAGCTGTGCCGAACAGTGTCAGAAAAACTCGACCCATGAAGTCAACTCTAACGGGGAATCGGTCCGCATCAATGCACTCACATCATATGACCCAGCACGGAGAAACAATGGCACTGTTTACGGCGATAATATTGCCGATGCAACTGTCAAAGCCCGTGAATTGATAGAATATAATCACGTACCATCGACGATTCGAATCGAGATAATTGAAGTCGGTGAACGGCTCACCTCCCCAGACATTACTCTCATTACTGTCAATGAAGAGTTCGACACTATTGCTGTATTTTCAGTCGATGCAGGAACCGAATTCCTGTGGGCACTCGCAGCGGTTATCGGTTGTTTCTCCATGGTACTTATCCCATCATTCACCGTTTATTTTGCTGCGAAAGCCAAGGAAAAGAAAGACCGGGTTAAACTCGAAAAGTCTGAACAGCAAGTTGTAGAATCACTCGAAAAATCATAATTCATCACCCAATTCCCTCATATATATTGAAGGAATATTTGAGATTGGGCCCGATGAAGAGAATACTAGCGTGTTTGATTTTGTTACTTTTTGCTGGTGGAAATATTCCATCAGAGAGCGTAATCGAGTTTAATCACTCATCACAGTTTGAGTCATCAGCAAAAGCGACAGGCGTCGACGTAACCGTGACTGAAGTTTCCTTTTCGTATACCACCTCTGGTGACGAGGAAAAGTATCGAATGTTCTCATCGAACTACCCTGTAATCGGATTTAACCGTCCTCAAGAACTGTATGTGGTCGACGCAGTCGTTGATGTACCAATTCAACTTGAAGTTCTCGTTGAGAATAAAGGTACATCAAGTTCAGGAACGATTGATGTGAACATTAAGGTCCTGCATAACGAGTATGCGCTGTTTGAAACCGTTAATTACACACTCCAGTTGTCTTCCTTAACCGGGGGCAATTCGAATACAGTTTCGAAAACATTCACGCCCACTTATTCGGGTAATCATACGCTCCTCGTCCGGACAACATCAACGGTTGTCGACGACGAGCCAATGAATGATGAATACACATCGACGTTTACTGTTGCTCGCTCTTACTTCAACTGCGACTCATTATCCGGTTGGACTGCTGGTGCGGAATGGGGAATTAGCTCAGATACTGGTCTCTCTTTGGGCAGCAGTTGCCATGTAGGTAACGGTGAATTATCATCGTATTCGAACAATTTAGCAACATCTCTTACAACTCCCGTAATCGATATGTCAGATGCTGTTTCCAGTCCGACACGAACCAACGGTCTAAGTTTCTTTTACACGGGAAGTGCAGCAACTAATGATCGCCTCAAGGTGCAGGTAAAAACTGCCATGGGTGGATGGTTTGACCTTACGACTGTTCAAGGAACGGTTGACCAAAACTTCGATGACGGTCAAGATTATAGAACCTTTACAGTCAACGACAGGGGTATTGTATCGCCATTGATTCCAGTCCCACAGGAGCACTACCACTCTCAAACACAGTTCCGGTTTTTGTTTGAATCAGACGCCACGACCACAGATATCGGATACTATTTGGATGAATTGGTATTTGTATACGACCAAAAAGTACGACCAGAGGAATATTCACTCGCATCAAACGGTGTTTCAACAATAGGTTCTACTCCCGGGCAATGGGGTACTGTACGCGTTGAAGTGACAAATGCCGGTAACATTTCAGATTCTGTTCTGCCCGAAATACTCGGTTTACCAGTGAATTGGGAGGTGTATTATGCAAACCCAAATGGCGTATCAATCAATGAACAATCAGGTGTATTGCTCTCACCGGGGCAATCAAAACTGATTGACATTAAAATTAGGCCGGATGAGAATGCTACATCCGGTTTTTCTCAAATGACATTCCGTGGAGTATCGAGCCAATATTCCGCAGTAAACACGACTTTGCCGCTGCAATTTCAAGTGATGCCGGATCGTGAACCGTATATTGTTCAGCCAGAATTTCCACCTTCATGCGCGCCTGGGAGTTCGTGTCCGTTTTCTGTGGAAATACAAAACAAGGGTGAAGCAACAGATGTTTTCGAATTAAGTATTGAGGATTCAAACTTAGGGGCTGGCTGGAGTGTTAATTTTGGATGGACGCAAAGCGAGGATGTGCTTGTCAGGCCAGACACGCCTGTCCACGTAGAGTTCCTACTTACAGTCCCACAGAATGCCATTCCAGATTCGATGTTTGAATTCACCTTGTTAGCAAAATCACAGAACATTACGATGCGCACACATGCCCAGGATATTGATGTCTCAGCATCGATGGTAAGTGATGCGGAAGTAGGGATGACCTATGAACAATTCAACCGTGAGTGGGAAGTCGATGCCGGCGGAACCATCACTGTTGAATACACAATATGGAACAATGCAAGTCGACAAGACATATTTGCCATCGACCTTTCATATCTAAACCAAGGAAACTGGGTAATTGAATCGCCTCCTACCCAGGCGGCGGTAGTGAACAGTGAGTCTACGACTACATTTCGAATTGATATTACTTCGCCAATTACGGCACAGGCAGGCGACAGCGCACCAACGATTACTCCTACAATCACATCACATCGCAGTGGAATGAACTTCGAGGGCTTAGCCTTCAGTGGAATTAAAGTTCGAACCGTTAGTGATTTGCGATTATCCCTCAACGAGGCACCGATGAAGCTAATGCCTGGCGTTCCAGTGAAAGTGAACCTCGATGTTGAGAATAATGGCAATGGGCCAGTTAATGCTATCATCTCAACAAATTCACTTCCAAACTCTTGGACATGGTGGATACGAATTGGAGGGATGAACCATACCGGACCAATACAATTGTCTGCACCGTATGATAATGAAGACATTCGCAATGTACAAATTATGATTCTTTTGCCGAGTGAAGAACGCGCCGGAGAGATACATACGCTCTCATTCCGCGTAGATAGCAGTGATGGGTTGATCGAGTCAATGGATGAAGATAATTCAATCGAGTTTGATGCAATCACTGCATCAGTTAGAATCCCAGCAATTGTGTCTAATCTCACAGAAACAACTGCGGCAGTGGGAGGGGCTGCATCTGTAAACATTACAGTAGTGAATCTCGGTAATGCTGTTGACGATTCCTTCAAAATTAAAGCAAGTGTATCATCATCTCCGCCAAATGAAGGACTGATGAGTTTCTTGAGCATAGGCGAGTCTGGAGCTTCGAGACCGCTCAATGAATTGAGCACATTCACCATGTCGCCTGGGCAAGAAATGAAAATTACTGTCGATTTACTAATTCCGGACACCATGACACTCAACAGCAGAATCGTGGTAAGTTTCGAAGTTATTGCCGGTGATACTGGTGATAAAACTCCCTTTGAATTGATCCATGATGTGTTAATCCTCGTCGATTCACAACGAGTCCTTGACGTGGAGTTGAGCCAGAAATCAAACGAGACAAAAATGTCTGGCATTCCAGTTCCTTTCTGGGTAAACCTTTCCTCTGCCTCGAGCCAAACCGAATCGTTCCACCTCGGTATTACCAAGCCTGATGGATGGCAAATTGTGTGCCTCGGAATTTTAGTGAACGAAACAGGGCGCACTTTTGAGTTTGAGCCGGGTCACATGACCTTGCAAACAACGGATGTTCGTTGTGAACTCCATCGATTGGACGGTCCAACTGATGGAACAATAGTAATCGCTGTGGAATCCGAAGATGGAGCACTATTTTGGAACGGAGAACAGACATTCGGATTCCAAAATGTGCAAGCAGACGAGTTGGGGATGGATGCTGAAGTTTTGGCTACTGCAATTGCTGGATTCCTGTTTGCAGCTATACTATTGACGCTCCTATTGCGAAAGCGCCAAGGCTTCGATGAATCTCCAGAAGATGAAAACATTTCCAAGGACATACCGGAAATGTTCAGCGAAGAGGTATCTCGAGGCCCACCGATTTCAACAGCAACTCAAGTGACAATGCCGACTTTAGGGACAAATGTTGGCCCTGAATTACCGCCCGAAGGCCTACCGCCTAACTGGACTATGGAGCAGTGGCAGTATTATGGGCAGCAGTACCTCGATGCGAAAAAGTAACAACCACGGGACATGAGGGTTGTAATATGGAGTCTGCAGCATATCCTGCCGCATGGTATCTTCTATGGGCAGTAATTGCTATGTGTGGGGTTGGCACATGGTTTCTAAGGAACTTTACAGAGCGTCTTGAAGAAACACGATTGGTTGCTTTTACCGGAGTGGCTGCAATGTTGGTCATGGTCGTGTGGACTTTTACCGAATTTTGAGGGGAGTTGAATGGAACTAGCAGACAGTGACACCCATCGTTATGCTGGCACATACCCGTGTAGATTGCCAGTATGGTGGGCTCGGACTGGAGAGGCAGGCCCTCATACTGAACAGGATGGTGTCACCGGGATGCTTGTTGTCCTACGGATAGAAAAAAGATTTACTCGCTTTGAACGGATTTTAGCGAAGGTCATGCGGGCGCCCCGAGAAGTACGTCGGCCACTGGATCAAATGAACAGTATGCTTTGGGAACTGTGTGATGGTTCGCGTAGTTTTCAAGAGGTGTGTTCAGCTATGGATGCTACATTTAACGAAGAAATTGCGCCCCCAGTCGACAGAACTGCAGCTGGAATAGATGCGCTCAAAACACGTAACCTCATGACCTTTCTTAGCGAACCATTTACGGGAAAATGGTCGATATCACCCGGTGAAACTCCAAAAAATCAAACTTTAGTCGATACAGATGAACGTCGTGGATACGATATTGAGCCAAGGTCGGAAAGTGAACGTTCAGGAATTACAGCAGACGATTCAACCGTTCAACAGGACGCCCAATAACTGTAATTGTGCCGTCATCAAGCCACGGGCGTTGCATAAATTGTCCATGTTCAGCCAAAAAACGAGCAATCGACTCAATATTTCCGCGGTCAACATTCGTTGTGTCGATGAGTTTGAGCCCATTGTCTTTCCATCGTACCGATTCACCTACGTCACCATCAAGACGGGTCAGCATCGAATGAAGAGTGTCGAAATCCAATGGTTGAGAGAGGTAGTGGTGTATCTCAATATCAAGAGGAGAGTCAGCGCAAAGCAGTGCAGCTTGCCGAGATTTTGAACAACGCGGATTATGATACAAGACGGGCATATATGTTCCTCATATCCAGGCACTAAAGTGGTTGCCAAACGAGACGCAACCCAATACCGTCCGATTTTTGATGATGCAAAGCAGAACCTCGAGAAGAACAACGAGTTGAGTCCGATTCAGTGAACCATGAGCCACCTCTATGGACGCGTCGTAATGAATCACTGGAGAAAGCATCTTGCTGAGAGGTATGTTGTGAATAATCCGGAGAGAAATGGTCTTGGCACCATTCACTCACTTGGCCGTGTAAATCGAGGAATCCCCATGGATTGGCTTTTTTTTGCCCTACTTCCCTAGTTGTTGCACCGGCATTGCCTGCATGCCAACCATAATCGTTCAAATCGGAATCACGGTTTCCAAACGACCATCGTGATGATGTACCTGCTCTTGCAATGTATTCCCATTCAGACTCTGTTGGCAATCGCCATACACCTGTAAACCCAAGGCGTTCAGTACCGTTATCCATTTCATTGAGCCGAAGAGTAAACTCTTGAGCATCGTCCCAAGATATTTGTTCGACGGGACGAAGGCCTGCAGCCCATCCTTCGGTGAAGCGAGATGGGTTTACTTCCATAACGGCCTGCCAGTGTGCTTGAGTAACAGGTCGTTCGCCGCAGAAAAAAGGCTCAGTAATTGAGACTAAACGAGGTGGTTGCTCTGAACGAGTCCCCTTCAGGTCTCCCATCTCAAATTCCCCGGGTTCAACCAGAATATAGCGGCCACCGAACTCGTCGTCAAAAAACGGGCGTGCGTCGTTCATGGAATCACTGGTCTCGAGAGTTCATCATCTCAGCAGTTCGCATAACTGAGTCTACAAGTCCATGCAAGCGTTCAACGGTTTTAGGATCCGTAAATTGCCCATCGGCATCGAAAGCTTCCTTGACATGGCCAACAGACAACTGTTCTGGCACTGGCCAAGCATGGAGCCATCGCAACATGATACGCATGTGATTGAGTGTGTTTGCATTTTGAATTCCTCCGAGTGTACTCATAAGTCCGAAAGGTTTCCCGCCAACATGCTTGTCGTAAAGCCAGTCGAAGGTATTTTTCATGACGCCTGACATCGTGCCGTGATATTCTGGTGAGCAAACAAGAAAAGCGTCGGATTCTGAAGCGAGTGCTTGAAATTCTTTGACATTTGCGTTGTCCCAACAGCCATCTTCGCCGACGAATGGTAATGGTTTTTCGTTGCAATCCCAAAACGTTACATCAGCACCTTTCGAACGCGCATAATCGAGGGCATGAGTCACCATCATTCCACTTTTCGATGTAGGTCTGTACTCTCCGGATAGGCCAAGGATTCGTATTTTCGCATCACTCATACGGTGGACTTATGAGGGGGGTTTTTGAATATACTGTCAAAATATGTAGGACAATTAGAAGCAATGCTTATGCCAGTCGGTTATCCGCTTTGGTACGGTGACACCATGGAAGAGATAGGCGATTCTCCCAGCGACACAAATGCCGTATCAGATGCCGTTGCAGAGTCCATGGCTGCAGCACTGCGTTCAGCAGGTCTTGGCGACATGGTCGAACATGTTGATGTGAAGCAGATGGGGTATTCCGAAAATGTACTGGAACGCGTCATTAAGCAGCATGCTATACAGGACCGAGAAGGGTTCTTGGCATTCGCACATACCATGGATGAAAACGACAATAATTACCTCAGCGAAAATGAACTTCAAAATGCTGCAACGCAGTGGCTGGAAAAGAAAGCACAGGTTCCAGATGAACCAGATGTTGATGAAGAAAACACTGTCGATTTTCTTTTACAACTTGGTGAAGAATGTTCTCGAAAAAACGATTCAAAAGGAGCATTAGCAGCATTCAACAAGGCCATTGCACTTGATCCTTCATGTGACATGGCTTGGTTCAACCGGGGCGTACTCCTCGAAGCTGAGCAAGATGCGCGTGGAGCACGTCAAGCATTCCAAATATGCCTCGACATCAACCCGAACAATGCTCCAGCAACTGCAAACATAGCCACATTACTCGAACGAATTGGTGATGATGCTGCAGCATACGAGATGGCTGTTAAAGCGCTCAAATTCTTCCCTGGCCATCCCATGCTCCTCGATGTAAAAGCAAGATGTGCTGAAAGTGGAATAAAAATGCCAATAGAGGAAATGCCGATTCAAGAACCTACGCAAACTTTCAATGAAGTTGAAGTGGAAAAAGTGATGAAAGAAACCGGCGTTACAGACAAGGAAGCTGTACTCGCTGAGGCACTCCATCACGATGATGATTCAAACCAACATCTCGAGTATCAAGAACTCAAATCTGCTGCGACCGTAGTTGCAGCAACTCAAGAAATCCAGCAAGTGATTGAACAGGCAGAAAATCAAGCACCTGTCGTTCCTGAACCAATAATCGAAGTTGTAGAGGAAGAGCCCCTCGACCTCGATAATCTTGTCGAACAAGCAACAAGTTTGATTCGTTCGGGTGACGCCAAGGGTGCACTGGAATTACTTAGCCCGCATCTCAAAACGATTGGTGCTGAACACGCAGGTGCTTGGCGTATCGCAGGTGGAGCAATGGCACGTTTAGAACTTGATGACCATGCCATATCTGCTCTCCAGCACGCACAAACTCTTGACCCAACTCAAGGAACTGGTTGGTTTAACCTTGGTTCCATACACCAACGACGCGGAGAAACCGACAAAGCAGTTGAGTGCTACATGAAAGCGATGAATGTACAATCGGATTATCTCAAGGCTGCGGTAAAGTGCAGTCAATTATGCCATGAGATTGGAGATGTTGAAAATTTCCTGAAAGCGACACGCACGGTTCTTCGAATTGAACCAAAGAACCCTGTTCGTCCAGAGTTCATTCGAATCCTTGTCGAACTCGCGGAAGGTGAGGCAAACGTCTTGGAAAGTGTCCAAGGCATTCCACCGACACTTCCAGAAGGTCCGCATCTTGCTTCTGAAGCAATCGAATATTTGGGTCCGGGCCAGACTGCGATGCACGCAAGAGCATATACGGCTGCAAAGAAGGATGTCCAAGCAGTCACAATTTGGAAATCAATGATTAAACAGGACGGTGAAAATCCTGATATTTGGCGAGGATTAGCCCGCTCACTCGAATCAGCTGGCGATTTGGCCACTGCCGAAAAGTGCCATCGAAAGGCTGATTCACTCCTTGGAGTTGTTTCCGGGCAGAAGGAAACCTCAACTCAATTGTCAGAGTCCGTATCTGCAGTTGCAAGTACACCGAGTCCTGCACCAAACTTTGAGACTCCTGCTCCTCAAGCACCCGCCCCTGAATTCGTAGCGGTGCCCGCTCCCGTTCCTGCTCCATTGAATGATACGCCACCTATGCTTGAGTCACCACCGGTACAAACTGTGCAAGATCCAAACGAACAGGAGGCTGACTACTACATGAATGCGCTCGGCTTACAGACGCCTGCATCCGAAGTTCCGCAACAGTCGCAAAGTACTGGATCTTCATTGCTCACAGACTCTGCAATTCTACTTGAACAGAGAGCCACAGAACCGAGTGCAGTCATCCAAGAGCCACAGTCATCTTTTGACCTCACACAAGCGGCCGCAGATGCACAACGTTTGGTCTCGAGTTCTGCCAATGCAGAAGTCGACTCAAGTTCGGTGGCAAACCAAGATATTGCATGGTACAACCAAGGTGTAGGTCTCATATCCGATGGGAAGTTCAGAGAAGCACTTTCGTGCTTCGACAGGGCACTTCCTTCATTCACTGGCAACGAAGAAATGCTCATACGAATCCTCAACGGAAGAGGTAACGCATTTTACTACATGGAAGAATATCCGAAATGTGTTGAATCTTATCATCAAGCAATGTTGATTCGCCCAGCGGAAGTTCAAGGCAAAACTCTCTACAATATGGGTAGTGCATATGCCGAAATGGAGCGTTACCCCGATGCAATCAAATGCTTCGAACAGTCAATTCCACGTGGACTCGTTCCTGAAGAAGTCAAGCGCGCAAAGGAACAAATACGACGGTGCGGAATACTCCAAAAGGAAAAAATTCGTAAAAACAAGAACCGTTAATTGCTTCAATGTAATGAAAAAAGAAACAGGTTCATAGAGAAGTGTTGCTTGGGCATAACATGGACTGCGGTACATGCGAAACTTCTAGCCCCGTGCAACTGATGACACCTGAAGTAGTCGATGTTAATTTGAGCATATCAAATAAGGCACAAGAAATGCTCTCTGATGCATTTGGCGATGACCGTTCCATGGCATTGCTCGTCGGTGTTTTATCCGGTGGTTGCTCCGGCTACATGTACGACTTGCAAATCGTTGAGGATACCGATCAAAGTTGCCAAGAAATCAACATTGATGGATTCAGAGTTCTGGTCCCGAACGCATCCAGTCATCTTCTCGATGGTATAGAAATCGACTATGTTGATCGTCTCATGGGCGGCGGATTCAAGATCAACAATCCAAACGCTGAATCTTCTTGCGGATGTGGCGAATCTTTTGCTTGAGGTCCGTTCATGAGAGTTCTTGAACTCGATTCGTATGTCTTGCTTCTTTCAGGTAAGGATTGTCTGCAGTTTCTAGATGGGTTGTCAACCAACAAAGTCGATGGAACATGCACGACTGTATTCACGAAACCTAATGCGAAGATTATTGATATGGTCGAAGTGATTTGCGTAGGAGAAAATGTGGCGTTAGTAGGTCACAACGAATTCAAACAAGATCTCGTCAATCACCTTAATCCACGAATATTACAACAAGATGTACAAATGCGGGATATTTCTGAGTTCAACAAAGTGTACATTTCAGTTGAAAGGTACCCCGAAACAGAAAAAGTCACCATTGTAGAAACTTTCCGTGGGTGGATTGTTGTAGCTCCCACATCAATTTCCATAAACGCAACAATGGATGAGGAAGAGTTTCATGAACACCGTATTGACAACCTTATACCGCATCACGGTTATGAAATAACATCCGCTTCCCACCCATTTAACTGTGGATTACATCATTTGGTACATGAATCAAAAGGGTGCTATGTCGGACAAGAAATACTTACTCGGATGCGTAGTCGAAACAATACGGGTAAATCGCTCATTCGAGTTGAAGGTAACCCAGACGATGCGACAACGAGTGGTAAAACTCATTCTCTTGCCATACGCAGGGTCTGAATGCAAAACAGTACATCACACCATGAATGCAGTCGGATATAACTGACGAACATAGATGAAGCAGAACCCTTCAATATCCAAGAAGTTCCTTCAACTGGGATTTGTAGAAATTTCCAGAGCCTTGGAGTGATTCAAGTTCACTGTCGGACAACTCCAGTTCAAGTATACGCTCTATGCCACCAGCACCTAGGATGACAGGTACACCAATGTAGACATCCTCAAGACCGTACTGTCCGGTCAAATGTGCTGAAGCAGGAATCAATCGCTTTCGATCGTTGAGAACTGCTTCTGCCATTACCGCAGCTGCCGAACCGGGCGCATAGAATGCTGAACCTCGTTCAAGCAACTTGACAATTTCTCCACCGCCCGAAGCGGTTCTCTTGCAGATTGCATCAATGGTTTCCTCATCGAGAAGATGAGTTATTGCGATACCACCAACAGTCGTGAAACGAGGAAGTGGGACCATCGTGTCGCCATGGCCTCCCAGTACCATTGCTTGAACATCCTCTTCGGAACATCCGACTGCCTGGGCAACAAAGTGTGTCATGCGTGCGCTGTCAAGAACTCCAGCCTGACCACAGACTCGGTTTGCGGGGAATCCAGTCACCTTCTGCATGTGATAGGTCATCAAATCGAGTGGGTTGGTTACCATGACAATAGTCGAATCGGGTGCATGGTCTCGAATCCCTTCCCCAACTTGCTTAACTATGCCAGCATTCTTTGCAATCAAATCTTCTCGGGTCATCCCGGGTTGTCGCGGGAAACCGGATGTAACGACAACAACACTGGCACCTGCAATGTCATTGTAGTCAGAAGTCCCTGTAATCGAACCATCATAATTCAAAACTTGGCCGTTCTGCGACATATCAAGAGCCTTACCCTTGGCGAACCCTTCGTATATATCGAGTAAAACAATATCTGCAATCTTCATTTGTGCAAGTACAAATGCACATGTTGCTCCAACATTTCCTGCTCCAATAACTGCAATTTTTCTTCGGTGATTTGCCATAATGTATCCCACTATGTTACGTCCAACACTCGACCATCAATAAGCAACATGGTTCATCATGTTGATGGCTGTATATGGAAAGCTAACAATTCACGAAATCTGGGACAACAACATCACCCGAATTGAGCGTGTTCTCTAAGAACCTCCTCTATGTGGAAGGAACATCCCCAGTTACTTGACAGCGACGAAATGGGGTACGAGGCAGTTGTATGAAAATTGGAGTACCAATGGAACCTGAAGGCGAAACGAGAGTTGCAATTACTCCAATGAGCATGAAGAAGTTGCTCAAGTCTGGATTTGAAGTACTTGTAGAAGAAGGAGCTGGCGTTTCATCAAACTATGCCGACTCTGAATATGAAGGTGCAGGAGCAAAAGTTGTTTCCCGGCAAGAAGCGCTCTCTTGTGACACTGTCATCTCAATTCGTTATCCAGGATTGGATGGAATTTCCAAAGGTACACGGTTAGCCTGCGTAGCAGACCCATTCAGAAATCCAGAACATGTGCAGGAATGCATAGATGCTGGTGTAACACTACTCTCCATGGACATGATTCCTCGACGTCTTTCACGAGCCCAATCAATGGATGTAAACTCAAGCCAAGACAATTTGGCAGGTTACAAGGCAGTTCTACTCGGCGCTGCACAAGTGCCAAAAGGAATTCCAATGATGACTACATCAGCAGGAACCGTTCGCCCTGCCAAAGTTGTGATTATGGGCAGCGGTGTTGCTGGCCTACAAGCTATAGCAACTGCAAAGCGGCTTGGGGCAGTCGTTTACGCATCAGATGTTCGGAAGTCCGCTGCAGAGCAGATCGAATCGGTTGGTGGCAGATTTATCGAAGTTGATGGGATGGATGACTTTGAAGACGAATCAGGATATGCAAAACCGCTCACTCCAGAGTTTATTCAAAAAGTCAATGATACTGTATGCGGTGTAGCATCGGATGCTGACATCATCGTCACAACAGCGCGTATTTTCGGACGACCAGCACCAATTACAGTACCTTCAAGCGCAATTGCGAACTTCAAATCTGGTGCAGTGGTCGTTGACATGAATGCGGATGTTGGTGGTAACTGTGAAGACACGAAAGTAGGTGAAATTATTACCACTGAAAACGGCGTGATCATCGTTGGCACATCGAATCTTCCAGGTACACTCGCAACAACTGCAAGCATGTTGTATTCAAACAACTTGACCACATTCATTACTTCGTTGGTTAAAGACGGTGAACTCATCATTAGTGATGAGGATGATATTTTAGTCGGTGCACCGGAAGGTTCTGACTTCTATGTCAACGGCATGGGCGGTGTTCTGCTCTGCCACGAGGGTGCGTTGCATCCAAAACAAACACGCCTTGGAGGTGTTCTCTGATGTCCCCTGAATTTTTAATTGGAAACGTAACATTGTTCATACTCGCCATCTTCCTCGGCTTCGAATTGATTACGAAGGTTCCGGCAACATTGCACACGCCTCTCATGAGTGGTGCAAATGCCATTTCCGGCATCAGCATCATCGGGGCATTGATTGGTTCAAATGTAGCCTTCGATGGCGGAGAAACTGCTCTTTCGGGACTGCTCGCATTCGTTGCAGTCGTACTCGCAATGATCAACGTAGTAGGTGGCTTTGCTGTTACGAACCGGATGCTCAACATGATTGCAGGAAAGAAGCGCGGAGGTGCTTAAAATGCAAGACTGGGTATCGATTGGATATTTGATTTCGGCAGCTCTGTTCATCTTTGGATTGAAAAAGCTCGGACACCCCAAGACAGCACCGTTTGGAAATCAACTCGGCGCCATGGGAATGCTCGTTGCTGTCATCACGACAGTAGTACAAATGCAACTCACAGGAGATGGGGTAGTTGACTGGACATTAATCGCCGGAGGTATCGTACTCGGTTCTGTGATTGGTTATTGGATGGCTGTCAAGGTTGAGATGACCGGAATGCCTGAACTTGTTGCGTTGTTCAATGGTTTTGGCGGTGCAGCATCAGCGCTTGTTGCATTATCTGAAATTCAAAAGTACATCGCAGAACCATCCGGAATCCCAACCGGACTCGAAATCACCGTAACAATGGTGGCTGCAGGACTTTCTGCTCTCGTCGGTTGGATGACGCTCACCGGCTCACTTTTGGCAATGTACAAACTCAAAGGTGGAATCGAAGTATTCGGCAAGTGGATACGAACACCAACATGGGGACCTACATGGCTCAATCCTGTCAAGGTTCTCTTGTTCCTTGGTGTCATTGCCCTTATTATAGCAAGCATCGATGACCCCACCAATGAACAATACCTTTGGGGAATCATCGGAATCTCATGTATCCTCGGAGTGATACTGGTCCTTCCAATTGGTGGAGCAGATATGCCTGTTGTCGTATCTCTTCTTAATTCGCTCTCGGGTATTGCAGCAGCATTTACAGGGTTCATTATCGGTAATTCTGTCCTCATCATTGCAGGATCATTGGTAGGTGCGTCAGGTCTCATTCTTACCTTCATCATGTGCAAAGCAATGAATAGAAAACTCGTCGACGTACTGTTCAAATCCTTTGGCGGCGATGGTGAAAAGGAATCATTGACACGGACCAAAGTCGGCTCTGATGCTGATGAAGTTGCCATGATGCTCGATGGCGCTCAGAAAGTCATCATTGTACCAGGATACGGCATGGCAGTCTCTCAATGCCAACATGCAGTCAAGGAATTTGCAAACATCATGGAAGAGAAATTTGAAACTGAGATCAAATACGCAATTCACCCTGTCGCAGGTCGAATGCCCGGTCACATGAACGTCTTGCTTGCAGAAGCAAATGTTCCATATGAACAACTCATAGAAATGGATGAAATCAATGGAGAATTCCCAGAATGTGATGTTGCACTCGTCATCGGAGCAAACGATACCACAAACCCAGCAGCCCGCAGTGGTGAAGGGCCATTGGCGGGAATGCCAATTATTGATGCAGACAAAGCACGAACCGTTGTGATCATCAAGCGCTCTCTCTCCGTTGGCTATGCTGGCGTCGATAACGACCTCTTCTACATGGACAAAACCATGATGCTTTTCGGTGACGGAAAGGCAATGATGGGCGATTTAAACACCGCCATCAAAGAAATATGAGGTTCTCCTAGATGTCGAGTTTCATGCCCCATAGGGGCATGGTGAAAAGGAACGTTCAAAGGGCGGCGGTGTGTCGAAACAAATAGGTGGGACCATGCTATCGCGCAACTCTCGATTCTTAATTCTTGGATTGATTGCTCTGCTGTTGATTGCTCCGGCCTTAGCAATGCCCGGTGGCCCTCCATGGAAGAGCGGGGATAATCTCACCGTAGAGGTAGGATGTACCTGTCATGGAGACGGGGCAGCATCGAGCGAAGTGGTTGTATCTATTTCAGGCGTTCCAAGGGCATACACCCTTGATCAATCGTACCAGTTCACCATTTCTCTCCAACACGCTTCGAACGCTGAAGGTGGTTTCATGCTGTGGGATTACAACCTCGGCGCACTCACACCAGGGGAAGGCTCTCAATCCGTTGCAGAGGAGCCTGGTGCCCTTTCACAGTCCGCATCCGGCAACGACTGGGTAGTCACTTGGACTGCACCAAGTTCCGATGTAGGAATCATTCCTTTCCAACTCGTGGGCAATGCGGTTAACGGCAACGGAAACTTTGATGCTGGAGATGCATGGAACATCGTCTCGTTCTCAATTAGCCCACCCGATACAGCTACAAACGATAATGATGAAAACCTTGCTCTACGTACAATCAGTGTTGGAGACTATGAGTCTCTCTTCGTCGCTGTCGAAGACCCTGAGGCTATTGAAGCAGAGCGACAAGAGAAATTATCCCACCAATTCTTCGATGAAGGGAACATCTACTACTTCTTCACACTCTCAATCATTATTGTTGCAGCAGTGATTCAAGGCGAGTTCTATGAACGAAAGTTTGGTGGCGGACCAGAACACCTTGACAAGAGCCTCGCAATACCTCAAGGTGTCCGACGTGGAGTCCTTTCTGCAATTCTGCTTGTCGGATTTGCTTGGGCGGTCGACAATGAAAAGTCTTGGGAAATACTTCTTTCCGTAGGTATGCTCACTCTATGGGCCTTTTTCGGCGTCTACAGAACCATTGTTCAAGCACGTGCACCTGCACAGGCAAAAGATCTCGTTTGATTTTCCTACTCCATCTAAGGAACTGAGGGAATCCTATGTCACTACAACTTGAATTGGACCATGATAGGCATGTCCAGGAGCACTTGAATGAGCTCACATCGAGAACAACTCTTGTCTTCTTTCTAGCTACTGTATTCACCGTTGGTTGGCTTACTCAGATCGATCAAATATTGAATGTCCTTCTCAATCGATTGAACCCCTGTGACGCAGGCTGTCTCAATCTCTACGACCCAGCACGTTGGAGCGCAGTTCGTTGGATGAGCGCAGCCATTCTCGGTATTGCCACTGCCACTCCAATCGCATTTTATCACGGGTGGAAGTTTGCAAGGCCGGGTCTTCTCCCAAACGAACAGCGTTGGGTCGCTTCCTGGTTTATTGGGGGCGGGTTAATTTTAGGGTTCGCAGTCCTCACAACAATCGGAGTTGTGTTTCCATTCCTCTTTCAAACTGGCCATCAAACACACGAATCGATGATGTTGGACGCCCGATATGATGCCGTCCACATGCTTTCAATGGCAGTAGCTGTCGTTTGGACTCAGGTAATTGTCGCATGTGCCCTAAGCGCCATGGTTCTCGCTGGTGCATTTGGGATGCTCCACCGGGAAACCGCTGATTGGTGGAGATTTAGAGTATATGGAATCGTACTGTTGCTCTTGTTAGCATCGCTACCTGAATACGGTGGATTTGCAATCATCCTCGCCGCATCTGCAATTGGGATTATCGAGCGAGGGAGTCGGAGATGGTTGCGAGCGAATCCTCCTCTTTTCAACGGAAAAAAACCGATAATGGATGCTGATGGTGGCGTGCGGAACATGCTCTTGGTCGACTGTTCGTGCGACGGTGCTGCGAACAGGATTCCTCCAAATGCTAAGTCACCAATGGCTGTTTTGCCTGTGACGACTCTCTGTCACTCGACCAAGGAACAGGAAAAAGTCATTGAAACCGCTCTAAGTCACAGACTTACCGATGTAATTGTCAGTGGTTGCACTACAGAACCATTACCAGATGATTTCAAACAAAATTGTCGTTCGATCGGTTGTAAGTTACGCGGCCTTGACATGCTGGGATTGCAGTCCTATCGTACGCTACCCTCTCCGTTTGAAATTACTGAGTTTGAGTTGAAAATATTGAGTCTTGAAGACCCATGGTCGAAGCAAAGTATACCAAATCGAATGTATGCTGCTGTAAAGGACCAGGTGGGAATCGAGCTACTACTCGACACTCGCAGTAAGGAAAATGCTTGGGGGATGCAACTGGAGCCGCAACAAATACTCGTTCATTTGGACAAACATACAGCCAACAGTGTAGAAGTGCATCTTAGCTCATTACCAATTCAAATTCGCCAGTTGTAACAACAGTAAGTCCAAGCATTGAAACACTTCACTGTTCTCCATCATAGCATGAGTCCGAGGTTTGGTGTGCCAATCCTCGTTGCTTTACTTCTCGCAAGTTCGTGGGCTTTCACAAACAACGATACCCTCGAACAATGGGTGAATGAAAACACGATTGTTGTCCAGGAGGAGGAAGTTCCACTCTTACAACTGCAAGAAAAAGAACGCTGGCTCGTCCTCGTCATCGATTTCGAGAGTCATCCCGCCTCAGAATCTTCTGGACCTACTCAAGCAGAAATCCTGCTCAATGATATCGCTCGTGACTATTTATCTCAGTTGTCCGGTTCAAACACGCAGGTCCACATTGATGTAAGCTCTCGAGTTACGCGAGCATCTGGTTCTTTGCCTGACTATGGCAGCGATACAAATGGTAACAGAGATATGGATTCAAACGGTGATTTCCTACCTATGAAATTAGCAGAAGAAGCCGTAATCGACCAAATGAGTTATGCTGATTGGGACGAATATGATCTCAACGATGATGGTATCGTAGACCGTTTACTCATACTCCATACGTCCAAAGGTCAAGAGGAAAGCCCTGGACAAACGAGTAATATCTGGAGCCACTTTACTCGATTTGACACATCAATCGAGGTTGAGAACGGTATAGAAGTCGAACACTACACAATGGCGAGTATTCGAACCGGCTCCAGTGGAATGGGAACGATCTTGCATGAAATGATGCACCAGATGGGTGCGATGGATCTCTATCCTGTACACGAGGCTGGACACTTGAACGATTGGAAAGGCATCGGTGACTGGGATATAATGGCAAGTGGAAATTGGAACGGTGGCGGTGTATGGCCCGCACTCCCAACGTCGGCGAGTCTCGAACTGCTTGGTGCAAACCGAACGCAAACAATGGACCTGACATGGCCAGCAAGTGCCCAAATGCCTTGCATTGGACCAACCATACGTATGAACGGTATGAGCGAAAACGGAACATCCCTCAAAATCCCTCTCTCTGAAGATGAGTATGTGTGGATTGAATATAGATCAAATTCCGGCTTTGACCAGCATCTCCCCGGATATGGCATTTTGGTAACGTACCAAGACCGCAGTGTTGGAGACGAAGAGCAAAATGAACTGAACCGAGACCCCGATCAACCGTGGCTAACGGTCATTGAGGCAGATGGTCGCACAGATTTGCGCAACGGTGTGAATTCTGGTGAAGCATCCGACGTGTTTCAAAATGGAAGTTCCTTTGGTGCTGAAGGTGTCCTCATCTACGATCATGATGGTTTTTTGGTTCCTTGGATAGCATCGGTTGAGATCAACATAACCGTAGACATTCACTTCACTGCACCTAATTGCAGTTCTGAACTTGCCATTGATGCACCCGATTTTGGAGGAGTCCTCTTACCCGGTGAAAGTTTCCCGCTATCAGTGAGTGTTGAACAACCTTGTACGTTCACTCACAACCTGACGGTTTCCGATGGTCGAACATTTGTCGATCAGGAAACTCAATTGGCCCAGGGAACAACTGAGGTACAACTGCAATTTTCATCAACAGGTACTGCAAATGCTGAGGCTGTGATTGAGGGCGAAATGAGTTGTGGTGATGATAAAATGTTCATCAAAACTAAAACTTTGACACTCGGAAGAATACCCCTTGAATCCATCGAAACTGGGATTATGCAGGCGTTTAGTCCATCGACACTTGTCATTCCAATCAAATCACTCGGAAATACTGAGCAAACTTTCACCGCCGAACTCGACGGCCCTATGTCACGCATTGGCGACATCGATAGCAGAGTCACCCTGTCAGGAAACGATTCGATTGAGATCCGAATAGAACCAAACGGCCTTTTGCAAGACCGAATGTCAGTAGATGGTGAACTCGTTCTCATTTCACAGAGTGGACACAGGTGGAGTATACAGCTTGAGTATTCTGCCCTCGATGGAGAGCGCAGTACATTCGACGAATGGAGAACGCCCGGACGAGTACTAGGATGCGCAGGTCTCATCAGCGCAGTATGGGTACTGTTTGCTATGTTGGAAAAGCGTCCAAAAATCAAGCCGGAACAGTCTCAATCGAACGCCGAGACTGTATCACTAGAGGCACAAATTGAACCAAACGAAACTGACGCGTGGGGACGGGAAATTGATTTGTGAATTAATTTCGACCGGGCAGCCACCGTTGCATATGCAAATAGAACCATGAATCCTTGAAGGGTAGAGCACAAAGCCACATTTTGTGCACACCCTCAGAGAGACGGACGGCCAGACATGCTGCCTCCCATGTGTGAGGGGCATCTTCGTGCGGCTGAATCAACCACGGAGCGTGAGCATCTCCAACGGGAGTGTCATACACCCTCCAACGACTGCCATATTTGAAACCAGGGCGTAAGAGCACGCCACGCTCGACTAAGTCAACATACAAGTCGTGTTGCGGACTCGGACGAGCCCCCTCAATGGATGCTTGGACGAGTTGGCCTTCCTCGTGGCGTAAATGCCGACCTGAAAGATGTTCGACACCTATTGAATCCCAGTGCCAGTTGTGAGCATCGGGGACATACCAACCATCGCCACGTGCTATTCGATTTTCCCACAATTCGGAAATTTGATTCTTTTCGTCGGTAGAAAAAGAATCCCAAAGGGGTTGTTGACCCGTGGGCTGTCTTTGAGATAGCAAATACATAGTGACATCCATCTCTTCGTCGATAACCAAAAATTCAGCCAGCATGCCTTGACCGTGAACCCAGGAGGTCCAATCCACCATTTCCTTCCAATCAATTTCATCGGTAGTCCATGCCCAACGGACATGGGCAACTGGCATTTCTTTCGAGAAAACCTGCTCTCGATTCCACCGTAACGCCCAGGTGGATTGTGGTACTTCAATACCCCATTTTTCCGGAACATTCTGCGTAGGTATGAGAAGTTCTCCGCCACTTCGCGCTGTATCAAAAAGAATGCTACGAGCAATGACATCAGGGTCTGAATTCACTGCATCATCAAACCAAGTATCCGATGGCAGTGGAAGGTGACGATGCCAATGGCAAAACAAAATTTCTTCAGTGGAAACGCGAATACTTTCATCGGATTGCATCATACCGATTGCACTCTTTTGATACAGTCGTGATGAGAGCGGTGGGGAAATGAACCATTCCCCATCCTTCATCTGAGGAGGATCAAGAGGTTGTACTGGAGGCAGGTTTGATGTGAGGGGAGTCCCAAGCGGGCGAGTCGTCCTTTGGCGCGGAGTAAACTTACGATTCTGCCTCGCCATGTAGATGCGTCATGTTCACGACATTTGAGTTTAGGGTTACCGATGGGCATATGTGCCCCCGCTTCTTCGATGAAATGGGGAGTCCAATGGTCGACGGTTATCTCGGGTCGTTAACGACAGAGGAACGGATGCTTTTGCACCTGTTTGACCATAATTTGCCCGAGGGCGCATGGGAAGCGCCCGCAGCACTCACACAGGCTGGTATCTCCGCTGCAGTGCATGTTCAGCGTAAACACGTACCGCGTACGCTCAAGCGACTAGAACAGCGTGGAGACTTGACGACTGAAAAGCGACATGTCCCTGGGGCCAAGCAAAGGCGACAAGTCTACGGCCTAACCCCAAATGGAAGAAGTATTGCTCGTGAACTCCGAGAAAAAATTCTAAGCCAATTTGTCTCAAAAAATGGTGAGAAGACCCTCTTATCCGAACTGCGAAAAGGTGGACAAGCAACGCTTGAACTGTTATCCTTTATCGACGAGGGAATGACGTTTCATGAAAATCCAGTCGTATCTCCAGTTTCAAATCCAGAAGGGGTAGCATCTTTGGATGCGCAAGCAGGTGAAAATCTCATTCGAAGATTATTTGCTAGGGCTTGGGAAGATGGCAAGATAACAAAGGATGAACAATACCTGCTTTCCGAAGTCGTAGATTTTCTAGGAATGCATCCGGAACGTGTTCGCCGCCTCTCAGATGAGGCACGAAAGGAACAAAAAGCTCCGCCGCCAGAAGAAATTTACCTTGACATGCTCCGACAAGCTATGGTCGACGGGGAACTTGTTGACGACGAAATTGCGTTGCTTGAAACGGTTCGTATTGCCTATGGTTTTGATAGATTAACGCATGACAAATTACTGGAAGATGCCAAAAAATCTCCGATTGTATCTGAAAAATACCTCACCTACCGATCAACACTTATCACAGCACTGCAAGATGGTGTCATCACAGAAGATGAGGGAGCAATGCTCTCAACATTGCGCGAAACGCTTGGCATTACTGATGTTCAGCATGCAAGTCTACTCGCAGAATTGCGCGATACAATCAAATGAGGAACGAACAACGAAGAACTGAGGGTCGATTATGGGAATGTCAGATGAAGAAGAGGCCGTGTATGAGGACTTGAAAAATCTCAAGAGTTTATTGAAACAAACTGGTGAATCGAAAGTTGTACTTATCGGTGACATTATGATGGATTGTTACATACACGGATACGCCAATAACCTCAATTCTCGTGCGCCAGTTCCTGTCCTACGCGAGACAATGCGCGAGGAGGATGTGGGAGCAGCAGCACATGTTGGAAGGGGTTTGAAATCCATGGGATTACAGAGTTTTCTTTTCGGTGTTGTTGGGGACGACAGGGCTGGACTAAATATTCTGCAGTCATTGGACGAAGAAGGAGTGTCAACGGCTGGTATTTCGATTATTGACGGGAGAACAACAACCGTCAAAACTCGAATGCTTGCCACACGAGAGAGTCTTGTAAGTGATGAGCAATTGTTGCTTCGCTGGGATGTTGAGGATGATAATCCGGTTCCATTGGAAGCATCTCAATCCCTCTACGACAACGCAATTCACGAAGTTGAAAAAGCGGATGTTGTGATCCTATCGGATTACGGCCAAGGTGTAGTGAACGATGCGGGTGCAGATCGAGTCATTGCGGCTGCACGAGCAAAAAACGTTCCAATCATTGCCGACCCTAAGTTAACCGGACTGCACAGAACTCACGGCGTGAACTGGATTTTATTCCAATCACAAGGATTGGAATTGATGCGAAGACGGCTTGGTGTATCGACCGGAAGTGAAGCTGCAATGCAACTTATTGAGACTCATGATTGGAATCACCTTGTTGTGCTCTCAGGCGAGGCTGGAGTCACAATCTACTCAAGGGATGAGGAAGTTGTTCACGCACCATGTACGCTCGATGATTTGCGGCAAATGATCGGCCTCATCGATGCTGCTGCAGTCGCGATAGCAGTGGCGATCTCAAAGAATATGTCTGTCAGGAACACGGCATTGCTAGCAAATGCTGCATGTGAGTGTATTCTGGGTGCAGACAAAACTGAATCATTTGTTCTAAGCCGTGAAGACCTCATCGATCGTATCGGTGAAATGTCATGGAACTTGCAGGTTTCAAAACGTTGAGGTGTACCTATGAGTTCATGGCCGAGGCCAACAACCGCCGATATTGCATTGAGAGCATTTGCATCAAGCCCATCGAGACTGTTTACAGAAGCATCAATCGGCATGCAAGATATCTTGTTATCTGACGAAGCGCAAAAAACACTCAACTCACACATCCGACACACCTCTCAATGGCAAATTGAAGCACCGCATGAAAACGAGGATAAATCATGGGATTTGCTGCTCATCCAATGGCTTGAGGAAATTCTATACCGTGCTGAAATACATAACCAATGGCTCGTTGATTGCCAACTTGCATTCACGTGGGGAAGTGAAAAAGTAACTGCATCAGGCCATGTTTCTTGGGTAGAGAGCGAGCATATTGAGCGTGAAGTAGAAATAAAGGCTGTGACAAGTCATGAGTTACAATTCAAGGAATTACGGGCTGGAGAAAATGCATATTCTCCATGGGAACAAGTGCCTGACTTTCAAGGGCCTGGATGGTTTTGCGATGTTGTGTTTGATATTTGATCCGTCAAGCCATCATAACGCAATCGTGTTCCAATATAGAATCCTGCGGTATTAAAAACAATATCCATTACCTTGTTACCGAGTTCTTCAACCGCAAATTCAAATGGAAGATACAACTCTAAAATCTCCCATCCGATACTAAGGATGAAGAAAAATTTCCACTGATGGAAAAAATATCTTCCTGAGGTCGACCAAATGAAAAAGTGGATGACTGAATAGAAGTTGACGAAAGCCATCGAAATGCCTCAAGGAGTGGGAATTCCAATGGTGGACGTGCGCTCTCCCCGGCCTAACCCACACACTTCCTCCATCCCGATACCCCACAGCACCCATGGCTCCGAGTAGGGCTGCTCCGTTCCCGGCCTGACCTATTCCCCCGGTTATCCATTTCCTGTTTCCCTCCGGAAACAGTTCACAGCACCCGAGTCATGTGGGGGCGAGACATCAACGTCCGCATGCAGAAACCAAAGAGCCGCTTTCGCCGCCCAAAGGCGTTCAGTCCACCGTGAAGACGATTTGTGGTACAGGGTACGCCTAGCTCCCCACCTATCCCGATGTGCCCTAAGGCCAACTCTATTTGAACGAAACCCATGAATGGTTTAGAAAATTAATCTACGGGGGTTTCTTCTTCATACTTTGAAGGACACGATGTTTTGATGATTTGAGCTTCGAAAACATAGTCGCCATCAATGTACCTAAGAACGCCTTGCGCATATACAGTACGGTTGTCACCTAGACCATTGGATACAGAGGCATCGAGGTAATCGACTAGAACCGTATGATCCAGGCCATGCAACATGAAAACACTCTCATTCGAATCAATACTTCCATCGACAACTTCGCCCCGCAATGCAATTTCTTTATCGATGAATTCAGTTGGTGTGTCCATGACTTCATCAACAGAGCGTGTTGGTTCCGGTGCTTGAATCAAAAGTACTCCGAGTAGGCCTAGGGTCAAGGCACCGCCCAACAACAGCATTCGGACACGACGAGAAAACATACCGACAACTCCATCACTTTGCACGGTGTGAAAAACCCACCGCCTCGTCGAGAGATGAAAATCCATGCTCTCGTAACTTCTTATCGAGGCCATGGACAACAGATTTCGTTAGAGATGCGCCTTCAAACACAAATCCGCTGTAAGCTTGAATCAAAGTTGCACCAGCCCCAATTTTGGCCCAAGCATCCTCTGCATTGGAGATTCCACCAACTCCAACAATGGGCCATTCACCGTTTGTCATCGAATAGATTTGATGAATCATGACAGTCGAACGATGCGTCAGTGGTGATCCACTCATTCCCCCGGTTTGTGAAAACACTGATTCTTCACTTGGAGGATAATTCTCTGGGCGATCAATGGTTGTATTCGTTGCTACAATCCCATCGCAACCAGCAGAACGTGCAGTTAGAACCACTGCTTTCAATTGCACATCAGTGAGATCAGGAGCGATTTTAACCAGAAGCGGTTTTTGTTTATCGCCAGATTGATGAGAAAGTTGCTGATTAACTTGTTGACAGGCTTTGACAATAGATTCAAGTGCATCATCATGCTGTAATTCTCGAAGATTCGGAGTATTGGGTGAAGAGACATTAATCACGAAAACATCGCAATATTCCCACAACCGTTCCATAGAAGCTGCGTAGTCCGAAGGAGCATCCTCTAACTCGGTTGTTTTAGACTTGCCAAGATTCGCCCAAATTGGGACTTTTGGAGTGCCATACCTAGTGAAGTGTTGCGCAAGCGTTGATGCAACTTTCTTCGAACCAGGGTTGTTGAAACCCATACGATTGACGAGTGCCCTCGAAGAGTTGGCGCGAAACATCCGAGGTTTCGGATTACCACCCTGCTCATGCTCAGTCACACCACCGATTTCGATGAACGATAGACCAATTGCGTCCCAGCCACGGAGAGCTTCTGCGCGTTTGTCAAGGCCAGCAGCATTACCAAATGGGTGCTTGTAGAGTGAACCGAAGCATTCGACGGGTATTTCTTTTCGAGGCCGGTAGAGGAGTTGCAGGAACGGTCTTGTCACGAAATTCGAAGACAGGAGACGAAGAATCTTCAACGCACGGGAATGGGATTTCTCGGAATCTTGGAAACGCAACATCGGGCGGACAAAAATGCGATACCCTATGCCCATGATGTGCTGGTTGAATCGGTATCCTTCAAGACTTCCGCCTCTTCGGGTTGCATGTGCGGATAGACAACCCCCTGTGGCCCGTGGTCAGAGAGACCTCAAGACTCATCTTAAGGGGTAAGCAACTCATAATTCACTTACCGGATCGCCACCATGAGGATTTGAAACAATTAATTTTGGAAATGAGTGACTATCAGCCAGCCAAAATTGATTATCCTGAATTCACTGCTTCGGTATCGAATACAATCGATGTTTACCAAAAGAGGAATGAATCGAACGATTTCGAACATTTAGCTCACGTCAGTCTACAAGAGCCGGAGTTAACGGTACGTTGGGTGAAAATGGATGTTGATGAAGGCTGGAAACATATTCTCGAGTCATGCAAAGAGTTGCATGAAGCCGGTTACCCGGGTTGCATTGGATGCGGAGGACCGAATTCTGAATTGCCTTGGGATGAATCAAAAAACAGACTCCGCCATACGCCCTAAACACAGTAAAAAATTACTCTTCGAATGATACAGATACTATAGTATCTGTGCCCATGGACCACAAATGAGAGAGTTCAAGTATCCTCGTCCGTCGCATGTAAAACCATGAGCGTTGTCATCATTGCCGAGAAACCGAGTGTTGCAAACGACATCGCCAAGGTTCTCGGAGCCTCTTCCAAAAAGGACACACATTGGGAAGGTAATGACATCGTCGTCACTTGGGCAATCGGTCATTTGCTGCAACTGAAGTATATGGACGACTACGATGAAGCTTTCAAAGACTGGCGTAAAACCATCGACCGTCTCCCCTACATTCCAGAAAAATTTGAGTACAAGCCAATCGGTGGAAGAGGAAAAAAACAGTTGTCTGCAATCAACAAACTCATCAAATCAAAGGAAGTCAAAGAGATTGTCAATGCTTGTGACGCCGCTCGTGAAGGTGAACTGATTTTTAGGACGATTGTTCAGCACTCAAAATCCAAGACCAAAACATCGAGAATGTGGCTGCAATCAATGACAAAAGATTCGATACAGCAGGCATGGGACGCGCGAGTTGACGGGGATGAATACAGTGACCTACGCGATGCTGCATATTCTCGTTCGGAAGCCGACTGGATCATCGGCATGAACGGCTCTCGAGTGGCGAACTCATTCCTTCCTCGCAAGAAAAACGAACGTGTTGCAATTTCATTGGGTCGCGTCCAAACAGCAACACTGGCAATGATTGTCGAACATGAATTGAATGTTCTTGGACACATACCTCTCCCATATTGGCAACTCGAGGCAGTGTTCAAGTCTGGGGATGCAAAATGGACTGGACGGTGGGAAAGACAGAACCACATTGATGATCCAGATCAACCGGACTACAAACCTCATCGAATTGTTGAACAGTCAGAACATGACCGACTCCTGGAGTTGCTCGAGTCTGGAAAACCAGCCACTGTTCGCCAAACTCAAAGGGATGCAAAGGAGAAACCGCCACTAAATTTTGACTTAACGACCCTCCAACGCGAGGCAAACAGTTCGTTTAGTTGGTCTGCAAAAAGAACACTTGGTGTTGCTCAGGATTTGTATGACTCTCACAAGTTGACGACCTACCCTCGTACCGACTCCAGACATCTCCCCGAGGATATGCATGAAGAAATTGCTAAAACTGTTCGGCAACTTGGCGCTCAAGATGAATACAATGCGCATTCAAAGCGCATAGTGGATGAAGGTATGAAAAATGCAGGGCGAAACTTTGACAACAGCAAAGTGAGTGATCACTTCGCAATTATTCCTACAGGCAAGATACCAGATTCAAATTTGAGTGCAGACCACAAAAGACTGTACGATCTCATCGTACGTACCTTCCTTGCATCCTGGCACCCCGAAGCAGTTTGGGATGTTCAAAAGCGTACAGCTACACTCGAAGGTGAACAATTCTCCAAGGAGGTTCGCCAACTCAAAACACCCGGATGGCGTGCTGTCCGTCCAAAGAAGCAAGCACTTCCGGATGATTGGAATGTGCTACCATCAAACCCGTGTGAAGGAGAGATTGAATCCTACGAATTCACCGAAGAAAAATCGAAACCCAAGGGTCGCTTAAAGGAAGCTGGATTACTACGCTTAATGGAGCATGCAGGAAAACAGGTCGATGACGAGGCACTTGCAGACGCGATGAAGGATAAAGGATTGGGAACACCTGCTACACGGGCAGACACAATTGAGAAACTCGTTGACAGAGGATACATTCAGCGTTCCCGGGCTGGAAGCATAAGTGCTACTGCCCACGGTATCCGAATCATTGATGTCCTGCGTAAAATTCCAGTCGAATGGATAACATCGCCAGAAATGACCGGGGAAATGGAATCATCATTGCTTCGCGTTCAGCGTGGAGATGAACCACGTGAGAATTACATGAACGCCGTCATTGAACAAACTCGGATCATGGTCGATCGAATAAAAAATCACGACCGATCTGAATTGTATCAAAATGAACCTTCGATTGGTTCCTGCACCGTTTGTTCAGGGAAAATCATTGAAACTACACTGAATTATCAGTGTGAAAAGAACGAAGGCCGAGACAAGGGGTGCTCGTTTGTTTTCTGGAAGGATACCTCTGGGCGATGGTTTGACCAAATTACAGCTCAACGATTGCTTGAAAATCGACAAATCAATGACCTTCACGGATTTTTTAACCGTTCAGGAGAGCCATACATCGCCTCAGTAAAAATCAGTGACGAAGGAAAAGTTGAGTTCATCGGAGGCGGAGAGGCTTCATCGAGTGCAACAGATGAGGAAGTCTGTGCTTGCCCACTGTGCGACCATGGAACCGTTCGAATCGGACAGACAATGTATGCCTGTGATCATGATGATTGCAAGTTCCGAGGTGTGTCAAAAGAAATGTGCAAGCGTCCAATCAGTCCTGAAGAAGCTAAATACATACTCCAAAACGGTAAGTCTGAATTACTCGAAGATTTCATATCGAAGCGCGGTCGGCCGTTCAAGGCTTACTTAGTATTGGACAACACTCGCATAAAATTTGAATTCCCGCCAAGAGAAGCTGCTGCAGATGCGAAACGTTTCCCAGTCGTTGAAGGAGTTGTGGCTGTTTGCCCAACACACAAAGTCAACATTGTGGAAACCGAGACACACTATCAGCCAGAGGCAGGTTCAACCGGATGCTCGATTCAAATTCTAAGGGAAGTATCAAAACGAGAAATTACCCGTGAAGAAGCAAAAATCATGATTGAGAAGCGTGAAATTGGACCTTTCGATGATTTCTTGTCAAAGAAAACCGGAAAACCATTTTCATCTAAACTGTACTTGAAGAAAAATGAAAGTATCGGTTACAAATTTGCAAAGCGTTAGAACGTACTTTTGCTCCAAAATGAGAGCGAAGGTTGATGTTCAACCGACTACGCACCAACACCATGAAGCAGTCCGTGTGGGATGTCATCATCGTCGGCGCTGGCCCAACAGGTGGGCGAACTGCAACTCATTTGGCATCACTCGGACACAGTGTCCTCATGCTTGAAGAGCATACTGAAATTGGTCGTCCATTCCAGTGCGCTGGACTCGTTACTCCGAAAGCACTACGAGAGGTCGGCTTGTTTGATTCTGTGCTGGAAGAAGTTGATGGAGCAAGAATTCATGGCCCAAGTGGAACACTCGTCCCAGTTGGAACCGATGGGAAATTGAGAACTTATGTGGTCTGTCGTAAAAAATTCGACCAAGGTGTGGTTCAGCAGGGTATGGAGGCAGGTGCAACACTATGGCTTGATTCACGACCAGTCAATGCTGAAGTCACTGAACAAAATGTTACTCTTGAAGTAGAATCCAAAGGTGAGCTCATCTCTCTGACATGTAAACTCCTGATCGGTTGCGACGGTGCACATAGTTGGACTCGTCGACATTTTAAGATGGGTCGGCCTAAGGAAATGATGATTGGTTTCCAAGCAGAAGTTCTCGGATATGAAGGGAACAACAGATGGCTTGACATGTACAGTGGGTCAGAAATCGCCCCGGGTTTCTTCGCTTGGGTTATACCATCTGGCTTTGGAACCCATCGTATCGGAGTTTGGTCGACCCCGGATCGTCTCAATGGCAGAAGTGTCGAACAATGCTATGACGATCTGCGAAGTCACCCGCTGTGGAAGGATAGATTCTCGAACATTAAGGAAGTCGCACGGTATTGTGGCCCCATTCCAAGTGGAATGGTGAAGAATACAGTCAAAGACAGAGTCTTGTTGTTGGGTGATGCTGCAGGAATGGCCAAACCTACTACTGGGGGAGGTATTGGCCCCGGTTTCCGTCAAATTAGCGGGATATTGAAACCTTTGAGCCAGGCCATTTCCGATGATAACTTATCGGAAAAACACCTCACAAAGATTAGTTCAAAGCACTTCAAGGCAATGAAAAAAGATCAAGAAAAAGCACGTGCACTACGTAATTTACTTGTGAGTGATGTGAGTGATGCAGAACTCGACAAGCACTTTTCGAATTTTGCTCGACCAGATGTTTTGGAACTTATCAATGAAATCGGTGACATCGAAAAGCCGGTACCTCTCGGATTGGCGCTCGTTAAAAAAGTGCCAGCATTCCGTAAACTCGCTCTTCGAGCGGGTTCGAAACTCTTGTTTAGATGAGGTTTTGTTATGCCCGAATTACAAGTAGAACAACGTATTCGGTACCCGCCATTTGAACCACACCGGTTTATTCCGGAAAAACTGCCTATTGCAACCTCAACAAGGATTGTCGAAACTGGAACACGTAGTGATCTCATGAACACGGTCGAAAATCTAGCGCCGAGTTTCAAACTTGGAAGCGACGATTCATGGATCATAGAACAGCGATATTTGATTGATGGGGAGCCGTGCGCAGACGAAGAGAACGAACGAAGTGAACACATATTAGAAAACAACAAAAAACCGTTGATCGTCAATGAACAAAGACAGGGCTGGTATCTAACTCCAAACCCGATCCATGCAGCAATACGAAATTTCATCTCAAAAACTGTAGTCGTACTTCTCATTGCACTTGGGTATCTGTTCATTGAGCCACTCCTCAATTCATTGGGCATACAAGGAATTGGCACAGGTACTGTTCGTATTGGATTACTGGATTATCCACTGCTGGCAATAATATTATTGCCGCTTCTGTTGGGCCCTCTTGCGTTGAGAGTTGGTGCAAATTTGGCAGATTTGGTTCAACAGCAAAACTTCTTGAAATCAGAACCAATCGACCCATCAATAACTCTGGTTGAACAACCAATTGCTGGTCAACCGCTCAAGCTGAAAGTATCTATTGACGAAACTCGTGAAGACTGGAAAGAAATCGATGTCCTATGGAGGGTAGGTGCACTCCCTCCCGCTCGAGAAGAAATCTTTCGTTCCCTCGGAGTAGCGCAATCGAAGCAGCCTCCAGCAGGTTTGACGACTGAATTGCCGCATCACTGGCAAATCGGTCTGGATGACGGTACGGGAGGTGGGGAAGAAGCCCCAATGGAAGCTCGAGAAGTAAAAGGTGGACTTTTCCTACGACCAATGCGTAGTATGGAAACCGGTGGACGATGTTTACTCAGTGAGCAAGTCATGACCCTTGACCCACCCGCCATGGAATGGCCAGGTACAGTTTCAAGCAAATTGATTCGAATTCACTGGGAACTCATCATCCGGATTAAACGTTCCAAAGGCGGGCCTCTCTTGTGGGTGTTGCCGCTTCCAGTTATGCATCCGAAATCATGCTCCCAAATTTCAGCACTACCAACAAACGATGGCCGTGCTGAATCAGTCCCAATATGAATGGCAAACATTCAAGTCTCTCATCGAATGTAATTATACCATGGAAAGGCGCACACTCTATGCCATTCTGCTTGTCGGTTTGCTAGTTACTTCAGGCTGCCTTGGAAATGCCGATATCGAATCTGAAAATACTGATGTAGGGAATGAAAACACTGGTATGGTTTCAGTCAATGCTTCATGGGATGCAATAATCCAGTCTGTTCCAATGGATGGGACTCCAGTCGCCCTTCAGGTAGTGATAACAAACCAAGGTGATGAATGGGGAGTTGAGCCGACAATTCTTACGCCTCAATTCACGTCACTTTTGTTGTATGAATGGGAGAAAAATCAGCAAGGATACCTTCTTACTTTTGTTCCCGAGATGGAAGGAGATTATTCCATTCAAATCGAATTTTTCACTACGAACAATGCTCAATTCATTGATCCGCAACCTGTGCGACTTACCCACGTGATTACGGTACTGCCCGTCGATGAAGATGCTCCAATTCTTACAGCCCCGGTATTTATTGAAATTGATGAACAACGACTCATTTGGTATGAGGGGACAGTGATTCATGCCAATATTCCCACATGCACGCTTCAGATAGTGCTCGAAGAGGGTACAATCAAATCACCTGTAGTCAAGGATGATGGATCTTGGAAGCTCTTACTCGACCTCTCAGAATCAGTATCGTCTTTTGACATCCAAACCGATGTTGAATGTGGCTCTCATGCTCAAAAAAATGACACAGTTGTGACCCAAATTATCATTGTGAATGAAGGCGAAGATACCGATGGCGATGGAATCACGGATGAAAATGATCGTTGTCCGGATGGTTATGGTGTTGCAGATGGATGGACTTCATCGCTTGCGAGTGACCAAGACCAAGACGGTTGTCATGACTTACAAGAAGATACAGATGACGACAACGATGGTGTCGGCGACGACTATGATCTTTGTCCAACTTCATTTGGTTGGGTGAGTTTCCCAAATGCCGATTATGATTCGGATGGCTGCCATGACGCCGATGAAGATAATGACGATGATAACGATGGAATACTCGATGCTGATGATTCATGCCCTCGGGGATTCATCGGTTGGAGTTCAAGCACATTCAGTGATTGGGACAGCGATGGTTGTTCTGATCTTGATGAGGACATGGACGATGACAACGATGGTCGTGAAGATGAAATGGATTCATGTCCGAAGGGATTAACCGATTGGATTCGTAGTTCGTCAACTGATTTTGATGGCGATGGCTGCTCAGATTCAACGGAAGACCTTGACGACGACAATGATTCTGTTGAAGATGTCAACAGCACAGGCAGCCCCCTCGACTTATGTCCTGAAACTCCGCTCAATTCAACCCAAGTAGATGAAAATGGATGCGCTGCCGTTCAACGTGATACTGATGTGGATGGTGTTAACGACTTCGACGACCAGTGCCCGGGAACCCCCGCACAATTACCAGTCAATGCTGTAGGATGTGCGGATATTGATGCTGATGGTGTGTTCGCTAACGTTGACCTCTGCCCAAACTCACCGGAACGATGGACTATAGATGCTGATGGATGCGCCGTCATTCAATCTGCGGTTCCATGGACGAGTTCATCTGCTCTTGACGGCCCTATGCAATCCGTTCCTGATTTTTCAATACCCACGCTTGATGGTACATTTTACTTCCAACAGGAATGGACGGGTTACGAGATTTATTTTTTCTTGTTCAAGTATACTGATTCTGGTGGGAACTCTAATTCTGCGACTTGGGGCCAAAGCCCTGGTCAGTTTCTTCGAGCAATGCCAGATAATGTTCATGTGTTCTATGGCTCCTTTGATTCATCGTATCACACCGATATCGTGAGTCGTAAAACGGCGGTGGAAAATGCACTTAACCCAAATGAGGAGCAGGAATGGGATGGCCGAATACATTTCATCGACCAAAGAGCAAACAGCATTTCTGGAGGATTAGGGCAAATGATTTCTAATTTCAACTCCCCGTTGTACATGGGGATAGACCGTTTCCAACTTGCGAGAGAAACAGGGAGTTTGTATGCTTGGACATCATCCACCAATGATCCTATGCATTTGGTTCATGAGCCTGCACAATGGAATGCCGAATTCCCAGTTGAGATACGGAGGTCTGACCCTAGCGTGCAAGAAGTGACGATAATGGATTTTGACCGTCACACGGGCGGCTGGGGGGGTGGCTTCACCTCATCAATGAGCGCTGAGTTCCCTAGCAACATCACAGACTACGACACAATGGAAGTCTATCATGAGCATGCATGCGTTGACCGGATGAATCGGTATCAAACAAGCGATGGAACATACGCAGGTTGTCATGAGTGGGATTATGAAGCAAACCTTCGAATTTGTGAACGCAACAATACCTCTGCATGCGGCACGGAGTTCATGAGGTGGATTACCACATACGGCCGCGAAGGAAAATGGCTCACAGATATCTCCCCATACCTTTTCATGTTGGAAAACGATGATAATCGGACATTCAAATATCGGGGAGCGAACAAAGGCGACCTCACAATAACTGTATTGCTGAGTAATTGGGGAAGCGGTTTACGCAGCACTGCGGCTGATTTTGCATTTACTGGCGGACAATTCGACGGAACATATAATGATGTATCAAAATACACGCGTGACCTCAATTTCACTGTACCTTCATGGGCAGAAAAAGTCCAAATCGTGGCCACAATAACTGGCCATGGGTTCGGAAAGGATAATGCAAATTGTGCTGAGTTCTGTGACCATGAACACCACTATTCGATGAATGGATTCAGTACATACGAATGGCATCCAATTGTCTATTCGAATGAGGGTTGCGAAAATGAAGTTCAGAACGGTGTCGTGGCCAATCAATTTGGTTCATGGCCCTTTGGCCGAGCGGGTTGGTGTGCCGGTCAAGATGTAAAACAGTGGACGTATGACATCACCGGTTGGAGTGATATGAACGGCGGAGTGAACCATCTCACTTATCGAGGATTATTCAATGGTCAAGAGTATGTTCCATCCGACGGTGTAGGAAACGGAGAGCGTAACATCCATGCCGAAATATGGGTCGTATACTACGATTCTACAACTTCATAGTGGTTCAAAACTGAGAAGGCGGCGGGGAATGCAGTTCACTGAGATGCGTCCCACACACAGGTGTTTCCAAGAACACATAATCACTGTCACGACGCTGAGGTGAAAATCCTGCACGCAGAATGACGTTTTGTAATTCAATTTCAGAAGCATTGAATTTCGTGGTACCTGATGCAGATACTACATTTTCTTCCATCATAGTTGAGCCGACATCGTTAGCGCCACCGAAGAGAGCCATTTGGGCGGTTTTAATGCCCATTGTAGGCCATGAAGATTGGATATTCGGGATCGAGTCGAGGAAGAGTCGGGAAACTGCCACATGACGAAGGTATTCTGTTGAGCCTGCGCCAAGTTGAATTTTGTTTTGACCCCTGTTCCTTCGACCGAAACTGTTGACCTCAAGTTGAACCGGCCATGCAATGAAGGACGTGAAACCAATCCCATACTGTTCAAGAGAACGGTCTTGCAACTGCCGTAGACGGTTCATGTGTTCGACGCGCTGTTCAAGTGTCTCCCCAAATCCAATGACATTCGTTGCACTGGTCGTCAATCCTAACGATTGAGCTTCTTCCATGACTCTGAGCCAGTTAGCAGGAAGCCCCTTTTTCGGAGAAACATCCTTGCGAACATCATCGACCAGCATTTCTGCTCCACCTCCGGGGAGGCCGTGCATGCCTGCAGCCTTGAGACGAGTCAAAACTTCGAGTGTTGAAAGTTCGCTAACCTCCGCAATTCCTTCAATCTCAATGGGGCTGAAGCAATCAATTGCAATCGTTGGGTGACGTGTACAAAGCTCCCGCAAGAGGTTTTCATACCATTCAAATGAAAGATCGGGGTTTACCCCCCCCTGCATAAGAATTCGAACACCTTCGATATTTTCGAGTTCTTGAATACGTGCAGAAATCTCATCAACGGATTGAGTGTATGTTTCATCATGGCCCGGTGGGCGATAAAAAGAACAAAATTGGCAGTTAATTGTACAGATATTTGTGTAGTTGATGTTTCGGTCGATGAGATAAGTAACTTTACTATCGCCGTGCATCGCATTCCGTCGTAAGAGTGCGGCACTCATGAGTTGATGGAGGGGTGCATTTTGGTACAATTCGACGGCATCCTCAGGGCTCAATCGATACTGAGAGGCTGAATCCGTATGCCACAAGGCCTGCCTTTCAAGAATTGTTGACCATGACATGATTACACCTCAGAATGGAGAACAAGTAATTGCTTCAATATCCTCAATGGATTTAGGACAGGCAGACGTTAATACATCAGGATCGCCGGAAGTCACCAATACATCGTCCTCGATTCGAATACCTATGTTTGCATACCGCTCCGGACAATCGACATCAGGACGCCACGCCCCGAAGTACAACCCCGGTTCCACAGTGAGGCACATTCCAGCCTCCAGGAGTCTTGGTTCTCCGTTCGGTTTGTAAATCCCTACATCGTGGACATCAAGGCCAATCCAGTGGCTTGTATTGTGCATGTACCACTTTCGAAGATCACCAGAATCCATGTCAAGTGCTTCTTCAACGGATTGGTTGCTAATACCCAAACGAATAATCCCTTCAGCGAGAACACGGCGAGCCGCATCATGCGGGGCAGTGTAAGGCTGTCCAACACG
>QQRW01000001.1:54961-56584 GCA_003602605.1 Candidatus Poseidoniales archaeon | reverse complement strand
GGTGCTGACGGTCAAGACGGTGCTGATGGTACAAACGGAACTGATGGACAAGATGGTGCACAGGGCCTTCCCGGCGTAAATGGAACGGACGGTCAAGACGGTGCTGACGGCCAAGATGGATCTGATGGTACAAACGGAACTGATGGACAAGATGGTGCAAACGGCCTAAATGCACTTGTTTCCATGACTCCTGAATCAGCTGGATCGAACTGTGCCAACGGTGGTACAAGAATCGATGTTGGCGTTGATGACAATTCCAATGGAGTATTGGAGGCGGGTGAAATTGATCAAACTCAATATGTCTGTGATGGAGGTTCCTCCAACAACACCATGCTGACCTCGATCTCATCACCACCATCCTACATGGATTGTCATGCTGGTGGACGAGTTATTGCACACGGACTTGACAACGGTGACGGTGGTGGAACGTATGCAAACGGTGTCCTAGAGGCTGGCGAAGTTGATTCATCAACGACGTTCTGCTCTCGGCTTGTCTCGGATGATGATGATCTGAGGATGGTCAGGGCTGTCGCCACTAATACCAATATTTACTCGAGTTCATCCATCGACTACCTCACAGCCGTTGGCACCACCCTCTATTTCGTAGCCAATGATGGAACCAACGGGACCGAATTGTGGAAGAGCGATGGAACTTTCTCTGGCACGGTGATGGTCAAGGATATCAACAACGGAAGTAGCAGCAGTTCTCCCATCGCCCTTGTCAGGATGGGCACCACCCTCTATTTCGTAGCCAATGATGGAACCAACGGACAAGAATTGTGGAAGAGCGATGGTACAGCTACAGGCACGGTGATGGTCAAGGATATCAACAGCGGAAGTAGCAGCAGTTCTCCCAACAACCTCACAGCCATTGGTAACACCCTCTATTTCAGAGCCAACGACGGAACCAACGGATTCGAATTGTGGAAGAGCGATGGAACATCCTCAGGCACGGTGATGGTCAAGGATATCAGAAGCGGAAGTAGCAGCAGTAATCCCGGCCAACTCACAGCCGTTGGCAACACCCTCTATTTCGTAGCCAATGATGGAACCAACGGACAAGAATTGTGGAAGAGCGATGGTACAGCTACAGGCACGGTGATGATCAAGGATATCCGCAGCGGAGGTAGCAGCAGTAATCCTTTCCACCTCACAGCCGTTGGCAACATCGTCTATTTCTCAGCTTCTCACGCAACCAACGGAATAGAATTGTGGAAGAGTGATGGAACTGCCTCAGGCACGGTGATGATCAAGGATATCCGCAGCGGAGGTAGCAGCAGTAATCCTTTGTTCTTAACAGCCGTAGGCAACATCGTCTATTTCTCAGCTAATGACGGAACCAACGGAGAAGAATTGTGGAAAACCGATGGAACATCCTCAGGCACGGTGATGATCAAGGATATCAGTATCGGAAACAAGAGTAGTTATCCCTTTTACCTCACAGCCGTTGGCAACATCGTCTATTTCGCAGCCCTTGACGGTGATGGACTGGGCGGGGGGGGTTGGAACGCTTTGGGAGAGGAAGTGGATGCTAACAGTAGCGGAGACGAAATTTGGAAGAGTGATGGAACTGCCTCAGGCACGGTGATGGTCAAAGATATCAACAGCGGAGAAGACTGGAGT
>QQRW01000001.1:47158-54786 GCA_003602605.1 Candidatus Poseidoniales archaeon | reverse complement strand
TGAATAAGTGGTTTACTTATGATTACGAGGGGTTTACCATAACGCCCTTGTACACATGGTATCTATTCACGAGGGGTTGCAGTCCGTCCTATTCGTCCCTACCGACGTATTCGCCCGAATACACAAGTGGGCCCCTGTGTTCAAAATTAGTGTTTGTAAGGACTTTCAGTGGGTTCTATTCGCCCCTACCTTTCCGCTAGGCGATGAACCCACTTCTCACGAAGAGAAGTAGCAGAATAATTAACAAGATAGTGATACTCCTTTTAACGATAGCAATGAGTTCGACTCGTCAGGATTTGCGATTAACAACAACCGTCGTATTATCGGTATTTCTCATTGCCTTTTTGATGGTTCGTGCTGTTGAAAGCAACTCTGTCGTGTTGAAAGAATACTCTGCAGTATTTTTTTGCGCAGTGATTTGTTTTGGTCTGCAATGGGTTGCATGGATTCCTGCTTCGGTTTGGAAAACTGAACGATTCTATGACCTCATGGGTGGGTTGACGTACCTCGTTGTTGTGATTTTCAGCCTTTGGGCAGGATCACAATCTGAATCTCCAAGTTTACGGGAACTCATCGTCAGTTTACTTGTCATAATCTGGTCTTTACGCCTGTCCATTTTTCTCTACCTTCGTATTCATCGAAATGGAAAGGACGGACGCTTCGATCGACTTAAAATGACACCAATTCGATTTCTTGTACCATGGACTGTTCAAGGCCTTTGGGTATTCCTAACTATGGTCGTCGTCATTGTCATCAACACTCAGGCAGATTCAGCACCTGCACTCGGAATATGGGACGGTCTAGGATTATCAATCTGGATCATCGGATTTGGCATTGAGGTCATAGCAGATCGCCAAAAAACAGTATTCAACAGGGAATCGACAGTAAAGGGTAAATGGATTGACAGTGGTTTATGGTCGTATTCGAGACATCCAAACTACTTTGGAGAAATTCTGCTTTGGATTGGAATTGCCTTCTTTGGGATTTCTTGCTTTACAGGTCTCGAAAGAGTTGCTTGGATTTCGCCCATATTCATCTACATCCTGTTAACCAAAGTGAGTGGAATCCCCATACTCGACAGGCGAGCATTTGAGAAGTGGGGCGAAAATCAAGAGTATCAAAAATACCGGGACAGGACTCCTGCACTCATACCTCGATTCAAAAACAATTTACAATGAGAGAAGACGGACTAAAGTTGAAGAACTCTTTGTCAATTCATAAGGGTGACTGCATAACTTCGAATGCCCTCAATACACCATGCTTACATTGCCAGTATATGTTGCGCTTCGCCCAAAATCAAATACATAGAGTTTAGAATTAGCTGCTGTCAAGTTCTATGATTCTACTTACGCTCAACAAAGAGTACAACGACAATTGTCAAAAACTGTCATCATTTGGTCGTAGCATGGAAAGAGTTCAACTTAACGTACAATTCGCCCGTCTCGACGATGAAGCAAGACTTCCAACACAAGGCTCACCGCAAGCTGCAGGTTGGGATTTGTATGCGCTAGAAGAAACACGGGTGCCTAAACAAAAAAGTGCAATGATTCGAACTGGACTCGCCGTTGCCATTCCGGAAGGCTGGGAAGGGCAAATTCGATGCCGCTCTTCACTCGGCAAGAAAGGAATGATCATGCCCAATGGCATCGGAACAATCGACTCTGATTATCGCGGTGAACTCATGGTCTTAGCGACTTGGATTGGCAAAGGAAAGGAATTTATCGTGGCGAAAGGCGAAAGAGTAGCTCAACTGCTTTTTGCTCCTGTACCACTGGTCACTGTTCAAGAAACAAGTATTGAACAACTTGGCCAAACACAACGTGGTGCTGGCGGATTTGGCTCGACTGGCAAGTTCTAATGAGGCATGAATTGATGCTGCAGTTCCGGTTGGAGTGAACATGAGCGGAGAACGAGGTGTCGATATCCGCTTGTTGGGCAGCGTGCCATACGTAGACGCGCTTGAATTAATGAAAGAGCTACAAAAGCAACGCATTAACGATGAAATCACGGACACTTTACTTCTTCTTGAGCATCCAGAAATCGTCACAGTAGGGCCTCGCGCTCGACATGATGGTATTGCCCCACCCGAAGGTTATGCCTCGCATCCAGTAGACAGGGGGGGCGGACTCACCTGGCACGGCGAAGGACAAATTGTGGCTTACCCAATTTTCAAATGGAATCTCGAAGGAGAAGTATCGGTGGCTGCCATCATTTCTTTGCTTGAGACATGGATCATCAACGCCTTGAAGCGTTGTGGAATTGATGGGCACTTAGACGAAAGAATGCAAGGTGTATGGGTGAACGGAAAGAAGATTTCAAGTATCGGTCTCTCCTTCTTACGATGGACATCTCGACACGGTTTCACAATTAACTATGACACACCAAAAGGACGAGTTGAAATGCTTGCAGGATGCGGTTTAGAAGAAAATACCACAACTTCTCTGGCGCAAGAGGGCTTTCAAGTTAATCGTGAGGAACTCCTTGAAGCACTCTTTGCGACCATGGAGGAATCTATCGGTAGGATGAGACTCTTACAGTAATTGTTCTATAGAGGATTTAACCCGTCAGGCTCGTTTTCGTAAAACAAGTGCATAAAAGGCAGAACCTTCACCACAATGCATGGGCGAAGTCGTCGTTGGTATATCTGGTGCGTCCGGTGCAGTCTATGGTAAGCGCTTAGTTGAGGTGTTGACCTCAAAAGAAATATCTGTCCGTTTGGTCGTCACAAACGCCGGAGAAATAACACTCAAGCACGAGTGTAATACGACCAAGGAAATACTCGCTGAAGAGACCGGAGCTTTGCTGGAAAACGATAAGAACATCGGCGCCAAATCAGCATCTGGCTCAGCAAATATCGATGCCGTTGTGCTTTGCCCATGTTCTGGAACAACACTTGGTAAACTCGGCGCTGGAATAGGTGATAATCTCATCACTCGTTCTGCTATCGTCGCCTTGAAAGAACGCAGAAAACTCATCATTGTACCTCGAGAAGCACCGTACGCAACCGTCCATCTGGAAAACATGCACAAGCTCTCGCAATGGGGTGCAGTTGTGATTCCTGCATCACCTGGTTTCTACAACCATCCAAAGACCATTGACGACATGGTTGATTTTGTTGTTGCTCGAATTCTTGACCACATCGGCATTGATCACAAACTCGGTACTCGATGGACGGGCGAAGAAATCGACTGAACTTCCAACCACGGCATTCTTGAACCATAACCGGTTGAGAGATTCATGGACGAGACCAAGTTGTCCCAACATTCCGTTGCAGAATTGAAAGAAATGCTGCGCAGTAAAGGACTGCCCGTTAGCGGGCGCAAGGCAGAGTTAATCGCTCGGTTGTGCGACTCTTCATCCGAGCTAAAACCGTTCAATGATGAAGTGAACACATCTCAAAATACCTTGAGCCTCGAGGATGATAGTGTACACACTGGAGACTTGACCTTCAAACAAAGAATGGGTGTTCAAGTCTACGGCCCTCTCAACGTCGGTGCAGTCATCGCAATAGCCATGGCCCTCATCATGGTAACGGCCACCATTCTCGTATTCAAGCCAACATGGCTTGGATTTGAACGCCAGTACGATTATGAGTTAATTGATTTCGATCAAGATCAAGCTCGTAACTATGCACAGGACCTCGTCAATTTAGGACATCCAGATTGGGAAGGACGAATGAGTGGAACCGTTGAGGAAACAAACACTTCACAGTATATTCTCGATAAATTACAGGACATGGGGTATACACCTCAAAACAATGAATTCCAAGTCCCAATGCATCACGTAAATTCGGAACCCAGTTTTAGGCTCTGTGTCCGAGGAGTATTAGGGCAAAGCACTCCGTGTGAAGGTCTTGGTGCATTTGGATCTCAAGTAACCGCTTTCCAACATCGCTCAGACTATGTCATTCAAGGATTCTCCGGACAGTCCGAATACATGTTCAATGAGGAAATATCAGTAACAGACTTGGGCAACGGCACTGACGAGTCATTATGGCAAACAGCGACTGGAACCATCGGATATGTCAGAGGAGACAGTTCCAAGGTCGGAAACACTGAACTGTACAGCAACGCCGCAATCAACGACCTTGCAGGACTCATCAGTGTGAACAAGAATTACAACTGTGGTAAAATCGAAGGCAACGACTGCGTTCCGATTTTCAAGGGAACCAACTACGATGCTCTTGTTGAAGCAAACGGTGGAAGCCTCCCTACGGAAATTCCGTTTATTTCCATGTCCAAAGATGCTGGAGACATATTTGAAACAATGGTCATTAACTCTACTGAGCCTGCATCTATAGAGTTAATTATCGATGTCACCAACGACCAAGAACGTTCGATTTATGTCCCGTGTGGAACCATTGAAGGTCGGACATCGGAAGTCGTGATCGCAGGCGCCCACCATGATACTGTCTATCAGGGCCAAGGTGCAGTAGACGACACCTCCGGGACAGCAAGTGTTCTCGAGATGGCGCGGCAGATTGCAGAAGTAATCAACGAGACTGGAACACCTGAACGGACAATTCGTTTCTGCACATGGGGTGGAGAAGAAGAGGGACTGTGGGGCAGTCGAGCGTATGTTGCTCAAATGCAAAGCAGTCTTCGTGACAACCTAAGACTCTACATCAATTTGGATATGAATCATGTTGATGCGGACTTTGCAAACCGAGGCAATTCGTTGCAGTTGTTCACCAACAACAAAGACGACTACGGACATATCGTACGAATCACTGATCTCTACAAACAAGAGAGGAGTGAAATTGCTGACAAATACGACATCCAATTCAGTTTACTTGATGGAGCGCAAGGCGATCCTGATCAAATGCCATGCAACTCAGACCACTGTCCATTTGTCTACGATTTAGGTTCAAAGAACGGAAGAGCTGCGGTATGCTACGGCAGTGGCAGTTGGGAGTACCACACATACCTCGATACCATGGACCGGTTCAATGAAGAATCGATTTCAGTTTCATCTACGGTGTATGGAACATACATCAGATTGCTTGCCTACGACCTAGATGCCTAATAGCGAGACTTTCAATAACTGAAGCCAGTGGGTTGACGCATGGTCGCTCCAAGTGCATGGGCATCTCACATTTTGGTTACCTCGAAATCAGAGGCGGTGCAAATCAAAGACAAGGTGAGCAAATTGAAGGATTTTCAAAAACTCGCTCGAAAGAAGAGTACTTGCCCATCGAGTCAGAAAGGCGGTGACCTTGGCTGGTTTCGCAAAGGCCAAATGGTTCGCGAGTTTGAAGAAGCGGTTTGGACAATTCCTGTCGCAAGCGTTTCTGAACCTATCAAAACCCAATTTGGGTACCATTTAATCTGGGTTCATGAGCGAGATGAATAGGTGATATGATGACCTTTCGAGTTGCCTTGGAATCCTACACGATCATGGCGAAGCACGGTTACTTTAGCCATGAACATGAAAATGAACAGCCGTTTGTGTTCAGTGTATGGACAACACTCCTTGAGCAACCAATCGATGAAAACTTGGAGAACACGCTCAATTATGCAGATATTCAAATCGCTATAGATGAAGTGATGTTGAATGCTAAAAAACCGATACTTTTGTTGGAAACCATGGCACAACGAGTCGCTAAGATACTCCAAGAGAAATCCAATGTCGCCTCAATCCATGTCCGAATAGAGAAACCAGAAGCGCCGTTGCCGCACCCGGGTGGTTTAGCAGTTGTTGAACTGGAATGGAGTCGAAACTGACCGAGCCTTGAAACACAACAACAACCACGGAATCTCATGGCGGATGAAGTTCAACGCGTATTTGTGCCCTCTGCCATCGAAGAAGGTGGAGGCTCAATTGCTCTGGGATGCTTCTCAACTGAAGAGACAGCATGGCAGGTGTTGCGTAGTTTCCTCAAAAAAAGTGACCAAATGCTGCTCACATCATCTTCTGTCGTCGTATGGGATATAGACGTCATCGGCGAAAACGGAATTACGGTTCTCTCGACAATGGAGTGCAAAGACTGTCCAGTATGCGGCCGACGGACATTTTGGATGGATCTAGAAAATTTCTCCGCACTATGCCATGGAGACGCATGCGCTGCTTGGGTTGAAGAAAGCACAATTGAGCCCGGCGTTATTGACTGCGGTTGGCCACCAATACGATTTCTCAAACAAACCAAAGATATTGAAGAAGCGTTCAATGAGTTGTTCAAAATCGGTGACCAAATGAAAGCCGTATCGCGGGTCGATTCGCTTGGAGAGCAACAACCTCAAGCCATGATGGAAGAATTCGAAAACGCCTCCAAAGACGAATAATCACAGCGAACGTAGGATAATTGGCCCTACGAAACTGAAGGCAAACAAGCCCAAGAACACAAACATCCAGATGCGCATTTGTTTCTGGTTCCTCTCATCACGGTTGTTTTTATCGATGCATTCTTGATCTTTACAGACCCGTGGCTCTGCTGACATTTTGATCGGTGTAAAACAAACTCGGCAATGTTTGTGTGGTTGTACTTTCCCAGTTGTGAGTGAGCCCCGGGCTTTGTTGGTCATTTTTGCAATGTTTTCTTTGACTTTCGATGCATCTACCATATATTCACCTCATTGAATCAATGTGCCCTCAAAGGGTTGACCATCCAACGCCTGTTCTAAGCGCAATGTGTCTCTCCCATCAAGAACTGCGAGCGTTATAGCAGCATCTTTCGCCCATCCAACTGCGACTGGGTCAATAACTGCAGATGCACCAGGAGAAAGAGGTTCTCCGACGCCAGTGATTTCAGCGAGTTGATCAAACGACATCGTGCTGAATGATTCTGCATCGTCGTGCTCTCGAGGGTCTTTGTCAAACACATGTGAAACATTGGTGGCAATAATACAATGTCCAGCTCCTGCGTCCCGAGCAAATGCCACAGCTACAGCATCGGTTGTATGGCCGGGAGTCGTTCCACCCATGATTACCAGGTGGTGTTGGTCCAAGAGTTCTGCAGCTTGCTGAGTTGTCGTTGGAATTACCGGGGCAACATCACAACCGATATCGAGGAGCACTTGTTGAATGATGGTTGCGTTCAGCCGAGTTGCTGCAATTCCAACTTCATCAAGTCGGTGTGAATCAGTGACCATGGTTTTTGCCAAATGAATACCTTCTCGTGCTGGCAATCCACCACCAACAACGATGCCAAGATGCCGTCCGTTACCCTCAATGTGAACTGCGAGTTGGCGGAGTTGGCCGAACCATGCCGTTCGTTGTTCCGATTCTTCCGGTCGCAGAAGACTTCCTCCGAGGGCAACAACTTGGCGACGGGTCATCAAACACCCCTCATGCCCCCATACTTTGAGACTATCCCCGCTGCAGGGGCATACAGAACCCATCTTGTAGCCAAAAACTTCTGTTGAAATGATTCTGTGGGATAAGAGAGTTGAAGACCCCTCAACGGTGCCGTAAGTTTGAGGCCACCCTATGTCTGACGATGCAGTGCTCGCAACTCGTAGACTTCGGCTAAAGATTGCCCTCGAAGACCTGCGTGAAATGAAAGGCTTTGGTACTGAACTGGTAACCATCATCATTCCACCCGACCGACAAGTTTCCGACGCTCGCTCCTTACTGCAAAACGAACACGGTCAAGCTGCGAACATTAAATCAAAAGGCACTCGAAAAAATGT
>QQRW01000001.1:14638-46971 GCA_003602605.1 Candidatus Poseidoniales archaeon | reverse complement strand
TTGACTCAACTTGAAGACATGTTGGTCGATAAGAAGTCGTACGGATTGTTCGTGATTGACCGCTCAGAGGCTGCCTTTGGAATCGCATCAGGAAAGCGAATCCATGTTCAAGAACACCTCGTATCCAACATTATGGGAAAGCACCGCCAAGGTGGCCAGTCTGCTCAACGTTTTGAGCGACTCATCGAAGAAGCAGCTCATAATTTCTTCAAACGTGCTACAGAACATGCATCTTCCTATTGGCTTCCAAACCTCGAAGATATTCAGGCCATTATCGTAGGTGGCCCTGGTGCGACCAAAGATTTCGTCGTCAAGAACGATTATTTCCATCACGAAATAGCAAAAAAGATTGCAAAGACAACCTTCGATGTCGGCTACTCCAACGACAGTGGTGTACGTGAATTGGTTGAAAACGCCGGAGCAATGATGGGTGAAATTGAACTCGATGCTGAACGACAAGTCATGAATGTGTTTTTGGGCGAACTGGTCAAATCCGCTCCAAAAGCAACGTATGGAGAAAAGATGGTCCGCCAAGCCTTGGACCAAGGCGCAGTCGGCAGACTTCTCATCTCAGAAGCACTGAGAAAGTCATCACTCACACTCCAATGTGGAGCATGTAAACATGAGTGGGATGTCAGTCTTTCACGCAATGAACCGATTCCAAATTGCCCTTCATGCAAAGCATCGGGTGAAAACGCCGAGGAATTGAAAAATGTCTCTCTGATTGACGAACTCACGGTAATGGCTTCAAAAAGCAATACTGAAGTAGTCTATATATCGGTAGATACCGAAGAAGGCTCTCAACTCCTTTACGGATTTGGTGGCTTGGCTGGAATTTGCCGATACCCGATGATGTGAGGTTGAACCATGCAGATGCTTAGAGAAGTCCTCGAACCATTGTTGGATGATGTCCTCAAGTCGATTGGTGTCACCAACGCACATTGGCGAAGCATGCTTGTTCGCTCTCGAGAGCACGACCAAGGAGACTTATCACTTCCTTGCTTTCCATTTGCCAAGGAATTAGGTCAATCACCGATCGAAATCGCTCAGCAAATCGCTGACTCTCTCGAAGCACACTTTGCCATAGGCGAAGTCAATGCAGTAGCTGGCTATCTGAACATTAAGGCAAATCCTACGTGGTTAGCTCAGCAGGTGATGGATGACGCAGTACGCATTGGAGATGCGTTCGGAAAAAAACCTGCGAACAACACCCATATTTTGATTGAGCATACTTCCGCAAACCCGAATGGCCCCTTCCATGTAGGTCGTGCTCGAAATGCAATTTTAGGTGATACACTTGTTCGACTGCATCGACTCTTCGGCAACAATGTACGTGCAGAATACTATGTTGATGACATGGGCAAGCAAGTTGGGGTACTGGCCTGGGCACTGGAACACCTGGACACAGAGGAAGTTGAACAAACACTTGCTGGTCGAGAACAAATCAATGAAAAATGGCAGGGTAAGGCCGACCATGAACGTGTTCGATGGTATCAAGCAGCCCAAGCAATTCGCCAAGAGCGCTCTGATAAGGAGGATATTGAGGCCGAAATCGGACGAATGGTCCATGCCAGTGAACACGGCGATGAAGAAGTGCTGCAAGCCTTTCAAGACGCATACCAACCCGTTCTCGATGGAATGCTTGAGACATTGAAGCGACTCGGCATTGATTTCGATACATTCACCAAGGAGTCCATGTTTGTCACAAACGGTGATGTTTCTGAACTTATGGAGAAATTCAAGACTTTTGAGATTCATGGAACAGCTGACAACGGTGCAGAATTCCTCGACCTCGGTGCACGTGGTCTCAAAGGAAAAACGGAGTTCTTTTTCCGTCGAGGCGATGGATCTTCACTCTATGCCACACGTGACATAGCGTATCACATCTGGAAATGGAAGCAATGCGACCAACTGATCAATGTCCTGGGAGAAGACCATAAATTGCAGGCGAAGCAAGTTGGAATGACACTCACTGAACTTGGAGAAAAGGTACCTGACGTACTGTTTTATTCATTCATCAAACTTCCTGAAGGAAAGATGTCTACCCGAAAAGGTAACGTTGTTTACATGGACGATTTACTTGAAGAAGCTCAAGCACAAGCTGCAGCCGTTGTCGGAGAGATTCACCCGGATTACTCTCAAGAGATGGTGGCTGAAATTGCAGAAGCAGCAGGAACTTCTGCCGTCCGCTTTAACATCATTAAGGTAAGTCCAGATAAGGGATTCACCTTCCGTTGGGAAGAGGCTTTAGCATTCGAAGGTGGCTCGGCACCTTTCATCATGTATAGTCATGCAAGGGCCTGCTCTATAGCGAGAAAATGCGCTGCGGCAGGGATTGATCTTGACGCAGCAACCGATTCAAGCACCGAATTGCCTTCATCTATGCCAAAAGGCATGGTCGAACTTCTAAGAACCATGTGCGTGCATCAAGATGTGCTTAGTAAGGCCGTAAATGACCGCAGGCCTCATCTCTTCGCAAACCAGTTGCTGCAACTCGCAACATCGTTCAATGCATTCTACCGAGATTGCATGATCCTACAAGACGGCGAACTGAATGTGTTCAACTTCCAACTATCAGAACTCGCCCGAAACCTGATGCGAACAAGCATGCAGGGCCTTGGAATAGTCCCAGTCGAACAAATGTGAAATTATTGGTCTCTTCGATACCAACCTTCTGGCAATTCCATTGGATTGTTCGGGCGAGCAACACGCACTCGGCGAACAATCTCAAGTCGCATTGAATCCATACCGACAAATTCTGTTGCCGACATTGTGACTCTTCCTTGCGGATCGTAGAGCAACGGCAAATCGGGTTCACCTTCAGAGCCTTCATCCCGCCATTCCTGTTCAGCAGCACTCACTTCATCCCACATAGAAGGGAGCGGATGAAGGAGATCCGCCTTTGAAGTCACGACCATTAAATCTGTACCGGGAAGAAGTTCTTGAACATCTTCCAAAAGGTGCATTTGTTCTTCAATGGAAGTGCCGCATGCCTCGCTTTCATCCATGAGGAACAGCACCAAGGAGCCAATGTTTTCCAACGCAGCAATGGCTTGCAATTCGATGGCGTTTCGCTTGTCAAGTGGCCGATCGAGGAGACCTGGCGTATCGACAAGTTGGAATTGTAATCGGCGATGAGTAAAGTGCCCCACGTGAATCTGTTTTGTCGTGAATGGATAATGGTTGACTTCCATGTTTCCAGAACTCAATGCGGAAATGAAGGCTGATTTTCCTACATTCGGAGCTCCACAAACAACGATACAAGGGAGAAGTTGATCAATGGTCGGTAATCGCTTGAGCACCTCACGGGCCTCGCTCAACCAAGACAAGGAAGGGCCAACACGGCGCATAATGGATGAGATTCTCCCGTAAGCTTCTCGCCGAGCATCATGCATCAATTCAGTGCGACCAGTTCGAACAATTTTCTTGCTGTTCTGGCCGGCAATGTTAGCGACTTGTTTACCACCCCATTGAAGCATTGAAAGGTGGTGTCGATAGTCATCACAACCAACACATGCATCAATCATTGAAACATCAAACTGAGGAGATTGATCGAGAGATGGCCAAGTATTAACCATGTCTTGGAAAGTGGTTGAAATGATGTCTGCAGCCGTTTGCACCATTCGGTTCATCTGCTTACGAACACGAAAAACACGGTCTGGGTCGTCGACACGGTCAGCGGCTTTCTTTGCTCGTGAGAATGCCTTGTCAAGAATTTCCTCTTCCAGAAGAACGGTTGGGAGTGTGCGCCACGAGACTTTCATACCCCTCTCCCCATTCTAAGCCGGTAGCCCACCCTTCAAGAAGACATCCGTCCGATATGTGCCAAAGAACGGTTTCATTAAACTCAAGGAGCGAGGTTCAAGTAGCCTCGGCTCGTGAACGGTACATGGCCGCTAAGAAAAAGCAGAAAATCACGCTACCCGACTGGGCAACTCCACTCTGGGAGGATATGGGTTCACCAGACCTTTCGAAGTTTGTCGATGTCCACAATGGTGACCTCCTCGAGCGGCGACACGGTCTTCGCCGAGACGATTTGGTTGAGATTCTTCTCGACTCCCGCTCCATTCAATCCGATGATGAGTCATGGATGAGAGGTCGCCTCCTCGCTTCTGGAAAATCCAACATTGAACTGTTAACCGATGATGGTAGAACCGTTTTTTTGGCACGTGACATCATTGCTCAAATTGTCCTGATTGCTCACACACGGCCAGCATACATCGACGACAAAGCACTTCTTGCATTTGAACGAGCCGACATGAAGCGGCGTTCTAAACTCCATGAAAAGGTGGAGAAAGAAAGCCAAGGAAGCGATGATGCACATCTATGGGGCTGAAGACATGGACGCTCCCAAAGGCTGGGAACAAATCGAAGACCGACTGATGGCAGAGTATTCATTTCCAGACTTTGCTTCTGCAAAGCAATTTGTCGATGAAGTCTCACAACTTTCAGATGATGAAAATCATCATCCAGACATCCACTTCGGATGGGGCTATGTTGTCATCGAATTGTTCACCCATGATGAGGAGAAAATCACTGAACTTGACTATCAACTTGCAGAGAAAATAACTGCCCTTCTATCGGAGTGAGTGATGTGCCTAAAGATCCGAAGGGTAGAACCGAGCCTGGATATGAACGCCATGTATTCATTTGCGGCCATGAACGAACTGAAGGTGCATCTAGGCCATCCTGTTCTCACCGTGGAAGTCTTGATTTGATGCGCTTATTGAAGGCCTCAGCAAAGAATGCTGGAGTCAAAAATGTTCGAGTTCAGAAATCTGGATGCCTCGACTTCTGTGAGTTTGGAACGACATGCGTTGTTTATCCAGAAGGAGTATGGTATTCACTCCCAGATGAAGCATCTGTTGAAGATATACTTACACATCTCAAAACGGGTAAAGTCGCTGAACATCTCCGATTGCAATTGAACGAATGAATCAGAGCTTGACTGGTCGAGTTGCACCACAGGCTTGGCACTTAAGCAAAGTTGTACGGTCTTGCTTGATGAAGTGGGTATCTGGAGCAGAGCATTGACTGCACTTGATGAAAGAATTAACATAATTCACGATTGTTTTCTTAATTCTCTTTGGAGGAATACGCCCTTTGAATCGAGCACGAGGGCCGTCTCTTGAGCCGGAGGTCCCGAGTTCGTTCAAGATGTACTGATACACGTGATTATCGTCTCTGTCCATCATTGATACAACTTCATTGAAGTTGCGAAAAATGGTGTTTTGACCCTCAATCATGATTTGAGGTTCAGGCAAGCGCCATCTCGAACGCGAGGAGATTTCTTGAGGAATGTTTTCCCTTGCCCGGTCGAGCAAGGACTCGTAGTCAAAGTCGCTCATGGTGTTGCCCTGTATCGCTCTTTCTTGAAGCCTTTGGAGAGGTCCATCCGGTTCTTCGACATACATGAGAGACAAAGGGTTGATGAGTTAGTGGCCTTACCCTACGTTTGAGAACCATGGTGTCGAGTATTGAAGAATTACGTGCCCAAGCGTTTGGATTGAGAAAAGAAGGATTGAATTCCCAACAAATTGCCGATGAACTCTCTCTTTCGCAAGACACAATTTCATGGCTGCTTGCAGGGGGCGAATCCAAAGACAGACCAACAGATGTCAGGATAGGATGGCGCACTATCGGAGTTCGACCCGAACGCATCGCAGCAATTGGAACCATCATGGCAGATGTGGCGGATGAAGAACTCGGCCTCGATGAGATCGATACAATTGTTGGAATCTCCATCAATGGAATTAGTTTTGCTCACGAAGTTGCTCGATGCTTGGGCTCTGAATACACAATTTACCGTAATGTCGAAGGTGATGATGGGCATGGGGTCCTCTCCAACAAATACGGTCAAGTTGCCGGAAAGAAGGTTGTCATCATTGATGATGTGCTTTCCACAGGGACAACAATGGGCCGTACAATTGACTCAATCCGTGCCGCAGGCGGAGAAGTCGGACTCGCTATTGTGTTGGTAAACAAGTCCACTCGTAATGAGATCAACGGAGTCCCTCTCCGCGGAATTATACGAGCAGTCCCTGTTTGAGGTGAATGAATGCACTGGACGGACGTGACGGCACAGTCTCTTTCACATCGAGGAAAGAAGCACATTGTATCGACTGGAATAACACCAAGTGGAGAGTTCCATATTGGACACCTACGAGAAATCCTCACAGGTGATATGATCGCAAGAGCGGCCCAGGATGCAGGCCTTGATGTTGAGTTTGTATTCATCATTGACAGCGCCGACCCGCTTCGCAAAGTCTATGATTTCCTCGGACCAGATTACGAACAATTTGTTGGAAATCAACTTGGAGCAATTCCCGCCCCAGATGAAAATGGGAACCCAGATTGGGAACGCTTCGAAAAAGAAGGTTGGACATACGCAAACCACTTTCTAGAACCCTTTTTGAAAGCACTCAGCGAGATAGGTGTAAAACCACGCCTCATCGACAACCTTGATTCCTATAGAAGCGGACGCTTCGCAGAACTTTCTAAGATTGCATGTGACCGAGCAGACGATATTCGAGAGTGTATAGAACGTATATCCAGTCGAGAACTACCGGACGACTGGTTTCCATGGAGTCCATTGAATTCAAAGAAAGGATTGGACAAAGTGAAAGTTACCGGATATGAATATCCAATGGTTCATTGGAAAGACGAATACGGCGAAACTGGCTCATCGGACATCTCAAAAGGCGAAGGAAAACTCCCATGGAGGATTGACTGGCCGGCGAAATGGGGATGGATCGGAGTGACATGCGAAGCATTTGGAAAGGATCACGGTGCCGCAGGTGGCTCTTATTCGACGGGTAGAGAAATCGTTCAATTACTCGGCCATGAACCTCCTCAGCCGTTGGTGTATGAATGGATTAGTCTCAAAGGTCAAGGAGCTATGTCATCTTCTTCTGGAAACACCATTGGCCCTATTGAAGCACTTGAGTTGGTTCCTCCCGAAATCCTCCGCTTACTTATCGCAAAATCAAAGCCAAACAAAGCCATCGAATTCGACACTGGCATGGGTTTGGTTACATTGGCTGATGAATATGAACGGCTTGCTGCAAGAGACTTCGACAAAGAACTTGCAAATGAGGAACTCAGTCGACGTCAGCGTGTTCAGATTGAGGATGCCGCTGGAGCATTGCGAATGGCGAGTACCGTTGCAGGTGAAAAAGCCCAAGCAACCGCTGTGACATTCCGACACCTCGCCCTTTTGGCTCAAACCAAAAAGAACGACGAAGATGTCTGGTCAAGTCTGCAATCATCAGGAGCAATAAGTGCAGTAACTCCGGAATTACAAGACCGATTAAACAGAATGCGCCACTGGATTCATTCACAGCACTTCCCGGCAGAAATGAGAATTCACATTCTTGAGCAACCAAATCTCGAAATGCTCAGACTGTTTGATGAGGATGAAAAGAAAATCTTAGCCAACATGACTGCTGCTATCGAAACATGTGAATGGGATGCCCAATCGATCGGCGCAAGTATCCCCCAAGCGGCTCGTGACCTCGGTTTATCACCTCGTAGTGCTTTCAAAGTAGCATATACAGCGCTTATGGGTGCCGAGAAGGGTCCTCGATTAGCACCAATTTTAGCAGAGATGGAAAAACAGGAAATTCTGGACCTACTTCGCGCATGCTTGACGAGTTTTACCGAATGATGGATTTGCTGACAAGCGGTTGATTCGCCCGGTTTTAGCCGATTCCGACCGTCACACTTGAAAAGTAGTCGGTAACCATTGATGTTCATGGCGGGAGTCTACTGTCCGACTTGTGAAGCAGGTGTTGAAGCTGCAGCAAAATTCTGCCTATCGTGTGGACATGACCTCACGGCCCAAGGCCCAATCACGGCAACTGGGCATGATTTGAACCAGTTGAAAGAGGTCATTCGCATACGTGATGACCTGTCTATGGCGGAAAAATTCGACATGATTGCTAAAATCGAAGACGGTGCAAACCCAATCGTTCTCGGTATTGCTGCGCCTGCTGAAGGCGAAGAGTTCGACCTCGCCGGCGCTTTTGAAAGCGATACGCTCCAACCATCGTCCAGTTCTGCTTTCTCCAACTACGAGTGGGGACAATCTCCAGCTGCAAACGCTGCTGTTCGTGCGGTTGTTCGAGGTACAAACGGTTGGGAACTCATTCAGTCAGGTAAATTGAACCTAAAAGAGGGGATGTTTAGAGAAGCCATGGATAATGGAATGGAAGCATCAACGCACATTCACGATGTTGCTAGTGGTGAACACGAAGGTATCGATCCTGATGCAATGCGTGCAATTCCAGTTCTGAAACCTCCTAAGAGAAGTTTCTGCCCCAAGTGCGGCTCTGATATACACGCCAACACAATGCTTCAATGGCGCAAGTGGAGAGATTCATCAAGCGAAGTCGTCTCAATGCAACTGGAAGCATCGATGGAAACGTCACTCATCCAAGTTGCTGCTCACTACATCAATGTCATGCAAGCCATGCAAGATGAGCGTGATGATGCACTAGCAAAACTTGCCAAAGGCGACCCTGCTGCACTTGAGGAGAAAGTTCGAAGTAAACTGGAAAGGAGCATTCGAAGCGAGCTTGAAAAAGAGATTCGAGCAGAACTGGAAGAGGAGTTCAAAGGTCGAGGTGCGGCAAGCAGTTCCACTGCAAAACCAAAATCAACTCAGAAGACGAAACAAAAGAAGGACTCAACGAAGGCTGCCGCATCAAAGGCTGCTGCTGGAAATCAGAAGAAGAAGTCCAGCGGTATGTTCGGTCCAAAGAAAATCAAGAAGACATACGACGGTGAACCAGGTGGGAAAGCAGAATGGTTCCTTTCCGAGGCACTGGACACAGTGTACGACCCACACGGAACTGGAAAGGCTGTCAAGCCTGCTACAATTCTAGCACGTTCTGCCCAAGGTAATGTTCGTGTTCGTGACGTAGTACGCATTTACGATGTTGAAGGTGAAGAAGGCATCAGCGAACTCGCATGGACCAGTCCTCTTACCAAGTATATCATAGAGGCATACGACGCCTGCTGATCAATAGTGAACGGTCAATCTACGAGGTTCCAAAGGCCCGCTAAGCCTTGCCCTGCTGGCAGCAACTTCCATCTTTGCGCCACGTAAAGTTGTGACAAATGGAATGTTCAGTTCAACTGCAAGTCGGCGCATCATGTTTCCATCACGAACGGCACCACCGGAAACTGTGGGTACATTGACAATGAAGGAAACTTCACCCTTGTGCATGAGGTCAAGGGCGTCAGGGTGGTTCTTGTCTGCGATTCTATAGGCGACACTGACAGGAATTCCTGCTTGTCTTAGTGCATCACAAGTACCAGGCGTAGCAAACAAATTGAATCCGAGTTCAACCAATTCCTGCGCAATTGGAATCAGACCTTGCTTGTCTTCGTTGCGAACAGTGAGGTAAACTCCACCGCTTGTAGCCACGGGTACCTCAGTGGCTAGACGAGCTTTGAGGTAGGCTTTGTCTGCTGAAACATCTGATCCATAGACTTCACCGGTAGATTTCATTTCAGGGCCCGGAGCGGGGTCGAGTCCTCGAAGTTTGATGAATGGGAATACAGGGGCTTTGACGCATATTTGTCCGGTCGTACGTCGAGGTATCTCTTGCTCGGAAAGCGGGATACCAATCGTGATGTTGGCTGCAATTCTGGCCATCGGAAGCCCGGTAGCCTTCGCTACAAACGGAACGGTGCGAGATGAACGGGGATTAACCTCAAGCACGTACAAATCATCACCTTGCAGTGCAAACTGGATGTTATAGCACCCCTTAATCTTCAGTCCAAGGCCAATGATTTTGGTTTGCTCAGCAATCTTCGCCAACACCGATTCTGAAATATTCTGAGCAGGTATGAAACATGTCGAGTCGCCCGAGTGAATACCTGCTTCCTCAAGATGTTCCATGATTGCACCTACCAAAACATCCGTGCCATCACAGGCTGCATCAACATCGATTTCTGTTGCATGCCCAAGATAATCATCGACTAGCAAAGGCTTGTCAGGCGCCAAATAGGCTTCTTCAAGGTAAGCATTTAATTGCTGTTCGTTCGATAGAATCTCCATACCTCGCCCACCAAGAACATACGACGGACGAATCAACACTGGGAAACCTATGTTCATGGCTGCGTCTCGAATATCTTCCGCTGTTGTCCCAGTAGTACCGTTCGGCATTCGTAATCCTGAACGCTTGGCAAATGCCTCAAAACGCTCGCGGTCGCTCGCCTCATCGACTGCATCACATGAAGTGCCCATAATGGAAAGGTCGAGCCCCATCGGTTTGAGGAGCGGTAATCTCTCGTTCAATGGTAAAGCCAAATTAATTGCTGTCTGACCACCGAATTGCAACAAAATACCGTGAGCCCTCTCGCGCAATAGTATCTCAGAGACATATTCAAGCGTCAATGGGTCGAAATACAAACGGTCAGAAGTATCAAAATCAGTCGATACAGTTTCTGGGTTGTTATTGATAATAATCGCATCTTTACCTGCTGCTCGGATAGCCTTGACTGCATGAACGCACCCATAATCGAATTCAATTCCCTGGCCAATACGAATTGGACCGCTTCCTACAGTAACGAGACGTTCTTTGGTTCGATTCTCAATGTCCGGTAGAAGATCAATCCCGGATGCGTCATCCAATTCATATGTTGAGTAATAATATGGAGTCTTTGCAGCAAATTCTGCAGCGCATGAGTCAACCATTCTATAGCGAGGATGGAGCCTTAATGCATGTCGACGACTCATAACTGCTTCTTCGTTACGACCGGCCGGAATTGAGCGAGGACCTGCTGCAGGGAAACCTGCCAATGCATCTGCAATATGATTGTCAGAGAATCCGTGACTCTTCCAATGACGTAATTGCTCACGCGTCAACTCCGATGGAAGTGCAGATGTTTGAGTAATTTCTTTCTCCATCATGGCGATGTTCTCAAACCGGTACAAGAACCAGCGAGTTATCCGTGTAATCTCGTGTACTTTTTCTACACTCCAACCTCTTCGGAATGCTTCAATCAAAGCACCCATTCGACGGTCAGTAGCAACTCTGCACCATTCGACAAGCGTCGAGTCGGGGAGTGCTGTGAGTGCCCTGTCTGCCATACCTTCACCTTCCGACTCATCAGCACGTGTCAACGGCCGTGGATGAGCACAACCTTGCTCAAGAGATGCCCAAGCCTTCAGAAACGCTTCTTCGAAATTCCGCCCAATTGCCATGACTTCGCCTGTTGATTTCATCGATGTCCCTAGGACTCGATCTGCAGTTCTGAACTTGTCAAACGGCCATCGAGGAATCTTGACAACNCAATAATCCAATGTTGGTTCAAATGCGGCGGTAGTTCCCTCGCCAGTTATAGGATTCGGAAGTTCATCAAGTGTGTAACCAACTGCAATCTTTGCTGCCATTCTCGCAATTGGATATCCAGTTGCTTTACTGGCAAGTGCGGATGAACGCGAAACTCGAGGGTTGACTTCAATCACTCGTATCTCACCGGTAAACTGGTTGAAAGCGAACTGAACGTTACAACCACCTTTGATATTCAACGCTCGAATGAGTGAAAGAGCCTGATCACGAAGAATTTGATGGTCAGCATCTGAGAACGATTGCAACGGTGCAACAACAGTAGATTCACCGGTGTGAACACCCATTGGGTCAATGTTCTCCATCGTACACACGATGGTTGCATTGTCTGCACCGTCACGCATCACTTCGTACTCCAACTCTTGCCAACCAAGTATTGATTCTTCAATCAAAACTTGATTGATACGAGAATTTCTCAATCCAAGAGTCGCAATCTCAACAAGTTGGCCCATGTCCCAAGCCGTACCACCACCCAAACCGCCAAGAGTGAATGCTGGACGAATCAATACTGGCCAAGCACCAATTGATTCTGCAGCTGAAATGACCTCAGCCATAGTATTGCAAGCAATAGCTTCTGAAATCGGCAGCCCAATCGATTCACACACTTGGTTGAACAATTCACGGTCTTCCGCTTTGTCAATGGCGTCCAAATCCGAGCCAATGAGTTCGACACCCAGCCGGTCTAGAGAACCGTCGTGGGCTAGTTCACTGGCAATGTTCAGAGCCGTTTGCCCACCCATACCTGCGAGTAGAGCACACGGTTTTTCAATCTCTAAAATTCGACGTACTGTATCAGGTAGGAGTGGTTCAATGTACACTTTGTCAGCCATTTCCGGATCGTTTTGAATGGTCGCAGGATTGGAATTTACCAAGATTACTTCGTACCCATCTTCCCTTAATGCTCGAACTGCTTGGCTTCCAGAAAAATCAAACTCGGCGGCTTGACCAATTTTAATCGGCCCACTTCCGAGCACGAGAATGGTCTTCAAATCATCACGACGAGGCATCAGTATTCACCTCCGAGAGCACGATCAACAATATCTCGAAATTGTTCAAACAGAGGGGCAGCATCATGAGGTCCGGGGCAAGCCTCTGGGTGAAACTGTACTGTAAACGAGGGATGACCAACCAAATCTAAACCTTCAACGGTTCTGTCGTTGGCGTTGACAAATCTCACTATAACCTCTGCACCATGAAGATTCTCACCAGGAGGAGAGCAGGCTCCACTCGGATGCGCTGCTAACATTCCAGCTTCAGGGTCAGCTACTGCAAAACCATGGTTTTGACTGGTGATCGAAACTCGACCCGTTTTCAAGTCGACAACAGGCTGATTGGCACCGCGATGACCGTAGCGCATTTTGTAGGTTTGAAGGCCTGAAGCCAGACCCATCAACTGGTGTCCTAAGCAGATTCCCATGACAGGCAACCTCGCTTGAACAGCTTGAGCGAGAGTATTACGAGCCATGGTTGCCTTTCCTGTATGGGCAGGATCGCCTGGCCCATTCGAGCAGAATAGCGCATCAATCTGATATTCTTTTGTAAGAGTCTCAAACGAAGTTTCTGGAGGACACCAAACCACCTCAAAATGTCTGCATAGATTACGCAAGATGTTGAATTTAATTCCACAGTCGAGAGCACCGAGGCGAGGTAGAGGTTGATCCAGCGCATCCAGCGCTCCGGGATTGAGAACTACAGGAGATGAGATCGAGACTTGATCAACAAGGTCCTCCAAGTCAGGAGATGTCATTTCTTGCAACCGAGAGCGGAGAAGGTCTTCATCGTCTTCTGGACCAAAGACGCACAATACGGTTCCAAGTTCACGCACGCGACGAGTGATGGCTCGTGTATCAATTCCCTGAATACCTGGAACATTGTGGAGGCGTAGTAAATCCTCGACAGGTGCAATTGAATGACGGTGATCGGGTTGATGCATGGCATGCCGTACTACAACGCCCTGAGGCCAAACTCCAGACGATTCAGACGCCCCGGCATGTATGCCGTAGTTTCCAATCAAGGGATAGGTGAATGTAAGGACTTGGCCAGCAAAAGATGGATCGGTAAGTGATTCCTGATACCCCATCATCCCAGTTGTGAAAACGAGTTCTCCCTCACCGTAACCTTGAGCGCCGAAGAGGGTACCTTGATATCGTCCTCCGTCGGCAGTAAGCAAGAGACCTGGGCCTTCTGCAGAAGGGGGTAAGTCAATGCCAAGGGAAAGTCCGTCTGCAGCGTCTACAAAGGACGGAGCATCGGTCACGCCACGTTGATTCTGACCGGGACAGAAACTGCCCTTTTGTGTAGCACCTCCCGACATCAGTTTTTGTCGAAAACGAACCCCCATAATAATTGGCATCGAGATAAGATGAATTGAGTCTGACAAGTAGGAACTGAAAAGTAGGTCGAATGCACGACTAGTTTTGTAAGTGAGTTATTACTTACTCTTCTTCTTCACGGTCTAAATCTCGAACTCTCTTTCCGTTCGCCGTCGGTTCAATAACCAGCCTTGCGTCATCAAAGGAACGGTTACTCCCAGCTTCACCGTACCATGCGTCGAGAAACAGTGCGAGTGCTGCAACTTCCGAATGCGGTTGGTTTCCAACCGCCACATTGTATTGGCAGTGCTTGTAGACATCGCCAGGAACTTTAGCGCCTCCGACAACAATGACCATCGGCCTGTCACGACGAATACGTGGTATAGCCTCTCGGAAGGGTTCCCCGTACATCGTGAGGTGTACTGCGACACCGGGGCTACCGTCACCTGCATCTTCTTCGACAAAGCGTCGAAGCCAACCCATCGGTGAATGGATGTGATCGGTTTCCATTCCCCCGCCAAACCGACTTGCAACCGATTCCAAATTTTCAAACATTTTGGGATCCTCATCGCCGGCTAAAAGAAACCGGTCTGCACCAAGTGCACGGCCAACAAGAGCAAGATGGGTGGTAATCCGAGGGTCTCTACCAAGCCTGTAGCCAAGTCGCAGAACATCGACACGCTCACCTGTCATGATGCTTCGACAGAACAATCCTACAAGAAAGGTGCAGTCTAAAACTCAATCAGAGGCTTGCGGTTCGTGAACACCAGAATCCTCTGCTGGATAGATATCGATGTCATGGTTCGCACAAAATTGTTTGAGCCAGTAAAGAAGGAATGCATCAACGAGGTAGTGGGCGCAATACGTCACACCGCCCCAAAGAACCCCGAGTCGAGCGCTGCGCCAGATAGCCGTTTGTGCTTCGAGTTCATCGGTGACAAATCCATACACGAGTGGTTCAATTGCGTAAAAGCCACACACAATAATCATCGTACCAGAGATGAGAGACGGAACCAAATGACCTAACTCACGGCTGTAATCCCTAAACAGAGCAGAGAGGAGCCCCAACACCATGACCGCAATAGCGACATCTGGGAAACTAAGAGATCGAAGAATGGAGACTCCCGTTTCGATGTCGTCGTCCGCTGATGAGATAAAAATCCAGTAAAACAGAGCAAGAATAGCGATTAAAATTCCACCAAAATATGCTTTTGCGGAAATCATTTCGAAGATAGCATTGTGGTCTTTAACATCGAGTCGTCGAATAAGTCGGTCTGCAAGTTCATGGCGGTGTTCACTGGCCACATGACCATGATTTTGCACCGGCGAAGACCCCGAATCATCTGGGGAATCGGCAGGAATGTCGTCGGTCATAGGTGTCCTTGACACTCACATCTTATCAAATCTGCCGAACTCGGGGGGTTCATGGGCATCTCCTTACCACCTAATCGAAAGAGCCGAGACCATCTTTTGATGGGTCTCCACCGCACAGAGGAGCAACCGTGCCATGTAATGGGAATCGTCAACGTCACACCTGATTCGTTCCATGCACAAAGTCGCAGAACAACGGTTGAGCAAGCGATTGAAACCGGCATCGCAATGTGGCAACAAGGAGCCACATGGGTTGACATTGGTGGAGAATCGACTCGCCCAGGGGCTGATTTTGTCTCAGTAGAAGAGGAAATCAAACGTGTCATACCCGTAATCACTGCCTTGCGCCTCCAAAACGAAAGCGGACTAATCTCAATTGATACGCGCCGTCCTCAAGTTGCAAGAGCAGCCATCGATGCCGGAGCAGATCTCATCAACGATGTGTCAGGGTTAAGAGACCCTGAAATGGTTTCACTGGTTCTTGAAAAGCAGTGCGGTGTATGCATCATGCACATGCAAGGTGAGCCCAAATCTATGCAAGAAAAACCAACATACACCGATTGCGCTACCGAAGTAAGTAACCAATTACTTGAAACAGCCCGTGGATTGATTGCGGCTGGACTACCTGCCGAATTGATAGCTCTCGACCCGGGAATCGGATTTGGGAAATTGCTCGAACACAACATCGATCTTTTGCAACGGCATGATTTGTTTCGTGGAACTGAAGGTTTTTCTGTCCTATGGGGTGTTTCTCGGAAATCGATGATAGGGCAACTTACAGGGCATGATGACCCTAACAATCGATTGAGTGGTACGCTTGCTGTTGGAGCAATGGCGTATTATGAAGGAATAGATATCGTTCGCGTCCACGATGCTCAAGAACACATTGATTTGTTTAGAGTACTCAATGCAGTCGACTAAATCAAACTACCAACCAATCCGGTTGCTGCGAACCAGGCACCGGCCATACTTCCGAGATTGGAAAGGGAAGTTACCATGAGAACGCGACCCGCCTTATTCGACCAGAATGAGCCTAGACTCTCCAACTTGAGGAATTGCTGTAAATCCTCAGCAGTTGGTTCCTTGATTTTGAGTTGAACATAACCTGCGAACCAACCTGCAGCGAGAGTAGGATTCAGCGAGGTGATTGGAGAAGCTGCTGCGGCTGTCAAAATTGCCAAAGGGTGGCCACGCGCCAATGCGCAACCCAATGCGGCAAACACCGCGTTCGCTGCAGTCCAAACAGTGAACATTTCGATTAAACTGTCTTTCGAACCGGTAGCTAATGAATATCCAATCAAAGACATGACAAAGAGTGGAATCAGCCATGGTATGCTCTTCGAAATACGCCCCCGTACGGGGAGTTGGTTGAGGTCATGCAACGATGCCTCATCGGGTATGGATTCTTCAGCGAGGTGCTTTTCAATCCCCTTGAGGTGGCCTGCCCCGACAACAGCAAGCGTTTTTTTCTTACCATCATGCAATAAGGCCAGTTTTCCGGCAAGATAGGAGTCTCTCTCATCAATGAGGACAAGTCCTGCACCAGGCGAGAATGTCCTTAATTCCTCCATAAGGGAGGTGAGGAGGTCTTGATTCTCGAGAAGTTCGCTGACCTCGGGTGCGTCATCGTCCTCATCGTCACCAAGCAACGACCATAGAATACGGACTTTCTCTCGGAATCGCATTTTCTTCCATGCCCGACGAAGAGTCGTTTGGATATCACGGTCGATGAGTGCAACCTCAAGTTCGGCAGCCTCAGCCTCTTGTACTGCTGCAAGAAGTTCTGCACCGGGTTGTTGGCCTTCATCTAAGCCCATTTTTCGTTGTTCAGCTGCGAGTAGAGACTGCAACAAAACCAACGGTGCTTTACCTTCCTTTACGACTTTCAACAGTCCTTCTTTGTCCAACCGGCGATCACTGGTTAAGGCTTGATAGCGAGAGTCACACAGTTCGACGGCGACGCATTCGGGTTGATACGATGAAATCTGTTCTCGGACAGCTTCAACGCTCGCTGTAGAAACGTGTGCAGTGCCAAGAATTCGTAAAGTCGGGCTGATGTCAATATATGGCGTATCCGTCATTCATCAGCACCTCCAGCAAAAAGTTCTCGAAGGCGAAGAGACATAGCATCTACGGCTTTGATGTCCGCCTCTTCAGGACTCTCTGGTAGTTGATTGAGAAGTACATCAAAGGGAATTTGCCCACCTGCAAGGCCTTTATGTCCACCGGAAAGACCACCGCCCCATGTGTCCGAGAGCAAGCGTCCGAGGTGAATACTTTCGTCCTTCGACCTTGCCGAAAGAATCACTTTGCCCCTACGTGGGCCAAAAACCACGACTGTATCAATGCCCTCTGTCGGCAAAAGGAAGTCCGCTATTTGCGCCAATGAATCTCGGTTTGGCATGGAGGAAAGTGGTGCGAGAAGGGTTGTGCCTACCAGCGTCCTCGATGAAAGTGCTTCAGCAAACGATTCCAAGGTATCCTGAGATCGAGGCGGTTCTTCTATAGAACGTATTAATTCGGAATCCACATATGCATTTAACCACGAAAGTGCTCGAATATCTACTGGGTTGAAATGCCGCGTGAAGCCGAGAGTATCGGTACGAATACCGAAAGCGAGTGCTGTAGCCACACGCGTCGACATCGGATGATTAAGACTCATGAGGAGGCTAGCGACCAATGAAGAAGTAGCAGAGTACTCTGGTCGAAGCATCGATATATCGGCTGCAACCGATTCATCTGAGGTGTGATGGTCAAGGACAATATGTGGGACACAATCCTCCGGGAGGACATTGTTTGCACCGGGTCTGTGAAAGTCAACGGTCATAACAACAGCAGCATCGCGCAGCACATCCTGAACTTCCCAATCAAGAATAAGTCGCCGGACCGGAATATCGAGTAGACGTACCATAGCACGGTTTTGTTGATGCTCTATGAGACCGCCATGCAGCAGCATTGGCTCCAACCCCATACTTTGAACGAGTTCATACATTGCTAGACCTGCACCTAACGCGTCAGGGTCGGGATTATCATGGCAGAAGATGGCTACTTTCGACCCTTCAGGAACCGAGTGAAGGTAATGGTGAAGGACGCTTGCTCCATCTTTTTGCTCCCATGAACGAATACGGTCTTGCATTGCTGCAAAGGATACATCATCGACACTGATCAAGTCAACTCCGTCACCTTCGAGAGAAAGTGTCGTCAGAATGGGAACATCCTGCCAGTGGTTTTGGATTGCTTCGAGGGGGTTTTCGTCAGCCAAAGCTTCAGGATTTAGCAAAAGAACTGCGGTCGGTTTTCGGGCGTTAAGTGGAAGTGAATTAAGTGGCATTGGCGATGGCAGGGCTATGATTTCACAACCTTCAAGTGGACCGTCGAGAGGGAGATTTGATGCAAGACCAATCAATACGCTTCGGCGACGAAGAGCACACCATTGGCTCAAGCGAACTGCAAGATGTCCTGAGCCGATGATGAGAAACATCCTTTCACCAATTTTCATTCGGGTCGATGCGTTATGAACTTACGCTAAAGCCAATCAGTTTCAAAACTCAATGATGACGTTTTCACGCTCGTGGTCAAAGATTTCGAATAAGTTTCGTTGCTGGCAGCCCTTTGCATTGGCAACGAAGACGGTTGGAATCATTTGAATAGCCTTGTTAAAGCTCGTCACTGTCGAGTTGTAGAATTCACGACGGTCGGCGATGCTGTTCTCAAGCGCAACCAATTGATTCTGGATGTTTAAGAAGGAGGAATCAGATTTCAACTCAGGATATTGCTCAGCGACCATGTTAATGCGTGGGATCATAGCTGCGAATGCAGATTCTGCACGGGCAGTTCCTTCAATGTCACCGCTTTGAAGAGCACCTGCTGCGGCACGTCGAGCCTCGAAAAGTTTGTCGAAGAAAGCAATCTCCTGTTTAGCAATTCCTTTGGCGATGTTGACGAGATTTGGAATCATGTCGTAGCGTTGCTTCAATAAAACTGAAATCTGAGCCCAAGAATTATCCACATTTAGCTCAAGACTCACGAGTCGATTCCACGTTGAGAAAAACCATAAAATCACTATGAGGAGGAGAAAACCTCCAACTGCTCCGGCAATAATGAGTGCACTAGACATTGATTTCGACTTTTGACATTCCTTATTGAACCTATTGGTTCGGGTCGGCAATGATAGAAATGTATTGATACAGAACCCCCACAGACATACATAGACTGAGAGCAGTTATGCGAAGGAGGGAATGTTATGCTTACAGAGACTCTTTTCATCGCTTTTGGTGTGTTTGCTGTAGCATTCATGTTTGCACCAATCGGCTTGGGTGGAGGAATGTTGTTCGTCCCATTGTTGCATTATGGCATGGGATGGGAAATCAACGGGGCATTGTTTGCCGTTTCCCTCGCACTGACAGCAGTAGTAAGTTGGGGCAGTGGCCTGGCCCACCGAAAGCAGAATCATTATGATGATTCTACTCTAAAAATAGGGATTAAGGGAGCTGTACCGGGTGCCATCGTTGGCGTTGGAATTGTGGCTCTCATTGATGACAAAATGGATTTTGTTTTCAAAATCTTGAGCCTCGTGATGATTTCCTGGGCCATCTACAAGACCGTTCGTAAGATGAAAGATGAATCCGTTACAGATGATGAAGAAATTGATGCTGTTGATGTTCAACCTCTCGCATTGCAAATAGGTGCTGGTATCGGAGGGGTACTCTCGAGTGTGCTCGCTATCGGAGCGGGTGTCATCTATGTGCCGGTGTTGAGAACGTTCGGTCAACTCGAGCCTCGAAAAGCAATTGGAACAAGCCTTCACTTCATGATGGTCGTCGTCCCAGTAGCAATTCTAGCCCATCTTCTTGCCCTACCTTCTGATATGTTCAACAGGTTAAGTGAGGAAGTAATACCTATACTCATTTTCATGATTCTTACATTCTTAGGTGCAAGGAGTGGAGCCAAGTACGGTATGAAATATCTTTCAGAAAAACAGTTGATGCGCGTTTTCCTCGTGATATTGTTCGTCGTTTTAACCCGATATGCGATCGACGTGACAGGTTCCTAATCCTCAGATTCGAACACGAGGTCTTCACTGGGTGCTTTGAACATGAGTTGCGATGAATCCTCGACTGCAATCAACCCACGAAGACTGTGTTTCTCTTGAAGTTCTGCGGTAGGTGATGCCAGTTTGACACGCGTATCTCCAATTGAAAGCAAGTGTCCAGAAGAGACATTCCATTCACCGAGAGGTAGCCAAATCCCAATCGAGCCCAGTTCATTGTGATGGACGACCACCAATGTATCCTGGTTTTCATCGATTTCAGCGCGTACCACTTTCAAGGTAGCATCTTGTGGGATAAGTTTCGTTGCTGGTTGCCAATCATTCCAAGTGTCTTCAAGAGGCAACATATGTTCATCAGCCCGCTTCTCAATCACTCGGATTTTCTTGGCAAACTCTTCTGCTTCAAGCTCATTTAATTGATTCAATCCGTCAAGAAGTGCCCGCAATCCTTCATGCTGGATGATGTCATCATGCGTCATTGCGGCATTTGCCATGAGAATATGTTCCGCAAGGGTTTCCAACTGCTCTTGAGAACCTGCCTCCAGTGTACATTCCATTGCTTCATCTAAAACTTCCAACGCCAAACCAGGTTGGTCAATTGCCAGTAAGGCTTCGCCAAGTTTCATCAAAACGACAGCGGCTTTCTGTTTATCATCGCCTACCAATTGATTGGCGGATAAAATATGCATCTGTGCTGTCTCTTCATCACCACTCAAGTGACGTGAAATTCCAGAGCAGACCAAGTACGGTAAGCGATATGCAGAAATTGATTGAGCTTGTATTCCAGCGGTTTCAAACAGACGAGATGAACGCTCCCATTTTCCAGAGGCCATTGCTAAAAGTCCCAATTGGTACACAGCGTGCATTTCAGCAAATGAATCATCAATCAATGTCGCAGATTGAAGTGCACGAGAAAGATGAAGCCGAGCAATGTCTCGTTTACCAGACATTTTCGCCATGAGACCAAGAGCGGTTTCCGAACGGTAAAGGTATGCGCTTAGGGCGCTGTGGGCTATTTCTGCAGATTTTTCGTCGAGAGGAGCCAAATCGAGACCAATCGCTTCGAGTACATCACTCATCATCAGCAATGTCTCTTGATATGCAGCGAGTAACTCTTCTGAAGTGTTGGTCGAAGTCAGTTTTGAGATGTGAGTATCAAGTGAAAGTATTGGCTTACAAATATCTGGCAAGGCTCCGAGTCTTTTGGTATACTTACCCTTGATATTTTCTCCAGCAAGAGTCCGTTGAAGGGCGATTTTGAGATTCATCTCTCCGGATTCGGGTGCAGTTCTCCTTTGTACCTGCGGCTTGTCTTCAATCAAGGAATCAACCATCCATGTCAATTTAGCCTGAATATCGTATTGGTGAACGCGGCTGATTGCATATCTCATTTCTGCCGCCCGTACCCTTCGCGAGAGGCTCTTCATTCGGCCTTTGTTCTTCGAACCACTCAGAGATGCGAGACGTTGAATGAATGTCGAAGGGGGACACGTTTCGTAACCTAGGTTTGCTTTTTCACCCGTAGTGGTCATCTTAAAATCATCAGTTACCAGAATCACGTTCTCGCCTTCTCGTGTCATTTTTGATGCTAAAACCATCAGTGAAAGGTCAACATCTTGTGGTGACGCTTTTTCCCCAATGAGTTGAGCAAGGCCTTTCACTTGATTCTCATCAATGGTCACGGTCGTCATTAATGGCTTAAACTCGTCCAAAACTTTGGGTTTCTTCGACCATCGTTGAAATCGAACGTTCTGTATTTCGCCATGGACTCCACTCGTGACAAAAAGTGATTGTTGGTTTCCTGAAATGACTTTTTTTAGGTCTCGGATAAAGGTGTCTGGAGCCATTGAACCAAGGTGAATGAAACAGTTCGAATCAATAATCCACGTCTGCGACATGAATCTCCCAAGTGGAACAGGGTCATGAGTCTTCAGTCGATATTGAGTCCTGGAAAGACACATGTCGCTGGGCGTTTGAATACGCGATGTCGATTTTTAGCAACGATTCGATAGACAATATTGCGTAACGGCAGCGGTACAAGCCATAGAACAGGAAACCACATCGAATAATACCATTTCATGTAGAGCAAACACCGAATGCCGGCTGATGATCGCATGTATGGAATGCCATTACGTATGAGATAGACCGTATCGGCATCTCTCATCTTTTGAGGTAAAGTAGCAATTAGTTCCTGTCCTTCTTGACTTTCAATGGCGAGGAACCGTATTGAAATCCCCTTCCTAAGCCGTGGATGGAGGAAAACGGCTGTATGAGTACAAAGTCCACAATCCCCATCCATGAGAAGTGTGTCTTTCTCACTCATTGAACCACCTCAATGGGATTGACGCTCCATGTGCTGACCTCAACTCCAGTACTCATGTGAATATGCTCAGGGGCAAGAGGATCTTCGATACCGAGCTTGTAAGACTCTAAGAGTGAATTTACTTTGACTTGAGCCTCAGCAACTTTGAAATTCCAGGGGAGATGATGTGTATAGGCTCGATGTGCTCGCCCTTTATGTGAGGTATAGAGGCTATAACGCTCAAACAAAAAGTACTCCAATGTGCCTGGTTCTGCTTGAAGCATCTCACCTGAGGAACGAGCAGTACCAACCAAAGATTCACCGCCATTGGAACGAACTGAATTCCATGAATACGTTTCATCATCGACAACCTTGACTACTGCTTTTGCGTGTCTGTATGGCAAACCATACGACCGAGGTGCATGGAAGCAAGTAATTCGGCTTTGGGCATCTAAGGTGAGAAAAAGGACTCCAGGGATACCGTCCTTAACGACATAAGTGCGAATGTTAAATTCGCCAAAGGTTGAAACAAAAGGAACCCAAGGAAGCATTCGTGGTCGTACCTTCTCCATTGTGAAAGGGATGACGCCAACATATGCACGCCCTTCAAAAAGGTCGACTTCAACACCTTCTGGCAAATAGGATTGGAGCTTTACGGCGTCAACTTCCCAATGCATGAATGTCAAATGTATCCAATTTTGATACAAAGTGCATTTTTCTTCAGGCATTGCAAATGGGATATGGCTGCAATCCAAAGAATGTCTTGCTGCCATGATTCTCGGAGAAGGTGTACCGTATTGAACCATCCCTTCTGGATGACTATTCAGAAAGGGTTGTGGATTCGAGAGGTTCAGGATGAATAACATTCCATGTAGCCAAAAGCCCCATCAAGAATCCAAGAGGACCCATCATCATACACATGATGAGAATCGGTGTGGAGATGTACATTGGCCTCTGAGCTGAGAGCATACGAAGCCAAACATAACGCCCTGCAAAAAGGTCGAGAGCAAGTAAATGCAGCCATGCTAAAACTACGAATTCGTCTTCTTCAAACAAACCAATTACGATTTCCGGAGTTGGCATCTGAGTGGCAAAGGTCATCAGTACTTCAGCAGCGTTGGGCAGTGCTAGAACGACGTAAGAGAGAAGCAACGGAGCGATGCACCACCTTACATCACCAACATAACGCTTTGTCAAGTGATGCTCTGGCATGAACCACATCAAAAACCAGAACGGGAAAATCAGCAATGACGAGGTCCAGAACAGTACTATGGCGAGCGAATCCATTATTCAGCCTCAGAATGTTCCATAGCAAAGCGTTTTGCATCTTGCTTCAGGAATGGAGTGTAGAATGCTGGCAAAAGAATCATGCTCGACAGTAATGCTAACGTAATCGCAACGACGAACGCCTGTCCAAAGAGACGCAATGGTAGCAGAGCTGAGAGATTTAACACCGAAAATCCACCAGCAGTGGTCAGAGCGGCAGCGAACATAGCTCTGCCAGTAGTAGCTGATGCATTGGTAACCCAAACTTCTTGAGAATGGGTTGGGTATTGCTCGACTTCCTCCTCTAAACGTATTGAGAAGTGAACTGCATAATCGACACCTAAACCAAGTGACAGCGCTCCAATCGTAACAGTTTGTGCATTGATTTGATATCCGGTATAACCCATGATTCCGTATACCCATCCAACGACCATCATCAGTGGAATCCAGGAGACAAATCCTCGTGCGAGACCTTGCCTGAAATCCCTTTGCCGAGTTGTGTGGATTCCAACGAGCATCCCAAGAATCACAAACGCTACGACGGAGGTAGAGATGACTGCAGACTCTGCCACATCAGACGTTGTTTGTGCAACGATGAGACTACGACCACCTATGCGAAGAGTAGCGTCACTGTCAAGTGAATCCTCCGCGATTTGAGTCGATGCGCTCAAACGATCATACAAATCGATCGTTGCTTGCCAATCAAGCGTCTCCGCTTGGAAAGAAAGAACAGTCTGCTGACCGTCAGCAGCCAACACTGCGCCGGTCAATTGACGCCCAGTGGCGTTGTTAAGCAAGTAGTCCGAGAGCGCATCGTAAGATGCAGTTGAAGAAGCATTGAGGGAAGTCATCAATTCGTTAAGTGTCGAATCTCGAACTTGGGCTTCAGACAGCAGATTCCACAACCCATTCGGGGATCCACTTACGTCATCGCTGTCCATGAGCATCGCATGTGCAGCATCCCAGGCAGCCTTACCTTCGGGTGAGATTGCATCCACATCAACAACCAAATACAACGGAGAACGGCTGCTTTGGAAATCATCTGATAACATAAGGAAATCAACAACAACTGGGATTTCTTGATCCAACTGGTCGCGTTGGTCGAAACCAACCTCCAATTGTTGGAATCCAAAGTACATCGGCGTCAACAAAAGCAAGGCGATAACGCCGACCTTCACAGGTTGTGTTGACAATCTTCCCAATGCCAAGGAAACGCGCCCGATGGAGATCTTGCTGGCTTTCGATAGTGCCAGTTTTTTCGGAGGGAAGATAAGCATGAGAGCAGGTAGTGCTGTAATACTTAGCAAGTAAACAGCAAACAATCCGATTGCAATGACTGTACCAAACACTTGCAAGAATGAAAGGGCGGAGAATCTGAACGACAGGAAACCGACCATATCTGTGAAAATGGCGATAACAAGAGCAATCGAAGTTAATACAGTACCTCGGCGAACGGCAATCATTCGAGCTTCATGTGAGAAATCAGCCAAAGTTTTCCTTTCTATAGAATCTTCTGAGTCAAGGTTTTGCATTTCTTCTCGTATCCGAAGAACAACGTGGAGGCCATAGTCAACGCCAATTGCAAGAAGCAAGACTGGAATTGAATTCATCGCAGCATTGAACACCATGTTGACACCAATAAATTGCAACCAACCTGCGAATCCATAGGTCGCAGCAATCGAAACGATGGTCAGGAATGTAACATATGCAGTGTCCCTGACGCTTCTAAAGTTCAGCCATAAAATACCAGCCAAGAGAAGCATGGCCGCACCGGTCAGCATGCCGATTTCCTTGCCAAGGCTACCGTTTGCCCCAAGTGCGAATTGTGCGAAGGAGAAGGTTCGAAGTTCTTCGTTTCCTGTCGATGCAGTGATATTGTCAAGCATCGTTTGGGACCATTCGCCAATGTCCGACTGTACATCATCGAGAATGGTGTGACCGTAATCTGCAGGCTCTGTACTGACGACTAACGTGGTGAGTACTGGACCGCTCATATTCCAAGGGTCCTCTCGTTCTGCAACAGGCATACAGCTCAAGATTGCGGCTCTGTAATCTATATCTTGGAGGAATGAAAGTGGGATGAGTTGACCGTTAAGAGGGCCTGTCACAGCCATGATTTGGCCGGATTCCGATGGAGCCCTGCCTGCTGCCAGACCGTTCATCTGCCCGATAAGTGCGCCAATTTCTGAAGAGAGGTTATCGCCTTCGTCTATACGAGGCAACCATTCTGAAGGATCGCCGGGCGACCATGCTCGCATCTGCTCTGGAGTAATTTCTCCTGTTTGAGGAATAGATTGAGAGGCCGTTGAGAGGTTGTTAAGAGCGCTCTGAAGTTGAGAACTGTTTGCGGTTTGAACCTGAACAAGGGCTGCTTGGAAAGCCGGAATCCACTCAGCATTGTCAGCGTCTTGCCAGAGTTGCCACTGAATGGCATATCCTGCCATTCCGCTGTTAGCTTGCGTTCCAAACAATGGGTAATGCAGTGGTTTGAAATCTTCATTTTCCAGCATCGAGGCTTCAATTTCTGCCAGTTCCAACCATGTTGAATTTACCAGTAAGTCACCTTCTCCGACATCACGAATTACCCTAACAAAATCAACAGAGGCTTGGTATTCTGCTTCAAGTTGGTTGAGTAGTTGGACATTCTCATCGTCAGGGAAAAAACCGTCTTCACTGTTGTCAAATTGAAGGTGCATTGCTCCGCTTGAAAAAAGGAGAACAATCAACATAACGATTGCAAAGGCTTTCTTCGGAGATTGAACACTTGCAGTGCTCATCCAAGTAAAGGGGTTCAGCATGGCCTTTGCTTCAGTCTCCGGCTTATATATTGGTGTTTGAACTGCTTTCAAACAACTGTGTTTGAGAAGATTTCGTTCAAATGGATTCGATGACCATTGCGATTCCTTGACCGCCACCGATACAAGCAGTTGCAACACCGTAACGGCCACCGCAACGCTTCAATTCATGAGCGAGAGTGAGCACCAAACGAGTCCCAGTGGCTGCAAGAGGGTGCCCAAGACCGACTGCTCCCCCGTTGACATTGACTTTCTCTACATCTAATTCCAAATCCTTGATGCAAGCAACCGCTTGTCCTGCAAAGGCTTCGTTGATCTCCCAACGGTCAATATCCGCAGTGGTGAGGCCTGCTTTTTCGAGAGCTTTTCGAGATGAAGGTACAGGACCGTAAGCCATGATGGCTGGTTCAAGACCAACGATGCCCCATGACACAATTCGTGCAAGAGGTTCGTCTCCGTCGGCCTTTGCTTGGGAAGCAGATTTGATGACCACGGCTGCAGCACCATCGACAACTCCAGAAGCGTTTCCAGCAGTTACGAATGACTCAGGGCCGAAAGCAGTTGGAAGTTTAGAGAGTGACTCTGCAGTCGTATTTTTGACTACGTGGTCCTCATCCTTGTGGGTAATCACAGTTTCACTTCGGCGGCTCTTGACCGTTACGGGGACGATTTCCTGCTCGAAAACATCGTTTTCGATTGAGGCGGTTGTACGGGCATGAGAAAGTGCGGCAAATTCATCAATCTCTTCACGAGTGACTCCCTTTCGCTTGCATAGTTCATCGGAAGTTTGCGCCATAAACAAACCACAGGTCATATCCTGTAGATTCGTCATCATGTAGTCTTCAACTTTCGGTGAACGGCCAAGTTTCCATCCTTCACGTCCCCCACGCATGACGTGAGGTGCCTGACTCAAGTTTTCCATTCCACCTGAGACTACAGTTGACGCTTCACCGAGCATGATCATTTGAGCGCCCGAAACGATGGATTGAACACCGGAGCCGCAAATGCGTGACAACGTCAGCATTGGAACTTCATGAGGGATTCCACCTTGAAGACCAGCGTGTCGAGCACCATAGATTGACTGCGAGCAGGTTTGCAAAGCGTATCCCATTACGACATGGTCAACCTTGGCTGGATCGGTACCGGTCTTTTCCAAAGCTGCCTGAATTGCAATTCCGCCGAGGTTTTGTGCACTCAAGGATTTCAAAAGTCCGCCTTGCTTTCCATCGCCACGCTTTCCGCCCACCCATTCACAAAAAGGTGTTCTTGCTCCGCCAATAATCACGACATCTTCGGTCATGATGCGACCAGCGGCCTGTGGGTCATAATATCATGCATCCAACGGTATGATTATTCGTCTTCAAAGAAGAGCGAACAGTGCAATACCGCACAAAACACATACTATTGGCATTATAAGTAATTCTGCAGAAGAACGAATACGACCGAGATTGGCTAATTCTGTACCTCGTTGAATGTTTGCTTTCATGCCAGGAGTATCTTCTCCATGAACCGAAATCGTCGTATGGCCAACGGTACCGTCGATTTGTTCTGCATCTAATTCTGCTCTGCTCCGAGGTTTGACCATGCCCAACAAGTAAACAGGGTTGCCAATTCGAAGAGCATATGCGGTCCAACGGTGCTTACGAACATCACCATTACGGAATAATCGAGCAGCAAATTCGGTTTGGAAGTGGTCTCGAAGTGTATCTGCATGACTTGAAGTCCACATCTTGACATATTTTCCAAGATCTTTTCTCTTAAAGCCACCCGATTCTACACGTATTCCTCCAGTTCCATCATGAAGCATGAATGGGACATAGCCGCTGTCTGAGCGCACACTTTGCCAATTACATTCTTCTCTGGTCGTTGTGTTTCCTTCCGAGTCAGTTGAGGTCACTTGACGGCACACATAGACTTCATATTCCCATCTGAAATCAACACAGCCCGGTATCATTCGGTTGGGATTTCCATCAACGACCACGTTAATCCATTGTTCAGGAGCGGGACGAACCTGACCTACCAGTTCCGCTGAACCTACTGCCACTGAGCGAACCAGAGATGTAGGCGTGTCGATCATTTGCTGTTGTCGCTTATGCTGGAAGAATCCGAGGAGAAGCCAGATGACGCCGACGACTGTGATTGCGAGCGGAGCAAACTCCATTCCTCCGTCTTCGTCGAGGAGTTCTCCATTGTCAATTGCTGCTTGCTGGTCTATCATCATAGACCCGATCGACACACAGAGAAGTATGATGAACATGACCATGCAAACTCCAAATGTCGAAAGCGTGGCAGGTTGTGGCGTTCCAACCTTACTCGGATGTTCTGGAATTGCGGAGCCATCACCGTCTGGCGCATATCGGTCCGCTTGATTCCATGTCGATGGACCAGGTGCGGGAAGTATCCAATCGTTAGGATCAGCAGTAGGGGTGTAGGATGAACGACCAAAAAACCACGATTCAAGTTCATATCCTTTCTTCAAAGCAGCCTCTTCCAAATCGTCAGGCTGAGGAGCATTTTTCCTGACCTTGTGTAAATCTGCTTCAAGCGAGGGGGGAGAACACAAGGCAATTACCAAGAACCCAAACGCTGCAAAGAGGCCTCCCTCCATGCTGAGCATGGCTGCTCCTGCCACAACCATAAGAACACCAATAATCCAAAAAATCCAGTTGAACCATCTGTAGGGTTTCGTGAGATGAAAAAAACCTCTGTCGAGATTAACATTATCCAGTGACATGATTCACGCTGTCGGGGAGACTGTAAAACCATTCCGAGCCGTAAACACTCGAAGGTATTGTTTCAAAGTTAAATCACACCAACCACTTTTATGAGAATGCGTTTGTCTCGGCAACCGTCAAATTCCGCATAGTGTATTTGCTCCCATGTACCGAGATGTAATGCATTACCTCGTACAGCCATCGTCACTTGTTGGCCCAACAGTTGACGCTTGAGATGAGCATCACCGTTGTCCTCCCCAGTGCGATGGTGATGATACTCATCTCCGGTCGCTCCATCCTGACCGTGGTAGGGAGCAATCTTCTCTAACCATTTCATGATGTCGTGATGCAATCCACTTTCCAAGTCGTTGACATAGCATGAAGCAGTAATGTGCATAGGGTTCACCAAAACCAAACCATCCTTGATTCCACTTTCACGGACAATTCGTTGCACTTCATTGGTGATGCAACGAATTTCGTATCTCTCAGTTGTGTTGACCCAAATTTCTTCAACATAGGTTGCTGCTTGTCCAGTTATGAGAGTGCCCATGCACATCCTGGTAAGTGACGGTTGTTGATTATTTCAGTCCTGAAAACAGTGATGAGCGGTCCAAACCAGCGGATGATGTAAGAATAGGTATAGCTGCAATAAGGCCGCACATCACAGCGGCGATGGCTTGTGCAGCGCTAAGAATTCCAAATACTGTTGACTCATCAATTTGAAGCCCTTCCGACAAACCTCCGTCTTCACCGAGGTAGTAGGTCAAAAAGGCAAGAGCACTTGATATGACTATACCGAGAATAATGACTTGAACGCCCCGTCTTTGATAGTTAAGGAGCCAATATCCACCCAATATGGCAGTCACAGCAGAGACCATAGAACTCACCGCGTTAATCAATGGTATTCGAAGTGCTGACGCCCCTCCTTCACCGGCGAGAAGAGGTTCGAGAGGAGAAAGAATACCAAGACCACTCACCAGACCGTAGAGAATGAACAGAATTCCGATGACCTTTGGAGTCGACGAAGGAGGCTGGAGGTAAATTGGGTGCGCCATCGCTTGTGGAGTTCCCGCAAGGTATTGTTGAGCCTGAGGAAATTGCTGTCCTGCTTGTGGCGTAGTATAATCACCATCGCCCCATGGGTCCGGTTGCATAGTCCTTGTTCAGCCATAGAACATATCAATGCTTGTCTGAGGGGTTCGTAGAATGGTGGTGTTGAAGAGGGAGAACGCCGTGGCAACAGCAAGGAGGGAGACGATGGCCGACATACTGGTGGTGTACAAAAAAAACTTTGAGGCCGTGCACGACGCAAGCCTCGATTTAGTCACTCAGGCCCTTGAGACTTCCAGTAAAAATCGAGGCGGACTACGAATAGATGTCCGTGCTCGTGAACAAGTCAGACGTGCAGACTTCATTGGAAGAGACCTGGTCATTGTTCTGGGTGGTGACGGCACACTCACCAGCATATCTCATAACATCGATGCTGCGACTCCGGTGATGGGAGTAAATTCGCATCCGAGAGCAGGGGACCCCACTGGAAGTTTTGGATTCTACATGGACTCGAACATCGATACCTTCGCAGAGGACCTTGAAACTGCACTTGATGGAGATTCGATTATCAACGAACTACCCCGCTTACAAGCGATTATCGATACGACATCTGGGAATCAATTTACAACCGACCCTGCCATGAACGATTTGTTAGTTGCGAATACCCATCAATACGCACCGAGCAAGTACCACCTCCGACGAGGAGACAACAAATGCCAACAACAAAGCAGCGGACTGCTGTTCTCAACATGGTTGGGACAGGGTGCATGGTTAAGCAACGCAGCAGGAAAAACAGATCTTGAACAGCTGCTAAGTCGCGTTGAAAAGAATCAAAAAAACACCCATTACTTCGTTTTAGCGCGAGACATATCCCCTTCAGAGCGTGAGGGTATGCCCTGGTCATGGATGGATTGGACCGAAGAACCAACAACGATTACTTCGGACATGCACCGGGGATATGTCGTTCCAGATGGATGGGACGAAGTTCATTTCAACCGCGGTGCAACGATTACCGTCAACGCTGAAGCACCAAAACTCCGATTACTCACGTTCCGAAACTCGATGCAAGATAAACTCGAAGCGTTGTCTAAAAAACGATAATCAAAAGAAAATACTCCATCCGTAAAGCCAACCGAACGGTAGGCAAAGGAGGGAGACAACAACCAACCAGAATGCGATTCCAATAAGCTCTGAATCAGGGTGCCCCGGCTCTTTTGCGGCAATATCTCGATTTTTAATGAGGATTACAAATCCAAGAAGACTAAAAAAACCCGTTACTGGAGAAACTGTCGGAATGAAAGCAGAACAAATACCACTCACGATGGATATGAAAATCCAATTTCCAGCACCAATTTCTTTGTAACTGAAATATTGAGGTACTGCAACTTCTAATTCTGCAGAGTGCAGATTTCTTGAGGCCTCGGAGGTTTTCGAAGCCGAAGAATAGTAGTGATTATGGATGACATCACCGGTATGAAGGTCTCGTGGAACAACCTCATTCGACAGATTTTGGCGATGTGATTTCAAATCCATAATCTCACAATCAAAAATTAGACGCCCATCAAGATCATTACAAAAATGCTGAGGAAAATCGCAATTGAATTGAGGACAATAGCAGGTACAATTTTACCCGATTCAGGATGAAGATTGTTCTTGGATTTATGGAGATGCGGTAACATCGAAAGAACACCAACACCACTAACCATTCCACAGCAAATATTCACACCTGGGAAAAAAGCAAAAAGAATCGAGATAACACCAAACACGACCCAGTCAAATGCGTGAATTTTCTTGTAAGGAATAAACAATTGCTGTGGTTGGTGATAAGGTACCGATTGTGCAGGTAGGCCAGAATAAATCACCGTTTGCGGCGGTGGTTGTTGAACGGGAGTAGGCGTCGGTGGAAGGTGATAATGATTATGAATGACGTTTCCAGTATGCATATCCCTTCCAACCACACTGTCTTGGATGGTTGGTTGAGAACTGTCATCGGGTTGCACAGGACTTCCTCAAGAGTTGCAACAAGACACAACTCTTAATGATATCCAGTGGTGTAAAAAGTAAAGTGTTAGTGGCGTAAAAAAAAGGGTGGAGACTGGAGTTCGACAAAGAA
>QQRW01000001.1:7697-14538 GCA_003602605.1 Candidatus Poseidoniales archaeon | reverse complement strand
TCCACGTGTTACTGAGCAGTTCGCAATGATCTAATTCATTCTACTCGCATGGCTTAATCGAACTCCAAAAGCGGTCGCCTCTGGCAGGATCAACCAGATTTCTCTTGTTATGATCCTTAGGCTACTTGTCGCAAATTCATTTATTGAAATTGAATTACTGTCCTAAAAAAATTGGCGAGAGTATAATGCACTAATGCTTCTTACACAAAAATACGTCATAATCTCGATCACCTACCTGACCTCGAGCGATCTTCCGTGGGGGGAAGGTTTCTCGAGATCGCAATAGCTTCGGCTTCACGTGTCAAGAGGATGGCGACGGTCATTGTCCGAGGACTCAGCCGCCAACGCCGTTCTCGACAACGCAAGCATCCTTGCCACTTACCTCCCCTATATCAAAGTAACCTCTTGACAGAGGTGTAAAAAATGGCTGACTGCGCCTTAATTGCCGCAGTTAATCCCCCCTTTCAGTCGAAATCAATACAGTATGGTAAAAAAGCGGTAAGACTTATTCGATATCGTAGAGGTGAATGTTATCCATATCGTACCATACGTTGACACCCACCCCAGAGTATCCATCGTACCATCCAGTTGCTTCAGCAAACTGGAAGGTCATGCCCGCTTTTGCTTCATCCATAAGTTGAACACCTTCCCCTTCAGTTGCGTTTGGAATGTAAATTGCAGGCATTGCATGACCTCCCCAATCCTCGTCTGCGTTGGGTTTGACCATTAACAATATCAGTAGAGCATCGTAATCAATGGATTCCATGAGAGAGACATACAAGGATGCAGCGTCCTCGCAATCGCCAGCGTGCTCCCACAACATTTCAATCGGATATTTTGGATATTCATTAACACCCATACCGTCAATATCGTATTGATACGGGATGCCACCTACAAATGCAAGGATAAAGTTGGCAATTTCCAGTTCTGATGCGTAGCCGTTGTCAATAGCCATGCCTCTAAGCATAACTGCAAGTTCGACCACATACTCTTCACCAGGGGTCACGAATCGCTGGTAATCATTCCATGACGCAGTTGAATGATCAAGAAGCTTGTAGGTTCGGTACAGTGAATAGTCGTAATTAAGATTCAACGAGTATGTTTGGTAATCAAAGACCCAAACAAAGTTCGGATTATTCATAACCCGCAAATCTTGGAACATGTACGAAAAGTAGAGGGTTCCATCGTATCCATCGTTATCCCCAACACCTGAGACTGTCATTTCCTTAACATCAGCGACAACAGCAATGCTGCTGTCTAAAATGAATGAATATGCTTCTTCTTCATCGTCGAGATTAATGTCGACCGAATCATCAACGAAAGGATCTGAATCCCAAACTGAAATTTTAATCTCGTGAAGTGATGTCTGTTCGGGTAAATCATAGAAGAAATCGAAATTCAAAGTGTATTCCGAATCAGTCACCATTGGATAATAATTCTCAGATCCATTCGTAGGTGAACAGCCGATGTTCACGTCGCTAACTTCTACACAAAAGTAGATTTCAGAATAGGCATCAAAATAATCCAATGTATCATGAAGGGTGAACGAGTGTAAAGTGAGAGAGAGAGCTGCATCGGAGTAATCATTGACGTCAACGGTATCGAGCACACCGTCATCATCGTCATCTAAATCGCTGTTATCTCCGGTCCCGTCGGCATCAAAATCCATCCATTCAGTTGCGTCTCTAGGGAAGAGGTCAATAGAGTCATTGTAGCCATCCCCGTCATCATCAAAATCAGCGATATCTCCTATTCCATCAAGGTCGAGATCAGACCAGTCTGTGGGATCCAAAGGAAGGTCGTCGTAAGCGTCTGGGTATCCGTCATTATCGTCGTCCGTATCCAAGTTATTCCCGATACCATCACCGTCCGTATCGTACCACTCTGTGCCGTCCAAAGGATAAACATCCACCTCATCAGAGATACCGTCTCCATCGTCGTCTACATCGATGGTATTGCATTCCCCATCACCATCAGAATCCAATGGGTAATCGGTATGATCAAGAGAATCGCTGTGTGGCAAGCAACGCTCTAATTCATCGAAATCAGAGTAGCCATCACCATCGTCATCCAAGTCAGCGTTGTCCCCCTTGCCGTCAAAATCGGTGTCTTTCCATTCGGTTGCATCACCAGGGAATGTATCGTTTGGGTCGAGAATTCCATCGCCATCAGAATCCAAAGTAACTGCTAGCGTTTCCGTAGGCATCAGTGTGGCAAAAATAAGACCGAGTGCCACGAAAACAACAACTGTGATTCCTGCAATAATACCAAGCGAGACTTCTTTCGAAGGCAATTCAAAAACAATCTGCCGTGGAGGAGGTTGTTGAACAGACCGAGCCTTTTCCAACAGTGATTGGGGCGGCTGAGTAGTCATGACATGATTCATGTACTGAACACTATAAATCATTCACCGGACAAAACAGTCCTGTGGGATTTATTCAAACGAATCAAGTGACTACAACGTCAAGGATGCGCCTCAATCTGCTCCGAAGAACTGACGAATCATTGGGTGCATTTCCATAGCTTGTTCCTTTTGGATTTGCTCATAGGTTCTCAAGATGATACCGACTGCAAGCAACAGACCCGTACCAGTCGCATTACCAACCGTTCCAAGTAAATCGGCACCTGCCGCTAACAAACCTACGAAGGCACCGGAGAAGTAGGTCACCGGTGGGATGTAGTTTTCGAGAATCTTTTCCAGAATCTTCGGGTTCTTTCGGAAACCAGGAATTTGCATTCCAGTTCTTTCGATTTGCTTTGCAACATCTTTGGTACCCATGTTGGTTGTATCAATCCAAAACTTCGCGAAGACCATCGAACCAACGGTCATCAAAGCAGTGTAAAAGACAACGTGAACCATGATTTGAGTCAAGCTATGACCGAATACATCGCCTTGCTGATTCAAGAGCGGCAGTAGCCAGTCGTTCACTCCGTTCACCATGCTGGCGTACCAAGCAAAACCACCTGAAGCCGTCGTCTGACCCGCTTCGTAGGTACCGATGTATTGCGATGCACTGGCCCAACCTTCACGGCCGAGAATCGGGGTTTGCGAAAGTGTAGGATGGCTCCAGAAGAGGAGAGAGAACATGTTGATGTTCGCAAGAAGTGCAGCCATCAAAATAACCGGAATGTTCGAGGCATATACCAGTCGAATTGGGTACTTACCTCTGTGACCACGAACCTTACCGTGTGTCAATGGAAGTTCGAGTTTACTTGATTCAGCATAAGCGACCACGAGGAACACGACGATCGAAGAGAATAAGGCAGCAACGGGATTGACGTGCGTCAACAAGATTTGTTCAAAACCGTTATTGGAAATCATTTCGGCATTCGTGGCCTCCCTGAACATGTAGAAAATCATCGGTAATGTCCCCGATGGTGGGTTCTGAAGAGAGTAAGGAACACCAGTGGTAGCAGGTAGAGGAGACAATGTTCCAACGAACGTGGACTGTGCTACACCTGCAGCAATGAACAACGAAATACCCGATCCAATACCCCATTTGCTAACCAATTCGTCCAAGAGGAACACGAGGTATGAACCAGCAAACAGTTGAGCTACAATCACGAAGTTTGCCCAACCTAGACCGTATGTATCGATAAGGAATTCTTGAGGGTCAAGGAAACCATAGGTTTGTGGAATCGATTCAATCGGAATCATAATCAAAACCAAGAGTTTCTGGACACCTTGGTACATTGCTTTGTCTTCAGAATTACTGAGGTCAAGGCGAATAATCTTAGCACCAGCGAACAATTGCATGATAATTGAACCTGTAACAATTGGACCGATACCCAAGTGCATGATTGTACCCGATGCACCTGCCATAATCGAACGGAATCCGCTGAACAAATCCAACGCTTCTCCGGAGAGCCCGTACAGCATAACGTTGGTCATTGCGAAGTAAATGATGAGGACAAATGTTGTTGTCCACATTTTTTCGTTGAAACGAACGTGTCGCTCAGGCTTTGTAATTGTTGGATAGACATCAACGAATCTGCGAAGTGCGTACAGTCGGCTGCTTTCGTCACCGCCCCACATGAAACAAGTAATGATGGCTGCGGCACCAAATCCGAGTAGACAAATACCTACGAGGAAAAATCCAACGCCTTCGTCGTATCCACCCCAAGCAGATGGACGGACATACCATGCAGATAAACCAAGCATGGCAAGCCATCCCAGTAATTTTCCATAGCGTCCAACAACTGGCATGGTTTTGAGGCCTTCTGGCATGTCAATCATGAGACAAGCCATCATGTAAGCAACATAGACGACAGAGAAAACGAGTCCAAATATGGCTGCTTCTCCACCGGCAGTTTCGAAACCAGCTTGAAGATCGTCACGGACCCAGTAAACAAGAAGGCCCCAATAAAGAAGGCCTGAAATTGCTACTGCGAGTGGCATTGGCTTGTGTTTCATCCTGTTTCCTCCTTAGAAAGTGGGAATCATTCTTCTTCCCATTCGTCGTCGTCTCCGCCCACGATGCTTCCACCGGCGGCCTCGACCTTCTCAACTGCGTTTGAACTTGCTTCTTGGACGATGACCTTAAGGGCACTGTTGATTCGACCGCTTCCGAGAAGCTTATCGATACCGAGAGCAGTCAAATCAATCGTATCGTTGCCTTTTGCCATGCCTTCCAATTGGCTGACATTCACGGTAACATACACGGTTCGAAGAGACGGATGTCGGTTGAAGCCATGCATACCCCAATGGTTTGGCATATACTTGATTCGGGTCATGACACGGTGCTTGTTAATACCAGCATTTCCACGTCCTCCACGCTTTCCTGCACCACGGCCAGCTTTCTTGCCACGTCCATGGTATCGGTTTCGTCCACGATGTTTGTTTGCTTTTGTTCCCATCATAATCACCTCAAATCATACGCTCAACGAGCGCACCAATCTTGTCTCCTCGAGAACCCAGGGCTCCACCGACCACAAAGGATCGCTTAATTCCACCCCAGCCCTTAGGGCCACGAGGTGGGTGAAGTCGGAATACACGCTTCAAGTCAGGAATATCCTTTACTGTAGCATCGCCATCAGAAATCGCCTTAGCGAAAGCGCTGATGTCGGCATAGTCAGTGTGTTCTGCAACAAGAGCATCTGTCAAAGGAGCGTCGCCGACCATTCGGCCACGTCCTGAGAGCATCATCTCAACCAATTCTGGAGTTGCTTCTCCCCAAGTGATGTAATCCTTGGCCTTTTGAAGCATACCTCGGTATTGAGGGTTCTCTGGAATAATCACTGCGTGATTGACCTTTGTCAAGTTCATGTGTAACATGGTTTCTTTGATACCACGTTCAACACCGACATTACTTCGTGCACGTACAACAATCCAACTCATTCTAGAATCCTCCCTTTATTGATAAACAAGCGCTCTTTAGCCTCTTTGGACACTCGAGTTGTGTTCATGTTCTGCAGAGCGTTGAATGTAGCACCAGCGTAATTAATGGTGGTGCGAGTTTGTCCTTTGGTTCGAGAAAGAACGTCAGAAACTCCTGCAAGGTCAAGAACACGCTTACCAGTTTCGCCGATAACGAGTCCCTTGCCCTTTGCAGCAGGCATGAGTGTGACACGGGTCGAAGCAGAACGTCCATGGGTCTTGAATGGAATCGAAGTCCCTGGTCCAGCAGATGATTCCCAAGAGCCGTTTCCACGTTGAACAGGGATAAGGTTGAGTTTTGCAGCAATGATTGCCTTGCGGATTGCTGCTGCGACTTCCTTAGCCTTTGCCATTCCAAGTCCGACGTACCCATCTCGGTTACCAACGCAAGCCATGACATTGAAGCGAACACGTCGACCACTGTCAGTCATTCGTTGAACCATGTTGACCTTGATCACATCGTCTTCGAGGTTTGGAATCAATGCATCGACGATTTCGACTTCACGGATTGGAAGACCTGTCGCCAATGCTTGTTCGTAGGTGAGGACTTTACCAGCCATGACCATTTGACCCAGTCGGGTCTTAGGAACCCACTTTCGGAGCCCCATCATCGGGTCATCTTGCTTGCGGCGACGAGGTCGTCCACCGGTGTCTTCAGTTTCTTCAGGTGCAAGAGCTTGCATAAGCCCTGGTGCCATTTCTATGATTTCTTCTTCTGTCATCAGTATGCCCCCTCGATTTTGGTTTTGGTAGATTCAACTGCTGCTGCAATGTCTCCGTTGATGTGAGCGCCGTTAATGCGTTCTTCATCAGGCAGGACATTTTCGCCATGAGGAATATCGAGACCTGCGTCGACCATACCCTTGAGAGCAGAGAAGACACGGTTTCCGGGTGTGCTTGCAGCCAATCCAATGTCAAGAACTGCTTCATCAGCACCTTGAGCCAGAGCAGCCTTACCCATTGCGTATCCTACGAGGTAGGATGCAGGAACGGATTTCTTTGAGTAGTCTTCGGGCCAGCCGAATTTCTTCGACAAGTCAGAGCCAGTCAATGAAACGCTAACCAAATCACCGGAAGCAGCCCAAGTCACAAGTTGGCATGTTGTACGGGTGTTGGACACACGGACAACTGCACGTGGCTTGCGGCCAGTGAGAAGCTTGAGGCGACGACGGTAGTCAGTCAAACCAGCCTTACGACGACGGAAGATCGAGCGACGACGAGTCCCACGCATCACTGTTCACCTCCTTTGAATTCGACGCCTTCCATGGCCATCTGAGAACGCATGTGTGCAATAGAACGGTACGAGCCACCCTTCGCCTTGAGGTAGTATCGACGATACTGGGATGGTTCGATGGTTTCATCTTCACGGAGTTCCTTGAGAACACGTCGTTGTGAACGGATGGTTCGCATCCAACGGTTCTTTCGAGGATTGCGAGCGTTTGCTGTACCAGCTCTCTTACCCTG
>QQRW01000001.1:0-7600 GCA_003602605.1 Candidatus Poseidoniales archaeon | reverse complement strand
ATGAATTCACGAATATCATCGGTCTGAACCGCTGATGAAACTTGGTCAAGGTATGCTGGATTAATCCAAACACGGTGTACACCGCACTTGAGTAACTTAGCTGCTAGGCGCTTTTGATTCGTAATTTGCATCAAATATCCCTCCTTCGGTTGAGGACACGAATACCGAGTTCATCGGCACGTGAGTAGATCTTTTCTCGCTTTCGTCCTCCGACGCTTCGACCGACGCGTGCTGCTTCGGTTTCAGGATCAATGGATTCGAGATCGAGTGTGTTCTGAACCATGATTTCACGGAAACCAGACGGGTGCAGTCCACGAGCAGCAGCAACCTTTCCGTGACCTACACGGACAAGTGCACTGCGGTACTTGTAATTTCGTCGTTGCTTGCTGTCCATACCATGAGGTGCTCTCCATCCTGAACGAGAGAGACGCTTGTATCGGAACCATTCAGTACGACGGAACGATGGTGTCATCTTCTTTTGTTCAGCACGAAGTGCGAGAGCGGCTTTGGTTTCTTCATCAAGTACTGGCTTCTGTTTTGCGACGTGCCCAACAGCAACATCGTCATCCCAGTCACCATCATCGTCCCAATCCTCATCGGAATCGTTCGATGCGGCCTCATCACTGCCGTTGGCTTCAACCAAACGTGCGATGAGGTCAGATTTCTTACCGGAGACCGGAAGGTCTGCAGCCTTGAGAAGCTCTTTGAGTTCTGCAACAGTCATTTTGTCATAATCTTCTGCCATTCATATCACTCCTTGTTGATGAGGTATATTCCATCCTGGAACACACGGCGATCACGGTTTTTGACCGTAGCGCACTTTTCGATGTTTGCTGCTGTTTGTCCAACGCTTTCTTTGTCGATGCCGGTGACAACGACTTCGACCTTGTTGTTGACCTTCACATCAACACCAGAGATGATGTGTGCGTTTCGAGGAACACGTTCTCCGAAGTAGTTGTTGACAACGAAGACATTGCCCTTTACGGCCATAGTCATTGGGAAGTGAGAGTAGAAGGCTTTCAAGTTGTATGTGAAGCCTTCAGTTACGCCCTTCACCATGTTGTTGAGATGGGCGTTCCAAGTTCCAGCCAAGGCACGTTGCTTTCGGCGAGGCATATCCACACGAACAATCAATCCACTGCCATCTTGGAGTAGATTAATCGACGTACTGTTGAATTCACGAGAAAGAGATCCTTTCGGTCCCTGGATAGTTACGACGCCATCTTCGCTGATTGATGCAGTAACGCCTTCAGGGATGGTCACGATGTGTTCGATTCTGTCGAGTTTTACCATATTATTCACCTCAATATACGTAAGCCAGTAGCTTACCACCAATACGGGCATCTTTTGCATCGTAGTGATGCATGATGCCGGAGTTCGTTGTTAGAATCAAGAGACCAAAGTCTTGAGCAGGCAAATAGCGTGTCTCCCATTGGTCGTATTCTTGGCGTCGAATGCTGTGCCGTGGCTTCACTGTGCCACAACGGTTGATTGCGCCGCGCAGTTCGACCAAGTAGGTGCCACCACGTCCGTTTTCAGTACGGTCGATGGAGCCAACGTAGCCTGACTTTTGCATAATTTCGAGGACGTTACCAAGCAGCTTGGAAGCGGGTGAAAGTTCGACATTGAACTTACCCGCTTGCTCTGCGTTGTACATCTTGATGAGTGCGTCGTTGAGTGGATCAAATTGCATATCTTTCTCCTCCTTAATTCATTTTCTTGAAACCTATTTCTGGAGCTACATCTCGGAAGCACTGTCGGCACAGGCGAAGCCCGTGACGGCGTATCATTCCTCGACGGCGTCCACAGCGTCGGCAACCAATGGTTCGTCCAATTCTTTCTCCGTGATCTCTTGCCATTTTCATTCCTCCATGATTGTGATGCCAAAGTTCTCAATGAACCAGGCTCGTGATTCGTCTGCATTTACTCGGTGGCCCATTCCAACCTTGCTCTTTGCACGGCGTCGGCGGCTAACTCGGTGGCCAGGTCGCTCAAGAACGACAGTGATGTCCATTCCGAAGATTCCGATATCTGGGTCGTACTTTTGACCCGGGAAATCTGTGTAATCACGAACACCAAACGAAAGGTTACCCTCACGGTCGAAGTTCCATGTAGGAATCATATTTTCACGAACCCAGAAAGCGTCGGTCAAGAACTTCTTGATGACTTCTTGGTTTCGCATGGTAGCCTTGCAACCAATAGGTGCGCCTTGACGAACCTTCAGGTCACGGTTTTGGATACGACCGAGAGTACGTTGTGGCTTAACACCAGTAACAAGTTCCAAAACGTTCTCTGCGTTGACGAGGCGTTCTCCACCTTCACCAACACCTATGTTGACGCTCACTTTGGTGATGCGTGGCACGGACATTCGATTTGCTGCGTCGCTCATTCAATCACCTCTGTGTGTGGAAGGGTTGAATCGCCAACTGCGAACACGTTCGAAGCAACTGTTCCAAAGTCCTCGAAAATAACTTCGTTCGGCATGCTTGAACGCTTGATTTCTGAAGACTTCATGTTTGCAAATCCACCAACGTGGGCACCGCCAATAAGGTAGCATCGAACTCCATCTTCGAACTTGATGTGTTCAAGGATCTCCTGACTTGGGAGTGCGAGTTTCAGCGAACTACCGGTCGAGTATTCGGTTGCATCATCAACAATGATGTTGCGTCCATCGTGAAGGTTAAGTTGTGTCTTTCCACCCTTGATAGTGTTCTTTCCTTCAATGCGGCAAACTTTCCATCCGGCTTCATCAGAGGATATGGTTCGGTATCGTAGACGGCCGTTGTGGTCGAGAACGCATCGGTAATGGGAATCTCCGAGAGTAAGGACATCCATGAGGCCGACTCCGCGGCGAACATCTTTGCAGACTCGGCCATCGATGAGTGCGTGGCCATTGTGCAGAATGTGACGAACTTCACGGGTCGAACGGGCGTATCCGAGGACATCTCGGATAACGAGGCTGATCGGCATGCACAACTCAAGCGAGTGAGCGCCTGGCGTTGGGCGGGTTACCCAGATACTGGTCTTACGAGGGAGAGGCCAGCTACGTGGCATGGCCAATCTCTTCAAGTGATTACTGCTTCCCATATTTTTCAACTCCTGTTACCGGTTAGTTGCTGAACACGCAACTTGTCTGTTTCGTCAAGTTTGACGACAACGACATTCGAAGAGTGGACCGGTACCGCTTCTTCTTTGTTGTCGGCCTTACTGGCCTTGGCACCCTCGATGTAAAGGCGACCCTTTTCTGAATCAATTCGGATGACTGGACCCGTTAATGGGTCGTTGCCACGCTTTCCACCGTGACGCTTTCCACCATTGGAAAGGTCTCCACGGGTAACACGAACTGTGTCGCCTACACGAACTGTGACCGAGCGGACACCGTCGAATCGTGAATCTGGCTTGTCGAGTTGGAGGCGGGCGGAAATTCGCTTACGCTTCTCGTGAAGAGGAGCGTTGAAATGTGCCTTACGTTGCTTGGTTGGTTTCATACTTTTTACCATATTTTCACCTCAAATAATTTGCTTTGCATTTGCTGCAATACGTGGCCAGCGTTCAGCTGCTTCACGAGAGACAGGTCCTTTGATATCGGAGCCTTGAACATCGCCCTTCTCATTGGTAATGACACAAGCGTTGTCTTCGAATTGAACCCAAGTTCCGTCGACTCGGCGGAAAGGTCGGCGTTGTCGAATGATGACAGCGTTGAACATTTGTCGACGTGTTTCAGGAGTACCCTTCTTGACAGAAACTTTGGCAAGATCGCCTACACCACCTGCAGGGTAACGACGAATAGTGTTTCCGAGCTTGAGAATGTTAATGATTTGGACAATCTTTGCCCCGGTGTTGTCAGCAACGTGTAGACGTGCTGCGGTTGGCAGACCACGGGTTTGCTTACCTGCAATTCCACGCATCAAGCTTCACCCCCAGTGTGTTCAATGACGCAGAACGAAATGGTCTTTGAAAGCGGACGGCACTCCATGATTTTCACGGTGTCACCAACGTTGACATCACCGATGCATGAAGGCAAGTGAGCGGACAAAGCACTGGTTCGCTTTTCGAATCGTTCATACTTTTCCATGTAGCGAACGTTGCGGCGTTCGATGGTAATCGTCTTCTGCATGCCGACACCTGAAACGGTTCCTTCGAGCACCTGACCGCGCAAGCGCAGTGAGCCGTAGAAGGGGCAGTTTGCATCTCCGTCCCACTCGCCGGTGGGGTTCTTTACATCAATTCCAATGTCTCGCATGGTATCAGGCCTTCCTGTATTTTCGGTGAGTTCTGTCTTCTGGGCGCTGACTCACCAATGCGCCTTGAATGATGACATCACTGTCATCAATCGTGAATGTGATTGCGGCTTTGCCAATGGTAACTGATTGGTCACCCTCAAGCAAAACCAATGTGTTTTTGGTTTCGTCAATGACTTGTCCGGATCGACCGACCAACGTAGGGTCGTTGGACGATACGACGTTCAATGTCGTGCCAATCCATGTTGAGTTATACATATCCATATTATCGCACCTCCACATTGAATCCGTTGTTTTTGAGTACACCTGCTGCTTTCTTTTTGTGATCGCCTTGAAGTTCAATTGTTCGTCCTTTCACTGTTCCGCCTGCAGCACATTTGTTCTTGAGTAATTTTGCGAGTTGATTAATGTCAATTGCTGAGTCATCTATTCCTTCTACTTTGGTTACAATTTTTCCATAGCGTCGTCGGTCGGTTGATATGATGGCTCGTTGTTGTTCTTTGGCTATTTCTTGGCAAATGCAGAGTTCGTCTGGGAGTCCACATATGTTACAAATAGCCGCCATTGTTGTCTTCTCCTTGTGTTTTTCACTTATTGTTCAAATGCGTCTTGAGTCGAGCAATACTTCGGCGGGTTGCCTTGTATGCACCGATGTTCGAAGGAGTGCCACCAAGCGCTTTCTCAGCACGAAGTTGAAGCAGTTCCTCTTGAAGTTCGAGAAGACGAGCTTCTCGAGCATCTTGGCTCATGGAAGCGATTTCACGGTTTGATACGTGACTCATTCGCTCGCCTCCGCTGTTTCTGCTTCTGCAGCAGCCTGTTCTGCACGAATTCGTAGTTCTTCTTCAGAAAAGATACTAATTTCGTGAGGTAGACGAGTTCCTGGTCGCATGATTTCGACAGTCACACCGATTGTTCCAAGTTTCTTGACAGCAACCGAATATCCCTTGTCCATGTGTTGTAGGGCGGTTTCACCGCAATACTTGACGTGACCAAGAATGAACTTCTGGGTACGGTTTCGAGAACCTGTCAACTTACCTGCAACAGTAACGATGACGCCACGTGCACCTGATTCCATGATGTTCTGGGCAGCACTTGCTCCAGCACGTCGGTAGTACCAGCCACGCTCTAGAGCGGATGTGATTTTCTCAGCCATAACTTGAGCGTTGAGGGTTGCAGCCTTTCGGTCAATTTCTTCAACCTTGAGCTTCGGATTCTCAATTGCGAATTCCTCGTCAAGTCTCTTTTGCAGTTCGTTGATGATTTTCCCCTTTCGGCCAATGACCATACCAGGGCGTTCTGCGTGAACAGTCACTTCTGTTCCTTGAGGTGTGCGTCGGATGACAAGATCGCCAAAACCGGAGTTCTTGGTGTTCTTCATCAAGAATTCCTTGACGAGAAGTCGCTCAACATTGCGGTTTACGATGGTTCGTAGAGTACTTTGTTTACCAGTCATAATCAATCACCTCAGAAGTCGTCCTCCAACTCATCTTCTTGAACACTAAAGTCTTCAAGGAAAATTTCGAGATTCACTTGGTAGTGGTTCGAAGGGGTTGCTCGACCGCGTGCACGAGGGATGAATCCCTTACGGATTTGTCCACGGTGTGCAGCGATGTGCGTGATTTCCATTTCTTCAGGGTCGACATCTTCGTATTGGTGTCGTGCGTTTTCCATTGCGCTTTGAATCAACTTGATGATAGCGCGTGAACCCTTGACTGGGTAGCGGCCAGGACCAACTTTGCCCTTGCGGTGCCCAACCATGGACGGACCACTGCGTCGCTTCTTCTTGTTACCGCTTCCGAGTCGGAAAGGAACTGCAGCTGCTTTGCGGCGAATATCCGCACGGTCTGAATCAATCTTGAGAACTTCGTTGAGGAAAGCAATTGCTTCGCCAGCCTTCATATTCTTGACATGTCGGCAAATTTCGAAACAGTGCTTAACGTGCATGTCAATATTGACTGCACGAGCAGTTGCAAGTCGGCTACCTTGAAGCAATTGCGTGTATCCTTTTTGAGGATTCTCGCGTCGCTTTGAGCGTCGGTCTAATTGTGTCTTTACCATACATAACACCTCACTTTAGGGCCACGTGCTTCGACGACCGAGTTGCTCCGACACCAGGTCCGCTGTGAGCGACACCTCTTCGGGTAATTGCGAATTCACCAAGATAATGACCGATCATTTCTGGCTTGATTTCAACAGGAACGAATGTTTGTCCACTGTAGACAGCGATGGTCTTTCCAACGAATTCAGGAAGAATAGGCATATCTCGGCGATGTGTTCGAACAGTCTTTCCGTTTGAACGGCGCACTCTGTTAAGGAAGTGCTCGTTCTCTACAGAAAAGCCTCGAACCATTGAACGGCGAGCTCGGGATGAAAGAACAGTAGCAATAGAGATTGCTGACGGGTCATCTTCTGGAGGGAAGAGAGGGAAACCTGACAGTTCTTCAACAGAGTATCCTCGGTATGTGAATTCTTTCTTTACACGGCCAGTTGTTGTCGAAAGACGCTTACGTGCCTTACGTCGACTGGCTTTAGGGGTCATAAAGGACTTCTTCTTCTTACGTGCCATAATTCATCACCTCAAATTTTCTTACCTCGGCCTCGGCCAGTTCGGCTTGGTGCAATCAGACCGACCTTAGCACCCGGAGGAGTGCCACGAGCGACTGAGTTTGGACCGTGAACAGCTTGGTGGTTTCCACCACCGTGAGGGTGATCTACTGGGTTCATTGCAACACCACTGACTCTTGGGTAAGCCTTTCCTCTTGCTTTTGCCTTGTAGTGAGCAGCACCAGCAGTTCTTAGTGGCATGTCGCCTCTACCGTGTCCTGCTAGAACACCAATGGTAGCTCTGCAGTTCGCTGGAATAAGTTTTGTAGATCCACTTGGTAGTTGTACTCTGACCTTATCTCCAAGTCTAGATTCAACAAAGCAGGAATTTCCACCTGATCTTGCGATTTTACCACCGTCACCAGGTCTTAATTCGACATTGTTAACAGCAGTACCTTCAGGAATGTTACCCAGTTCAGTAATATTACCTGGTCTGAGGGAAACATTGTCACCAATCGCAATCTTTGAACCTATAGCGATTCCTTCGGTCGCAACTACTAGAGTTGTCTCACCATCAGGCAATTTTACTCTAGCTAGGGGAGCGGTATGAATTGGACTGTGAATTAACTCTGTAACTTCACATACTTCGTCCTTTACTCTTGGCATGAAGTTCTTCCCAGGGAACCTGTGTCCGGAAACACGGTACCTTGGAGATGAACCCTTACGTTGTGCACGAATTCTCTTACCCATTTAACCACCTCAGAATGCTCCTAATCTCATTGCAGCGTCGTCTGCGCTGTATCCTTCTGCTA